>JBAXJQ010000041.1:0-2459 GCA_037137775.1 Candidatus Falkowiibacteriota bacterium | reverse complement strand
ATATATTTTTTACTAAACTAGTAGAATCACTTTCGTCTAAAATAGTAAAATATTAACAGTTCCCCTCCTTTTCCTAAAAAAGGTGATTCAAAAAAAATATTTTCAGGTGAAATAAAGTTATTACAATTTTTAGCAAAGCGACTCAGTTTTTCTGTGCCCAATTACAACTTGATAAATAGCAAGGCTCCCTTCGCTGGGTATCCCATAATTACTGGTAATGGTTTAACCATACAGCGATTTAATGGTTTTAGTAGTCTCCAAAAAAAGTTTTTAGCCAAGGACGTCGCCAAATTTTTATCGGAGCTACATGCTGTGCCCACTGAACTGGTTGTTGATTTTAATGTTCACGAAAGGTTTGCTCAGCCCGAACTTAGCCGACTACATAGGGATGCTAAAAAATATATTTACCCCAATGCTTCAAATAAGGAAAAAATCGCTTACGAAAGTTTTTTTGGTTCAATTTCTGCGGTATTTTCACAGCGTATTTCAAAAGTTCTAGTTCATGGTGATTTTTCCGGTGATCATATTATGATTAGTGATAGAGGAAGAGTAGTTGGTATTATCGATTTTGCAGATCGGGCTTTTCATGACGCTGCCTTTGACTTTTGTTTTTTATGGGACTTTGGTCGTAACTTTATTGATACCGTCTACCATCATTATGCTGGTGAAAAGCTTGGTTTAGTTGAACGTTCAAAAGTTTTTGCTCAAGCAAGTGCAATTTGGAATATGGTTCAAAGTGTAAAAAAGAAAGATCGGAATTATAAAAAATGCCACAGAAAATTTTTTTCGGTAAATAATGTCTGATAAGCCGTAATGTTACTTAATCAATTATTGAGTCAGACTAAAAAATATTTATAGCGTTATTGATTTGCGGAAGCCAATTCTGTCTTTCGCTTGTTCGTCGGTGCCGAACATCAGGCCATGTTTAATTTTGTACTCACCATAACGGTCATTGATTGTATCCATGACCTGGCTAATGGCCAGTTGTTTTGGCCGATTAGAAAAAAAGGATAGTTGATTTGATAATGGCTTCAAATTGGTGGCAGTTACGGCCGACTGGCGCACCGGAGCGACAATTTCTGCGGAATCAATAAATTGTTCGATTGGTTGAAAAATTTCTGTTGTAGTAAAAAAGGCGTCATGACTGCGTGCGGTCTTGGCTAGATCGATGTAGTTGGTTAAAAGCAAGGAAACATGCATTGTGCCAGCCTCAAAACCAAGGGCGCGCAACCGGCGGCCGGTTTTTTCGCAGAGCTTGTACACAATTTTTTTTATTTTTAGTTTATCAGTGGTTTTTTCAGCTAGGCAGTAGGAGTGGCCAACCGACTTCGGTGGAGCAGCGGTGGCCACGCCACCAACCTCTTGGCCATTGACGTGGCACCAGAGGTAATAGCCGTAGATGCCAAAGTGGCGACGCAAAAAACTTGGTTCGCTATTTTTTAATTCAAGCAAGGTGTAGATACCAAGCAGTTTTAATCTGGTCTCAATGCGTTGGCCAATACCCCAGGCCTCGGTTAAGGGTCGATCGAGCTGGCGTTCTAGGTTTTCTGGGGTGATGCAGAGTATTGCCCCCTTGGGTGCGATATCACCGGCAAATTTGGCCAAGAATTTAGTCCAGGAAATACCAACCGAACAGCGCAACCACTCGCCAACCTCGCTTAAAATGCGCTGTTTTATTTCAGCCATGACTATTTTTGCTGCCTCAACATCAGCACACCAACCAGTCAAATCTAAAAAGATTTCATCAATACTATACGGTTCAACGGTGTCAGTGTATTCTTGCACAATGGCAAAAACCCGTTCAGTCACGGCGCGATATTTGGCTGGTTCGTTTTCAACTAAAATGACATTGGGGTCAATTTGTTGTGCTTCGTTTACGCGGCAGCCAGTTTTAATTCCCTTGGTTTTGGCCTCGATCGATGAGGCGATAATGGTGCCATGGCGCGAGAGGTAGGCACAAACAGCCACGGGTTTGCCACGTAAGAATGGATTAGCTTGTTGTTCGACCGATGCAAAGTATGAATTCATGTCCAAATGGGCAATGATTTTAGCCGTCATGGTATAGTTCCTCGATTTTCCAAGATAAATCCTTGGTAGAGAAGGCCAGGCGGAAAAAATTGAGGTTGTCGCTGACACTAAAATAATAGGTTTTATCGTCACCGTGGCGTAGATGATGTACCAAGTTGACCTTTTCTATTTTGTAAGTCTTACCACGCCATTTGAAAAAAGCAGGCAAAACCTTGGCCTTGGCAAATTTAACCAAGACCTCAATGGGTTCGTTGAGGATTTCGTGCATAGGAGTGAAGTTAAGGATAATACCTTCAGTATACGCCTTAGTGTATCGTAGTGTCAAGTTTGTTGAACATTGTTGACGGAAAAGTGCAATATGTGTGTGCACATTACCACTTGAGTTCAAGAATTAATTGCAATTTTTCGTCCGGTGGTTAATTCATAAAATT
>JBAXJQ010000040.1:0-4405 GCA_037137775.1 Candidatus Falkowiibacteriota bacterium | reverse complement strand
GGAACGATGGGCTCACTAATCCCACCAGAACCGATAGTAATATCAGGAGTACCCAGACCTATACCGCTAACTTTGCGATTAACACCTACACTCTCACCTACACCGCCGGTACTAACGGTGCCCTCGGTGGTACTACCACGCAGACGGTGACGCATGGCAGTGCTGGTACCGAGGTAATAGCTCTTCCGGATGCTAACTTTCACTTTGTTAGTTGGAGTGATGGGGTATTAACGGCAAGCAGAACGGAGAGTAGCGTTATCTCGTCGTTAGCAGTAACGGCTAGTTTTGCTGATTGTGGGGAAATAGTAACTGATGCACGAGATGGTAATACGTATCCAACCGTTAAAATTGGTACCCAGTGCTGGATGGCCAAGAATGTGGCCTATCTGCCCAGTGTAGTACCAGCTACTACCGGTGGTATCGCTACACCTTATTATTATGTTTATGGCTATCAGGGTACTAGTACGGTTGTGGCCAAAGATCAGGCTAATTACACCATTTATGGGGTGCTTTACAATTATCCAGCAGCTCTTACCGCTTGTCCTGTTGGCTGGCATTTACCAATTGATGCTGAGTATACAACGCTGTCAACATATTTAGGTGGTGATAGCGTGTCAGGTGGTAAATTGAAGTCATCTTCAACTTGGGATGGATCTAATAGCACAGGATTTTATGCCTTAGCAGTTGGTGATCGCACTATAACGAATTTATTTGCCTTTATGGGCTCAAGTGGCTTTATTTGGACGGCATCTGTTAATGGTGTTAATAATGCGTGGTATCGGAATTTATACATTGGTGCGCCATTATATCGATTTGATGGTGATCGCGGTTATGGCATGACAGTGAGATGTTTAAAAGATTAGTACAAATGGGTTATTTTGTTGTTGAGTTGATTTGTGGTATATTATAGCAAGCAGATATTAAATATTTTTTCATGCTTCATCTTTATACTTTTTTTCAACAGAGAATTAAAAAAACGGAGTGGCGTTTAGCACAACTCATGGAACGTCGCTTGGCCGAAGTTTATAGCTCGCGGTTATTTTATTTGAACATTATCTGGTTAAATCAGCTTTTGGTTGGGTATGAGGTTTTGGCTAGTGTGTGTCGACTGTATATTATGTTGGTCTACGATCCGGGTGAGAGTTTTAATGTGTTTTTTAAACAACGGGAGGCTCGATCGTGCCCTTATTCATACCATGAGTACAAAGGCATACACCATGCGCTTAGTTTTTACACCTGGTCGGCGTTAATAATTGTGATGTTGGCCGTAGTGTTAATGAACGTATCAAATGGTGCCGAAGCCTTAGCTATGGCGTGGTAAAAACTGTAAGCTTGGAGAAAAAATTGGCCGATGATGGCCTTTTTTTGTTGCCTAAAACATGGTAAAATCAAGATAGCAATTTAAGCTGGTTATTTTTTTATATGGCAAGACGGAAAAAACGGAATTTTTTTAATCCTGACTCATTTAATGTAGTCCCAAATTTTGATTTAGAGCCAGAAACAAAAAAAGCAATTTTTGCAGTAATTGTCTTAACTATTGGTCTATTGGCTTGGCTGAGTCTGTTTGGCGTGGCTGGAGTTTTGGGTGGTCATTTGGCAGGCGTTTTCGCTTTTGTGCTCGGCTGGGGTAAATGGTTGTTTCCCTTGGTCTTAACCTTTTGGGGGTGGTTACTACTTAAACGCGAACCCGCCGGAGTAAAAGGCGCAATTTATTTTGGCTTATGTATTATCGTGATAACTTTGGAAACTAGTTTTCATCTTTTTTTATCACCAGAAAAATGGCAAGCAGCGGTTGATGCTGGTAGTGGTGGAGGCTGGGTAGGTATGCAACTCGCTGGTTTTTTTCTTACCTTTCTTGGTTTTTGGGGAGGCTTGTTAATTTTAGTGTGTTTGTTGTCTATTTCGATAATGCTCATGTTTAATCGAGCCTTGGTTGATTTTTTTGGCGAGGATAGTTTAATGGGCAAATTGATTTTTCCTTTTGCTTGGGTAGCACGCAAAGTGCTTGGTCGCAAGGATGAAGAGGAGGAAGAGGAAAACGAAGATGAGGATGAAGGCGAAGAGGGTGAAGAATCAGAAGATGAGGATAACGAGGACGAAGGTGATGAGGAAAACGAAGATGAGGCAGAAGACGAGCCGGATTTTGATCAACACCCCGTGCCAAATTTAGTAAATCGACAGCCCAGCAAACCGGTTGAGACGCGCACCTGGCTGCCTAGCAATGTTGATATCGATATGCCGTTAGACCTGCTATCTGATAAAGTGGGCAAACCAACGAGTGGCGATATAAAAGGGAATGGCATCGTTATTCAGCGTACCTTGGAAAATTTTGGCATTCCCGTGGAAATGGGCGATGTAACTGTCGGACCAACCGTAACACAGTATACGTTCAAACCAGCTGAGGGCATTAAACTCTCACGTATTACTACCTTGAGTAATAATTTAGCTCTGGCCTTGGCAGCTCATACCATTCGCATTGAAGCCCCGATACCTGGTAAATCTTTAGTCGGTGTTGAGGTGCCGAACCAAACCAAGGCAATTGTCGGTTTACGTGAAATTTTGGAATCAGATCAGTTTCAGCAACGTAAAACCAACTTATTGGTCGCACTGGGTAAGGATGTTACCGGCAAGGCTTGGTTGTATGATTTGTCTAAGATGCCGCACCTTTTGGTGGCTGGCCAGACCAACTCGGGCAAATCGGTCTGTTTAAATTCGATTATTGTCAGCTTGCTGTACCAAAATAATCCGGATGACCTGCGTTTTGTTATGGTTGATCCTAAGCGCGTAGAATTAACACCATACAATGGTATTCCGCATTTATTAACGCCAGTTATTACAGATGTTTCTAAAACGGTCAATGCCTTGAAATGGTGTATAAATGAAATGGAGCGTCGTTTTGATGTTTTACAAAAAAATCGCAAAGTTAATATTCAGGATTATAATCAAATGGCAATGCGTCAAAAGCCGGGTAAGATGGAAAAGTTGCCTTATGTTGTGTTTGTTATTGATGAATTGGCCGACTTAATGTCGATTGCTGCCAAGGATGTAGAAGCCAGCATTATTCGCTTAACCCAAATGGCGCGTGCAGTTGGTATTCATATGATATTGGCAACGCAACGGCCAAGCGTGGACGTGATTACCGGTTTAATTAAAGCTAACTTGCCGGCTCGAACCGCCTTTGCAGTGGCCTCGGCCATAGATTCCAAAACTATTTTAGACAGCTCAGGAGCCGAAAAGCTTTTGGGCAAGGGTGATATGCTTTTTTCCACCGCTGAGGATTCCAAGCCACGTCGATTGCAGGGCGCATTTGTGAGCACGATGGAAATTAGACGGGTGGTTGAATATATTAAAGATGCGGCGGGGGACCCAAATTATTTAGACAATGTAACTGAGCGGCAAAGAGTAAAGGGTATGCCAAGTTCGGGTGGTAGCAGTAACGGTGATGCCGACGATGACGAGCTCTTGGAAGAGGCCAAGGAAATTGTAATTAATTCCGGCAAGGCCTCGACCTCGTTTTTGCAAAGGCGCTTAAGCATTGGCTACGGCCGGGCGGCACGCATCTTGGACGTACTTGAGGAGATGGGCATCGTGACGGTTGGCAATGGTTCTAAGGGGCGAGAGGTACTGGTGAGTAAAGAACAATATGAGTCTATGATTAATCAAGGCGTGTCTGGTGTTAGTTTGCATCGTCGCGAAGAAGCGGAAGTACCTGAGAGTTATTTGCCAGATGAGGATGAAGAAGAGGAAGAAGAGGCTGAAGAAAGTGAAGAAGAGAGTAGCGATGATGAAAACGAGGAAGATGAGAACAGCGATAAATCTACTGAAGATGATAATAATGAAGAGGAGGAAGAGGAGGAGCGAGAGATAAAACCAAAAAAATCAGTAGCTACACCACCGAGTCAAAAGGTGGATAAAACCAAGCCACCCAAGTTGCCACGTACGCCTGAGGCAGAAGATTTTGATAAATTATTTTCTCGATAAAATATTAATATGAATAAAAATGTTATTTCGTCACCCGCGGCTTCTGAAGTTATTGGACCAGAAATGATGCCAGCCTCAGTTAGCCAGGGGGTTGAACAATCAACACCTGAACAGTTTAAAAACGAAGTCAATATATTTACCTCTCGGGTAGATAATTTAGTTAGTGACTTTGAAAAATATAAAGATGAGTTTCCTAAAAAACTTGATGAGCAAAAAAAGAACGTGCAAACCGCGGAAGATAATAATTTTAGTGAAGATGAAAAAAATAAATTAAGGTTAGAAATTTTTAAAAATTATAACAATAAAATTAGTGAATTTGAAAAAAAAATAAAGGAATTTTTGAATGTCGAGGATCAATTATCTGCAGCCGTTAACACTGTCGGTGTTGATAATAAAAAAAGAACAGAAATAATTACTTTACTAG
>JBAXJQ010000039.1:0-4643 GCA_037137775.1 Candidatus Falkowiibacteriota bacterium | reverse complement strand
CAGATATTCAGCCGGATTCTGGAAGGCTGGAAATTCAATCACAACCTCACCTCCGCCGGCAGTTGTGTCGATCAACCCATCTACAATTCTGACTGCGCCGGCACCATCGGCTGCTGGCTTTTAAATGGCAACACTACTGATGGCAGTGCCAACAAACTCGACACCCGCACGGTCGGTACGGTAACTTTTCCCAATAGTCAAGCCGCCCGGTTTACCGGCGATCCGGTTAACCCAACTAACTATATAGAAGTTGAGGATGACAAATTAAAAGTAACCACTGGGCTAACCATGGTGGCTGATATCTATCCCGAAGGGCCAGGTGGTGATGATACCTTGGGTGGCGCAGTGGTAGGCAAGGAGGGGGAATATATGCTCTTTCGTAATGCCAACGGCACAATTGCCTTTGCTTTTGCTGACGGCAATGGTTGGTTTAATGGTGGACGAATCAATACAAGCTTCGTTGCCCCCTTTCGCCAGTGGACTCATTTGATTTTTACCTTGGATGCGCCGAGTAAGTCGGTAGAAGTTTTTGCTAATGGTATAAGCATTTATGATAACACGTTTCCTGCTTTTAGCGGCACGATTGGTGATGCTGTATCGACTATGAATGGATTCTGTATTGGTCGTCGTCAAAGTATTACCGGAACTAATATAAAGCACGCTTTCCAGGGGCAAATTGCCGGGGTAAAGGTATACAACCGTGCGCTCACTGCTACTGAAATTCAAGCTCAGTACCAAGGTACTTGTTCAATTAACCCAAATTGCTCAGTGGGTAATCATTGCACAGCAGACAAGGGCAAACTTTCTCGTGATTTTATCCGCCAGGCCGATTTGTATGAAATGAATATGTTGCTGGATAATTATAAAGCAGGTCATGGGGGGAAGTGCCCAATATTAGCAGCCGGTACCTACATGGCGAATTATTCCATTTCTACTTGGCCAAGTTGGCAAGAAACCCTCGGTAGCGCACTAGGCACGCAGTTACCGGTTGATCCCATTAATGAACTAACCCAGTGTAAATCTACCTACGCCGATGATATAAAATACAATCTGCAAACCTGTTGGAATGAATCTGAAAAGAAATTCGCCGACCCGTTGCCCAACAACAACCAACTCGACATGCCCACAAACAGTCTGGCTTATTTATATTGGTCGAGTAAGGATGGCAAGACCTGCGGCTTTTATATTCCGAGTGAAACGGGGTTGATGTGTAATCCGATGGTGTTAAATAAAAATGGTAATCAATTTTCAACCACTAACAGTGCGCTCGCTTGTCGTGGAGCTGCACCCGCTACCGGGGATTGTAATGCTGCGTATTGGACTTACGATTATAATATAACTGAAGAGGGGCAATATTATGTTTCGCTCGAAACAAGCAACTCTGGTAATTCGCCATATGGACCGTTAAATCTTCTTAAATTAGGCAGTCCACCATCAGCAGGCTTACCAGCTTTTAGTCAAGATCCACCGTGTGACTATAAAACCGGAGTACAGCATAATGTAAAAGTGCTTTTAGACGGTGCTTATATTAGTGATGTTTGCGCTGATGCTGTTCCACTACCAGGGAAAGTGGTAAATTCTGTAGCCCTAGGTCAGTTGTCGGCCGGATTACATAAAATCACAATAGACTGGACTAATGATTGGACCTATGATCCAGATAATCCTGGTAATTGGGGAAATGGTAATGATGCTGATTCAAATATTCAAATACATTCAGTCAAATTAAACAAGACGGTCAATGCTTGTGGAGTTAAAGACAGCGGTCTTAGACCAAGCTCTAGTTCACCGAATATAGTATGTGGGGCAATGCAAGGCGTGGCCGGTCAAAAGTTCGAAGGGTATTTTAGCGTTAGCGGCGCATATCTTCCCTTAACGGTTAGCGTGCAAACTGGCGCAGCCATCGATTGGACGTCCAAGAGCTGGTCTGCGGCGCCGGTAAAAGGAAACACCGCCGTGACAAATAATTATAAATTGACCGCGAATAAAACAGGTGCGGTTGGCGGCTATTCGGTCACGATAAACGTTACCGACAAACAAGGCACCACCGCTCAAAAGGTGTGTGCCATTGGTGTTCATAACCGGCCGCCGATATTAAATTGTTCAGTTTGTGTTGATCGTGATGGTGATGGGTATGGTGCTTTAGGCTCAACCGGGTGCCCTAAGGTAGGTGTAGACTGTGATGACACACCTGGTGTTCATAAGGTCGTTGGGTTAAATGGAACCGTCTTAATCGACGGCAATAAAATTAATCCTGGGCAGCCCGATGACTGTTCACAGGTTGATGGTATTGACAATGATTGCGATGGGGATGTCGATAATCATGCCGACCTTTCACATCTTATGGGGACGGTACAAACCATGGAAAATGGCGCCTTGGGAGCCATGCCTGCCGGCTGGTCGTATTATCAACATTTAAATAATCCGCTTTTTTCTAATGCATCAGTTTCAAGTGCAGAAAATCACACCTCGGGAGGTAATAAGAGCTTACTGATTAAGCAGAAGGAGAATATAACTATGTATTATACTTGTTCAGCTGCTGCTTGTAATGATCCAAACTTTTACACTAACAACAATCAGTGTTTTTGGGACGCGGCTAATAGCATTTGTTATTTACAAAAAGCAGACAACTGCAATCAGGCAATTGATAAATTTCCTACTGGCCCGAACCCGCCATATTTTTCTAAATATGCTAATGGTGTTAACTTCTGCTGGGCGTCCAACAATCCTGCCGCAGGTCTGTCAACTAAGTTTGATTTATCAGCTACTGCTTTTCAGTTAAATGAAAAGTATTTATTAGATTTTTATTATAAAGGTGAATCTTCAGTTGATAGTTGGACAGATTTTCTTTTAACCTATTCTCCTTCTTGGTCAGGTCAATGTTGGAATCAAAGCGTGATATTAACCCCTTGCGATGATTATCAGGTTGGAAAGTCTGGCTATTCTGCTTCAAGCTCACCCCTTTGTGCGGATTATAAAACGATATACGATAGTTTGCCCGCAGGCAGTAAGGAGCAGGCACCGGGATTATTTAATGCTGACCCTGTACATGTTGCTGCTGGTGTGCGAGTTGATAATAATTGTTTATGTTTAAATTTAAAAAAGACGCTAGCCAATCAGACTGGATGTTACCCTGCCATCTCGGGCAGAGTTATTAATGGAGGGAGTTATCCTGATTGGGTGTATTTTTCTACCATGTTTGATTATAATTCTGACTTGGATCAACTTAAAAATGAAACAGGTGCCAGACAAATTTTATTTGCCCTAAATTCCTATTCTAAAAAAACAGGTCCTGCGGGTACTAATTTATATGTTGATGATTTACGTTTAAGGCGCTGCGTGAATAAATAAAACAAATGCCTTATAAAAAAACCATTATAATTTTAACAATTTCGATATTCCTAGTCTTGGTTATTTGGGCAGCAGTATTGTTGATGAGTAAAAAACACACACAGACTTTGCCGGTAAATGTGATAAAAAATCAGGACATTGTATTTTCAAGTAGCACTATTCCTAGTACCATATCAACTGCTCAGTCAAATACTGATGATTTAACTTCGTATATCAAAAACAATGGTATTATTGGCCAGGTAAGTGAAGCTAATTTAACAGAACGACCCACTTTGTATTACCCCGTGTTTAAAGATTCTGATAATGATAATTTTACCGATCAAGAGGAAAAAAAATATGGCACCGACCCGTTAAAGTTTGACACCGATAGCGACGGCCTCTCTGATTCGCAAGAAGTTTTTGTTTATTTTACCAATCCGTTAAAAGCTGATTCGGATGGTGACGGTGTGCCAGATAAAAAAGAAATTGAAGATCGTACTAATCCCAATGGCAAGGGACCCATGGATTTAGATAAAGATGAAGTTGCCGACAAAGATGAATTATCCTTTAAAACTGACATGTTCAATCCAGATACGGACGGGGATGGACTTACTGATGGTCAAGAAATTTTTAAATACAAAACTAACCCCAATAATCCCGATACAGATGGTGATGGTAATACTGATGGTAAGGAGGTGGCCAATGGATTTAATCCAAATGGCCCTGGCAAGTTAAACGTACCTAAATAAAAATCTTTATATGAAAAAAAATATATTGATAATTGGCGGAGTGTTTTTTATGCTAAGTGCGTTGTTTTTTTTCATCGTATCAAATAATAAAATTGCCTCGGCCATTACCAGTGTTAATAGTTGCTCTCTTTGCCCTAATTTTGGCTATGTCGGGCAAAATTATGGCTCTTGTCCATTGTTTGGCGCTGTGGATCCCGAGGGCAACCCCTTTACGTATGTTCTGACTGGTTTGCCGGCAGGCATGGCTTTTAATGCTGCCACCGGAAAACTATCAGGCACATCAACCGCACCAGGCTCCTATGCAATTGAGGTTAAGGCGATTGATCAATGGGGTAGTCAAAGTTCTCCTGGTAACTTTCTTTTTAAAGTAAATTATTGTGGGGATGGTGTTGTTAATGGGCCAGAAGTTTGTGATGGCAATTCAGACTCCTGTACCATTGGTGGTGCTTCTGGGTTAAAGAATTGTAAAAATAATTGTACTTGGGATACTTGTTCGCTTGCGTGTTCTGCTGGAGTATCTGGTTGTGCTGGTAAAACGTGTAATGTAGATAGTGATAGTTGTACGCC
>JBAXJQ010000038.1:0-5684 GCA_037137775.1 Candidatus Falkowiibacteriota bacterium | reverse complement strand
GTATAAATAATTTTAACCCCGCAAATTATCAATCAGAAAAAATTATAATTAATAATCAAAATAGGTTGTATTATATAAATAATTTTAATGGAATTAAATATAAATTGGTTTATACTCAAAATCCTGAGTCATTAAAACCAAATTATCAAGTAGATGATGACTTCAAGCTCAACCTAGATTACTGGAACATCCTCTCGGCACAGGCAGTGGGGTATAGCGCTGGCGTGATTGGTTATTTTCAAAACAGGTTCAATCAGATCGATAAGGTCAAAGTGCAAACCAAGGTTGGTTTCTGGCAAGGCGTGGGGCAGGGCCTCGGTCAATTAGCCCAAGGCGCCAAATACGTCATCGGTGACGTGGCGAGCCTAGGTAGTATCAAGCGCCAAGAAATCTGGTCGGGCACGACCAAGTTGGCGGCCGAGACGTGGCAAGAGGCCATCAACTATGGTGAGGCAGTGGGCGAGACCACCACCAAGTTGGCCGTGGCCACAGTCGAGACCGGCCAGACCGTGGCCAAAGACACGGTCGAGATTACCGGTGTCATCATCGACAAATCAGCCGAGCAGGGCAAAATGCTGAGTCAGAAAATTATCACCACATTGCCACCACCACCCAAACTACCGAAATTGCCCCAACTACCCAAACTTGTCTTGATTAAACCAGCCAAAGCAGTCGGCCCTGTTACAGCATCTGTCAAACCAGTTGCCAAACTGCCCGCAACTATTTTGCCAATAACCACTACCTCTGTTACAACCAATAATCCAATCGCGTATTATTTTAGCCCAACACCTTCGCCAACTCCCAATCCAGAATTACCAGCTAAAGAAGCCACCTCAACAATTATCGACCTCGCTACTTCAACTGCCACCTCAACCATGGCAACGAGCACCGAGGCAGTGCCTCTAACCGCCATTATTACTAGCCTTGCCACTACTACTCCGCAAAATATCCTCATTTCTTGGCAAGTCAATGAAGCATCAAGCACGAGCTCGTCTACAGCATTCGATTTAGCCTACACCATCAACTCGGGCGAATGGCAAACCTATCTATCTTCCACCACGGCTACCAGCACGGTTTACGGTGCTACCAAACCTACCTCAACCGCGCTCACCTATTCATTTAAAGTGCGAGCCGGTGAGTCTGGTCAATGGAGCGAGTCACAATCAATCGTGTTGGCTAAAACTGACACCTGCACCCCGCTTGAATCACTAATTACCAACGGAGCAATCAATCTCACCTCGGCCGAAAGTCCATATTGCCTCCATCAAGAATTAGATACCTCGGCCGATCAATCCATCACCATCGAACCAGGCGTGGTCATTCGCTTCGCTCGAAATATCAAATGGCACATCAACGGCACGGTGCAAGCAATTGGCGCATTAGGATTACCTATTGTTTTTACCGCCCTAACCGACGTGCCCAACAGCCAACCCAAAAAAGGTGATTGGTGTGGTTTGGATTTTCAACCTGGCAGTATGGCTAATTTTGAATACGCAGAGTTTAAATATGGCGGCTGGTGTTCAGACATAGCGGCCATGGCAAAAAGCAAAGTTGTGTCACGCAAATCTAACATTAGATTGGCAGCGCAACAAGTTTGGCAAATGTATGCCGCTATCGACGCCAACGACGCAACCATAACCATTAGTCGTAGCGTGTTTAAAGATAACGACTCTGCCATCTGGAGTCATGGCCAAAGCACGGTAACGGTCAGCCATAGTCGGTTCGAACAAAACAGTATTGCTATTTTAAATGATAAATATGCAGTGAATCCAGTCGAAGCAACGAACAACTGGTGGGGCACAGACCTCGGTCCGCGTACCTTTGAGTTGCAAAATCAATTAGACTGGAATCTATTTTTGGGCGATATCACCTATGAGCCATGGCAATTAACCGCGCCAATCAATTGACCAAAACGGTATAATTAGAGATAATGTATATACCAAGCCGCTGGCATTGGTAGTTTTTATTTAATATTAGGTAAAAAATATGGCAAAATGTTTAGTCACCGGCGGTGCCGGTTTTATCGGTTCGAACTTAGTTGATGTATTAATTGAACGTGGAGACGAAGTGGTTATCATCGACAATCTCAGCACGGGTAAGACAGAATATGTTAATCCCAAGGCCGAGTTGCATCAATTAGATATTCGTAACTTAGACTCGATCAAGCCACTTTTTATTGGTGTTGATTACGTTTTTCATCTGGCTGCCTGGCCTCGAGTTCAACCCTCAATCGAAGATCCGATTACGGCGAACGATATTAACTTGAATGGCACCTTAAATGTTTTAGTGGCCTCTCGTGATGCCAAGGTAAAAAAAGTCGTTTACAGCGCCTCCTCTTCAGCTTATGGCGACCAGCCACAGTTACCACTCGTAGAAACGATGCCCACTAATCCATTAAGTCCTTATGCTTTACAGAAATTTGCCGGCGAGATGTATTGCCGTTTGTTCAGCGAGATTTATGGTCTACCAACTGTTTGCTTGCGATATTTTAATGTTTATGGCAAGCGTCAGGCGTTGGAAGGCGCCTATTGTTTGGTGATGGGTATCTTCATCCAACAGCGGTTAAAAAATCAACCCATGAGTATTACCGGCGACGGGACAAATCGTCGCGACTATACCTCTGTTATTGATGTAGCTCGAGCCAACATCTTAGCCGCCGAAAACGAGCAAGTAAAAAAAGGCGAGTCAATTAACATCGGTCGCGGCCAGGAATATTCCATTAACGAACTTGCTGCCATGATTGGTGGTCCAACAACAAATATCGAAGCAAGAATCGAGCCAAAAGCGACTCGTGCTGATAATCGCTTGGCTAAGGAGCTCTTAGACTGGGAGCCGACTGTTGATTTACCAGTCTGGCTCGAAAATTATAAAAAAGAAATGGGTTTAGCATAAGCAATTAAACATGATGGCGCAATTTATTCAAAAATATTTTACGGTGATAAAGTTTTTAATTTCCGGTGGCTTGGCTACCGGTCTTGATTTGGTGTTGTTGTATCAGTTTACGGAAGTAGGCAAAATGTGGTATTTTCACGCCTCGATTTTAGCCTTCCTACTAGCATTTATCTTTAGCTTTCTATTGCAGAAATATTGGACATTTGACGGGACGCACGCTAGACGCAAACGGGAGCAATTACCAATGCATTTTATATTAAATACCTGCAATCTGGGTATTAACTCGTTGGGCATGTTTTTTTTGGTCGATTTTGTCAAAATATGGTATTTATTCGCTCAGTTTATATTATCTGGCATGATTGCCGTTTCTAATTTTTATATCTATCGTTACGTGATTTTTAAGGCAAAAAACGAATCGGCAATGGTACCTGTTGACACCGTATGACACCTAAAGTATAATTAGGGTATATGCAGAATGAAATCAAAGAAAATGCAGTGTATACCACCGCTGAGGCTGAAAAGCTGTTAAAAATCAGTAATAGCACAATGAAACGGTTGCTGAAAAGTGGCCTACTGAAAGCCAATAAAGTTGGTAAACAGTATCGGATTTTAGGTTTGGAAATATTGCGCCTAGTTTCACCTGAGGTAGAGAAAAAGGCTGTAGAAAAATATTTGACGTTAAAACAGAAGGTGATTGAGAAAACCAGCGACTGGTAAACGGTCGGTGGTTATTTTTATAAATATGCAACAAATTACGTCTGCTCAAAGTGGAAAAAAAGCATTAATTACTGGCATTACCGGCCAGGATGGTTCATATCTAGCAGAACTGCTTTTGGACAAGGGTTATGAGGTGCATGGCACAATTCGTCGTGCCAGTACGTTTAACACTGCGCGAATCGATCATTTATATCAAGATGCTCATATTAACGGTGTGAAATTATTTTTACATTATAGTGACTTATCGGATGGTAGTAATTTAAATCGGTTGTTGGAAAAAATAGAGCCAGATGAAATATATAATTTGGCCGCCCAAAGCCATGTCCGCGTCAGCTTCGATATTCCTGAGTACACTGGCGACGTAACCGCACTTGGCGCCTTGCGATTGCTAGACGCAATACGAGAGACTGGAATCAAGACTAAGTTTTATCAAGCATCATCCTCAGAAATGTTTGGTTTGGTACAAGAAGTGCCCCAGAAAGAAACCACCCCGTTTTATCCCCGTTCACCCTATGGTGTGGCAAAACTGTATGCCTATTGGATTACCCGAAATTATCGAGAAAGCTATGGCTTGTATGCCGCTAACGGCATTTTGTTTAATCACGAATCACCGCGCCGAGGCGAAACATTTGTCACTAGAAAAATTACTCGAGGTTTAGCACGCGTTAAATTGGGCTTAGACAATGGTTTATATTTGGGCAATTTGGATGCCAAGCGCGATTGGGGCTTTGCTGGCGATTATGTCGATGGTATGTGGCGAATGCTACAACAAGAGCAACCAGATGATTATGTATTGGCCACTAACGAAACCCATTCCGTGCGTGAATTTGTCGAGCTTACCGCTAAACATTTCGGTTTTGATTTAGTCTGGCAAGGGCAGGGAGTTGAAGAAAAAGGCATTGATCAAAAAACCGGACAGACTATTATTGAAATCGACCCAAAATACTTTCGGCCGGCCGAGGTGGAATTGTTGATCGGCGATGCTAGTAAGGCCAACTTACAGCTTGGCTGGCAACCTAAAACTAGTTTCATAGAATTAGTAAATATGATGTGCGAAGCTGATTTGGCTAAAGAAAAAACCAATGGATAAACACGCGAAAATTTATATTGCCGGTCACAACGGCTTAGTCGGTTCAGCACTGGTCAGAAAACTCACTGAACTGGGCTATGATAATTTACTTTTGAAAAATCGGGAGGAACTTGATTTGCTTGATCAAAAAGATGTTGCAGGTTTTTTTAATGTCGAAAAACCGGAGTACGTTTTTTTAGCAGCAGCTAAAGTGGGCGGCATTTTGGCGAATCGAGACTTTCCGGCACAGTTTATTTATGAAAATTTGCAAATCCAGAATAACATTATACACCAGAGCCATCTGAATAAAGTAAAAAAATTATTATTTTTAGGTTCATCGTGCATCTATCCAAAAAATTGTCCACAACCGATTAAGGAAGAATATTTATTAACTGGTGAATTGGAATCAACTAACGAGCCATACGCCATTGCCAAAATTGCCGGTATAAAAATGTGCCAGGCATACAACCGTCAATACGGCACGAATTTTATCGCGGTCATGCCCACTAATTTGTATGGCCCGAATGATAATTTTGATTTAGAGAGTTCTCATGTCTTGCCAGCGCTCATTCGTAAATTTCATGAAGCGAAAATTAACAATAATTCAAGCGTTACGGTTTGGGGTACAGGTGCGCCGAGAAGAGAATTTTTGCATGTCGATGACTTAGCCTGTGCCTCCATTTTCTTAATAGAAAATTACAATGACGCCGAGATTGTAAATATTGGCACCGGCAAAGATGTAACCATAAAGGAGCTGGTAGAATTAATTAACTCCGTCGTTGGTTATCAAGGCGAAATTGTGTGGGACGCTACTAAACCAGACGGCACAATGAGAAAAGTTCTAGACATAACAAAATTAGAAAATTTAGGATTCAAGCCAGAATATAATTTGGAAAAAGGCGTATCGGCTACATACGAATGGTATATAAAAAATAAATAATCATGCAAAAGTTTTTAAAAACAATTTTACCCTTATTGTTATACGGAAATATGGTGCATATTATCC
>JBAXJQ010000037.1:0-7720 GCA_037137775.1 Candidatus Falkowiibacteriota bacterium | reverse complement strand
GTCCAAGGTAATACGGCTGTTAGTCTTGCCGGTGATGTCATATTGATAAATACTCTTTTGCGCACCATCCAAGCCGTAGATATTGTTTTTATAATAATAAAGGCGTGTTGGTTTGGCACTGCCGGCTGCTAATTGATTCCAATCAGTTAATTGTGTGGCAGCAATTCTAGTTTCGTGCCGTGCCTTGGCAGCTTGTTCGTTATATCGATTAAACAGTGTAGTAAAGCGCGCATCGCCAGCAGGTAACTGATCTAACAGTGGTTTGATTTCGACCAAGAGCTGGTTAGTGCCAAAATCGTTACCGTATAACAAGTTAGCATCGGCCTGATTTTCTTTTTGCTCGATTGATTGTGATAGGGTTTGCCAGAGCAGTTCCTTGGCTTTGACTTGGTTTTTGGAGTTTTGATTAACTAAATTGTAGGAAAGTAAAGCAATGGAAATTATACCAATTACGATGGCAATCTGATGGCTGCGTTTTAAAGCGATAAGTTTTTTAGGGAATTCAACCAGCGCGGTAGCCACGCGTCCAAAGCCGACTCGCCATAAGCCAGGACGGAACAGTCGGGGTAATAAAAAGAGTAGGGTGAGAAATTTTTCGACCAAAGAATGTAATATTTTACCTAAACGATGTAGCCAGCGGAACGCGGTTTGTTTTCTAAAGGTAACTCGCTCGGTCATCATCATTTGGCCGGTACCCGTCGGTGCTTCTCCTCGGCGAAGATTAAGGCTGGGCCAGAAGCTAATAATTTTAGCAAACCAAGAGCGGATATCAACCGTGCCGGATGGGGCGAGATAATGCTCGGTGGTTGACTCAGTTGATTTAAGCTGATTAATCGAGGCTTGGCTAGATTGTGGAATAATCGTGGTAACCACTGGTCGATCCGTCGGTACGGCTTGGCCTAGTGTGTTTTTGATTAATAGGGCAAAAAAGGAAACATATGCATTCACCTGGCCAAGCAAATTTTTCATTTGCTCGATGGCTGCGGCGGGGGAGAGGGTGGTAACGATTTCGGTTAGTTGTTTGTTGCTTAAATATTCTGGCAGGGTTTCGTTACAAAACATGAAATACCCACTCGGCGGAATCTGACCATTGATAACGTTGGAAAACATTTTAGTGTGACTGGTGCTTGGTGGTGGCTCATCGCTATTTAAGCGTTGTGTAATTTCGGTAATGCGATAATCTTTGCCAGTTTCTGATTTTGGATTAGGGTAAACCAAAAAAGCCTTGTTGTGACCAATAATGGCAAAATGTAGTTCGCTCTCAAAAATAACGCCTACGGTGGCGCTTAAGGTTTTTAAATTAAGGGAGATACTGGGCGTATGTAGAAAATCAGCAATGTTTTTGTTGGTTTTAGCGAGTGCTGCCTCAAAGATGTGTTCTATTTTAACGGTACTTAAGCGTTCTCGTAAAATTAACTTTTCGTTTTGGTAATAATTGTGGGTAAAGTCATTGATTAAAAAATTAATGAATTTGATGCCACCAGGGGTTGAAGCTGGCATTTCGATGACGATAAATAAACGGCCGGCAATTTTTTCGTGGTTTGAATCTGGCTGGGCAACATAAACTTCACCGATGGTTCCGGTTTTTTGGCTAGGAGTGAGAATTAATTGGGCTAATTTATAATACATGACTACAATAAAAAATAGCGCGTGATGCGTTTGACGATAGTTATATTATACTATAAAATAACTAGTAACGGCAAGTAAACAAAGGTATGCTGGAAAAACTATTTGGTTCACGGACACGCGTCCAATTAATTAAGCTTTTTATCTTATCCCCCCAGACCAGCTGGACGTTTTTAGCCTTGGTTAAAAAATTAAAGTTAAACCTCGCAACCATAAAAAAAGAGTTAGATAATTTAGAGGAGTTTGGCATGGTGGCGGCAGAGTATGTTACCAAAGAAACCACAGCGCCAGAGTCGGCTGAAATAATCGACTCCAAGTCACCAAAGCTTGAAACCGGAGCCACTGAAAAACCAGAAAAATTTTATCATTTACACCCAGAATTTATTTTACAGGAAGAGCTTAAGGCGCTTTTAATTAAATCGCAGTTATTATACGAACGAGATTTTGTTGATAAGCTCAAGCGGCTTGGCAAGGTTAAGTTGCTAGTTTTAAGCGGCATCTTTATGAATAACACCGACTCGCCGGTTGATTTACTGGTGGTGGGGCAGGTGAACAAGCCCAAATTAATCAAATTATTAAGTGAATTAGAGCAAGAAATTGGTCGTGAGCTGAATTTTACCTATATGGATCCGGCCGAGTTTACCTACCGACGGGGCATGACAGATGTTTTCTTATATCAGGTGCTAGAAGGCAAGCGGTTAATATTGGTGAACGAGCTTGATGTTTAATAAATAGCTAATTTTAAACAATTTTTAAATAATTACACAGCCATCGGGCTGTTTTTTTGCGTGGTTTGACTTTTTTACTTGACGAAAATACAAAAATATGCTAATGTCTGATATTACTATTGACTTAAAGACCGCAATTGTGGTCGAACAATAATTAATCGCTATGGAATTTTTTGACCTATTTTTAATCGCCAAACGCAATAAGCGAGTGATCGCTTGGTCGC
This sequence comes from Candidatus Falkowiibacteriota bacterium, assembly GCA_037137775.1. Taxonomy (GTDB): domain Bacteria; phylum Patescibacteriota; class Patescibacteriia; order Patescibacteriales; family GWE2-39-37; genus JBAXJQ01. The sequence continues at coordinate 5,142 of JBAXJQ010000037.1, read as the reverse complement.
TTTTGGTTTTTTTATTGGTTGCCATTGGTGCCACATTCTTGCAGCCCATGGAATATCGTACCCGATCACGTGTTTTAATTATCGCCAATAACAAAGCCTCTGATCCGTTTCAGGCGGCCAAGAATAGTGAGTATTTAACTGGCGTCTTGAAAGAGGTTATTTCTTCCAATGCATTTTTTGACGAAGTCAGTGCCGCTGGATTTAATATTGATCAATCCTATTACAGTCGTGATTTGCGTATACAGACCCGGCAATGGCAAAAAAGCGTCTCGGCTAAGGCCATAAACGATTACGGTGTCTTGGAGGTCGACGTCTATCATCAAAATCGATATCAAGCCGATCAGGTTGCCCAGGCAGTTAATTATACCTTAAAAAATCGCAGCAACTTGTTTTTGAGTGCTGGTGAGAAGGTGGATGTCCGGATTATTGACCAACCAGTTACTACTACCTGGCCAGTACGTCCTAATTTATTTTTAAATTTTGGTTTAGCAATTGTGTTAGGCCTCGGCTTTGGCTTATTTGCTGGTTATTTAAAAGAAATGGGCAACAAATCTAGTGTGCCAGTTATTATAACCCCGATTGAGCCTATGCCCAACGTAGCAAATACAACCGAGACACAAGAAGTTATTATGGAAAATCAAACACCAGCAGCACCTGCTTTTGCCTTTCAAGTGAATACGCCACAATATGTACCAGTGGCTTCGGCCAAAACAGAGGCAGATCGTGCGGCTGCCGATCGCCAAGCTTATGCAGAACGGGTGAGTGGTTTTGTATCTAATAGTGCAGTTTTGACACCAGTGACAGAACCAGTGGGCATTGACGAATCGGTTGAATCGCCAGATTTACCGCCATCATATTTTAAAGAAAATCAAGTTGGTTATAACGATATTATTAATCAAGGGGATATTCGCAACTTGTTTTAAATATAAATAGTAAGCCTTGGGCTTGCTGGATTGCTTCTGATTCGATGAGGTTCATGGAATCGGATTGATCCTAGATGTTGTTTGACAATTACATAGAAACTAAAAAAAATGTCATTCCTGCCAAGCCGGGAATCTTAGCAATGGTTGTCGTCTGTGCGGGAATGACATAAATCAAACAAAACAAAAATAAAGGAGAGTGCCATGAGAAGGATTTTCGGAATAATTATCGTTGTGATGGTATTGAGTGGTTGTACCACGTTAAACCATCACGTCCCGTCCTATGCACTCTCGCCAAAACAAGGCGTGAGTATGGCATCTCCTGCCCAACAGGAGAAAAACCAAGTCAAAGTGATCACCACCTTTACGGTGATACTAGATCCGGGTCTCCTGGTGGAGACTGTGAACCTTGGCGGCGTCTGGCCAGTGCCAGCCGTCAAACCCGATGGCACGGTGCTGTACGGCCTCGCCTTTCTCGCTCCCAAGCGAGTTAAGCTGCCTAGTGGACAGGTTGTCCATGAGTTACCGCTTAACCGGCTCGGAGAGATTCTTTTGCAGGTTACCTTCGAACACTCCCTTGCGGAGCTTGAGGGCAGCAAAATGGTCCTCTCTAACAGGGACGGTGGTTATGCTTATCGTTTGCTTGGCGGTCCAATTTATGACTTGCCTCGCGAAAATGATAAGAAGTACGAACCAATTCCTTACGACTCGGAGAAATTCGACGAGAAAAAGGAATATCGGCAAAAGTTTGCCGATCGGTTCGGTACCTCACTTAGTCAAGTTTCTGCCTTCTGGCGGGAATACTACCGCTTACAAGCTCTGCGGTCGGAAGAGCATATTTACGAAGTTACTGTCGGCAGTGCCGGCTGGTATTCGTATCGCTCGCAGATCGAAGATGCTTTCCCCTGGGAATACAAAACCCCCTTGGGCGAGCTACGCCTCGGTTGGCTGCCAACTGAAGTCTTTGCCGATCTGGCGAGTGACTTAGCCGGTTTTAACGGCTTCGAACGCTATGCCAAACGAGCAGGGATTCCATTAAACCTCGCTGCCAGTTTTACCGGCATCGGGGCAATCATGGCCGCCTCAGCCGTCGTCGGTGATGCCGTTGCGGCAGGCATCGACGATTCTTGGACTGGGCTTTATGCCAGAGCCAAGTGCTTGAGACAAGATTTCGCCCCAGTGATGCGCCAGGTGGTATATAGTTACCAGGCGCACATTCGGCGACTCTTGAACGAGCAGCGTCAAAACGCAACAAGTAACCAAGCCAAGCGTTAAATCGCTGCGGCTTTACGCATTTAACCCGACACTCACACCCTCAACCAGCTCCACTGCTTATCCGCACCGCTTTTATTCTTTTTGTCAGCTAGAAGCCGAATGGCTCGCTGATCTCGCGTGGGTAGAAGCCGAATGGCTCCCCGACACTGGTGGCATTATTGCCCTAGTGTTCTTGTCTTCGGACAAGATGAAGCGACCTGAACAGGAAAAGGAATGGCAGCATCTACGTGGATGGCTATCGGAGCATGGTTCCTACTACTACTTGGCCACGCCAAGGGAAAGGAGAAAGGCCATGAGAAATTTTTTCTCATGTTTTATAGCGTTGGTGCTCCTGATTTGCGCCACGGCGTCTAATGCTGCTAGTTATACTGTGCGGCAAAACGATTGTTTGTGGTCAATCGCAAGACATTCGAGCACACTAGAGCGCGTTGTTAGTTGGCAGCAGATTTGGCGCGCTAACCCGAGCATTAAGAATCCTCATTTGATCCACCCGGGTCAAGCACTTGAGATTCCTGCCGCTCCGGTAAAAAACGTCAAATCAGTTGCGCCCGCAAGCAACCCAATTCGTCCAGGCGATTTGACTTGGCTGTCGCTTTACAACCGTCCGGTTGTGCAGCTTGACCCAGTTCATCTCGGTCTAAGTCGATTGGTTGCCACGCAACCAGCGTCGACTTCGCCAACCGCCGCCAAGGCCGCCCCTTCCCGTAAGGCGCGACCAAACCCCAAGCCAGTTGACGGCCAGTTCCACTGGCGCAACGTCAACGTCGATCCATTTGGTCCTGATCGTGATGCGGTCAAGGCCATTAACATGTTCGCCATCCCACAGGAGGTAAAGGAGGGTTTTATCGCCCGACTTGGCTCCCCAGCCGATGGCAACATCATCGTCTCCCGCGGAGCGCAGTTTGCCCAAATGATCTTCGGGGCGTACAAACTGCGAAGCCGTGTAATCTACGAGGGACGCAAATCCCTCAACGCCGCTTACTGGCGAATTGAATACGAGGGGGAGTATTTCTTCCTCTTCCGGCCACCGTGCACTAACTGGGCCTGGTCTAAACAACCCGTACCCAAAAAAGATGCACCTCCGGTCGACGAACCGCCAATCACCGAAGAACCACCGGCCAAAGACGAACCACCGGAAGAAGAAGATCCACCGGAAGAAGAAGATCCGGTCAAAGAAGATCCTCCTCAGCAGGAGCAACCGCCAACCACAGAAGAGCCACTACCGTACCCACCACCGCCTCTTTATGAGGAACCAGCACCAACGGGTTGCGGACCTGAACTGTATGTCGGAGCCGGTATTAATACCAATGACAATGGTGACGGGTCGAATAACTACTACTCATGGGCCAAAGGTAACTGCAGAACAATTCGCTTTGACGTCACTGAGAATGTCAAAGGCGAGCTCGGACTGTTCGCTTTTGGCGCTATGGGCGCGGGCGACGACCGCGACAAATTCCATTTCAATTGGCGTGAGCTGGTTATTGGCCCAACCATTAAGATAAATGGCAAGGGTTGGGATTCCAACATTGATACTGGATTTGGTCGACGCTGGGAGGATGGTGGTGAAGGTCTCTATCGTCAATATCAGTTCGACGATATATTCCTTGGTTCCGTTGACATCAACTTTACCGGCCGTGGTGATCGTGGCGAGGTATTCATGCCCAAGACGAAAATTAACGTCGAGGGAACCCTGCCCATCAGAACCACTGGGCATTCAAGTTACAACAACCACCCGTTGATTTTTAAATCGGGTGACAACAGTAATGTTAGAGGTAAGTTGACGTTTAACATTTACGACCACAAGTTGTCGAAAAGCGTCACTCTTACCCCAGCCGTTGACATTGGTGGTGGACATGAGTTTAACACCTCCGGCGGCAATGGTTATTTCCAGCCTGGCTTGGCGTTAATCCTTGCTTATGATCGAGTCGAAGTCTTTAAGATCGGCTCGTCCTATAAGTATAACTTCGGGTTAAACGCGAATGTCATAAACTGGGTCTTTGTAGATCTCTCCATTCACGGCACGTACAAGGCCTTTTATGGAGCCATGACCGAAACAGTGCGTCAGCCACTTGACTAACCGTGGCTGATGTGTTAATATACAAAATCAATCTTCGGTACTGACAGAATATCGCCAGTGCCGAAGCCGCACATCAACAACTGTCCACACACTTCGCGTTCACGCGATGCGTGGACGCAACCACCTCAAGGAGGAGCACCATGAAAAAGCTCAGTAACATCTCCGTCCTGATGTTGGCCGTCATTATGACCGCCTTCATCGCCACCCCCGCCCTTGCCGCCGGTAAAAAATCCGCGGCAGCGCTCCCTTACCCGACCACTGGTGCGGCTGTATTACCTGGAGGCCTCGGCGCTGATGCCGGGGAAATCATTTTTGAGCCCAAGGGCTCGTCTGTTACCGTAAAGGTTCCAATTAGCCCCGGCCAGGTCACGGAGCAGAAGCTCCAGAACGCCACCTGGAACATCTATGCAAGTTTCTCATACCCCAATCCGAAAGGAAAGGGATACATCCTGATCGGATCAGACAACCATCTTATTGGGTCTGGCAAAGTTGTCGACGGTTACGTAATCGTTGACATGAAAATTCCGGTTGGATACGGAAACGGCTGGTACTGGTTCCGCATTTGGGGTCAAACCGACACCGGTCAGTGGATGTACATTAACCAGTCATCCGTATACTGCCGATTCGCCGGTGTAAAAGGAGTGCCTGATCCCGACAAACCGGGATATGAAGGCATGACAGATGGCAAGAGGGTTGATATCACACCAAAAACCCTTGACGCCCGCCTCTAAAATATCCGCTCTTTCCGCTCTTTAACCTCAACCAGCCCGGCTTCTCACGAAGTCGGGCTGTTTTATTTTCTGAATTATTTTTTGTTCTGTCATCCCGGGCTCGACCCGGGATCACGTGTAAATTATTTGAACCTACATA
>JBAXJQ010000036.1:0-8554 GCA_037137775.1 Candidatus Falkowiibacteriota bacterium | reverse complement strand
CAGATATTCAGCCGGATTCTGGAAGGCTGGAAATTCAATCACAACCTCACCTCCGTTGGTAGTTGTGTTGACCAACCCATCTACAATCCGGACTGTGCCGGTACCATCGGCTGCTGGCTCTTAAACGGCAACACGACCGATGGTAGTCCCAACAAACTCGACACCCGCACGGTCGGTACGGTAACCTTTCCCAATAGCCAGGCTGCCAAGTTTACCGGTGACCCGGCAAACTATCTCGAAGTTGATGATGCAAAACTGAAAGTTACCACTGGCCTGACCATCGTGGCTGATATCTATCCCGAAGGGCCAGGTGGTGATGATACCTTGGGTGGGGGCACTGTGGTAGGCAGGGAAGGGGAATATATGCTTTTTCGTAATGCCAACGGCACCATTGCCTTTGCCTTTGGTGATGTAAATGGCGTAGGTGGCTGGTTTAACGGCGGACGAATCAACACGAGCTTCGTTGCTCCCTTTCGCCAGTGGACTCATGTAATGGTTACCGTGGACGAGGCAAGTAAAGCCGCGGTTGTCTATGCCAATGGCAAAAGTATCTACAGCACTACCTCTCCTGCTATGAGTGGCACGATTGGTGATGCGGTACCAACCCAGGATCTGTTGCGTATCGGCTATCGGCAAGGCAGCGACACGATGCCCAACAAACACGCTTTCCAGGGCAAAATCGCTGGAGTAAAACTCTATAATCGTGCGCTTACCCCGGCTGAAATCCAAACGCAATATCAGGGGGCTTGTTCTATTAACCCTGATTGCTCAACCAATAATAGCTATCGTTGCACCTCTGACAAAGCCAAGCTTTCACGAGACCTTATTCGTCAAGCCGATTTGTACGAGATGAATATTTTGTTACAAAATTATAAAACTGCCCATGGTGGTAAATGCCCCACGTTACCTTCTGGTACCTATGTGCCAACCGCCTCGATTTCTACCTGGCCGAGTTGGCGGGACACCCTTGGTGTTGTATTGGGCGCTGAGCTTCCCCTTGACCCGATAAATCAGTTGGGTCAGTGCAAGTCAACCTATGCCGATTTAAAAAATTATAATATACAAACCTGCTGGAGCGAAAAGTTAAAATTATTTGCCGACCCAAATCCGTTAAATACTACATTTGAACTGCCAGTTGAAAGTTACGCCTATTGGTACAAATCTAGTCCGGATGGTCAAACTTGTGGGTTTTATACTAACCTAGAAACTGAACTCGATTGCCAGAAAAATGGGACGTGTATAACCCCGATTGACAATAGTTTAGCACCTGTTATTTCTTGCGGTTCATTACGGGCAAATGGTAATACGGAATTTAATGGCTATTTTAGTGTAACCGGTGCTCGATTACCTATTACCACGGTTATTGACACTAGTCTAAGTGTATGGACTGGCTGGTCAGCACCGCCAGTTTTACAAGTGAGTCGAATCAAAGAATATAAAAAGCTTTGGGCAGCTAATGCCGGCGCGATCGGTAGTTACAAGGTTAAAGTGACCGCTACCGATAAAGTTGGCAGCACCACTCAGAGTATTTGCCCGATTACCATCACCAAAGGATTACCGTATGTTTTTCCAATAGCCGATAAAACCATTCATATCGGTACGTTACTACGGTTTAACATTAAAGGCAGTGAAAAGACTAAACAATACCCGCTTCAGTTTACCCTTGATGGCGGACCATCCATTACAACCCCACCGCATGATTCTAATCAATTAATTTGTGGCAACGTAACCGATGTTGGTCTGAACCAAACCTGTGAAGTAAATCAGATTGTAAGTTGGCCCGAGGGACAATATGATGTAAAAGTTACTGTTATGGACACAAAAGGTGATGTTTCCATGCCGGTATTTTTTAAGTTAAACATGACGAACGATCCGCCAATTATCAACCCCATTTCTTGCACTAGGGTTTTGCGTTGGCAATCAACGTATCCCGATTGCACCATTGGCGCCAAAGATCCGGAAAATGATGAGATAATCCAGTATTATATTGCCAGCGAGCCAAAAAACTTAGTGATTGCCGGCGCAAATACAACAGCACTTATCAGTGGCAGTATCACCTTAAATAATGCTGAAAAATACAATCCATATACTGTTTATAATATGGAAGTCTGGGCGGTTGATAAGTGGGGTGATGTTGGACCGAAAGTAATTTTCCCAATTCGAGTAAATACGTTTTGTCAGGATGGCGTAAAGCAAGCAAGCAATGGCGAGGGGGGTAATGAATGTTGCGATGGTGCGGAGGGGGTGGCTGGTTCTGCTGCCAGTTCAAATGCTTCTAATCAATATGCTTGCACAGCTAGCTGTGGGTGCACCGGTGGTTGGTGCGGTAATGGTGATACCAGCGGTCTCCAGGCCTCTTATGAACAGTGTGATTTAGGCTCTGCCAGAAATGGCGTCGGGGCAAATACCTGTTCTGCTAGTTGCCAAATGAACTTACCCGCCGGTTGTTTTATTTTACCATGCGTCAGAAACACCAATTGTGATCCCAAGCCTGCCTCGGCAGACTGGAATGGGGCTTCAACGTATACGCAAACGTTACAAGATGATGGCACATGGCTGCCTTTAAGTGTAACAACAGAATACGACACAACCCCCGGCGAATGTAATTACAACTGCGCACCTGGTGATGTTTGGGATAGTGTTACGAGTCAATGCGTTGGTGCTGGACAGCCAGTTTGTGCGGGCGGACAAGTTTGGGATGGTACCAGTTGTGTCTGCCCAGTAGGCACGACTTGGGATGGTATCATTTGTAGAGCAGCGTTAAAATGCCCCAATGGCGTGGTTGATACTGCCGCCCCAGACAACGAAGAATGTGATCCAAATGTGGCAGATCAAACGGTTCAGTGTAACGGTCTAGTTGCGGCTGGTATTAGGGATTCTGATGGTTCAGCATTTGATTGTAGTAATCTGGCTAGTAATAAAATGTCGTTAACTGAAATTGCAGCCGCCTATAGCGGTATTTGTAAGCCAAATTGTAAATTTGGTTGCCAAGATGCGAGTAAAAAAATGTATTTAAACTCCGGTTGTTATATTGGCCAGGCAGCACCTAATGCTGTCGTTCCGCCTGCTAATTGTACAAAAGGATTGTGGTCGTGCAGTAATGATGCCTTAACTTGTGTTGATTATTATGGCGGTACGTTAAAAGACCTCTGTTGTAGCGGGCAAGGAGCATTATTAGCCTCCTCTTCTATTACTGTACACCCAGGCAGGGCAGCGGATGCAGTACAAAACTTCACACCATTGAATAATGCCACGGAAAATAATCTGCGCTCTTTAGGCGGTTGGGATATTGGATGGGCCGGTAGTTGGGATTTAAATCAACACAGTTATTATTCTTGTGATATGGTGTGTAAGAATCAGAACAAAGTTTGCATTGGAGTAGGCTTTCAAGATCCTGCTGCTTTGGCTTGTCAATCAGTTGTTCATGATGATGGTAGCTGTATAAATCCTGGTAATACCAGTAGTGATGATTGCAAATCATTATATAGTCTTTTTGGAGCTAGCACCCAGTCGTTGGCCTACTGGAATGGTCGAGTTAAGGTTATAATGGGCGTAACATCATTAACCTTTGATGATGAGTTTATCAAGGGTTATACAGGTACATGTCCCTACGGCGTTCCATCTGAAGACTATCGTGTCGGCGAAGCAAGATGTTATTGTAAACAATTATGAGTACACGCAAAAAAATCATTATATTTGGCTTACCTCTATTATTAGTACTGGTAGTTATATTTACGATTTTTAATGCTAAAAATAAAAAATTGGTTGTCTTGCCTGTGCCTAATAAAAGTGTAAATACCTCAACTGCTAATCAATTATGGCAGTTATTGAAAAAATCTGACTGCGAGACTTTAAAAACTCAGGCAGGAAAAAATCTCTGTCTCGATGCCTACAATCATGAACAATTTGGCTTAAGCCAAAATCCTACATATTGCTTAGAGATAAATATGTATGATTCCAGAGAAAAGTGCTTGAATGAATATATCCAAATTGCGGACAAACCAGGGTTGTGTTCTAGACTTTCAGGTGCCAGTACTAAGGATATTTGTGATGAACACTTTGGCAGGAAAAATTTAGGCATGAAATACTGTGATCAAATCAAAGACGAACCAAATGAAAAACAAGAGTGTATTGATCGAACCAAGGCACTCGAGGTTGCCAAGACTGGTCAGACGGAAACCTGTGAAAATATTAAAACCTTAGAATATAGTTATCTGTGTGAAATGAATGCCATGAAAGCCGGCGGCAAGGGATGTGAGGTAATAAAAGATGAAACACGTCGTAATCTCTGTATTTCGCGAGTTGTTTTTGATAAAACCAAAGTCAGAGCAGACTGTGATTTGATTCCCGACATTCGGTTTAAAAAAGTTTGCCAAGCCGCTTTCGATAATGCCAATAACAAAGAGTATAAATCAGATGATGATAATGATGGCTTAAATAATAATCGTGAGTTGTGGATCAACACTGATCCGTTTAATTCTGATACCGATGGCGATGGGCTGTCTGATTATGAAGAGGTTGAAGTGTATAAAGCCAATCCCACATCTGCTGATACGGATGGCGATGGTATTAATGATGCAGAAGAAATAAAGTTAGGCCTTGACCCCGAAGTGCCCAACAAGCCAGGCGACAAACCCGTGCCTATAATAATTGACCGGAAAAGATGGTGGCTAAATCCAACCTCTACCGATTTGTTAGGTTCAAATTGGCGCAAGGATGCGGATATGGATGGTTTGATCGATGTCGATGAACTTTTTTATGGTACCGATCCGTTTAAGGCTGATTCTGATGGCGATGGCGTTAATGATGCCATGGAAATTAAAGCCTTAACCAATCCGCGTGGTGCAGGCGATTGGGATTTTGACGGTGATGGGTTAACGAATAAAGTGGAAATAATGAAAAAAACCAATCCCTTTTTAGCGGATACCAATGGCGATGGCTTAAACGACAAGGATTCGGTGGTTGCTGGGGTAGATCCTGCAAGTAACGATACGGACAATGATGGTCTAGCAAATAGCATGGAAAAAAGAATTAAAACGAATCCTTTAAATAGTGATACCGATGGAGACGGGGTAAATGATGGCGATGAAATTAACAGATTTTTTACTGACCCGTTGAAAAAGGATACAGATGGTGATGGTTTTAGTGATGGTCAAGAATTAATCAAAGGCTTTGATCCAAAGAAAAAGCAAAATAAAATATAAATAGCGCTTGACGTATTGTATTTTTGTGGTACAATAATCATAATCTTAAGTAGCCGCAGACCGTAGGCAATAAAGTAAGCCCTACCGAGGCAAGAGAATGTTTTTCTTGTTTTGTGTGCGGCCAACAGGCCGTTTTTTTATTTTTTAGCTAATTTAAGCAATATTATGGCAAAAAGCAAAGCGAAGAAGCAAGTCGAATTGCGAAGCTTGAGCGAAAAAGCCAAAACTGCTAAAGCTGTGGTCTTTGCCACTTTCAATGCCCTTGGGGTTAAACAGAGCGAAACCGTTCGTGATGCCTTACGAGCTGAAAATGGTGAGATGATTGTAGCCAAAAAGACGTTGGTTAGCCTCGCCTTTAAATCCCAGGATTTAGGCGAAATCAACTTAAAACAAGTTGATGGTCAGCTAGCTGTCTTATTCGGTTATGGTGATGAGATTTCTCCGGCCAAATTATTAGCCAAGTACAAGAAAGAGTTTGATAACAAACTTGATTTTGCTGGTGGTATTTTGGAAGGTAAGTTCATTACCTCGAGTGAAGTAGCCGCCTTGGCTGCCTTACCGAGTAAACAAGAGCTTTATGCACGATTGGTGGGCACGATCAATGCTCCAGTATCCGGCTTTGTTAACGCCCTTGCGGGCAACCTACGCAATCTGGTCTACGTCTTAAAGGCGGTTGAAGAGCAGAAGGCATAATTTAAATTATTTGTAATCTACATCTATGACTGAAGAAATCAAAGACGAGGTCGTCGAAGTGCCGGCCAAATTCCAAGCTCTAGTAAGCGAAATCGAAAAGATGAGCGTGCTCGACTTGTCTGAATTAGTAAAAGTATTAGAAAAGAAGTTTGGCGTTTCTGCCGCTGCCCCTGCCATGATGATGGCTGCCGGCCCAGCAGTTGCTGCTGAAGCTGCAGAAGAGAAGACTAGTTTTGACGTTGAATTGACTGATGCTGGTGCCAGCAAGATCAATGTCATCAAAGTAGTTCGCGAAGTTACCGAACTTGGTTTGAAAGATGCCAAGGATTTAGTAGACGCCGCTCCTAAGATGATCAAGGAAGGCTTGAAGAAAGACGAAGCCGAAGCTTTAAAGAAGAAGATCGAAGAAGCTGGTGGCAAAGTGACTTTGAAATAAGTACTTCCATACAATAATAAAAACAGCTCTGTGTAAAACTGAGCTGTTTTTATTATTTTTTATTCTACAGAGTCAATATTACAACTAAATTCAGATACATAATATTGTTGATTTTTTAAATTTTGATCAATACCTTTAAATATGTAACAAGGCTCTAAACGATTAGGACAGAGGTCGTTGGCATAATTTTCATTACTTTTAAAATCAGTAATTTCAAAGGCTCTAATTAATTTTTTATTTTTATTTAAATTGTCAATTAAACATTTTTTGGCATCATTAAAAGATATTTTATCAAAGTAGAACAGTGGGGATTCTTGAAATAATTTAATAAGACCTACTTTTTCTGAATTTGTAATGAGGCTACTATTCTTAGCGATGCAATTAGTTGGTTCATATGCATAATCTATAACGGAATATTTATGTTTTTCTGTATCATTAATTGTATTGTCAGCTGTTGAAAAATCTTGAGTACAATAAGTTAAGTTGCAACCATTTTTTAATGAACAAATTTTTTCATAAAAATATTGTAATTTATATTCTATAAGTTCTTTTTGATAAATTTTGGCTAAGATGCAAACAGCAATTATAAGCGTTAAAACAATTGAAAAGTAGATTATTAATCTTTTTTTAGTCGTAGTTTTCATTTGAATTTAAAATAATAATTTACAGCTTCGCCTGCCAAACGCTTGATCCGTTTAATAAATAGGTCGTGTTTTGAATTTTATTTTATATTTTTTGCGTTTTGAATGACTATATCCCAGTCTAACCCTGTGGCTGGTAATTTCTTTTTTTGCATAATAAATAATTCAATGCTTTGAGCTCTTTTTTTTGTAGATATTTTGCTAGTACTTTTTGTACCATAAAAAATATAATTGTTCATAGAATATGTTTGCTGAGTGGTTGGTTTTTTGGCTTTAATGTTTTGGTCTTCTACCGCTTTTTTAATTAAAACATTTGTATACTTTTTTAACGCGCTTGACTGCCCTTTAGTATTTTTGTTTATTTTATTGTGTTTTAAAATAATATTTAAGTCCTTTCCACTTAGAACTATTATCTTAGCTTCCTCAGAAGCATTTTTTACGGTGTCGGTAGTTTTTTGATTTAATATTTTTGATCCAATATTTTCAAGCAGATTCGTCATGATGGCTAAATCGCTAGCTGAGTTTTGGGTATATACCTCAAACCACCAGTTATTTGTTTGGGCATAAATAGCATCTGCCCCAAAGGACTTAAATTTTTTAACAAGATTATAATTATTTATTTTTATGTCCGTAATATTTGTATTATTGGTATCACTTAATAATGTTTTAAGATTTGCTAATGCAATTTCTTGCGATATTGTTTTGTGGATTCTGAATGTAATTTTTATTACACTTATTTTTCCGCTTGGGCAATATCCGTTATTTATGTTTTGTTCGGTGCAATTTTCTTTTTTCTCAAAATAGTATTCACAATCCCCGCTTTTACCATCTCCATTTTCAGTGCATTTTTCAAATTTTGCTACCGTACCATATAAGTTTGATAATTCATATCCAGTGTCTTTTAATATGGAATTTATCAAAGGTTCATTAATAATATTTTCCATTTTAATATTAACTTGGTTATTGGGAGTTGCGGCTAATGATGCCTGAGAAACAAAAAAGGATGTTATTAACAGTGCCATTATTTTTAGTGTTAGCTTGTTCATACTAGTGAATTTTTTTATGTATCAATTAAATTATATCGAATCTAGCTAATTTACAGCTTTGCTTGCCAAACACTTGATCCGTTTAATAAATAAGCAGTGTTGGTTTTAGCATCAAGCCAAATGTCGCCAATTGCGTCGAGGTTTTCAAAGATATATTGTTTTTGCAGTTTGCCATCAAGACCGAAGGCGATAAGTCGTTTGCTACTCGGTTCTAAAATATAAATTGATTTATCAGTAATTAAGATGCGTTTAGCTGCAGAGCAGGCTGGCATAACTTGCCCTATGGTTAACGGCTCGGCCTGACCTTTTAAATAACGATAGACTTGGCATTGCGGCGTAAGGGCATAAATACTCGAAGCAATAGCTAAATCAGCGGCTTGGCTTAGCTCAGGAGCGGCTTGATTTAACCAGGCAGTGCCCACGCCAAAATTTTTACCAACAGGATTATAACGATAAATCTGTTGATCTTTTAAATTGATAGCGTAAACGCGATTATTATAGTACATCATCGCGCCGAAGCCATCTGTGCTAGAG
>JBAXJQ010000035.1:0-11627 GCA_037137775.1 Candidatus Falkowiibacteriota bacterium | reverse complement strand
GCTTATGCGGGCACCCCTCTCAAGAGGGGAATAAAACACTGCTGCTTACCACCCCACAAAATGAATTACACACCCCGGCCTACGGCCACCCCTCTCGAGAGGGGAATTTATAGTTTGGGTACGGCTATACCCTTCTCATTATCAATCCTTGCCTGTGCTAACTTATTTTTAAAGTTTACACCATGTTCACTTAATCGTTCAATTTTGTCACCCTTTAAAAACAACGGATCAACGTAACGAAACTTTCTATTTGCTATTACATTTGGCCGATTATCAAAAAGGGGTAATTGTTTATGTGATAAAATTTCGAGCCATTCTGAAATTATTTTATTGTCACTTGATTCAATTTTTTTCATGACAACTTCATCATCTTGATCAAAATCTGCCAGCGTTATAACTCCGGTTTTAATGGCAATGCGCATAAGATGGGCAAAAATGTGATACCGGGTAACAGCCTCACGCCCACCCCAGTGTTTTTGTTGTAACTCGAGATATGCCTCGGCAAAAGACAGCGCCCCGGTTTGATCCCTAAATACCATTTGCCCATTGATATTTGTAATATTTTTTATTGCCCCTTTCGCTGTTTCAACTGAAAATTCTCTAATGGCGTAATCAAATCGATCAGCACAAACATCCGGCGCCGGGCATTCTAATAACGTATAATTTTCATGCTGCGCAATTTTTTCTGGTTGTAATCCATGTCGACTTAATATCTCTGCCAACTCTGTACCTGGATCAAAAAATTGGTGATGTCGGTTGTCTTGATAATCTTCTTTAACATTATTACCCATCACCCAATCGATTAAATGTGAAAACGCGGTGTGCGAAACATCATGCAACAATCCTGCCGCTTGCTCGTCTACGCTTGCGCCAAGTTGACGTAAACAAAATAACACGCCCAGCGAATGATCATGCCGCGAAAAGCCTTTAATATGATAATACCGGTCCGGTATGCCAAACTGACCAATCCCCATTAAACGCGTAACGGACTGGCTGGCGATTAATTTATTTAATACTGGCTCGGTTATCTCAACTTGACCGTAAAATGCATCGAAATATGAAGTCATAATTATTAACCTTAACCTAGTTTTAATATTTAGTAAATCCTAACCAACCACATGTCATATTGCGAAAAATGCTTAACCTCGCTATGATAAAAGCGTTAAGACAAAGAAAACTAAACCTATGAAAATCTTTATTTGTGAAATCTGCGGTGAAGCCTATTTGGGCACAGAAGCACCGAGCCATTGCCCTTTTTGTGGCGCCCACCAAAACTTTCTTAAACTCGACTCTGTGGCATCGCCGCTAACCTCAAAAGCAGTTGAACTTTCCGAATTATCTCAACAAAACCTACAAACCGCATTGACCCTTGAAAAAACCGCCACCGCGCTGTATATCTGCATGGCACATAAATCAGATAAACCGGGAGTTACTGCCATGTACCACGCCTTGGCTAAAATCGAACACGAACATGCGAATGCCATGGCACGTTTACTCGATGAACCCAAGCCAGTAATTGACTCTGCCGCTTGCGCGGATGACGACGAAGCTAATTTTAAAAAAACCCTTGCACTGGAAGATAATGCTGTTCAGCTGTATCAGCGCTTTGCCAAAGAAGCAACGGAACGAGAAGTAAAAATCTTTTTTGCCGGGCTCTGGCAAATCGAAGCAGACCACGCTGCTTTAATAACCAACTTACTGCAATAACTCCTCATCATTAAAAAACACGACCAGTAAATTGGTCGGGTTTTTTAATGCAAACTATTTTACTAAACGAATATATTTTTGGGCTACGTTTTTTGGAATCAAGACTTCGGGTGAGCCAATTTCACGTGGCAAATGTTACAAAACTCTTTCCATGCTTCCTTGTGCGTAGCCATATTATCAATCATGGTTCCATCCATATCAAATATAACGGCCTTGATATTTGTTAATTGTAATTTTTGCATAACATTATTTATAGTTTTCAATATAAAATTACCATATTTTGCCAAATTTAGCCATATTCGCACCGCGATTGACCGAAACCGTATTCAGATATATAATAATCTCATGCTAGAAGAAAAAGATTTACAAGCAATCGGTGTATTGCTGAGCAAACAATTAAAAGAACAATCTGAACAGTTTGACGAGAAAATCGCCGAAGTTTTAAATGCAGTTAATGAGGGCTTTTCTGAGGTTCATGAAGAGCTAACTATAAGACCAACTAAGGACGAGATGTTTAGTTGGGCTGATAGACGCATTACTGATCTTGAAATTGGCAAAGAACGCCATGATTACTTGCATATTGATGAATTAGATAAATTACCTGCACCGCAGGAAATAAATAGGGTCTTAATTGAAAGAGGCTTTAAACAGAAATTGGCATAAAACATACTTTTTCACATAACAAAAACGAGTCATTTTGACTCGTTTTTGTTATGTGCGGAGGGGGGGGGAGATTCGAACTGGGGCGGAAGCCCCTTTTCGGTCATCATCCATGTTCAGTAACTTTATATTGTAGTATTAAATATTAAATTTTATACTTAAAAAACCTTGCTCAAACTCGTGTTCTACTTCTCTCACCACTTAGACAGAATAAGAAAAGACCCGCAAAATGCGAGTCTTTTCTTATTCTGCGGAGGGGGGGAGATTCGAACTCCCGGTGCGCTTTCACACACAGCATTTTTCGAGAATGCCGCCTTAAACCACTCGAGCCACCCCTCCGATTTTTACTTACCAATGGTTACCGTATCTAAGAGCCAACCAAATTCAATCTGCTGCGTGGGCACTAAGCCAGTGCCAACGATGCGAAAAAAGTTACCATCTGGCAGGGGCACCCACAAATCACGCGACTCGGTATTATCCTCTGCGCTAATACTAATTAGCTCAAAGGCCTTAGCCCCTTTTATATCGCGCTCTTTTAATGCTCGATAATCAACATTTTCACGCCACCCCAGCTTAGCTAAAAATTCTGTGATTGACAACTTGTTTGGATTTTTCATAACTTCGTATATTACTTTATCCAAACAAGTCTTAACCTTAACAACGGTAAAGCAGTTTTCATTAAACATCGGCTCTATAATACCGGAGTTGGCGGTCTTGGGCTTGTGTTGCCAAGTAACATCGTGTTTAAAGGATATTTTATATTTTTTATTTTTAAATTCCAGCCAACCATCTACTAAATAATCAATATCTTTTTGGCTCATGTTTTTCAGCTCGGTATAGAATTTCAATGCATCTGGATCGGTGATACTATTTATTGATAGCTGGCCAGGAGTATCACCCCCAGGGATTGCACTATTTTCCGGGGCGATTGCTTGTTTGTTTGCGGTTGTACTTGCCTTGCGAACAGCCAACATGTCTTCGACAACTGAATAATCCGTCGGCGGCACCACGCTTTGCCATGCACTAAACACTATCCAGGTTTCTATAAAAACAATAAATACACCAAAAATTACCCAATTACGTGCTGACTCATTCATAAAGTTATATTATTGATTGATTTCTTCTAATTTTAACTCTCGCCACTTACCAACGGCTAAATTACCTAAACGCCACCCAGCAATTCGCACCCGTTCCAAATCTACCACGGTAAAGCCCAACACAGCAAACATCCGCCTTATCTGTCGCTTCTTGCCATAGGTTAATATTATCACATAAGCATTATTACCTAAATATCGTACAGTTTTAGCTCTGACCAGCCCATCATTCTCGCCAATGTCTACACCAAAAACCATTGCCCTAGCAATTTTTTCTCCTTGATTCTTTGATATTGGCGTCTCCTTGTCAATTACCACTCGATATTCTTTTTCGTGTTCGAAGCTGGGATGGGTTAGCCGCTGCGCCAAGGCACCATCATTAGTTAAGAATACCAAACCGTGGCTGTTTTTGTCTAATCGGCCAGTCACAAATAGCTTCTCTTTAATCGGCAATAAATCATACACCGAACGCTCGCCAGCAACTCTCGCATGCGTGCAGGCATACCCAATTGGTTTGTGTAATAAAAAATATCGTTTATCCTGACTCGCGACAATTTTTACACCATTTACTAAAATCTCATCCTCCTCATCTACTCGGTCACCAAGTTTAGCAATTTGCTGATTAACTACCACCTTGCCCTGCTCAATCAATTTTTGCGCTGCCCGTCGGGAACAAATTCCAGCCTCAGCAATAAATTTTTGTAGTACTATTTTCATTTGTTTGCCAATTTTAACTCAATAATCGGTACCGATACTAACGCCACAACCAACCAAAATACTAACGACAAATCATTTTTAAAATATGGCACATCAACAAGGCCATGAATAATCAAAGCAACCATCGCCGATATAATACCGGCATAAACAAAATTATTTTCAGATAATGTATTGCGGCGAAACAGTCTTGCGCTTAAAAAAATCAAACGACCTATCAGCCAAATGAATAACAGTAGCCCAACCAAACCAATCTCGGTCCAAAAATTTAATATAATATTATGCGGATATAAATAGATCTCTAGCGGCTGCCAATGCGCTTTGCGATATGCTTCGTTCCAAACCATTTTACGATGCGAATCTGGATCGCTGTAATCATATACGAATATTCCGGGCGTGTGATAGGACGCAATTGCGGTCTGATACCCAGCCAAGCCAGCCCCAAGCAACCAATGGGAATCGCCTTGTAACATTTTCCATGTTTCCTGCCATTGTACTCGGCGCACCTGTCCAGAAAAAGAGGTTAAGGTTAATTGACGAATTAGCGGCTGACGCACTACTGGCACCAAAGCAACCACTAACACGGTTACCAATACTGTTGTAACGATTATTGCTCGCCATTTCCGATTTATTAGCCAGATAAACAATACTAGGCCAGCACCAATACCCAAGGCAGCGCCAACCGATTTAGCTAAAATCACCGCTGTCACCGCAAAGCCAATCGACAAGCCTAGCCCGATTTTTTCAATTCTGATTTTTTTGCTTGAATGGTTATTGCAAAGTAAAAATATAAAACCAAGGGTTAAAAAAATTATCAGCTCGACATATAGTCCGACTGCATTGGGATAGGCAAACAAGCCAGTGGCACGCCGTGTAGCCTCGGCAGACCAAAACGGATTCAAAATTAAATCACCAGTAATAAATTGATAGATTGAAACCACGCCAACCAACGAGGCTGAAGTAGCTAACGGCCAAACAACTAATCGCCAACGAGAGATAATGTCGGGCATTGAAACCAACACATTAACTGCCACCAGATAAAATAAAATTGGCTCAAAAAAATACGCTTTAAAAATACCAAGTGCGCTAGTGGTAAACCCACTAACGCCAGCGGCAATAAACCCGATAATTAACCACCCAAAAATCTCCCATTGAAACGGATAGGCGATTTTGCGTTTAACATCTCCTGATTTTCCCCATAGCGCCTTAATATTTTTTACTTTGCTAAATCGATTACGCCACAACCAGGTTAAAAACAACAACCAAACCAAGATTTCAAGCAAGTTTGTTGGAATGCCGACATTAAACCGAATCTGATAACTAGGTAATGCAAACAAAACAACAGCCAGGGCGAGATCAAGCCGACGCCAAGCCAAGGTAAAAAAAGCACACCCTAAAATAATAATTAAAAACATCATAATTATAACATTAACACATACACGCCAAGACTAACTAAAACAACACCAATGACTTTTTGGGCAATCACGCCCCGGCCAAGCTCCTCACGATATATCTTGGGAAACTTAATAGATAAGACTAGCACGAGCAAAATTAAAAACAAGTATTGTACCCCTTGCAAGGCATTAATCATGGCAACATTACCCAAACTAATCGCCCAATTGGTTAAAATAAATGCAACGGCAGCGGCAAAACGAACGCCTAAGAAAAAATATACATTAGTATGTTTTTTAGCCGCTCCTTGATGTTTGGCAATCGATTTACGCCAGCCTGGTACCAATAAAATACACAACACGGCAATAAATGTACCTAACCGTGACCACACAAAACTGCCTAAAAAAGGTTCGTGCAAATATATATATTTCATCAACACATAATACGCGGCGAAAAAGAAAGCTGACACAGTTGAATTAAGCAACAGCCGCCACGTTGGTCGATAGCTAGCGTGCACCAAGCCAAGCCAACTTTGGATTTGCGCCACGATTCGACCGGGCAAATACATTTTCGTATTTTTAACCGAAATCAAGGCACCACCAATAATCAAGACGGTAAAGGCCACAAATTCTTGCGAGGTAATCTGTTCACCTAAAAAAATCACTGAAAATAATAAGGTAAAGACTGGAGTTAAGCCACCGACAATCGGTACAACTCGAGTCGCCTCGGATTGATGCAATGCCTTATACCAAAAAATAATCGTAAATAAAAATAAGGCTCCGCCCGCCAATTCAACGGCGAGCCAAGCCAGGCTAGGCATATAGGGCGCAAGTGGCAGCAGACAAAAATTTAATACGCTCCAAATACCCACAAAAAAAGCATAGGTTATCGAAGAGTGAAATTTTTTCGATAACATAAACTTATCAGCCACATAAACCCCGGCATTTATAAAATACCCGGTAACCGCGATTAAAAGCCAATCCATATAAGAACAAATTAATTATTATTCAATAATTATAGCACAATTTTAAGATGCCCCCGAAGTTTTCGAGGGCATCAATTTTTTTCACGAGTACGAAGATTCAATTACTCAATAATGAGCGGTATTACATTTCCAGGTTGAGTTTCAGTAACAAAGCTAGGCGTTACCGAGCCTCTGGCAACGAGATACACCAAGCCTGGTGGGCCACTCAACCAAAATCTCTTATTTGGGCTGAGAAATATTGAATTTAACACACTAATCTCACCGCCTGCCTCAGGGACGTAAACCAATACTACATCATTCCAGCATGGTGAAATGCCAAAATATACACCGATGAACTGAGGCGAGCGACTTAGACTGATAAACGGTGGAACATGCTGTCTGGTAATCGTATCCGACAAAGTCGTTAAGGACAAAGGCTGTGACCAAGTCGTGAACTTCATTAATTGTAGACTTGCCAACAATGACGCGTCCTCAGTAATTGTAGTGACATCATTAAACCAAAGTGGCGGACAGGGGATTTCAATTGATTGACCAACCCGCAAGGCATATTTCTCCCAGTATTTCGACAAATAAAGTCCTTGTAACCGTCTTGTTAGCTTACTTAACATAACTGCCTCCTTTACTCGTAGTGGATTTAAACAACATTTTCATCATAAATTTAAAATGAATACCAATATTTGTCAAATAAAAAAAGAACGCTTCACCAACTGCTGGTTTGCGTTCTCAATAAATATCAATTCCCATAATTTCAAAAGGTACTGGGTCATCCATGAGCTTTAAATACGTCTTTTCATACTCACTGACAACCACGGCTTGAATCGGCCAAGGCGGGATGCGAATCATAATCCAATCCACACCATCCTGCCTGTTTGTTATGCCTTTGCGCTGACTAATTGCGCGCACCTCGTTGACTGGGTCATAAAACCCGATTCGGTATGGCACACCCCGCTGGTGTGGACTGACAACCTGGACCACAACACAATACTTCCACAGGGTTTTGCGATGAAAGAAATAATCCTCCATCACTTCTTCCTCGGAATTGCTGCCGAGATATTCCCCGAAATTTCCGCCAGCCGGCAAATTAAGCGCAGCTGAACAGGGTGGAAACTGCTCAACTTCTTGCCAACCTGACACCTCGTCGTTTTCAACTTCATCGTAAGTGCTCAGCACTACCATCACCTCCTTTTTTGTCTGGTTGGCTGCGGTTAATACAGGTCGAGAGCTAAATCAATCTGATCCAGATAGTGAACCGAATCGGCGTTTACATACCGCACCAATTCTAACTGCAGTGACTCTTCGGCCAGGACAAAATACTGAAATTGCAACGGACCTCTACGCACCAAAAATAATTTCCCTTCAGCAACAGTTCTTAATCGAACGCAAATCCGAGAAACACTCTGACTTTTGTCGTAATACCCAACGACAAATTCTGCATTTGAAGGTCCGAAGACCCGCAACACGGCATAACGGTTCCATAGCAGACGGGCTAGCCAACAGGTAAAACGAAAATTATACAGACATACTTTCCATTTCGGCTGCAAATCAGCCTCAACGTTAACGACATCGGAATAATGACTTAGCTGGGACAGCTTATCATTACTGGGAAATAGGGTTTCGTCATACCGCACCCGTAACCATGGACCGATTTTTATTTTTGGCTTGTTCATCTGGTATCTCCTTTTGTGGTTTGAGGTTTGATCTAATTATTAGAGAACAATACTGTTTGGTCGATTACTATAGTATAATTCGATTATTTTTGCAAATATCGGCGTAATAATGCCCACTGGGTCTAATGTTACGCTCCAGGGTTTGATAATTCACCTCGACCAAACCAAATCTAGGCCAAAATCCTTTATCCCATTCAAAATTGTCGAATAACGACCAATAAAAATATCCCCGCACATCCACGCCTTCACTTATGGCACGATGTACCCAAAGTAAGTGGTCGCGAATAAAGTCTGCCCGCTTCACATCAGCCCGATCAGCCAAGCCGTTTTCAGTAATATAGATGGGCTTGCCATATTTAGCTGCTCGCTTAATTAAATGATAAATGCCCTCAGGAAAAATATCCCAATTCATATCAGTCACATATTCATTCAGATTTTTTAGCTCGATAAACCCCCAGTGACCCGAGCCGAATTTAAATTTCCAAGTAAAATTGAGATGATCAGTGTGATAAAACTGAATCCCGATAAAATCATTTGTATCCTTAATTGAATCCAAAAAACGCCAGTTACGAAAATAATCGATTACTTTTACGAGTTGACGATTTAGCCAAGTGTTTTTATTCGGCAAATTATACACCGCGTAATGTGACATACCGACTTGCGCCTCTGGCTTACTTTTTTTTATCACCCGATAACATTGCCGGTAGGCTTCCATTAAATTTTTAAATGCCTTATTGGCTCGCCAAAAACTTTTTACCTGCGGCGGAAACGCACCTTGGATATAACTCATGCCAATATAGGTGCCGGGCTCGTTTAACGGTTGCCAAAAATCAACCAGATCTTTAAACTCGGTCGAAATTCGCTCTACGTATTTTACAAAATCGGCAATCGTTTGCTTGTTTTCCCAACCACCCTGATCGCGCACCCAAAGCGGGTTGGTCCAGTGCCAAATCGTTAAAAAAACCTTGATTTTACGCTGTTTTAAATCAGAAAGCACTTGGCGATAATGCTCTATTTCAGCTTGATTAAACTGTCCCCGTTCCGGTTCGATGCGCGACCATTCCAATGAGAGGCGATGAGCATTTTGATTCAGTTGCTCGATTAAATTAAAATCTACTTTATATTTTTTATAGTGGTCCCCACTTCGTCCGGAGATATAATTTTCGTTTGTTGTTATTTCTGGAAATTGTTTAAGTTGCCACGGCTGCCAATAAACTTTAGCTGTATCAGCTAACCGATCGGCATTGGTTTTTTCCCATTCACTCCATTCATTCCTATTGTTGCCCTCGACTTGATATGCCGAGGTGGAGGCGCCCCACAAAAAATTATTTGGAAATTGATATGTTTTGGACATAGGCCTATACATTATTATATCTAAACTCTACCACAGAAAAAAAAGAAAGGGGAGTCACCGAAGTGCTCCCCATTTACAATTTACGTTTACGGCTTGTAACTATTCCACATAACTTTTTCTCACATGCCTTTTGATAGCTCATCGGTATTGGTCGTATTCTCACCTCCGAGCGTTGAACTGAAACTCGACCAGGCTCGATTTCTTTGGCAGTGGCATATTGAATAATAGCCGTTCGCCTCAGATTTTCGAGTGTTTTTGCGGCATATTGCACCGCACGAGTTTCAATTCTATCCAGAGCTTTAGCCGATACATTCATAACATGTCGCATAATTTCGACGAGACTGATCGTCTCTCCTTGGCGAACAAGATTGTTTCCTAAAGCCGATCGAAACTGCATTGTAAACACCACCTCCACACCGACTTGAAAATGATGTATCACTGCTAACGGGTCATGTAATGGATTGTTCCGCCGCACTGGTGCGTGTCCAAAACTGTGATCAAACTCTCCACACCCTCTACCATAGTGACGCTGAGGGTCGCGACCGCCGATACTTCTTTTTTTGTTTTTTTTCACGATTTTTCTCCTTTTCTTTTTTGATTGTGCAAAAACGTATCTGTTTTTTACAATATTTTTTGATTTTTGTCTATAGTTGTTATAAATTCATCACTTTTTTACATAAATATTTAATAATTTATCAACATCTTTTTAATAATATTAGCAAAAAACAACCATAACCGTTTATACCTTTTTATTTCCTATCCAAGGTGTTGACAGATATTTTAATTTGCCCTAATATAATGAGTACGTTCGCGTGTTTTAACTTTAGGCAAAATTTGCAAATGAGTAATTACTAGCAACTTACGCCCGTTGAAAGAAAAAACAGCGATGTTAGTTTCTAATATCACTGTTTTTTCTTTCAAGAAAAGAACTTTGACAATAAAATAATGTTAGCATCTATAATTCAACCAAGAATTATAAATACACGTACAACAACTATTTTGGTGCGAACAGGCACCAATTCGTCTAAACTATTCCGAAGAGTAATAATCTTCACATACTGATTATGTCGCTTGCGACACTAATCACTTGGCAAGTAAACCAAGTCAAAAACTTAATGAGAGTTTGATCCTGGCTCAGGATGAACGCTGGCGGTGTGTCTAAGGCATGCAAGTCGAATGTGAACTTCACCTTCGGGTGGAGCCGAACATGGCAAACGGGAGAGTAACACATTGGTAACCTACCTCGAGGACGCGCATAACTCGGAGAAATTCGAGATAATTCGCGATAAAAAAGGGGGGACATAAGTCATTCCCTTTTAAAGTAACAACGCCTTGAGAGGGGCCTATGGCCTATCAGCTAGTTGGTAAGGTAACGGCTTACCAAGGCTACGACAGGTAGCGGGTGTGAGAGCATGACCCGTCTCACTGGGACTGAGAAACTGCCCAGACTCCTACGGGAGGCTGCAGTCAAGAATCTTCCACAATGGCCGAAAGGCTGATGGAGCGACACCGCGTGTATGAAGACGCCCCTCGGGGTGTAAAGTACTTTTATCTGGGAAGAAACAATGACGGTACCAGATGAATAAGGAGCTGCTAACCTCGTGCCAGCAGCAGCGGTAATACGAGGGCTCCAAGCGTTATCCGGATTTATTGGGCGTAAAGAGTTTGTAGGTGGTCTGATACATCTCCTGTTAAATCTGCGGGCTCAACCCGTAGTCTGCGGGAGAGATGGCCAGACTAGAGACCGGAAGAGGTAAGCGGAATTGCTGGTGTAGGGGTTAAATCCGTTAATATCAGCAGGAACACCAAATGCGAAGGCAGCTTACTGGGACGGTTCTGACACTGAGAAACGAAAGCGTGGGGAGCGAATGGGATTAGATACCCCAGTAGTCCACGCCGTAAACGATGAATGCTAAACATTGGGAGTATCGACCCTCCCAGTGTTGTTTACTTAAGTTAACACGTTAAGCATTCCGCCTGGGGAGTACGAGCGCAAGCTTAAAACTCAAAGGAATAGACGGGGACCCGCACAAGCGGTGGAGCATGTGGTTTAA
>JBAXJQ010000034.1:0-12113 GCA_037137775.1 Candidatus Falkowiibacteriota bacterium | reverse complement strand
ACAATAGCTAAATTATTTCTTTTGTCATGCCGGACTTGATCCGGCATCTGGTGATTTTCTACAATAGCTGTAAAAATTCTTCTTCTGAAAAAATTTTTACACCCAACGACTTAGCTTTATCTAGTTTACTGCCAGCCGCCCCCCCTGCTATAACAAAATCAGTTTTTGCACTGACTGAACCGGAAATATCACCGCCCATTTCCCTTATCTTAGCCTTTGCTTCGTCTCTTGTCAAACCAGCTAAAGTGCCGGTTAAGACGACTGTTTTACCACTAAAAAGGCTTTGACTAGGAGTAGGATTAGCTGGCGGTAAAATTACTAACACACCATTTTTAGTTAATTTCTGCAACAAAACTAGATTATGCTTGTCGTGAAACCAATCATAAATACTCTTGGCCACCACTGGCCCAATATCAGGCAACTCCTGCAATTCTTCTAAGCTATATTGAGTTATAAAATCGGCAAATTGATTCATTGCAATTACAGAAGAATTCGACTTACGGTCATCGGCACGACGCATTTGTTTGGCAAGCAAAATGGCTGTCTCCTCTCCAACATGACGAATGCCTAAACCAAAGAGTAACCGTGCCAACGGCACTTCTTTTTTAGCAGAAATTGCTGACACTAAATTCTCAGCTGATTTCTGACCCAAGCCATCTAGCCCAGACAAATCACCAACGGTTAACGAGTAAAAATCTGCTGGGTCGGTTACCAAGGCTTCGCGCACAAGCAACTCAACAATTTTTGGACCAAGCCCAGCAATGTCGAGCGCGCTTCTTGATGACCAATGCGACAAATTGCGTAAATTAACCGCGTAGCACTTGGTATTGACGCAACGATACGCCACCTCACCGGGAACACGGGCCACCTCACTCTCGCACATCGGACACTGTTTAGGAGGATGAATCTTTTTTTCCGTACCATCGCGCAACCCTGGCAAAACCTCGATCACTTTAGGAATTACATCACCTGCCCGTTCTAATATTACCGTATCACCCAACCGTAAATCCAAGCGCTCGATTTCATCCATGTTGTGCAAAGTTGCCCGGCTGACCGTTACCCCACCAATGTTAACCGGTTCAAAATTTGCCCGTGGGGTTAATATGCCCGTACGACCAATTTGCCAATCCACGGCTAAAATTTTAGTGGTGGCTTGCAAGCCAGCAAATTTGTACGCCATCATATAGCGTGGCGCCTTACCCACCACACCTAATTTGTCCCACAAGGTAGTATCGTTCACAACCACCACTACCCCGTCGCACTCAAATGGCATTTGGTCGCGATGCTTTTCCCAATAATCATGAAAGGCAAAAACCTCCTCCAAATTTTTCGCCGGTTTATTTTCTGAAAGCACCTTAAAACCTAATAATTTAGCCAGCTCATGCTCTTGTAAGTGACCATCCAAACCGAAATCAGTAATCACGGCATAAACATAAAAATCTAATTTTCGCTCAGCCGTCACTTTTGGATCAAGCTGGCGAATCGAGCCGGCCGCTGCATTACGCGGATTGGCTAACAGCGGTTTACCCGATTTTTGATATGCTTTGTTTAAAGATGTAAACACTGCATTGGACATAATTGCCTCGCCACGCACTTCAATTTCACCCTGTTCAACCATCTGCAAAACCGAAGTTGACTGTATTTCAGTTAAGCCTATTTTTTTTAATTCTTCTAACCTAGGCGGGCGCAACCGCAAAGGAATCGATTCAATAGTCCGCAAATTCTGAGTTACGTCCTCACCAACTTTACCATCACCACGGGTTGAACCTTGGATAAACAAACCCTTGTCATAACGCAAGTTCATGGCCAAGCCATCCATTTTTAGTTCACAAAAATATGCCAATTTACTTTCAGGCACTATTTTAGCAATACGCGTTTGCCAATCTGCCATATCTTCCCGCGTGAACGCATCAAACAAAGATAACATTGGCCGGCTATGTATGACTTTGGCAAACCGAGCCAATGCTAAACCTCCCACCCGTTGGGTGGGAGAATCAGGGGTAATAAATTGCGGATAGGCTTGCTCTAGCTTTTCTAATTCGTTCTTGAGCGAATCGTGTGCCGCATCGCTAATCTCGGCTTGGTCGAGCACGTGATAAAGATAGCGATGACGGTCAATTTCCTGCCGCAATTTTTCAATTCTCTGTTTGACTTCTTGCACGGTCATAAATTATGGATCCTTAACACAAATCATCGAAGAGCTGGCTGATTTTGATTTAGTGCTGAACGAATTAGATGCTGGCAAATAAGTAACATAAGTGTTTGAATTACCACCGGCATCATACACTTCAAAAGAAGTTACATAATCTGTACCAGACATTGCTACTGCATTGTTTTTTAAACAAGCAATTTCATTCGGCGTTGGCAAGCGGCCACCCATCTCCTTGCATTCCTGTCGTGCAGGAAAATAGCGAAAATCGACTCCATTACTGGCAACTAAATAATTGGTACTCGACGCGGCGTTCCAACCACAATTTGGGCTAGCGCAAGAAGTGCTTTGTCGGGTTGAGCCGGTGGACCAAACCATCTTATTTATTTGAGGACTTTGATAAGAATAAAATATATTACCACAAGCCGCTTTTTGACCATTCCAAGGAGAACCACAAACATTACTTGTTCTATCACAAAAGCCATATTCACAATCACTATTGTGAATACAGTATTGGCTGGATTGATTTTTTAACTTGACACAAAATACATTTTTTAACGACGTTTTTAAGGCATTGTTAGGAGCACTTCTTGTCAAAGCTTTTGTTGGGTCAGCATCCCTCTCGCCGCCAGTCCAATAGCTATTTGCGGGGGCGGTCGAAGAGACACAGGCGGCAGCTTCAAAATCTGCAGGCAACCGACCGCCAATCGCCGTACAAACCTGTTGAGCTGGAAATTCGCTCCAGTCAAAACTGATATTTGGCTTAAGGGTATATTTACCTGCAGACATAGATGGATTATAGGAGAACTGATAATATCCGAGTTCGGTACTGCTGGCTCCGTGCCAGACATTCGAAGTTGCCCAAGTATAATTAGAAAATTTAATATCATACACAAGTAAGTTGGGGCATGACCCAGGAGCGTAGGTAGGCTTATAATGTGGTGAAATATCATCCTCAATAGTTATGAGACAATTCATATCTGTGTCTGGCAAATAATTTATAGTGCCGGTGGCACTACAATCTCCACTATAGGTGTAGGTATACGGATATCCACCAGTGCCATCTGGTGTGGTTGTTACCGAATACACATCTTCCCAAAGATTTTTAAAAGCGCTGCCCGGGGCACTTGCACCAGCACTAGTTCCAACTTCGGTGCTGCTTGCCATTAGGTGAACCATAAAATTAGAAGGAGTTGACGTTCCACCATCATCATTAATCACATTCAAGGCAACATTAAGTGCGGGTAAATCCACAATGATCATAAAATTTACATCTATTGCCCGAGTATAATTTAATTTTGAAGCTTTACTATACAATGAAAAAAACACTGCATCATTTCCATTATACAGCCCAGTTTTCGATAGAAAATCAACATTATAAGGCGCACCATCGATCGAACCTGAATATAAGGCTAAAGAAGTAGTATTAATATTGTAGTCTTCTTTTCGTATGTGATAAAGCGCTTCCTCAACTCCAGCTTCTGCAGAATAAAATGCTCTAAGTGAATTATCCTGAACCGCTACAGTGTTGGTGGATGACATAATAACGCCAGCAACATTCAAAGCAATAACAAACAAAGCTGATAAAATCATCAAAGTGATCAAAAGCGCGCTACCGGCCTGACTGAAAGTAAATTTTGATAATTTTACTTTAATCATAATATCTAACAGCTACGGTTGATTGAATAACATATTTTTCTACAGCACTACGTGAACTGGTTGCTGTTCTAAAGGTCAACTGATACGTTACACTTGCTGGCATGAACGCTTGCGAATCAACCCTAACTTTGAAGTCTTGCACGACAATATCATTGGGGGTAAGCGTGCTAATCGATGAGGTTGGTGTGGAGGTTGAGCCTGGCGGAGCAACCCTGGCCACCATCAATGAGCTACTAGCTAAATAATATACCGTACAGTTTTGATTCTTATCTAAAAATGCAATCGAATTTGGATTACCATTAACTGGGGTTTTAAATATTTTAAAATCATAATCGCTACCCAAGCACCAATCAGAACTAATGGCTCGTTGAGCAGATTTTAAATCTTTATTAAAGACCTCTAAAGCATACCGAAAGGTATTTTGTTGACTATTTTTTGTTAAAATTGAACGCTGTTGAGTTAGACCCGTCTGAAATATATCCGAAGCAACCAAGATCATTATGGTAAAAATGGTCATTGAAAATGTAATCTCCAACAAGCTAAAGCCGGATTGATTTTTTAGTTTATGGCTAATGAAAATCATATAACTTGGTTTTGATTTCAAAATATTTAGTTTTGTCGCCCTCTTTGGCACTAACCCGACTGGTTACTTCAGTGCTCGTGGCTGTAATATTGCTTAAATACACCACACGACGATAAATTGACGGATTCGCAGCTAAACCCTGACCTTGCCGCAAATAACCATTAGCATCCATATAAAGTATACTTTCATTATCAGTAAAAGTAGCTACATATACATTCCCAAGCGGATAATCAGCACCATCGGGTCGCGTATAATCTAAAACAAAATTCGGCGTTGTGGTATTAAATCCGGCCAACCAGTTGCGACCAGCTGTCCAATTGCGATCACGTATGCCACGAACAAGCTCAATGCCTTCCTGCGCTAAATAAAATACCGCGGTGCCAGTTTTTAAACTCCCAAAATTTCGCATTGTTGCAATATTTAAGGAGATTAAAGCAACTAAACCAACAGACACGATAAAAATAACCGTAATAATCTCTAATAAAGAAAAACCAAATACAAGATTTTTTTTGATCGTATTGCGTAAGCGCATAACACTATTTTTCATTTTTTAACAATTCTGCCGCTGCGGGACTTGAATTTAATCTCAGCTCATTGCCAGATAAACTAACTGAATAGTTAATATCATGAATCGGAGAAACAAGCGTCGTGCCAGTACGATTAACGACAACTACTATTTCTTTATAATATGGCGCCTGAACGGTACTGATTTTTTTTAACACACGTAAATACATAAGCCCCTTCTGATCAAATAAATTGTACCAGGTAGCGCCGTAATTACCAACATGCCTGATATATAATTTTGGATCTGGTCCTTGAAAGGACAATGAAATATTTACAATTGCACTGGCACCAACAGTGTCATAAAAATTACTAAAATCATCTAAATTAATAATATTGGCAAAAATTAAAATTTTTTTAGGCAGTGTCCGATATGTAATTTCACTATCCAATTTTAAGCCTAGCTGAGTACTCGAAGGAATACAGCTAAGGTTTACGCAATTATATGCTAAATTACCATCGCCGTCAGCAAATAAGGTGTAATTAGACATATTAAGTGGTCCAATTATGCTGCTAAAAAATTTGGTCGGAAAATTAAGACCATAGGCTTTGGTTGTGGTACCGGATTCACTTTCATAACTTTTTATCCCCATAGAGTAGGTGCGCATCAAACTAATATCTGAAACCAGTTGTCTGGCAGCCTGCTTTAAGTCTTCATCATTATTAGTGTTGCGATAATTGGCAACCGTAATTGTCATTAACAACATTATAATACCCAAACTAACCATCATTTCAATCAAAGTAAAGCCCTTGTGCTGGTTCATAGTTATTATTGTTAAATGCGACAAAACCGATGGCCTATTTAATTCTGGCCTCCAACCACGACATTGGCGGATTAGGGATAACATTAATTGTGTTGTTTGTTGAACACGAGTAGCTTCTGTTGTCGTCCCAAATAGTGCCATCGAGATATTTTTTTTGCCGATTATCTGAAACGGTTAAGCTAACGGTATTAGCCCCAGCAGTATTATAAGTGGTAGAGGCAGAATATTTATCAAAACCACTTTTTGTTTCAACCGAGCATCGACCACTACCACACAATCTCCAGTCGTAGTATATACCATAATCAGTGCCGCTAACATTCTGATAAGTGGATGTTGGAATGGCTACTTGAGTGCCTCCATTAGTAGTTAGTGAACCCGTGCTTGAACCCATGGTGGCCGTGCTACTGGCATTAAAACCATCTACGTTGAGATTAGGCGAAGTCGGCGACCAGGTAAAATTAACCTTAGGGAAAGGCCAAGCATACGGCTTTAACTCGTGTGACCCGTCTGCGTTAGTATAATTATACCAGGTCGATGTGCTATTTTTTGTAAATACTCGAAACCATGCGTAAAACGGTCTTTTACCAAAATTTGTAAGGCTGGAAACATCCACCTCTGGCTGCGTCCAAAGAGAGGCAAGACCGCCGTCTTTACTATCTTGAATATCCCACGCAAAACTTTGAAACTCTCCATTTGCATCATATCGACCAGTATCAACATAGTATAAAATTTTATCCGCTGAACTAGTGCTATTTACATCACTTAAAACAATTTGCAACCCCACTGCATTATCCTGTGTACAGCCCCGAGGGTATAAAGTAGGATTACACTGACTGTCATACAGACAAGAAGGAGAAGGGTCCGTAGACTCTTTATCAAATTTCAAGCAGGCGCCACCCTTGGTTGAATAAATAACATTGAATAGCTTTAATAGGGGGTCGCCAGAACAAGCCAAATCATGCGCAGTTCCCTCAGCCAAGTCACCAAAACAAGCTGGAAGCGGTTCTAACCAACTGCCATAGCAGGGGTAAATGTTAGTGTCTTCTTCTTCGTAGTGCGGTGCATGAACATGATTTATCGCCACCTGTTTGCTCTCTGCAATATAAACTTTATATGGTGAGGTTGCACACACACTACTTTTTGTTGCACTACCTTCGGCACAATTAAAACTTACCCAACCAATGCTAGCCGCGGTATCAGCTCCACCACCATACCCCCACCCGTGAAAATCAATTGGGAAATTACTTGTTGGGGAGGTGGTTGCCGTCCAAACCGAAGAGGAAGGTGAACTAGCTGGTAAAACTGGGTGTTCAGCCGAAGTTAAACTAATCCATCCATTATCTCCCAGACTAGGGGCATACATCCAACCAAAAACCTGACCCTGCTTATAATCATCAATAAATTGCCACATTGGCGCACTGTCATAAATACCCCCGTAAGATACACTACTACTAAAATCATAAATCATGGGCTGCGGCCGCTTTTGCATACCTAAATTAAAAATATCAGCTGTTTTACCATACATATAACCAGCAATACTTTTAACCTCATTTGGCAAATAAGGTCGCTGATTAGGTGCCCCTTCTTCAAACACATACTTGCAATAATTAAACATCTGCCAACTGTCGGTGTTGGCTGCCTGGTCTTCAGCAGACACGTATTGCACTGGCGCACCAACACATACCCAGCCCAAGTTCTCACTCCAAGCCATCCCTCGTATGGTATTTTCCGAATATGCCATCCATAAACTGGGTTGAAACATCTCTGTGTACACACCATATGGCACAGTAACTGGCCCACTAGGGCAGCCGGCAGGGCTAGTGGTGGCAGTGCCAGTGGTTGGATCAGTCTCAGCCCCTACTCCGGTTTCATAGACCATATCACCATCGATATCGCAATCCTGCCAATTAAAGCTAATCCAACCATAAGTGCCACTCCAGGCAAAGCCATGAACGCTGGGTAACATGTTTCCACCCGTATAATTTAATGCCTCAAACGTACCAATCGCTTTTACCCCGCCGGGCAACAATAAAAAGCCTGCAAACAGAACAAGGGCAAAGAGATATTTTTGTGACAAACGAAACATAAATATATTATTACAAAGCAATTAAGTTTAATCCACTATACACCGTAACGAATACGCATATGGACTATTTGCTGAATCACTAACGTTGTTGGCCCATGGAGGAGGACTGTTCAGAACGGTAAAACGAAATTGATTGGTCGGTTCATTTGAAAACGCGCCGGCAAGACTTCCTGAACCAGGCCCATTCGCAAAAGAAGCGCCGCCAATACACCAGCCACCAGCCAGCGCATTAAAACCAGAAGAATTAGTACCACTCCAAGACGATGAAGACATTACTGCGTTGCCCGTGATATTGACATTATTGCCAGTAGCAATAGATAGCGTATTATATTCGGCAAAAGTCGGATAATGTGTGCCAGTAGGGCAGGCAGCTTTAGCGGCAGTAAAATTATACAAAACTCCATAAGTCGTATAATTGGCTTGGGCTTTAGCCACAGTAGTACTTACACCATTGTACCCATAGACATAATAAACAGGCGTGTTAGTACTTGCCGTAGTGCAAGCACTAACGCTTGGCAAATAGGCTAAGTTCTTTGCCATCCAACATTGGCTGCCAATCTGAACTGTGGGATAAGTATTGCCGTCGCGGGCATCAATATAAGTCTGACCACAGGGAAATTTAGGACAAGTGCCTGACAAACCAGTAATAAGACCACCCCTAAATGTTATGATACACTTTGAGACGGCTGAAGTGCTGGCAGCTAACGTATTGGTAATACCCGCCACACCCGATTTGTAATACACCCCATCGGTGTTAATGCCAGGATTTGTCCCGCCGTCTACGGTTAATCGTCGACTTGGTGAAGAGGAGCCAATACCAACATAGGTGGTTACGGTTGCCCCATTGCCTAAAATAATAGAATTCTGTCTTGTTGATTGGGCACTACCACCGATTACCGTAGTTGAGGATGCAAATGACTGGGCATTTTGTCCTAGTAAGGTAACGTTATGGGCAACTCCGAAGCTGGATTTTGCGTTATTACCAATATATGTATTTTTATCGCCTTGACTTTGATTATTACCACCTGCCATATAACCAACAGCAACATTAAGTTGATTAGGTTGGCTTAAGCTAGCAAAAATACTTCGGCCGATAAAAGTATTAGAGGTGCCAAATGCTGAACCAGCGTTGTTGCCAATTGCTACGTTATTATCTCCTATAATGCCGCTATTAGTATATAGTGAATTCGCACCTATTCCTGTGTTATTTGATTCTGTATCAATTGGATTTCCGGCCTGTAAGCCCATTACCGTATTATTTATTCCAGTTGATAAAAAGGCTAGTGAAGCATAACCAATAGCAATATTACCGTCTTTTTTAATTGATCCTATGCCTGCGTTCATTGCTGCCTGTCTACCAGCAAAAAAACCAGTCTCATTATTCCCTGTCCAAATAAGCGTTGATGTTACAACGCCCGGCGCCATGTATTGAAATGAAATATGAGAAGAGGTATTCACTATCTGAAACGAATTGCCAATTGTTGAGGTGCTATACACTCCGGCCGAATTCTGAGCTACAACAAAACTACTGTTACCAACGTCAAACCACTTAGTTATGGTTGAAGAGGTGGTGCGTAATAATGGAATGGTGGACGTATTATACAGTCTTGATCCCGCCAAACTTGAAAAATAAGTAGTTGAGGATCCGGTTGTGCCAACAGTCAAGCCACCAATTTTTGATTGAGCAGAACTATTCACAAACAAAGGCGAGCCAATGTTATAACTCAGGGCCGCGCCCGTAGGTGCTATCCAGGGCGTAGCAGCTAACATAGTCTGGCTCAAAATAGAAAAAAACAATGTCGCAACCATGGTAAATAACAAGGCACTTACGAATTTACTGGTTTTTATAAATCTCATATAGGCTACAAATTTAATGCTTTTCTGGCTGCTTCTTTAGTTGCCTCCATTTGTTTCAGCGCTGCGGCATCATTTTGAATGCGTTGATTTTCTTCCTCAACCCAAGATCGATTTGCATCTCTCATTTTTTGATCCGTTGACCTGGTGTCAACTTTTTCTGCTGCCTCAAGTGCCTGTTGGGCTTGCTTGATTTGTGTATTATAATAATAATTCAAGCCAAAAAAAGTAATAATTAAAACTACCGATAAACAACCTAGCATGATAAACGCTTTTTTGGGCGAGATATGTAACAGCATATACGTTTTAAAAATTTTAACTTTCTTTTTTTTAAATCTAAATATTTTCATAGATTATTTTCAAACTACTAACAGGGGAATAAAATGAGCAAAATACCAAAGAATAATTGGTTCACCCCACAGCCAAGCAATAATAGTGGCTGGTACTAAAAAAACACCGAAAGGCAACTTGGAGCTTAACTGTTTTTTGCCAACCAGCACCATGCTAACCCCCACTAAGGCACCACTCCAATAGGCCAAGAGCAAGGCGAGAAATAACAGGCTGGGGGATATCAATAAAAGGCCCATAATTGCACCCAAACGGATATCACCTCCGCCTACCCATTTGCCAGCGGAAATAAGATACTGCAAATAAAAGAACCCTGCTCCTATTATACCAGAAACTAGCCAGCTTTGCCAACTGTTTTGAAAGATAGTTATTGAAGCACCAGGATAAAAAGAAAGCAGTAAATTCAAAACCAGTAATAATCCAATGGCTGGCAAGCTAATGATGTCCGGGATGAGATACCATTTGAAATCAAAGACAAAAATCGAAAGTAATGCTGCAGCGATTACCCAGTCACGCAACAGCCAGATGGTTTGAAAAAAAGTAACATTAAAATTGGCAGCGTGTTGTTGCCAAATTAACAAAAACAAGCCAGCTGCAACTAATTCAACCAGCGGATATTGCCAGCTAATTTTTTTATGGCAGTGTCGGCACTTACCCCGTAGCCAGGCAAAGCTAAGCACCGGAATATTATCGTACCAAGCCAGTTGATGACCACAATGAGTACAAACCGAGCGACCCTTAAAACTCTTTTCCTCGTACAACCGCCAAATGGCGCTGTTTAAAAACGAGCCAACCGCCAAGCCAATTAAGAAGACAAAAATGGAAATAACAATAGACATAACCAAAAAAGCGCCGCCTAAAAACGGCAGCGCTTAAATATACATTATTATGATGTAGGACATTGACCAGCCAACGCAGTGATTATGCCACCACTAATGGTGATCGTACACTTACCTGTGGCAGTAGAAACAGCCAAAGTAGTACTCGTACCCGAAACACCTGATTTATAATATGATCCATCCGTATTAATACCTGAATTAGTACCGCCGATTACTTCCAACCGACGGGTGGGGTTAGATGTGCCGATACCAACATTTAAAGCATTGTCCGTGGCGTCGCCCAAGACCACTGCGCTGGCCTGATTGGTATTGGCATTAATACCCAAAACGGTAGCGTTGGTTCCTGCTGCTCCGATGCGAGCGCCATAACCCACGGCCGTACCGCCATTGGCGCCAACAAAGGTGTTCGCACCCACGGCAACACCACTGCTGATACCAGGAGTGCTACTAGAATAATATCCTAAAAAAACATTCATAGTGCCAGCACCTAAATTATTGGCGGCATTGGTGCCAATACCCACATTTAAAGTACCCGTTACATCAGTAAGCGCATTGGCGCCAACCGACACATTACCGCCACCACCATAGCCACTTTTATAGCCTACTGCAGTGTTTTGCGAAGTAGCCCCAACAAAGCGCAAGGCTTGATAACCAAAAGCTGCGTTACTAGAACCGGCACCGGTTAAATTTTGCATAACCTGATAACCAACGCCAGTATTGTTCATAGCGGTTGTTAGTCCAGACCCAGGTGCAGAATCGGTACCGGCAAAGAAACTACCATTATCGCCATTTGAACCGAAATGAATGAAATTCTTAATGCCACTACCAGTCTTGATCATAAATTTTACAGTGGTACTACCCAGAGTTATTGGATTCCAAAACACCACTGGTCCGGCAAAACTGGAAGTATTGGCTGTAACAATAAAATTGTTCACCCCGACGTTAAGATAATTAGTTATAGTGGAAGTGGTAACCAGTTCCCGATCCATGGTAGTAGTGCCATTTAAATTAGACCCGGCATTACTGGTAAAAATAGTTGTGCTCGAGCCGGTGGTGCCCACGGTTAGGGCGCCAACCTTGGCCTGGCTCGAAGTACCCGTGTTTAGAGGTGTGGCCACATTAAAATCTGGTGGCAGGCCAGTCGGTGGTGCCCAGGTGCCGGCGTTGAGCCAACTCTGGCTAGCCAAAGAAATACCCAAGGTAGCGGCAGTTACCAACACGATGGCCAACAAAAAATTTTTGCGAAAAAAGAAGCGCTGCATATTGATAC
>JBAXJQ010000033.1:0-13499 GCA_037137775.1 Candidatus Falkowiibacteriota bacterium | reverse complement strand
CGCCACTCGAAGTCTTTAAAGGAGCTGGTGTTGCATTAAAACGTTGAATGTAGCAAAAACACCCCCTAAAAGGGTGTCTTTATGTGCCTCGGGAGAGACTTACCCCTTCGCTTTCGCTCCGGGGCATAAACTTCTCGTCTCTTTCATGATGTATAATAAAACAAGCCAGCTGTTGCCGACTTGTTTTATTATGTGCCTCGGGAGAGACTCGAACTCTCATGGGATCACTCCCACACGATTTTGAGTCGTGCGCGTCTACCAGTTCCACCACCGAGGCAATTTTGCTAATATTTGAAAAAGCCAGTCTAGTGCCAGCCTCGATATCTATTATAAAGAAAGCCGAAAAAATTGTCAAAGCCGGGTAGATGCGGTATAATAAGCACAAAACTAGAAATTAAGTGCCATGCTATGGGTAAAATTATCGCTGTAGTCAATCAAAAAGGCGGAGTGGGTAAAACTACTACGGCAGTCAATCTGGCCGCATATTTAGCACATTTTGGCCGACAGGTGCTTTTGGTTGATTTAGACCCTCAAGCTAATGCCACCTCAGGTTTAGGTGTGGATCATAAAAATTTAGAATTTGGTATCTATGAAGCCTTGATTGGTGATAGATTAATTTTTGATGTCATAAAACATACCAGCCAGCCAAGCTTTCGGATTGCGCCAGCCACCACCGCCCTAGCTGGCGCCGGCATCGATTTGGTAAACATGGAAGATCGGGAATTTCGCTTGCAGCGGATTTTAGCCGAAGTGCAAGATGAATATGATTATATTATTATCGATGGTCCGCCATCACTTGGATTATTAACGATTAATAGTTTAGTGGCCGCGGACGAGATTTTAATTCCGGTTCAAAGTGAGTATTATGCCCTTGAAGGCTTGGGCCAATTGATCAACACGATTAATTTAGTCCAAGCCAATTTGAAGCCGAGCCTAGGCATTATGGGCGCGGTGATTACTATGTTTGACAAGCGCAATCGCTTATCCGATTCGGTTATGCGCGAGTTGTATCAATATTTTCCGAATCGTATTTTTAGAAGCGTAATCCCGCGCAGCGTACGCTTGGCCGAGTCGCCGAGTTTTGGTCGCTCAATTCTGCATTACGATAAAAATTCCAAAGGTGGTAAGGCGTATGAACGCCTCGCTAAAGAAGTTATGGGTCTTGAAAAATAACGTTATTAATTTTTGAAATTATTTAATATGTCTTCACCACTTGGACGCGGCCTCGGCTCGCTTATTCCACAAAAAGTAAATAGAGTCACCTCGGCGAGTGGGGAAGTGATTGTGACCACCACGAGCGATAGTGACAAGGATCGGATTTTACAACTCTCGCCAAATGATATCGTGGTCAATCGTCATCAGCCACGCAGCCACTTTTCCGAAACACAACAACAGGAATTGATTGATTCGATTCGGGTTTTTGGCATTATCCAGCCCTTAATTGTCACTAAGCGTGGCGATGGCTACGAGTTGATTGCCGGTGAACGTCGTTTGCGTTCGGCCAAAGCGATTGGTTTAAAAACGGTACCAGTCTTGGTGCGTGAAACCAAAGAGCAGGAGATGCTCGAGCTAGCCTTAATTGAAAATATCCAGCGGGAAAATTTAAACCCTTTGGAAATGGCCATTTCCTATCGCAAGTTGATGGATGAATTTAATTTGAATCAGGATGAGCTGGCCAAGCGGGTAAGCAAATCACGCTCGAGCATTGCTAATGGTTTGCGTTTGTTAAACCTGCCGAACGAGATACAAACTGCAATTATTGAAGGCCGCATTACGGAGAGCCACGCCAAGTTATTACTTGGCATAGAAAGCGAGCAAAAACAAATGCAACTGTTTCGCAAGATTGTGACGGTTGGGTTGTCGGTAAGCGATACTGCCAAAGAAACCAAACGCATGGGTGGCACCAAGCAAGCACGCGTTAAAACGAATGTGCAAGATCAGGCACGCGAAAATGATTTACGCCAAGCTCTTGGTACCAAGGTGGAAATAAAACGCAAAACCACAGGCGGACAGATTGTGATTGATTTTTATAGTGATGAGGATTTGAACGGACTCTTAACCAAGATAAATAATTCGTAAGTTTAGGTAAAAAATAGGGACATAAATTTAAATAATTTATAATCCCAATTGATCATTAAATTAGGCTAACTTTAAATAAAGTTAGCCTAATTGCGTCTGGCAAGTAATCGTACTATAATAAAGCCAATATTTATTCTTCGTCTCATATTTTTTCTTCCCCTATGCCCCAATTTGTTCATCTTCATAATCACACCCATTACAGTTTACTTGATGGCCTAACCAAGCTGGATGAGTTAATTGAGGCCGCTAAAGCCGATGGCGCACCAGCCGTGGCCTTAACTGATCATGGCACAATGTATGGCGTGATTGAGTTTTATCAAAAAGCAGTCAAGGCTGGTATTAAGCCATTAATTGGTGTGGAAACCTATTTGGCACCTAATAAGCGGACAGACAAGCTAACCAAATTTGATGCCAGTAATTATCACTTGTTACTTTTGGCTAAAAATGAAATTGGCTATAAAAATTTAATCAAGTTAGTTTCAACCGCCCATCTCGATGGGTATTATTATAAACCACGCATTGATTGGGAGGTGTTAAGCCAACATGCCGAAGGCTTAATTGCGTGTTCAGCATGCTTGGGCGGAGAAATTAGTCAGTATTTGTTGGCAGGCAAACCAGACAAGGCGCGGGAGCGGGCACTCGAGTACAATGCCTTATTTGGGCAAGATCATTATTATTTGGAGATTCAACAACATCCCAATTTGCCGGAGCAGGCTAAAATTAATGATCAACTAATCCAACTCTCTCACGAACTTAATATTCCCTTGGTAGCGACCAATGATCTTCATTATTTAAAGAAAGAAGATTTCGACGCCCAAGACGTTTTATTGTGTTTGCAAACCAAAAAGAAAAAAAGTGACCCTGACCGAATGGAAATGCACGGCCAGGATTTTTATTATAAAACCGCTGCGGAAATGTATGATGCTTTTGCAGATATTCCAGAGGCTTTAGAAAATACGGTTAAGATTGCATCGATGTGCGATTTGGAAATTAAACTGGGTGAAGTGCAATTGCCGCTTTTTCCAGTGCCTGATGGCTATACAGACGACACTTATCTGCGTGAAATATGTGAAGCTGGTTTATTAAAACGCTATAATACTGACTATACGGCTTCGACGACGGAGATTAAAGAACGGATGGATTATGAACTATCTGTTATCAATAAGATGGGGTGGCCGTCATACTTTTTAATTGTGGCCGATTTTATCAATTGGGCAAAGGATAACGGCATTGTGGTTGGCCCTGGTCGTGGGAGTGCTGCCGGCTCACTCGTGTGTTATCTTACCGGCATAACCAATCTTGATCCATTGCATTATGATTTATTATTCGAACGATTTTTGAATCCGGATCGTGTTTCGATGCCTGATATTGATACTGATTTTTCTGATATCCGTCGGCCAGACGTGATTAGATATGTGGAAAATAAATATGGTAAAGATCATGTGGCACAGATCATTACTTTTGGAACCATGGCGGCACGCGCTGCGATTCGTGATGTTGGTCGAGTGATGGATTATCCCTATGAGTTTTGTGACAAAATGGCCAAGATGATTCCGCAATTTTCAAAAATTGAAGAGGCATTAAATTCGGTGAGTGAGTTAAAAGAATTGTATCAGCAGGATGATGCCGCGAGAAAAATTATTGATTATGCCAAACGGCTTGAAGGTTGCGCTCGTCATTCCTCGACACATGCCTGTGGCGTGCTGATCACCAAAAATCCATTAACCGATTATGTGCCAGTGCAGTATGCATCGTCTTCAGATAATACCTTGATTTCACAATATTCTTTACATCCGGTTGAAGACCTAGGGCTACTGAAAATGGACTTTTTGGGTTTAAAAAACTTAACTATTATTGAGTCCGCCATTAAAATTATTAAGAATACTCGAGGCACAGAAATTGATATCGACAATATTCCTCTCGACAACCAGGCCGCGTATCAATTATTTCAAGACGGTGAAACAACCGGCGTATTTCAATTTGAATCTTCGGGCATGAAGCGATATCTCCGTGAATTAAAGCCGACCGATTTAGAAGATATTATTGCTATGGTGGCTCTGTATCGTCCTGGTCCAATGGAGTGGATTCCAGATTATATTACGGGCAAACATGGTCGCAAAAAGATTGTTTATTTACATCCGAAGCTCGAACCAATTTTAGCCAAGACGCACGGCGTGGCTATTTATCAGGAACAAGTGATGCAGATGGCGCGTGATTTGGCTGGCTTTACCATGGCCGAGGCAGATGTTTTGCGTAAAGCTATGGGTAAAAAAATTGTTAAGCTCTTAAACGAGCAAAAAGAAAAGTTTATTGCCGGGTGCGTGTCTAATGGTATCGAAAGTCAGTTGGCTGAAAAGATTTTTTCATTTATCGAGCCGTTTGCTGGGTATGGTTTTAATCGCAGCCACGCTGCTTGTTACGCCTTGATTGCGTATCAAACCGCCTATCTTAAGGCGAACTGGCCAACCGAATTTATGGCCGCTCTTTTGACCGCTGATCAACAAGATACCGATCGTATCGCTATCGAGATCGATGAGTGCCGTAAAATGGGTATCGAGGTATTGTCCCCAGAAATCAATCAATCGTTTGGCACGTTTACCGTTGTTACCAGTGGCACGGCCACACACACCATTGTAAGTGCTGATGAAAAAGTGAACACAATTCGGTTTGGGTTACGAGCCATTAAAAACGTGGGTGAAAATATTGTGGAGGTGATTATTAAAGAACGTAAGACCAACGGACCATTTGTTGATTTGGTTGATTTGTTAGAGCGGGTAACAGATAAAGATTTGAATAAAAAGTCGATGGAAAGTCTAGTCAAGAGTGGCGCACTAGATAATTTTGGTGATCGGGGCAGATTACTTTCGAACATGGAATCAATTTTAGCTTATGGCAAAGAAATTAGTAAAAATAAGAGTAACGGTCAAGCCAGTCTATTTGGCAACTTGCCCACCATTTCCAGTCGACCACCGATTCGGTTAGAAAACCCTGGCACCGCCACTAAGCAAGAAAAGTTGGCCTGGGAAAAGGAACTACTTGGGTTATATATTTCGGAACACCCGATGAGTCATTATCGACCCCAGCTTGAACGAGTGGTAATGCCGTTAAGTCGGATGTCTGGCTGTTCGCGTGATGTGAATATTACGATAGCGGGTGTGGTGACAAGTATAAAAAAAATTATGACCCGGTCGAATGACACCATGCTGTTTGTTAAACTTGAAGATTATAGTAACAACATCGAATTGCTTATTTTTCCATCATTATATAAAACAACAACTGACTTGTGGCAGGAGGGCAAGGTATTGTTATGTCAGGGTCGGCTATCAGACAAGGATCAGGATGTTAAATTTTTAGCCAGCAAGGCAGTCGAGTTGACGCCAACTACGGTTGATGAGGCGATAACCCGTTTTAATAAAATTGTAGTCGATGACAAACGTAGAAATTGGCAAAATAAAAATGGTGGTCAAGGCGGAAATGGGAGCAGTAACAACCAAACACCGCCATTGGTCGCTGCAAAACCAGATTCGAGTTTAAAAATAATTTTAGAACCAGAGTGTCAACCAAATATCTTAGAACATCTTAAAAAATTACTCATCGCTAGTACCGGTCAAGATAAAGTGTATTTTAAAATTTTTAATGGTGGTCAGCCCAACATTATTGAAACCGGATTTCGAGTGGATAAGACCGAACAACTCATCAATGGCATTCGCCAACTTTGCGGTAATGCGGTTACCGTCTTGGACAAATAATTTGAAAAATGGTATAGTGTGAATAAGGTAACTTATTCACACTTTTAATTTGTAAATAGTTATGACTGAGAAAAAGCTGGCTGAAGCTCACGCCGAGAGCAGTGCCAAAAAAAAATCGGCGACTGCGCGAAAAACTGTTAAAAGCAAGAAAAAAATGGTACATCGAACTAAAAAATTCTCGAATGAATCTCGAAGCAGTATTGTACCTGTTGAAACAAGCAAAAATCCGATTGTAGTCACCAAAAAGGAGGAGACCACAATTAATCATGCCGCTGGTAGTATTTCCGAGGCGCTCGATCGTATCAATCTTGAACCAATTCAGTCAGCTGAACCAGTTGTGGCACAACCAACCGTGCAAAATAGCACTCCAGTGAGAATTGAGCAAAAAAGCTTTAAAGAACGCTTAGATTCAATTATTAATGAACATAAAGATTCTGATTTAACCATTACGGAAAAACGGGATGCGGTTTTGGATCAAGTTGAGACCGAGGTGGTAAAAAATTATCAAGCTCAACCGGTTAAGGTTACGGTTAATGCGGCCAGTCGCCCGACTGCTAGTGAGTCAGTTATTTCGACCACACCAACAGGGATGGCTAAAGAACCATCTTTCATGGATAAGTTAAAGGAGGTCGAGGTTGCTGATTTAGAACCTCAGTCAATAAATCAGTCCCAATTTGCTCGAGCAGTATTTGATGACAAAGGCTCGGCAGTTAAAATTAGTCCAAAAACCATCATTCAACCAACCCGTTCACTACACCTCTATCGTAAACTTGTTATCACTTTTGTTTTTTTAATAGTTATCTTTTTGGCCGCCTTGGCTTATTTTGTGTGGTATCGATTGGATATCACCATTACGCCGAAACAAGAAAAAATTGAAAATAACTTTGTGGCCGATATTCGTAATGGGGCCACTCCTGGAAATGGTGTGGTGGCTGGTCTGGTTAAAGAAGTATCTGTGCAAAAACAGAAAGACATGGTTGCCACTGGCAAAAATGCTACAACCACCGGCAGCTTGGAAGGCACAGCAGAACTCATCAACACTTCTGTTAGCAGTCAGACCCTAATTGCCAAGACACGGTTATTGTCTGCGGATAATAAATTATATCGGATTAAGAATAAAGTAGTCGTGCCAGCTAATGGCAAAATCGAGGTTGAAATTTATGCTGACGTGCAAGCGGCTGAAAGTGCACTGGATGAAGCAGCTAAATTTACTATCCCAGGCTTGCGG
This sequence comes from Candidatus Falkowiibacteriota bacterium, assembly GCA_037137775.1. Lineage (GTDB taxonomy): Bacteria > Patescibacteriota > Patescibacteriia > Patescibacteriales > GWE2-39-37 > JBAXJQ01. Next base: position 6,443 of record JBAXJQ010000033.1, on the reverse strand, counting down.
CCAGCCTTGCAAGCGGTAATCTACGGACAAACTAGTCAACCCATTATGTACGGTGAATCCAGTCAGACCGCCGTTGATCAGACTGATATAGACAAAGGCATTGCCGATGTTAAACAAAATTTAGAAGAGTTGGCCTTGGCACAATTATCGCCCGCTGAACGGAATCAATATAATAAATTTTTGTATAAGTTAGATGATAATTCAGTTTTAATCAAAGTCAGTGCCGAGCCAGGCGCTGCGGCCGCAAGCTTCACCGTTTCGCTTACCGCCAATATTACCGTGGTTGGTTTCGTTGATCAGACGGTTAAGGATTTAGCGAAGGAGAAAATGAATTTATATCTTGGCCAAAATAAATCACTCGTTCAATTTAATCAAGACGAACTAAAATACACCTTAAATAGCGTTGATGCTAAGCAGGGCAGTGCCAATATCAGTATTTCGTTCCAGGGCGAAGTAGTAGCCAAAGATGAATCAATTGTTGACCGGGAGAAATTAGTTGGCTTATCTCAAGAACAAATTGAAAATTATTTTAAAGGATTACCAGAGATAGCAAGCTATCAACTTAAATTTACCCCCAGTTTTATCCATACTGCACCAAACATGGCCAACCGGATCACTATCCATTTGGCTAAATAGCCTACAGGGTTGACCAAAGTTGTAAAATTGATACAATATAAATATTAAAAGTCGCAATTGATTCGCCTACCAAGCGAATTATAGCTAATATTAGCTATATTGTTTAAACAACTAAGCGATTGTTAGCAAAATGAGTGTCCGCCCTGGGCGGAAAATCAGGTGGAACCGCGAGAAATCTCGTCCTGGTAGTCTAGTTTTTGTTAGACTATAGGGGCGAGATTTTTTTATTATTAATTATAATTACATAGTATGACAGAACAAAATGTTGAGATGATTCGTCATTCATTGTCACATGTTATGGCGGCAGCGATTAAAGAACTGTATCCCGAGGTCAAGTTTGCGATTGGTCCCGCAATTGAAAATGGGTTTTATTACGACATTGATTTTGGAGATACCAAAATTAGCGATGATGATTTGCCAGTAATTGAAAAAAAGATGGCGCATTTATTAAAGCAAAATCTTAAATTTGAGCGAACCGATTTAACCGTTGATGAAGCGATTGCCCAGGCTGAGGCAGAAGGTCAACCATATAAACAAGAATTGATCACTGATTTAAAAAAGAACGGGGAGACCAAGGTTAGTTTTTATACTACAGGTGGTTTTACAGATTTATGTCGCGGTCCACATATTGAGAACACCAATCAAATTAAACCAGGTAGTTTTACATTAAATAAACTGGCTGGCGCCTATTGGCGTGGTGATGAAAAAAATAAGATGCTGACTCGGATTTACGGCCTAGCCTTTTTAACCAAGGTAGAGCTTGATGAACATTTGGCTATGATTATAGAGGCAGAGAAACGAGACCACCGTAAATTAGGCAAGGAGCTGGATTTATTTCACATTGACGAGGTGGTTGGTTTAGGTTTGCCATTATGGCACCCAAAAGGTGCCATGTTGTGGCGAATTATTGAAGATTTTTGGTATCTGGAGCATATTAAAAACGGCTATGAATTGGTGCGTTCACCGCATGTTGGCAATAAATCGCTTTGGGAGCAATCTGGTCATTGGGGATTTTACAATGACAGCATGTATCCGCCCTTGGAAGTGGGTCAAACGCTTAAAGACAGCCAGGATAAATTATCCGTGACCGAGTCGGAACAATATTTGCTTAAACCGATGAACTGTCCTTTTCACATTAGGATTTATAATAATCATCCACATTCGTATCGTGAATTGCCTTTTCGTTGGGCAGAGTGCGGTACGGTATATCGCCATGAAAAGAAAGGCCAGCTCTCAGGCTTGACCCGGGTGCGAGGCTTTACTCAAGATGACGCCCATATTATTTGTCGATCGGATCAGGTAGAAAATGAGTTAAAAAAAGTAATTGATTTTATTTTGTATATTTTTAATGCGTTTGGCTTTAATATTGCAGATATTAATGTTTACTTATCGGTTCGTGACCCAGAAAATGATAAATATGCAGGCACAGATGAGGGTTGGAGTTTTACTGAGTCAATCTTGGAAAAAGTCGCCATCGAAAAGAATTTAAACATCAGCAAGGATATTGGCGGTGCCGTGTTTTATGGTCCGAAGCTAGATTTTAAAATCAAAGATGCGCTTGGTCGTGAATGGCAATGTTCAACCCTGCAGTTTGATTTTAATTTAACCGAGCGATTTGATATGACCTTTGTCAATAATAAAGGTGAACACGAACGTCCCTATATGTTGCATCGTGCATTATTTGGTTCGTATGAGCGCTTTATTGGCTTGTTAATCGAACATTATGCTGGCTCCTTTCCCGTTTGGCTCTCTCCGGTACAGGTGAGATTAATTTCGGTGGGCGAGAGTCATATAGATTATTGTCATGACTTTGGTCAGGAACTGAGGCAAAGTGGCGTTCGAGTGGAAGTGGATGACAGTGACGAAACAGTAGGTAATAAGACGCGTAAAGCAGTCAATGAAAAAACACCGTATATATTAGTGATTGGCGATCAGGAGATGAATTCAGACAAGCTTGCCGTCCGCGATCGTGGGTCGCGCGAAACAAGACAGCTAAGTAAACTGCAATTTATCGAAGAAATAAAAAATAAAATAACAACCAGAACTTAGTTTGCAAGTATATAAAAACGATCTCAATTTGACTAAGGTCGTTTTTATGTAGTGCGGTGTTATTTTTTTAATGGATCATAACCTTTTAACACTTCGACACCGTCATTATGGCCATCCCCGTCCGTATCAGCTATTTTCGGGTTGGTGCCTAGTTTTTTTTCATAGGCATCATCTAAGCCATCATTATCACTATCTTTTTTTATTAGTGCTCCGGAATAAGCCAGGGCACGTACTTCCGACCAGTCTAGTGTAGTCGTTGGTTTATGTTTGTGAATTATCTTAAATTTGGCAATAGCTCCCGTTTCGGCTTTACTATTTATTTTTGTTTTAGGTTGAGGTTGGTTATAAGCAATTGTCATGACTGCTTTATTATCTTTAGCATCACTCATATCCGGCACTCTTTTGTAGATAATAAAAAATCGCTCTTTGCCAACTTGTTCTGTCTTACTATTTTTTTTAGTCGGTGTGGTTGAGGCAACTACTACAGGTGCGGCAACAACCGTAATAACTTTTGCTAGTTTATTATTTGTTTCATTGACCTCGCTGATATTATTGCCAAAATCAACCTCGGTTTCTAGACTGGTGGTACCTGCTTTTAGAAAAGTGCCGGTATAATATTCTACAAACGTATTAGCGCCAAAAAGTGGGTGAGCTTGATCGGGGAAAAGAACTGGTTGGGACACATTGCCTAGATTGTCGATTTTTAAAAAATTTTTAGCATCAAGGAAATTATTATGTGTTTGAATTTGGCCAACGTATTGCGCGCTGCTTAGATTAGAGTATATGATTTTAATGGTTGCTTTGCCTATTTTTGGATTGGTAACTTCACCACCTTGCTCGATGATTATATCCTTAACATATAAATCCGGCTTACTAGAAGATGATAAGCCATTAGTAGTTACAACTAAGGTAAAAATATTATTATCTTCGTTTGATTCCTTGATATTATTAATAGAATTGTATCCAGGTAGATAATCACGCACTTCCTTATCAATCCCAAAAATAAAATTTCCATCAAAGAGTTGTCCGGTGGGGAAGCTGGCAATATTGGAAAAGTTTTTTTGATATTCCTTGTCAGGGGTAATTATAGTACCGGCGTCCGTTTCAACTAACCCGCCATACAATTTGCCAGCGGCAATGCCATTGGCGCTAATTTTTATAGGCGTAGAGGTTACATCACTACTAGTAACGATATTTTTAAAAAAAACAGAGAGCGTAATATTAGTCATAGGCAGACCATTGCTGGCTAAAATGTTTTCAGTAGAAAAGCTAGCATTGGTAATTTTAAAATCTGGCAAAGAATAGGTTGTAGTTGCCGTTGTGATTGTTTCTGCATGAACGCTAGTTTTTGGGGACAAAGCACATACCGATACTGCGACCGCTATTAAAAAAAACATCATCACTCGACTCAATTTTATTTTCATAAAAATATTTATTTTGTCCTTATATGATAAATATAGCAATTTTTAAAGAAAAAATAAATGGAGGAAGAGCAAACTTCCTCCATGGTGGCCAGTGCTAGCTATTTATAATTTCTAAAAAATAACTTGCGTTCGTGCCAAAATTTCTTTGTGCATAGGAATTAGCAATTTCGGGGCGCTCCATCAAGGTTGAAAGGGAGTTGATTGGCACTTTATGATTTCTTTCGCCAATCGATTTACTGGCAATAACTGGATAAAATCCTTTTGTCATCGCCGCCTCCTGTTTTACCCAGGTAATGGCTCGCCAGGTTGCACCAGGAATCCAAGGTTCGTTGATTTGTTTTAATCTTTGAATGGTTGATCCTGATGAAATAACATCATCCAGTACAATAACGTGTTTAATGCCAAGATGCATTTTGTCAGGATCAATTCTCTCGGTAAAAATTTGAGGATTTTCGCCTGGCTGCCAGATTCTTTTGGCAAATGGCCTAAATTGCCAAGGCCACTGACTGAACCAGGCTGGATTCATTTTTGCAATGTACGTTTTGACAATTTCAGCGCCGTTGCCAGGCATTACTAGCACCGTTTTTTCCGGGGTAAGGTTTTCCCAGTTTTGCCAGGCCAATACATCGGTCGTCATGGCTTCGGCTTCAAGAATAATTACGTCAAATTCAAGCACCAACGTTTTTTTGATTTCAGTTCCAATTTCTGCGTCGTTAATAAGATACCTTGCCATCGCGCACTCCTTTTTTGTCAAAGAATAAAAAACCCCTTCTTTCAAGAAGGGGTAGAGTGTCTTTAAGATTAAAAAAATCAAACACAACCAACCTCTTCTTGAAAGAGTTGATTGTGATGATGTGTATAGGTAGTTAATTTTAAATAAAATATTTTGTTCATTTGTCTATTGTTCTAGTAGTTGAAATGTTTTTTTAACCGCGTCTTCAGCACTGTCAGCTGCTACAATTTTTATGATATTTCTATTATCTAAAAACGTGTTCGCTAAATTTTTCCCCCAGCCTGATTGAGTCGTGAGAGCGACCATTGGTTTTTTATTGCGATAGGCAATTGCAATTTCTTCCAAGGTGCCTGCACCCCCACCAATAACAATGACCGCATCACACATATTAATTAACAACAGTTCGTCAAGGCCGTCACCCTCCATCCCACTAATCACCTCGATATCGGTATAGGCATTTGAGGTAAAACGGGTTACACCCTTAATTATTCCAACGGTTTGGCCATTTGCTTGTTTTGCGCCCTTAGCCCCGGCCTCCATGATGCCGCTTTTGCCACCAGTAACCACTATGGCGTTTTTTTGAGCAAGTAGGCAGCCGATTTTTTCAGCTTCGGCCATCATATCCTGTGATGCACCTTCGGCTCCACTGTAATTATCATTGCCCGCAGAGCCAATTATGCCGATTTGATACTTTTTTTGTAATGATTTCATAAAATAAATTAAATAAAAAAATCTCCCGGAAAGAGGAGTTTTGTTTGATGTACAATATGTTTTATTCGACAAAAACCTCTTTCTTAGATTAAGAAAGGGGTGTGATGGGTTGAGATTATGGAAAATATTTTTCTCATGTTTTTAACTTACATTGATTTTATAATCATGTCAAGCTTATATAGTAGTATTTAAACTTGCCCTTTTAAAAGTATTAAAATAATTATGCTTTGTCTAACAATTTTCGGGAACCCTTTAATACCATCGCCCTGGGAATAAACCTAATGGAATTTGCCATTATGTAATTAGAAAAGCCGTGTATCGCAACCGTCTTGCCGTTCATCGTTGAACCCATCCCTCTCCGTATCAGTTATTTTCGGGTTGGTACCAAGCTTTTTTATAGGCATCGTCTAAGCCATCATTATTACTATCTTTTTTTTGTCAACGCCCCGGAATAAGCTATGGCACTTACTTCCGACCAGTCTAACGTGGTGGTTGGTTTATGTTTGTGAATTTGTTTAAATTTAGTAGTAGCACTACTTTCAACCCTAGCGTTTATTTTTGATTTCGGTTGAGGTTGGTTATAAGTAATTATCATAACTGCTTTATTGTCTTTAGCATCACTCATCCCAAGGATAATCCCAACAATGAAAGGTTTAACCGAACCCTCCAAGAAGAGTTCATTCAGCTGGGTAATTTTCACTCTGATCCTGCAGTATTCAATCTTAAACTTACCGAGTGGCTTATTGAATACAATTTCCATAGACCTCATACAGCCCTCAACTACCAGACACCCATAGAATTTAGTAAAGTGTTACCTATGTACTCATCTTGTAATTGTTTTAGGCACACACATATGGCGGATTAGTTATTTAATAATATTTCATTTGGTG
>JBAXJQ010000032.1:0-13528 GCA_037137775.1 Candidatus Falkowiibacteriota bacterium | reverse complement strand
ATTATAGGTATATGATTACCCTTAGAACCGCTATTAGTGAATTAAGTCGGGTGGGTCAAACTACTGCTAAACGACTATTTAAGTTGGATATTTTTACCGTGGAGGATTTACTATGGCATTTGCCGTTTCGCTATGATGAGTTTGGTGCGGTAGTGCCAATCGGCCAAGTTCAGGCGGGTCAAAATGCTTGCGTGGTAGGGCGGGTGGAATTGATTCAAAATAAACGTAGCCCGAGAAGACGATTAAACATTACTGAAGCGTTAATCAGTGATGATAGTGGCCAGATTCGGGTGGTCTGGTTTAACCAGCCGTTTGTTATTAAAAACTTACCAGTTGGTAGTCGCGTCTCGTTGGCAGGTAAGGTTGAGTCGGACTGGGGTGGAGAATTATTGCATTCTCCAGCATACGAATTGCTGTCTGCCACTGGAACACCGATTCATACGCAAGGCATTATTCCGCATTATCATACTACGCTTGATATTACCCAGCGACAATTGCGCTATTTAATTAAACAAGTTTTGCCATTGGCAGCCAAGCTAGAAGATTGGTTGCCAATGGAGTTAGTTAATGCCTATGGTCTTTTGCCATTGGCAGAGTCGTTAACTGAAATTCATTTTCCTAAAAATCAGGCACGCTTGGCTCGGGCACGGCATCGGTTGGCGTTTAATGAGCTACTCTTTTTACAGTTACAAGCCCAACAAAGTCGTAGCTTGGTGAGTCATCACAAGGCCGTGCCGATTGCGTTTGATGAACGATCCACGAAAGCATTGGTAACAAATCTACCGTTTCAGCTTACTGATGGGCAGCGGAAATCAGCTTGGCAAATAATTACCGATTTAGCTAAAACCAAGCCGATGACGCGATTGCTTGAAGGTGATGTGGGTAGCGGTAAGACCGTAGTAGCGGCTTTGGCAATGCATACCGTGGTAAAAAATGGCTATCAAGCAGCCTTAATGGTGCCAACCGAGATTTTAGCGCAACAACATTTTACTAGCTTACAAAAATCATTGGTTGGTTCTGGCGTGCGGTTAGCCCTGGTTACCAGTAGTGATCGACGGTCAATAGTGATTGGTGAATCTGATGAAATAAGTCATAAAAAAAATGCTGTTCAAACTATGGTTGAAGAAGCAGATATTATTATTGGTACACATGCTTTAATTCAGGAAGGGGTAAATTTTTCACGTCTAGCTTTGGTTGTGGTTGATGAGCAACATCGTTTCGGGGTTGAACAACGACAAAAATTAGTCAATCAAGGAAGCGGTAACACATTTCCACATCTGTTGTCGATGACTGCCACCCCAATTCCACGCAGCCTAGCCTTGGCACTTTATGGTGATTTGGATATTTCGGTGTTGCGAGAATTGCCCAAAGGGCGCAAATCAATTTTGACTAAGCTAATCACCGAGGATCAGCGTCAGAAAGCGTATGAATTTATCCGTACACAAATTAAACAGGGCAGACAGGCTTTTGTGGTTTGCCCATTAATTGACCCAGCAGACACTGGTGGTATGAAGTCGGCTAAGGAAGAGCAAAAAAAATTGCAGGAAGAGATATTTACCGAATTCAAAATTGGATTACTCCATGGCAAGATGAAGTCAGCTGAAAAAGAAAAGGCCATGCGCGCTTTTATGCAAAACGAGTTGCATATTTTAGTGGCTACTTCAGTGGTTGAAGTCGGGGTGGATGTGCCCAATGCCTCAATTATGATGATTGAGGGTGCGGATAGATTTGGTTTGGCACAATTACACCAATTTCGGGGCAGAGTTGGACGTGGTGAGGCGCAATCTTATTGCTTTTTGTTAAGCGAAAGCAATGCGCCACAAACCTTGCAACGGCTTGAGGCAATGGTTGCCCATCAAAGCGGGTTTGACCTAGCCAAAATCGATTTAGAATTACGCGGGCCGGGCGAAGTGTACGGTAGTTTGCAAAAAGGATTCCCAGAATTGGAAATCGCTTCATTATTTGATTATGAAATTATGAGTGAGGCCAAAGAAGCGGCGGAAAAATTATTACGCTTGTCACCTGACTTGAGTGCGTTTACTTTATTACAAGCCAAGGTGGGTGAGTTTCAGGCTAATGTGCATTTGGAATAACGGTTAGTTGGTGTGCAAATAGGCAACTAGATCGGCAACGTGTTTGATGGGCGTAATCTTTAATTTAGATTTTAATTTTGATTTGATAGGTAGGAGAAGCTCGGTAAAACCGAGTTTTTCTGCTTCGTAGGCGCGTTCTTCAAGTTTGCGCACTGGCCTGATTTCACCTCCTAGGCCAACCTCGCCCACAACTAAGAGTTGACGGCTAACCGGTTGATTAAGTAATGAGGAAATAATAGCCAAACAAACTGCGGCGTCGAGGGCTGGTTCACTTATTTTTAAACCACCAACAACGTTTAAAATAATATCTTGGTTGGTAAGGTTTACCCCAGCACGTTTGGTTAGCACGGCGGTTAAGACTTGGAGACGATTTAGGTCAAAGCCGGAGCACTTGCGTTGGGGATAGCCAAAAATGGTTTTACTTACCAGCGCCTGCACTTCAAGCATAAATGGTCGACTACCTTCGTAGAGACAGCTGATGACTGAACCGGGGATTGGTTCGGTTTGTTGTTCGATAAACAGGGCGCCAGGATTTGGTACTTCAACAAAACCCTGTCCAGTCATTTGAAAAATGCCTAGTTCATTAATGGAGCCAAAGCGGTTTTTACTGCCCCGGAGCATGCGATAATCTTGATTGGTTTCGTTTTCTAGATAAAGCACTGCATCGACAATGTGCTCAAGGGTTTTTGGACCGGCAATTTGCCCATCTTTGGTGATGTGACCAATCAGCACGGTGGCAATTGATTCTTGTTTGGCTAGTTCTAAAAATTTAACCGCACAGGCTCGGATCTGGCTAACACTGCCTGGTTCGTTTTCAAGTTGGCTAGAGGCAATGGTTTGAATGGAATCAATAATCAAAAGGGCAGGTCGCACAGATTTGGCGGTGGCCACGACTGTCTCCGCCTCGGTTTCGTTTAAAAAAGATAATGAATGATAGGAAATGTTCAGACGATCAAAGCGTTGCTTGATTTGGCTGGCCGATTCTTCGCCACTGACATACAACACCGGCGCGGTGGCGGCGATTTTACCGGCTAGCTGGGCAATGAGGGTTGATTTGCCGACGCCTGGTTCGCCACCTAGTAAAATTAACGAATCAACCACTAACCCCCCTCCCAGCACGCGATCAAATTCGGTAAGGCCGGAAATGAGGCGTTTTTCGTTTGTGGTAGCTATGTCGGCAAATGAAATAGGTTTGCCTGGCTTAGCTGCGTATTCGTTCGCTGTTTTTTGTCTGGGGGTTACTGACTCTTCCGTTAACGTGCCCCAGGCACCGCAACTCGTGCAACGGCCGCTCCATTTAGGAAATTGGGCATCACATTTGGTGCAGGTAAAAATGGTGGTAGATTTTGATGAGGTAGTCATATGATAAAACTAGCGGCAATAGTGCCGCTAGTCAAGTGATCGTTTTTTAGTCTTGGGTTACTAGAGTAAGTAGTTTGCCGTAATCTGACTCGCCCATTATTTCCGTGTTGTTGATAAATATGTCTGGCACACCGGAGATATTTAAGGCATTAGCCTCAATAATATTTTTTTCTATTCGGTCGGCAGATTGGTTGGTCTTGAGGCAATGGCCAAAGGCAATGGTGTCGAGGTTTAACTTTTTAGCCTCAGCAATGAACCGGTCTGTGGATAAGTCGGCGGGGTCTGCCAAGAGATTGTCATGATAGGCCCAAAATTTGTTTTGAATTTGAGCACATCGTCCGGCCACCGCAGCTCGCCAAGAGCGACTTTGCTTGCCAGGTTCAGGGTAATCCTTCCAAACGAGGCGGAGTGCGGTGGGTAGTTTAGCCATGATTTTTTTTAGGTTTTTTTCTTGGTTACGGCAATATTCACAGGCAACATCAGAATACATTACCACGGTATGTTTGGCAGTGCTAAGCCCAACCATCGGGTCATCTTTAGTAACTACCGGCCGAGTGATGAGGTCTTTAGTGCTAATGACCTTACTCACCAAGAGATTATCTGAGGGCACGATCTTGCCAAGTTCACTTGAGTTAAATGGTGTTTGCGGTGTTGATCTGGCAATAATAATTAGTGTTTGAGAAACTATGATAAACAGCATTAGGGCGCTAACGCCAAAGATAATAAATAATACTGCAAAATGTTTGCGTAGAAATTTAGACCAGGTCATGTTACTTTAATTGAATTTTATGAAGATTATTTGTTGCCTTGTCGCTAAAGAATAGGTTTTTACCATCTTGGCTTAATATTAGGTTGGTAATATTGTAATCGCCTTCTGGAATAGCAATACGTCGTTTTTGGCCAGTGGTGGCATCAATGGCGTATAAGTCGTCGGTTGTGGCATCAGCTAATTCGGGGAAAAGACCAGAACCTTGCTCCAGAGATTTTGGTACAGCACAGTAGATGGTGGTATTGTCGCTAAACGAACATTTATTTGCCCAAGTAGCCACGCCAAGATTGCGACGGTTAGAGCCGATTTGATCCCCTTCGGCATTTACGATCCACAGATTTGGTTTTAGGTCGGTATCGGTAGAATAGACGCTGTAGAGTAGTTGATTGCCTTTGGGTGACCACTGAGGAATAAATCCTCGCCCTTCAACAATTGTTGATTTAAAATTTTCTCCATTTAAGCCTACAAAAAAGACTTCTTGACGATTAAAATCAACGCCTTCTGCATAGAGGGCAGCCACTTGTCCGTTTGGTGACCAGGCGTCGTAGACCTTGTCTCCATTTTCACCCAATTCTTCAATCCGTTGAGCCTTACTACCATCACTATTAACTACTGCTAACCAGCGATTGTCTGGGTCTTGGCCCATACTTTTAAAAACAAGTTGGTTGCCACTTGGGGCATAATTAAAATCTTGCCAGTGACTAGGTAGGGTAATTTGGTTTTTATCAGCAAAATTGTAAATTATTTTACTGCCATCAGGATATTCAAGGACGGCTTCGGTTTTTTGAGGCGACCAGACAATATTTTGTACATCATAAAAGACTTTATCGGAGAGTAATTCTGCTTTTCCATCGGCGGTTACTCGATAAAATTTGCCATCGTTTTGATTATAGTATTGCAAAGATTTGCCATCACCCGTTAACGTTGGTTTTAAGGTGTTGTCTTGGCTGATCGTATCGGTTTTAGTTACATTGCCCTTGGCAAGAGGGTCTGGTTTGGTTTCTTCTGGAATTTGGGATGTGCCAGGTAGGGTAGACGTGCCCGTTTGAATAATTTGTCCGCCAGTACCTTTCCCGGAAGGAGGTAGGCCGCCACCTGGTGGTGTACTAGTAGCGGTGGGTGAAATGGGGGTTGCGGGGCTTAATAACGGTTTGAAAAAAATTACATAAAGTAAATAGCCGAGACCAATAACAACTATAATGAAGCCGACAATGTAAGTAAATTTTTTATAGCGTTGCCAAAAATTCATAGAATTTATTTTAAGGCATGGTTGCCTATGTGTAAAAAAGCTTTGCACCAATCCTGTTTTTATTATATAATAAATATGAAAAGAACGAAAGGAAATTTATTTATTTTTGTATGGGATTATTCTCACCAGCTTCGAGTTACCTTGGCATAGACATTGGCGTGTCTAGTATTAAAATTGTTGAATTAAAACAGGACAAAAATCAGCCGAAATTGCTTTCGTATGGTTTTACTGAGGGTTCTCAGGCAGGATTAGCCTTTGATTGGCCTTCTAATGCTAAGCGAGCGGCTCAGATGATTAATAAAGTTAGACATGAAGCAGGCATGAATGCTCGTCAAGCAATTGCCGCTTTGCCTGGGTATGCGGTTTTTTCTTCAGTGATAAGTATTGCCAAGGTGGCTAAGTCGGAAATTGATTCAGCGGTACGCTGGGAAGCAAAAAAAGTTATCCCCGTTCCACTTGAAGATATGGTTTTAGATTGGCGCAAAATTGAACTGCCAAACGAAGCAAATAATGGTACAATTAGTGTATTATTGACTGGTGCGCCCAGGAGTATGGTTAAAAAATACATTGATATTTTTAAGGAAGCCGAAATAAATCTTTTAAGTCTTGAAACGGATACGTTTTCTTTGGTGCGATCCTTGGTCGGCCATGATACGAGCACGGTTATGCTTGCAGAACTCGGCACAAACACTACTGAGATTTCAGTTATTGATCAAGGTATACCATTATTAATGCGGAGTATCGATATGGGAGGCATAAGTATTACTAAGGCTATAAGTGAAAATTTAGGTGTTGGCCTAGATCGAGCCGAACAATTTAAATTCGATTTAAATTTGGGTGGATTGGATCAAAACAGCCAAGATGCCGTGCCAAAAACCATTATCGAGGTAATCAATCCTTTGATTAATGAGTTAAAGTACGTCATTAATATTTTTAATAATAAACACGGTCGCCCGGTGGAAAAGTTGGTATTATCTGGTGGAGGCGCGTTGTTAGTAAATCTGCCTTCTTATTTATCAAAAATTTTAAATTTAAATGTTATTATCGGCAGTCCGTGGAGTCGGATTAGTTATCCTGCGGATTTAAAGCCCGTTTTAGATGAAATTGCCCCACGAATGTCTGTGGCAGTTGGTTTGGCTTTGCGTCAAGTTGAATAAACAATATGGCAGATGAAATAAAACCTAATATTCCCCAACCGACGCCAGAAAAAAATGTCCCCAAACCATCTTCGGAGAAGTTAAATTTTTCAGGTGGAGCGCCGGTTACACCAAGTGTTCCCCAGAAACCAACAAAACAAAACCTTTTAAGCAAATCTACATTAGTTGCCTGGTTTAAAGAGTTTGCTAGTCCGCAAAAGCACAAGCCTCAGGGTATTATGGCCACCGACTTAATTAAGGGCGAGGTGGTAACCTTTTTTAATTGGCAAAAGAATTTAACCATTTTTGCATTATTATTATTTCTTGATTATTTAGTAATTATTATTGGCTATCAAACGGTGTTGGCCTGGGGCAATAGTAAACAGATCAAGATTGATGAGGCGGAACAAAAATTTCTAGAATTGAAAATTGAGCGGAGTCGGAACGAGGTTAATTTAAATGCAATAAATGCACTTCAAACTAAAGTCGCAGCTGCCTCGGCTATGTTGAATCGTCATATTTATTGGACTAATTTTTTTCCTTTTATTGAAGAAAATACCCTCTCCAATGTTTCTTTTTCCGGTTTTAGCGGAGATGTCAGTGGTAAATATACGTTAGCTGCAACCACTGATAGCTATTATAGTATGATAAAGCAATTGGAGCATTTACGTAAAAATCCAAATGTAATTTCAGCTAAGGCTACAGGTTATGGTTATTCTGGAACAGGAGCAGATAAAACAGTAAGTTTTGGTTTAGAATTAGTTATCAATTCGAATATTTTTTTAAAGCCAAAAAAAGATGATCAGCAGCAGTAACTCGCCAATAAAAAAACAATTAAATGATTTCCTAATAAGCTATTTTCGCGCTTTGTCACTTATTATTTTATTGGCTACGTTGTCAGTTGGTGTCTTTTTTGTAATCTATCCTAAGTACCGAGCTATTAAAAATAAAACTGACGCAGTATTATCTGATCAGGGTCAAAAAATTGAATTTCAACAGCAATATATTGCTGTTTTAAAACAAGCAAATGCAAATTTTGCAAAAGTAAACGAAGAAGACCTAAAACGATTAAATGAATTTCTGCCAGAAAAGGTTGATACGGAAAAACTATTAATTCAACTTGAGCAATATGAAAAGGACACCGGAATGCAATTTAATTCTTTTTCGATAAATGATGCTACTGGAGGACAAGCAGAAAATATGCTAAATAATAATTCTGGCACTGATCCGATGAGTTATGTTGGCAGAATTAAAATTTCATTATCAGTGGCAAATCTAAATTATACTCGAATAAAGCAGTTTCTCGATAAATTACAAACTAATTTGCGCCTTTTAGATATTGTAAACGTTTCCTTCGGTCCTGGTAATGGAGGGGTGGTATTAGACATGTATACCTATTACAAAAAATAGTATTATTTTATGAAAGCAATAGATAGAAACAGTATCGGCTTAATAATATTAGCTTCTATGTTAATAATTGTTAGCGGTAGTTTGGCTTGGATGATATTACAAAATTGGAGCGATGTGAGCAATGTGGCAGAGTTGTCTGCCAGTGAAAATCAAGTCAATGAATCTAGTTTAGTAAAGCAGTATAATGGTAGGTTTTTTGAAAATTATGAATTCAGAAGTTATACTAATTGGAATATGCCTAATTATGAAATTCCAGTTGGGAATAAAGACCCTTTTAGGGGAAAAATGACTAATTTAAAAACAACCACAACATCAGAAATTTTTAATTCACAACCTCTTCGTTAGAATAATTCATGAGTACTCCCACTGAATTGTTGGTGCAGTTGGTAAAAAAAAACTACCTTAGCGCCGAACAAGTCGATTCAATAGTAAAATCAGCAGCCGCAGCTAATAAATCTGTGGAAGCTTTTGTTTTGGAGCAAAAATTGGTTGATCAAGAAAAATTAGTCGAGGCAGAAGCTGATTTGCATTTTTTTAAGTACAAAAACCTTACCTCTAAAAAAATTAGTGAATCCGCACTTCACATTATACCAAATGAGGTTGCAGAAAATTATAATGTTATCTGTTTTGAGGCCGATGGCAGTGAATTAAAAGTTGGTATTACCGACTCTGACAATCTCAGAGCGATTGAGGCAATAAAATTTTTAGCCAAAGAGCATGATTGGCATTTGGACTGGCATTTAATTTCACGAGCGAGCTTTGATCACGCCATTAAGCAGTACAAGTCACTTTCTCAAGAAATTTCTGTTGCATTACAAATTAAAGCCGAAGAGGAACAGGTAAAGCAGGAAAAACAAAAAGAAGATGAGGAAAAGTATGATGAAATAATCGGATCAGCACCAGTAATTAAAATCGTTTCGGTTATTATGCGCCATGCCGTAGAGGGTGGTGCCAGCGATATTCACATTGAGCCATTGCAAAAAGAATCACGGGTACGATATCGAATCGATGGTATCCTAAAAACATCTTTGGTTTTGCCCCGTAATATCCACGATGCTTTAGTTGCACGTATTAAAGTTATGTCCAATCTAAAATTAGATGAAACTCGCGTGCCACAAGATGGTCGTATTAGGCAAGTTATTAATGGTAAAGAAGTGGATTTTCGTGTCTCAACTTTGCCGTTAACTGGAGAAGAAAAGGTGGTTATGCGTGTGCTTGACGTTACTAAAGGTGCGCCCACCTTGGACGATTTGGGTTTTTCTGGCCACACCTTGGCCATTATTATGGAAAACATCAAAAAAACCAATAAAATGTTTTTAGTGGTAGGGCCAACCGGATCTGGTAAATCAACAACCTTATATTCGGTGTTAAATTTAGTCAATAAAGAAGGAGTGAATATATCAACCCTCGAAGATCCAGTTGAATATTTTATGCCAGGCGTTAATCAATCCCAAGTAAAACCTGAGGTGGGCTTTACCTTTGCCACAGGACTTAGGGCTCTGCTTCGACAAGATCCAAACATTATTATGGTTGGTGAAATCCGTGACAGTGAAACTGCGGAGCTAGGAATTCACGCCAGTTTAACTGGCCATTTTGTACTTTCAACATTGCATACTAACGATGCAATAGGTACGATTCCTCGATTATTGGATATGAAAGTAGAGGCTTTTTTATTGGGATCGACGTTAAGCACAGTTTTAGCACAACGGCTTACCCGTAAAATTTGTGCTCACTGTAAGACTGCCTTTGAGCTTTCTGGGGAGGTTTTGACGCAAATTAAAGCGCAAATGGTGGATGTGCCAGCTGAAGTTGTGCAACTAGAACTACCTGGCTATTCATTTGATAGCATGATTTTTTATAAAGGCAAAGGGTGTAATCGATGTGCTAATACTGGCTACCAGGGTCGTGTTGCAGTGGCTGAAATCATTGACGTTAATGATAAATTGCGCAATATAATTATTGACTCAGGTCATGCAATTAAAATTGAAGATGTTAAGAATTCTCAGCTATTTATTACTATGATGCAAGATGGTATAATAAAATCACTGAAAGGGTTAACAACAATTGAGGAAGTGTTTAGGGTAATGCGAGATTAATTTTAACATTATTATATGACAGAAGGTAAGACTAAAATATTGATTGTAGAAGATGATACCTTTTTACTATCGATGTATGCCACTAAATTTGAATTAGAAAATTTTTTAGTATTTTCGGCTGACGATGGTGAAAAAGGTCTCAAAACAGCTATAAAAGAGCAGCCAGACATTATTTTATTGGATATCCTATTGCCTAAAATGAATGGTTTTGAAGTATTAAAAGGCTTAAAGGCAAATGATATTACAAAAGATATAAAAGTTATTCTTTTAACTAATCTTAGTCAAAGAGATGAAGTACAACAGGGCATAAGTTTGGGCGCAGATGATTATATGATCAAGGCCCATTATATGCCATCGGAGGTTGTAGATAAAGTAAAAAAAATATTGGGACAGTCAATATAGCGTTGAATATTATAATATGGAAATACCAGTAATTTATCTCAATCGTTTATTAGCGGAAACCGCTAAAAAAAGAGCTACAAGTTTGCATTTGTCGGTAGGCAGTGCTCCTTTGTGGCGCTTGAATCAATTGCTGGTGAGTTTAAATCAGGAGGAAATTGTGACCAGTGATTTAATCAATCAAGCAATAGTGGTTACTTTAGATGCTAATGAATCAACTGAGTTTGCTGCTAAAAAAGAAATGGTTATTGTTAAGACGTTTGCTGATGGTTTGCGCTACCGGATAAATTTGTTTTATCAACGGGGCCTGCCGGCGATAACGTTTTATTATTTACCTGATTTAATTGAGACATCTGCTAAATTAAATTTGCCACCAATCGTCACTGAATTAGCTTCACGTCCAAATGGACTATTAATTATTGCCGGCAGCCATGGTTGCGGAAAAACCACCACTTCGGCAAGTTTATTGGAGCAAATAAATCAGACAGAATCAAAACGCATTATTACGCTCGAACAGCCAATTGAATATTCATTTATTAGCCAAAAAAGCATTGTTGAACAACGTCAGGTTGGACGAGATACATTATCACTAGTTAGCGGCTTACAATATTGTTTAAATGAGGATGTTGATGTGGTGTTTGTGGGCGAACCAAAACAAGATCTTGATAAGGTGGTTTTATATTTATTAGAGCTTGCCTCTGGAAACTGTTTGGTAATCTTAGAAATGAACGCTCAAACCACCATTAATGCATTGGAAAAAATTTTATCAAATATTTCACCAGGTAAAATTGAGGCCGCACGGCATAGTTTAGCTGATGTTTTAATCGGCGTTGCAGCACAAAAATTATACCCTCGGCGAAGTGGCGGCCTAATTCCCGCGGTTGAAATTTTACTGGGTAATTCAACAGTACGATCTTTAATTCGTGAGGGTAGAGTAAACCAAATTGAGAATGTTTTACAAACTTCCCGAAAAGAAGGGATGGTGCATTTTGCACGGGCGGTTGAGGATTTAGTAAGAACTAATGAAATAAAGTCAGACGAACCAACGGCGGCTCCTAATTAATATTTATGGCTATATTTCAATATCGAGCACTTGATGTCAAAAATCACCCACTTTCAGGTTTGGTGGAAGCGCCTACAGAAGCTGTTGCTATCGAACTTTTAAAAGAGCGCAGTTATGATGTGCTCTATATAAAAGAAAATACTTCTGGAAAGCATTTTAATCTTCCGTTTTTGAATCGTGTTAAGCCGAAGGAGGTGGTGATATTTTCTCGACAATTCGCTGTGATGATTTCAGCTAATGTGGCCATGGTACAATCATTAAAGATTGTGCTTGAACAGACAGAAAACCCCAAATTTAAACAAGTTATTGCTGATATTGCTGATTCAGTTGATGCGGGTACTCGTTTATCCGAAGCAATGGCAAAACACCCTGATCTTTTTTCACTTTTTTATGTTAGTGTTATTAGAGCAGGTGAAACTTCCGGTAAGCTGGACGAGGTGTTATCCTATTTGGCCGATGAGATGGAGAAAGATTATGACATGATGAGTAAAATAAAAGGCGCGATGGTTTATCCCGCCTTTGTTCTAGCAAGTATGACCGTGGTAGGGGCTGTGATGATGATTTATGTAGTGCCAAAGTTAACAGAAATTATTACAGAAAGTGGCGCTAAGCTGCCCTTGGCCACTAGAATATTGATTGGTGTTTCAAATATATTACAAAATTATTGGTGGTTAATTGCTTTGGTTGGTATCGGAGTTGCTGCTGGATTAAAGACGTATTTAAAAACAACCAAAGGCAAAAATCAGTTTGACTGGTTAATCATTCATTTACCAATATTTGGTAGTTTGTTTCAAAAAATATATTTAATTCGCTTCACCCGTTCAATGCAAACATTGATAGTTGGTGGTGTTACTATTTCTGAAAGTTTGAAGATAACTGGTGATGTGGTTAATAATCGAATTTATAAAGGTTTGATAGAAGAAACGTGTCGACAAGTGGAAGACGGAAATTCAATTTCCTCGGTGTTTAGTGAAAGTCCGGTGATTCCTAAAATGGTGTCTCAAATGATGACAGTGGGTGAAAAAACTGGTAAAATGGAAACAGTTTTGACTAAATTAACCGATTTTTATTCACGAGAGGTGGCTAACATTGTGGCTAATTTAATGACCTTGTTAGAGCCAATAATTATGATAGTTATGGGAGTGGCCGTGGCGGTTATGGTGATGGCCATTATTATGCCAATGTACAATCTCTCAAGTGCTCTTGGCTCATAGCAATAGTATAGGCACCTTGGCCTAAAAATGGTATACTGTTGATAACTAATTTATAGATTAATTTATTGCCCGGGTTTGAAAATGACTCTGGGTTAATAGAGAGGGGGTGAATAAATGAAAAAACAAAAAGGTTTTACATTGATCGAATTGTTAGTGGTTATTGCTATCATCGGCTTACTAGCTACTATCGCTGTTGTATCTTTAAACACAGCTAGATCAAAGAGTAAGAATACTAAGATAGTTGCTGACATTAAACAGGTCCAGAATGCATTGGAAATGTTTTATGCTGATAACATGTCTTATCCAACATCAGTTACTTTCGGTGGAACTACAAACATCGCAACTAATGGTGTTACTTATATGCAGCCAGCGCCAAAATCACCTTCAAATGTTGAATATGCATATGCTCCACTAGGTAGTTGGCCGAATGTAGCATCCTATACTATAAAATATGTTTTTGATGGTTCGTATGTTACCCCTTCTGGGTTGTCTACAACCTCTGCAACTGCAACACCTAACGGCCTTGGCATCTAATTGAATTCTTAAAGGATCCATTTAAGGATTTTATTTTTCACAAAGACACCACTTGGTGTCTTTGTGGGTATAATTTATATAAAATGATTGGGGTATTGATTTTGTTTGATAATATCAGCTTAATTTGCTATACTATTATTAGTAAATTATATAACTTTCAGTCTAGAATCTAATGCAACATAATTGGCGCGAAGCGCCAAAAG
>JBAXJQ010000031.1:0-13542 GCA_037137775.1 Candidatus Falkowiibacteriota bacterium | reverse complement strand
AAATCTTTGATGTTTATTAGGGCAAAAATAATTATAATAACTGTAAATAAAAATTATATTACTATTATGCCCAATCAACAAGTTGTCGACTACATTACACAACAGCGATCATTCGGACGCACTAAAGAAGAAATTATAGCTACGCTAGAAAAGAGTGGTTGGCAGGCGGACGAAATTGAGGCTGACTATGTTACTGCAGTCACGCCAACAATAAGTTCAAGTCAACCTACTCAAACAATAACCACTAAACCATCAACCACCATTTCAATGCCCAACGAGGGTGGTAAAAAAAAGAAATTACTTTGGTTGTGGATATCGCTAGCCGTTGTTTTAATATCAATTCTCGCTGGCGGCGGTGCTTTTGCTTATTATTATTTTTTCCCCACTCCAGAAACGGTAATAAAACGGATGATTGCCAACATGCGAACTATTGCGGCAATTGAATACAAGGGGAATATTACTGTTGATGCTACCACACCCGCGTTGCCTTCACCGAGCAGTATTATGATGGGCATGACAGAAATTTCCAGCACCACGCAGGACGCAAAGCTTAGCATAAACTTTAGCGGGGCCAATGAAAAGTTGGGAACGAGTACGGTTAATAATCGCTTAGCGCTAGAATTTGGCTATACCGCTTCCCCAAAACCCGTTCAAGAATTGGGTTTTGAGGAGATTTTTTTGAACAACATTTTATACCTAAACTTAACTAAAATACCTGATTTAGGCATGTTTGACGCCAGTCCGATAAAAAATCAGTGGATAAAAATTGACATCGCGGCGCTGATTAAACAATTTGGTCTAGAAAAATATACCGATGAATACAAAAATAAGCTGGAAGAGGCTAAGAAAAAAAATGAACTTACAACTGAACGAAAATTAAAATTAAAACAATTAGCCATTGATTCTAAAATTTTTAGCCTTGGTAAAACCCTGCCCGAGGAAATAATTGATGGTGTACTGTCACGTCATTATGCTATTAAAATTGATAAAATAGCCTTAAAAAAATATATTATTGACGCTAGCGGTGTAATGGATAAAAAATATTCAGCAGAAGAATTAATCAGTATTCAAAAGGGGCTTGATTCGGTAGACTTTTCTGAAATGCAAATTTGGATTGGCAAAAAAGATTATTTTTTACATCGGTTTTCTTTCGGCGTTTCGATAACTAATCAGGAATTTAAATCGAAAGGAAATATCGCTGTTGATATACATCTCATGAATTATAATCAACAAAATTTAATAACCGTTCCTGAAAAATACGTTTCTGTTGAGGAGTTGATCGGCAAATATATGATGAATATGATTGGCACGGGCGTAAAAAATGAAATTGCTAGTACAACTGGAGAATTTGGTAAAATTAATAAGGCAGACTCTCAAATGGATAATGATGCTGATGGTTTGAAAAATTATGAAGAGGATTTAATCGGAACAGATAAGAATAAAGCGGATTCAGATGGCGATGGGTATACCGATGGTGCTGAGGTAGATGGAGGATTTAATCCACTTGGGTTAGGTAAGTCGACCGATAGTTATGTTTTGGGTCGAATGAAATCAAAAAATACCCTAATCATCAGTGAAGTTAAACAACTACAAAATGCGCTCGAAATGTATTATGCAGACAACATGACTTATCCTGAAACCTCTCAGATTGGAATTAACGGCTCGCCTGATGGAGTAAAAGGCTTGACTTCTTCAATGATAACTTACATGAGTGCTATACCAAAAAGCCCAGCTCAGTCTAATTATAGATATTCTAAAATAGGAACAGGTGAGAAGGCGAGTTATACGTTAGAATATTGGTTTATGGGAGATTATAACGGTGAAACAAGTGGCACAGCGACACTAAGTGGGCTGGGAATTTAATAAAAAATGAATTTATATAAAAGCATCACTTTATAAAAGTGATGCTTTTCTTTTAGGAAGGAAATTGTAAATAAAATAATACACCCCCGGCTTAAATAGTCGGGGGGTGGGGTGTTGAGAGTCCTGTGAGCGGTGTGTTAGCGCCCTGCGTTGGCGGCTGTGTTTATGGCTCGTAGCGCACGCTTTTCGCGCCGGTTGAAGGAGTTGCTGGGCGGTGGCAATGGAATAACCTTTTTTTCAGGTGTCTTGGGCACAGCTTGATGTTTTACAGGTTGGATGGGTGTGGAAGTGGACAACGAAATTGGCGCTCTGACTTTGATAATGGCCTTGCTGCGGTCTTGGTGATCGCAGATTTTGGTTTCCGGAGTTATTTCCAGTCCAGTCTTGGTTTTTGCGCCACAGTGAACGCAGACATAGTGTTCAACAACGGTTTTAATACCGTTTATTTCCCCATCATTTGGGTCAAAACGAACTAGCTTCCAGGTGCATAGTAATTGTGTCATCGCCGTATTCCTCCATTCGGTTTAAGGTGGGCGGGAGTTAACGGAACCAAGATAGCATAAATCAGCGCATCGGCAATCGCCTCCTTTCAAGGCAAGATGGTTAGGCTGCAAGCTTTTGATCTAAAAAAGGTTGATACGCGGTGCAGCCATTTTCTACTCCGGGAGTACAGCCGTCGCCTGAAAAATGACAGTACAAATAGCACGGTGCCATTTGTCCAGAGGCAGCCAAGAGTAGTTTACGGCTCAAATGTGTTGGCTGGTTTTTTCCCAAACACATTTTGCAGTTGTGGTTTTTGCCTTCACAGAGTGGGCATTGCTTACCATCGAGGCGCAAGAGAACTATAGTTTGAAGAAAATATTCGTCGCTAATTGCTCGCGCTGCTTCGACATCATCGATGGACACTCCAAAGACAAATGCGATTATCGCTTGCAATAGCTCTTTCGATTGCCAGCTATTGCGCCACTGAATCTTTTCCCAATCGCGGAGCCAAAGTAAGCTACTGGTCCTTTTCATGGTGACCACCATTTTCCTTTCTCTCATTGAGGGTTAGAGTTGTATAATGACCGATTTGGCTAAAAAAATACCCACCATAACGGTGGGATTCATCGAGGACAAGTTGCCTTGTATTTTTTTGTTACAAATTGATTAGCCATATTGTTAATTTAATACTAGCATGAGTAGTATAAAATGTAAAGTTTTTATTTTAATAACTTGTTTGCCAAAGTAGGGAATATTTGATGTAATGGAAGTATGAGTAAACGACTAGAAAAATTATTGGTTATTGACGGAAACGCCTTAATTCACCGTAGTTTTCACGCTTTGCCACCAACCTTAACTACCAAGGCCGGTGAGCAGGTAAACGCGGTATATGGCTTCGCGGCTGTTTTTATTAAAGCGGTCAAAGAGATCAAACCGGATTATGTGGTGTTAACTTTGGATAAAAAGGGCCCCACTTTTCGGCATGAGGTGTTTAAAGAATATAAGGCAACACGAGTAAAGGCGCCGCAAGAATTATATGACCAGTTTGACCGGGTGCGTCAGGTGGCCACTGCTTTTGGCGTGCCAATTTATGAAATGTCTGGCTTTGAGGCGGATGATCTTATCGGCGCCATTTGCCACCAAGTGGGTGATGCATTAGATAAGGTGGTTTTGACTGGTGATATGGATACCATGCAGCTGATTGATGAACATACCAAAGTGTATGCCATGAGCCGTGGCATTAATGATGCGGTAACGTATGATTGGGCAGCAGTGGAAGCGAGATATGGTTTAACCCCGGAGCAGATTGTAGACTACAAGGCCCTGCGTGGCGACCCATCGGATAATATTCCTGGGGTTAAAGGTATTGGTGAAAAGACTGCCGTGGAATTGTTGCAACGGTTTAAATCGTTAGATGGACTTTATGTTGCAGTGGAAAAGGGTGATGAAAATATTAAAGAACGGATTCGAAATTTATTACATGAACATAAAGAACGCGCGTATATGTCGCAACATCTGGCGTTGATTAAGCGGGATGTTGAATTTGAATTTGATTTGGCCGGATCAAAATTTGGTCATTTTAATCGCTCGGCAGTGGTTGAACTATTTAGTGAGTTGCAATTTAAATCGTTATTAGCTCGAATACAAGAGTTGGGTCGTGATGGTGGCAAAGAATCGGCAACAACCATCGGTGAACGGACAGCAGATAAATTTGCTCGAAATCGACAAGAGTTTAAATATCATGTAATTAATCAGGACGCAGAGTTCGAACGATTTTTAACAGTATTGAAACAACAAACAGCTTTCACCTTGGACACAGAAACTGATTCTCTTGATACACGCTCCACTAAATTATTGGGTATTAGCTTCGCCTGGCAAAAGGGTGAGGCCTATTATCTTTTAATCAATCACGCCGTGGCAAATCAAACCTCAAAGACTAAGCCAAATTTATTTTCCGTGGCAGAGGTTGAAACATCTAATGAGCACCCCTGGCTTCATGCATTAAAACCGATTTTAGAGGATAAAGCGATTAAAAAATACGGTCATAATATTAAATTTGATTTGGCCGTGTTGGCCACTCATGGCATTTTGGTTGAGGGCGTGGCTTTTGATACCATGCTGGCTTCGTATTTGCTTAACCCAGGGAGTCGTCAACACAACCTTGATGGTGTTACGTTTAGTGAATTGGGATTTGAAAAAATCAGCAAAGATGACCTGCTCGGCACGGGTAAAAATAAACAAGCATTCGGCGAGGTGTCGTTTGAACGATTAGGCATCTATTCTTGCGAGGATGCAGATTTTACTAATCGGTTAGTTAAAAAATTGAAACCGCAACTAAAAGAACATAATTTGCACGGTTTGTTTGAAACGATTGAGGTACCTTTGATACCAGTGTTAGGCCGCATGGAGCGCTGGGGTATTAGTTTGGATAAAAATTATCTGTTAAAATTAAGTCGAAAACTACATAAACAAATCGATAGCCTGGCCGAGGGTATTTATGCCGAGGCGGGAACGAGTTTTAATATAAATTCACCGGCACAGTTACAAGAAATACTTTTTGGCAAGTTGGAAATCCCAACTGCCGGCATAGGCAAGACCAAGACCGGCCTCTCGACCTCGGCTGACGAACTGGAAAAGCTTAAGGAATTGCATAAAATTGTACCGATGCTACTTGATTATCGTGAATATACTAAAATTGCCAGCACCTATGTTGATGCTTTACCTAAGCTGGTTAATCCCTTAACTGGTCGGATTCATACCAGTTACAATCAGACCATTGCAGCCACCGGTCGTCTGTCTTCTTCTGATCCGAATTTGCAAAATATTCCGGTGAAGGGTGATTACGGTCAGGCGGTACGACAAGCGTTCGTTGCGCAACCGGGTTACGAGCTTCTAGCCTTGGATTATTCTCAAATCGAACTACGCTTAGCAGCCCATATGTCTGGGGATGAAAAAATGGTTGAAGCATTTGAACAGGGCTTAGATATTCACACCTCAACAGCGGCTGCGATTAATAAGGTTGAGCTTACGGCAGTATCTAAAGATATGCGACGTGCCGCTAAAGCAATTAATTTTGGTATTTTATATGGCCAAGGCCCCCACGGTTTGGCGCAGGTGGCAGATATTCCGTATTGGGAAGCAAAACAGTTTATTGATGCCTATTTTGAGGTTTATCCTAAGGTTAAAGCGTGGGTAGAGCAGGCGATTGAGCAGGCGCGCGAATCCGGTTATGCTGAAACGTTATTTGATCGACGACGGTATTTGCCAGAATTAAATTCTTCAGTGATGCAGGTACGCAAGGCGGCCGAGCGCATGGCCATGAACACGCCTTTGCAGGGCACGGCAGCTGACATGATTAAACTGGCCATGATTCAAGTTGATGACTGGCTGCAACAAACATATCCAGCAGGCGAGGTGCGCATGCTTTTGCAAGTACACGATGAACTTGTTTTTGAGGTAAAGCACGGCCTCACCAAAAAAGTTGAACCGATTATAAAAGAGATTATGGAAAAAGTGATCGAGCTTAAAGTACCAGTTATTGTCGAAAGCAAAACTGGTCAAACCTGGGGCGAGATGGAATAACGTAATTTAAGATACTAATATGCAATTATCAGAATTAAAACATAAAAAAATTAGTCTGCTCGGTCTTGGGATTGAAAATGAATCATTTGCCAAATATTTATTATCCACTGGTCTAGATTTTGAATTAACGATTTGTGATTTTCGTACAGCCGATATCTTGGCCGAGCGGATGCGTCCATTTATTAAAAAAACTCAGGTTTTTTGGCGGTTAGGCGAAAAATATAATGAAGATTTAGAGGACTTTGATATTTTGCTTCGTTCGCCAGGGTGGCCTCTGGACTGCCCAGGTATACAATTGGCCAAAAAGAAACTCGGGCGTAAATTAGTAATTACCAGCGCTATGCAGTTATTTTTGGAGTGGTGCCCAACGAAACACACCATTGGTGTAACTGGAAGTAAGGGTAAAGGCACAACCAGCTCATTAATTGCCGCCATGTTAAAAGAAGATGGTAAAAAGGTATGGCTTGGAGGCAATATTGGCTTGGCACCATTTGATTTTTTTGAAAAAATTACATCGATCGATTGGGTGGTTTTGGAATTATCGAGTTTTCAGTTGGAACAGGGAACCGCTAGTCCGCATATCGGCGTGATAACCAATTTTACTCGTGAACATCTGGCACCAGCTGATCCAAATAATCCTAATTATCACAAAACTATGGGAGCTTATTGGAATGCCAAATGGAATATTGCTAAATGGCAAAACAAGAATGATTGGTTAATCGCCAACCAGCGGTTAACTAATAAAATATCCGCCAAAAGAGATTGGAATGTAATTTTTACCGATCGCTGTGATTGGCCCAGTAAGTTGCTGGGTATTCACAATCAAGAAAATGCAGCTTTGGCAGTAGCCGCAGCAAAATTGGCCAAGTTAAAAACTGAATTCATGCAGCGCGCGTTGGCCAAGTTTAAGGGTTTGGAATATCGTATTGAGTTTATCCGTGAAATAAAAGGCATTAAATATTATAATGATTCATTTGCCACTACGCCGGATGCGACCATTACGGCTTTAAAATCGTTTGCTGAACCGATTGTATTATTGGCTGGCGGTGCAGACAAAAAATCAGATTTTAAAATATTGGCCAAAGAAATAAAAAAACGAACCAAATTTGTAATTATTTTTAATGGAGAAGGCGGTAAACGAATTTATACCGCCTTAACAAAAATAAAATATCCAAAAGACAGCATTGTAGGAGTTAATTCGATGAAAGAGGCAGTGGCGTATTTCAAAAAACAGGCGAAAGCAGGAGATATTGTGTTATTGTCTACCGCTTGTGCTAGTTTTGGTATTTTTAAAAGTTATAAAGATAGAGGCAAACAGTTTACCGAGGCAGTAAAAAAGTTAAATGCATAGTATGAGCGACTTATTTTTTCGTTCACCAAAAAACCCGATTCTTAAACCACAATCAGATCATTGGTGGGAATCAAAAAAACTTTATAATCCTGGCGTAATTTTTGATAAGGGAAAATATCACATGCTTTACCGTGCCATGGGAGCTGGTGAAAACTGGAAGTCGTCGATTGGCTATGCCGTTTCTGATAATGGTGAAGATTTCCATCGATTTAATGAGCCAGCCTTAACTGGTGTGGATGAATATGAGATGCGCGGACTTGAAGATCCTCGGATTACCAAAATCGGAGATACTTATTATATGGCCTATGCTTCTTTTGATGGCGTAACACCGCGGCTTAGTATTGCTATTTCAAAAGATTTAATACATTGGGATAAAAAAGGTCCGGTTTTTGCCGACTGGCAATTTGAACAAGCCGGTGGCGTGAGAATTAAATTTGATGATGGAAAGCCAACAATAAAGCCAAAATTAACTGAATGGTCAAAGTCTGGAGCGATTTTTCCAGAGCTGATTAACGGTAAATATGTGATGATGTTTGGTGAATATAATATTTGGTTCGCTGAATCAACTGATGGAATTAATTGGATAGGCGACCAAACGCCATTTTTGAATCCAAGACTAGGTGATTATTTTGACAACACTTTTGTTGAAATGGGACCACCACCGATTAAAACCGAAATGGGGTGGTTGGTGTTATATCATGGAATAAATGATAAGCATTGGTATCAAGTTGGATGTATTTTGTTAGACTTGCAAAATCCAAGAAAAATTATTCATCGCTCAATCAGTTCTATTTTTAAGCCGGAAATGAGTTATGAAATGACAGGCATTGTTGATGTCTTGCCCGGTGGCTTGCATTCATTACAAAAAATGAACGAAAAAGAATTACAAAATTTTATTATAGAAAGTGATAAAAACAACACCATGCCAAGAGTGGTTTTTTGCTGTGGCGCCACCCTGGTTGATGATGAATTGCGTATATTTTATGGTGCTGGTGATTCAGTAATTTGTACCGCCACGGCAAATATCCAAGATATATTACATTTAGTAAAATAATAATTGAATAATATTACCCATGATTAATAACTTGCAATACGAAACTTTTGGTTTGGCGTTTGCTAAAAAGGCTGGAAAAATTATTAAACAAAATTTTAGCTTAAACATGGTTAAGGAATGGAAAGCAGATGTTACGCCAGTTACGGATACTGATAATAATATCAATTCGTTATTAATTAAAGCGATTCATAAAAATTTTCCTGGGCATAGTATCTTGGCCGAGGAAGAGAGTCATTTAACCGATAGTGACTATGTTTGGGTGTGTGACCCAGTGGACGGCACCATCCCATTTTCTCACGGCATTCCGATTTGCACCTTCTCACTCGCATTAGTGCACAAAGGGAAGAGTATTTTTGGGGTTGTGTATGATCCGTTTAGTGATCGATTGTTTTATGCAAGTCTGGGGAAAGGCGCTTTTTTGAATGGTAAAAGAATTGCAGTTTCAGGTAAAAATAATTTTGTGGGTGCGTTCGCTGATTTCGAAATGTTTAAGCGGGCAAAATATGATGTGTTCGAATTGGTTGAAAATATTATTCATGAAGATTCTAACTTAATGAAGGCCTGTTCAGTAATTTACCCCAGTATGTTATTAGCGGCTGGCGAGGTGGCTTTTGTAATATTTCCACACGACACCGCGCATGACGCCGCCGCGGTTAAAATAATAGTTGAAGAGGCTGGTGGCAAGGTAACGGATTTATTTGGCAAGGACCAGCGTTACGATCGTCCAATTAAAGGCTTTATCGCCTCTAATGGTCTATTGCATAGTCAATTAGTAGTCAAATCAAAAAAATGTACAAAATTAAACCGCCAATAGCTATATAAAAAACCGCTGATCATTGTCAGCGGTTTTTTTGAAGTTATTCTTCGGCTGCGGTAAGGTCGTTCAGATTAAGCGGATGCAGTTTGAGAATCTCAAAATCGTGGTCGCAGTTGTTGCAGGTGATAAGATCACCGGTTACTGCTTCGTCATCGACAATTAAGTCGCTGTCACAATTGGGGCAAAGCGCTTTTTGCATATTCGGGCTCTTTGTGGTAACGTAATTATGATTAAATATGATATTTACTTCAATTTTAGCATAAACTTGGAAATAAACAAGATGATTATATTACTCTTTGGTAAGGATACTTTTCGTAGTCGTCGAAAATTAAGCGAATTTAAGCAAAAATATATCCGTGAAGTTGACCCTTCAGGCGATAGTCTTGATCGTTATGACGCCAAGGAATTAACCGTGGAAAAGTTTAAACAGGCCATGATGAGCAGCTCGTTATTTGCCCGCAAACGGATGATTATTTTTGAACGGATTGTAAGCGCAGGCGAGCTAACTATGGTTACAGCTATTGGCGAATATTTAAAAGAACAGGCCGATCATCAGGGTGACAATATTATAATTTTTTGGGATGAGGTATTTAGTGGCGATAAGCATCTGGCCAAGGAACGGACCAAGCTGCTTGATTGGTTAACCAAGCAACAAGTTGTTCAAGAGTATAAGCCATATAATAATATGGAAGTGGCCACTTGGATTCGACAGGATATTGAGCGACGCGGCGGTACCATTACTCACGAGGCGGTTAACCGACTAGTAAGTTTAATTGGTAGCGATTTGTGGCAACTCGATCAAGAATTAAACAAGCTCTGGCATCATCAAGCTGGGCAACAATTGGCCCTGGGCGATGGTAACGAAGGAGTTAAAATTGGTATCGAACAAATTAAAGAATTAGTAACCGGCAGTTTCAGTGAACAGATTTTTCAATTGACTGATGCGATTAGTAATCGACAGCGGGGCTTAGCGATGCAACTTTTACAAGACCAATTAGATGGTGGTATGAGTGAGGAATACATGCTATTTATGATCGAACGACAGTTTAAAATATTGGTGCAGGTGCGCCAAGCATTGGATAACGGCTGGAATGTCAAAAAGATTGCTAGTCAGTTAAAATTACATCCGTTTGTGGCGCAGAAAAGCGCAACTCAGGTACATCGTTTCCAGCTAGACGGCTTAAAAAAGATATTAAATAGATTAGTGGAAGTCGATTTTCAATCTAAAACCGGTCAAGGCAAACCAAAGCTCGCGTTAACTAGATTAATAGCGGGGTTATAGCTATGTACACGGCAACTCAAATTTTAACTTTTTTAGAATTTTCTGCAAAATTAAAATTACAACTTCGGTCTTTTAAATTATCAGAAAATCGGTTTGAAAGCGTGGCTGATCATTCATTCCAATTGACTCTCTTTGTTTTGTTGACGCATGAAGCGCTTGAGCAGCCGATTGATTTATTAAAGTGTCTAAAACTTTCTTTGTTTCATGACTTAGTTGAGGCTGACTTTGGCGACACTCCTTATGGTTTAGCAGAGAACAACTATCAGATCAGAGTAAATAAGCAAAAAAATGAAATAGCCGAAATTGAAAAAATTAAAAATAATCTTGGTGGTAGTTTGGGCCAAGAAATTTATGATTTATGGCATGAGTATGAGGCTGGACAAACCACAGAGGCGAAATATATCAAAGCGTTAAATTCACTTGAGGCCAATTTTCAATCAGTTTTATTTAAAATTGATTATTGGGACAAAGCGTTTTATCCAATTGCGTTAACAAAAGCTGATCAGTTTTGTCAAGACGAACCGATTTTAATTGAATTGAATCGAAAAATAAAAGAAAAGATGTTAGAATTATTTAAAAAAGAAAGATATTAAATAATTTTTAAATTGATTTCTGGCCTTATTCCATTTTTATATGGCCGAGTGGAGTGCGATCTGTATTAAGCATCTTTATCAATAAATTGTTAATTAGTAATCATTGAATAAAGTAAATAGGTTAGTCCAGAAACGGCAAAAAAGAAAGGAATGTTTATAATAATACTTAAAATTAAAAAAACATTTTTATTTTTTTGCGGAAATGTCAATTGAATTTTGTTTGAATAATATACTAACATGCCACCAATAAAAACTAATGGCAGCGCAATTAATGAAAATGCACATATAACAAATGATGGCATAAACGAAAGAAAATATAAATTTTTATATTTTTTTAACGTTATATCAGAATTTGAATGTGTCAATAAATATGCAAGATAGTTTAGGGTAATAAAATGAATTGTACCAAATGCATAGAATGCATTATTAAATTCCATATTTGTAAACTTAAAGAGCACCAAAATGGTGCTCTTTGTTTCTTAAAACTACTTAAGAGATGCGTTTAATTTTTTGGCGATGCGCGATTTGCGACGGTTGCGGGTGTTCTTCTTGATGATTCCTTTTTGTGCCGCTTTGTCGAGCGCTTTTAAGGTTTTGGCAACCGTTTCTTTGGCTGTAGCGTCTTTGGCATCAATTGCCTTAACGCTCTTTTTAACCAAAGATTTGACCGTATCTTTTACCTTGCGGTTAAAGGCGGTGCGGGTAGCGGTTTTGCGCAATTCCTTTTCTGCCGATTTCCTATTTGGCATAGATTGGCGTGTTGAATTGTGAAATTAATTAATTTGAGTGTGAGAGATAACAAGACTGTACCACAAAGCCTATTTTTTTTCAAGAGGAGGTGTTTTTGATCTCTGAACGACAATAATCAGCCAAATTAGACTGCTAATTGCTAAAATTAGGCTTAAAATGGCCGGCCAGCGAAGGGAAAACAGGGTTGGGGTAGCATCAATCCGAATTAATTCAGTTACAAAGCGTAAAAGCGAATAAAGGCCAATATAGGTCAAGGTAATGATTTTTGGCCAAGGTATATTGGGATTTTTAAAGCATTTTTTCCAAAATACTATTAATATTCCCAGTATAATCAAACTACCAATTGATTCGTATAAAAAAGTGGGTTGGAAATAGGCATCGGTTGAAAAATTGACTGGTCGATGACGATATTCTATCGGAATGCCCCAGGGTAAATCGGTTGGTCGACCGAAAAGTTCCTGATTGAAATAGTTGCCCCAGCGACCAATGGCTTGACCTAGGGGTAGGGTGGTGGTAACAATGGCGGCAAGTTGCCAAAAACGAATACTATGTTTTTTTGCCCAATACCACACGGTAATGGCGCCACCGATAATGGCACCATGAATAGCGAGGCCGCCATGCCAGACTGCTGGGATTTCGAGCGGATTGGCTAGATAATACGGCAGTTCCAAAAAGATTTCGTAAACCCGTGCGCCGATTAATCCATTAAGAATAACCCAAAAAGCTAAATCAAAGTAGTCTTCATCAGAGATTTTACATAACCGAGCCAGTGTTCTCCCTAACCAAAGTGAAGCGGCAATACCAAGCATTAGGCATAAGCCGTACCATCGGACTTGGATTGCTCCAAGAGAAAAGATAATCGGATTGGGGACGAAGTGGTGGAGAATGTTAATCATAATCATAGTATAGCAAAATATTTTGAGAAAAAGAAAAAGCCCCGGTCGTGAATCGGCCGGGGGCAGAGGGAAAAAGCGATGGGAATCAGTAGGAGTGCCGGTTGTGGACCGGCTCCAGGCTCATCCTCCGACGATATACCAACGTCGCATGGACAAACGCTCCAATAGCTGTGGTGTAAAAGAACACCGTCAGCCATAATGGATAGTCACATCCGGCCGAGAGTATGCCGGACATAAAGAGAACCATACAAATGATTCCCAGGACACATTCTTTGCGGCCTATTTTGCGAGCCGCAACGGCATTTTTTGCAGATGTAGTCATCTTGCTTCTTCTTTTTCGGTGCCCTTAAAGGGCTTTAATGAACTAATGATAATTAATACTATAGCATAAATTTAATAAAGTGTCAATGGTAATTTAAATTTGTGTTTAATTTTAGCTAAAAAATTGAATAAAAAGCCCGGACAGGTGAGTGTCCGGGGTTGGGGTTGAATTCGCTTGCGGCCTATTGAACGATTTCTTCAAAGGCCATAACAATTGCCTTGATTTTGGCAGGAAACACCCCCGTTAGTGCCAGGCAGAGGCCTAGAAAAAAAACCAGGATAATCAGCCAAAAACAAACTTCACAGGCGGCTAAAAAACCTGCCAGTGAAATAATGATCATGCTGGAAAACACCAGCTTGACCTCTCTGGGCACTGCGGTTGCAAGAACAACTTCCTTGGTCTTCATGTGAAGACCTCCTTTCTGCCCCTTGGGCGGTTTAATATGAATTATTCATAGTATGGCATAAATAATGATATATGTCAATGATTTTATGGATGGGTTCAACAAGTAAGTGCAACACCTGTATAATATTGGCACATGAAAAAGAC
>JBAXJQ010000030.1:0-14799 GCA_037137775.1 Candidatus Falkowiibacteriota bacterium | reverse complement strand
CGCCACTCGAAGTCTTTAAAGGAGCTGGTGTTGCATTAAAACGTTGAATGTAGCATTAAATTATGGCTAAAATAAAGCTTATAATGTATAAAATCAAATTTCAGGCCTTGACATAGG
This sequence comes from Candidatus Falkowiibacteriota bacterium, assembly GCA_037137775.1. Taxonomy (GTDB): domain Bacteria; phylum Patescibacteriota; class Patescibacteriia; order Patescibacteriales; family GWE2-39-37; genus JBAXJQ01. The sequence continues at coordinate 14,682 of JBAXJQ010000030.1, read as the reverse complement.
CAATTTAATATTGCAAGATAAAAAATCGCTGTTTATACAAGCCCAAGTGGCTACACACCAAAAAAAGGAGAAAAGTATGGCATCGCTCATTAGTATGTCCAATGCGTTCAAGGGCGACCTCATTGAAGAGGTCTTGGCAATCCAAACCAAGGATTTACGTTCGCCAACTAAGAACATGGAAATCACCGGTGAGGTGCTCGGGAAAATGAATAATTTCGAGCGCCAGCTTATCACCAAAGTGATTAACCTGACCGACCAGGCAAACAGGTTAGTCGAGAAGATTAACAGCGACGATACCACCCAGGGCGAGGTAAAAAAGTTGAAGCGGGATCGCTTGACGCTCAAGCGCAAGTCCGAACAACTCCAGGAAGTGTTCTGGTTCTCGGTGATGGATCGTCTCAACCTTTGGGAAAAGAGTCTGACCATTTCCGAGTGGTCGATTCTCGACAAAGGAGAGGATTCATCCGATGTACCAGCGTTCATCAAAGATCTGCTGAATCTGTAACTGATTCGGTCGGATCAAAACCAAAAGGCACCACATACTGTGGTGCCTCGTTTTTTATTTTGAGGGCTATTATTTTTTGCCTTTGACTTTATTTTCCTGTTCGTTGATGGCAATGGTGGTTTTGATAACCGTGTCTGGGGTTAAAGAGATAGAGTCGATACCAAGCTCGACCAAGAACTGGGCAAAGTCGGGGAAGTCAGACGGCGCTTGGCCACAAATACCAACCTTGCGTTTCATTTTCTTGCCGACCGTAATCAAATAGCGGATGAGTTCTTTAACCGATTCGCTTTTTTCGTTAGACTGGCCAGCAATATTTAAGATACCAGAATCTCGATCGATACCGAGAGTTAATTGGGTTAAGTCATTCGAGCCGATGGAAAAACCATCAAAGACCTCGGCAAATTGTTCGGCCAAAATAATGTTGGTTGGGATTTCGGCCATTACATAAATTTCTAAACCGTCCACATGCTGCTTAAGACCATTCTGCGCCATAATCTCAATCACTTTTTTTCCTTCATCAACAGTGCGGCAGAAAGGAATCATGAGTTTCAAATTCTTGAGCTGCATTTCGTTTCTCACCTTGGCTAAGGCCTGGCACTCTAGCACAAAAGCATCTTTGTATTTTGGATCATAATAGCGAGAAGCGCCACGCCAGCCGATCATAGGGTTTGATTCGATTGGCTCATATGGCGTGCCACCAATCAAGTTGGCATATTCGTTTGTTTTAAAATCAGACAAACGGATAATGACATCTTTCGGATGGAAAGAAGCGGCAATCATGGCCACGCCCTCGGCCAATTTATCAATATAAAACTGTTTTTTGTCGGTATAACCCACGGTTAACTCGTCAATTTTGGCCTTAGTTTTTTTGTCGGTAATTTTGTCGTAGTTAATTAAGGCGAGCGGGTGGATTTTGATGTAATTATTGATGATAAATTCCTCACGAGCCAAGCCGACACCGTCGTTTGGAATAAAGGACATGGTCATGGCCGTGTCCGGCTCACCCACATTTAACATTACCTTAGTTTTTGGTCGTTTTAAACCTTTAATGTCGGTGCGGTTTATTTTAAATGGGATAATGCCTTCATAAACAAAACCTTCGTCACCCTCGGCACAGGAAACGGTCACCTTTTGGCCGGATTTTAATTTGGCGCTACAGTTGGTGGTGCCAACTACGCAAGGAATGCCAAGTTCACGAGAAATAATGGCGGCATGACAGGTGCGTCCACCGGAATCAGTAACAATCGCGGAAGCAATTTTCATAATCGGTTCCCAATCTGGGTCGGTCATGGTGGTGACGAGGACTTGGCCCTTTTTAAACTTACTAATATCTTTGACGTCCATGATGCGATTAACCTCGCCTTGGCCAATGCGATTACCAACGGATTTGCCTGCTACTAATAGGTTGCCCTTTTTGCTGATTTTATACTCTTCGATAATATTGTAGTTGCGGACGCTGTGAATGGTTTCGGGTCTGGCTTGGACGATATAGAGTTGCTTTTCTTGTCCATCGTAAGCCCATTCGATATCCATGGGGTGGCCATAGTGCTTTTCAATCATCATTGCCCAATCTGCTAATTGAATAACTTGAGCGTCGGTGATGGAAGCGAGGCGCTGTTCTTTAACCGGCACTGGAATATCCTTAACTGGATTTTTACTGCCAGTCGCATAGACCATTTTAATTTTCTTTTCCGAATACTTGCGATAGATGATTTTTTTGGTTGGTTTAAATACATAGTATTCATCAGGGGTAACCTTGCCCTGGACAATGTTTTCACCCAAACCATAGATGGAGTTGATTAGAACAACATTCTGAAAACCGGATTCAGTATCAATGGTAAACATAACACCGGAAGAACCAACATCGGAGCGAACCATTTTTTGTACACCGACTGAGAGCGCAATATTAAAGTGATCAAACTTCTTGTCCACCCGGTATGAGATGGCACGATTGGTGAAGAGGGAAGCAATACAGGCGCGAACGGCATCGAGTAAGGCTTTTTCGCCGTTGATATTTAAGAATGTTTCTTGCTGGCCGGCAAAAGAGGCATCGGGCAAATCTTCAGCCGTAGCAGAAGAGCGCACGGCCACATCAACATTGGTTTTTTTATAATCTTTGGACAAGGTTTTGTAGGCAGTAACGATTTCTTTTTTGAAATCAGTTGGTAACTCTGCCTTTAAGATAACCTCACGAACCGCTTTGCCGCGTTTAGCCAAGTCAACCACGTTTTTAGTGTCCAAACCTTTAAGAATAGCCCGGATTTTGTCCTTGGTGCCTGATTTTTCAATGAAATAGTTGTAGGCGGATGCGGTGGTGGCGAAACCATTTGGTACGCGAACACCTTGACCACTTAGGGTGCGATACATTTCGCCGAGTGAGGCGTTTTTGCCGCCGACGGTCGGCACATCCTTGATGCCGAGCTCGTTAAAAAATTTGATGTACTTTGCCATAGCAATTAGTATTTTTTAAAAAATAAATTATGTTAATTTAAAGCGTAAACTTAGGTTGTATATAATTGGGATCTTAGTGAATTTACCACTGGCTACTTTGGAAATGGCTATTGCCGATAATGAAAAACAGAGAAGGGCTAAGATGCCGCCAAAGTAGGGTACCCAGCAAAACAGAATGGCGATAGAGTCGAGATAGAACAAAATAACGCCTTGCTTGGCATGGAATTGAGCAAATTTTGAGTCAGGTCGGAGTAGTAAAGGGATAAGGCAAAAAATATAGACATACGACAAGGAGGTGATGAGCAAATTGTCGTTAATGTCCCTGGTTGAATCCTTGGATTCGAGCCGAGTTTTGGGTGATTTCACCGCACGTTTGATTGCCATAAGTTTAGAAGAACAAATTACATGTTAGGTAAAATTATTATAGCACAATTTGACAAGTAATGGAAAAATAAGGTAAAAAGATAATGGTTATTTTAAGATAATCAATTGCCGAGGTGGTGAAATGGTAGACACGCTTGCCTTAGGAGCAAGTACCGCAAGGTATGCAGGTTCAAGTCCTGTCCTCGGCACAATTACAAAGCTCAGACATATAGTCTGAGTTTTGTTTTATGTTAGAGAAGAATTAAGGTTTTTGAGAGTACTGTAATTTGTTGGATTTACCCAATTTTTATCAATTGTGCCGTTATTGTGCCGTAAGATTATTTCAATCGGTTTTTCTAGCATCTTCACCGCATCGCGGAGAACAAGCGGACTGAGATGAGCATAGCGCATGGTTGTGTTCGTGTCAGAATGGCCAAGCAGCTCTTGAATGGTTCTCATGGAGATTCCTTTCTCAGCTAATCGAGATGCAAAGGTGTGACGGAAGACGTGCCAACCGATTTTTCTAAAGCCAATTTTTTTGAGTGCGCTATGCAACAGTCGCCGACAATTTTCTTGCGGTAAGTATTTACCCTCGGTATTGGCAAAAATTAGATCGTCTGTTTTATTCCTTTGTTCAAGCATAGCGAGTACCTCGCGGTTCAAGGGGATGTAACGGATCTTGTTACTTTTAGTACTACCCAAATAGCCACGAGAAATTGCCTTGCTGACCGTTAAGACGTTTTCTTTGAAGTTTATATCACTCCAAGACATTGCAATTAGCTCACCAAATCTTAAGCCGGTGTTAAGTGCAAACAAAACCATGTCATGCAAAAGGTCATCAGTTGATCTTAACAAATAGTCGCATTCCTCGGATGATAGAAAATCATATTTTTGAGGAGCAACTTTAAGTCGTTTAATTCTTGGCACTTTAGTAATCAATTCCCACTCCTCGGCGACTCGTAAACATTTGCTTAGTACGCCCAGTGTGTTATTGATGGTTTTGTTGCTTGTTTGGTGCTTAATTTCCGTGGCTTTATATTTTTCAATTTCGTAGCTAGTTATATGCTCGAGTTTCATGTTGCCAAAAAATGGAACAAGATGAACTTTTAAGACCGACCTTTTATTTCTTGCCTCGGATTGTCGATTATTTACTACAACATATCGTTCAAACCATTCCACAACATATTCTTTAAAGACAAGTGATTTTTTGGTGGACTCTTCAAAGCCCAAAATCGGTTCACCGCGAGCAAGTCGTTGTCTGAGTAGGATTTCGTAAGCCTGTGCGCCTTTGCGCGTATTTTCAGGGCTTGGATAGCGATGTCTTTGATGGTTGTGACCAATATCCACCCACCATCGGTTGCTTCGTTTTTTTAAGCTCATATTTGCCTATGGGCTCAATGCGACCATTTTCAATATATTCATCGACATCGATTTTTTTGAAGCGTATAGTTCCGTTAATTTTGTAAAACGGAATTAATCTTTTTTCAATCATCCGGTAAATTGTTGTACGAGAAACAGAAAGCAATCGAGCGAGTTCGATTGGCGATAAAAAGGATATAGTATTGTTCGCATTTGAGCTTGTCATTTAATTGTTAAAGGGCAATATGGGAATATGATCCACTATCATATTTAGACAGTATTACCCTATCATAAATTAGTAAAAAATCAATTTTTCTCAGCATAATCGATATAATTCATAATCGACTCTGCCTTGATAATCGCTGGTGTAACTCGTCGTAAATAAACGAGTTGTCCGCTCCAATTTTTGGAGTAAATAGTTTTTGATATTTTGGGAAAACACAATAATTTTTGGCCGATCCAGATTGCGCGAATAGAGTACTTTGCGCATTCCGAAATATCGTCGGTCGAATAAGTCCTTGCCAATGTACTTGGAAATATAGAGACCAAGATTTTTGACGTGCCGTATCTTATGAATGTCGATGTAGCCATGCCCCCAGATTTTGGCCATCTCGGTAAAGGCCACAAAATCCAAGTTAAGTAGAACGTGATAATGCACGGCACCGCGTTTCTGAAATTCGGGTACGGCTAAATATTTAAGATCCGGATAGCGGCGCTTTAAGCGCTTAATAAAGTTATGAAATAATTTGTTGGCAGCCTTCAAATCTCCCAAGTTCTCTTTGAACGTAAGGGTTAAGAAGTTTTTGAGATCGGGATTCGCATTAATCAATCGGGTGATTTTTCCCCGAGTGCGACGCACGGAAAAGTCGCGCAAGAATAATTGAGTATTTAAATCTTTAGCTGGTTGCATATTTTTGTGTTTAGTTTTTGTTTTGTGGTGTGGGTTTCGTTTGTGGCCAATTTTGATGGGTGTTTCGTACTGGTAGCATTCAAGGAAGCTGCCGGATTGGATTACTTTGTGCCGATAACTCATCATAGTTTGAGCAGTAACAAATATAACTGGTCGGACAACTCAAAATAGTCAAACTCATACTGGTGTAATTTTCGTTTGAGCATATCGAAGTCGTTGGAATGGTCGAACTCTGTCTGATTTTGAATGGCACTACGCATTTGCCGGATGCGATTTCGTAACCAGAGGATTTGTTCAACTTCTCGTTTAACATCTCGAAAGAGCATAGGGATAAATAATAGTGAATTAAGGAATGTTTTAGTCGGACAGAAGTGTGCCTATAGTCAAGATTAAAAAGGCTACTTCTACCGTCTAAAATCTCATTTACCGGAGCGACAGATTTTCCGTCGTGAGGAGGGCAAGGCTCGACGGAAAATCAGCCACCCCGGTCAAAAACAAAAAAGGGAAATCGGGGAGGGGTCGTCGCATATCTCGAGTGGACTCATTTTAGCGCCAGCTTATCCCTCTTCAAGGTCGTATTTGTAAATCTCCACCTTTGACTAGGGCAAGCTATCAGCCGCTTATTCTCGCAACCGTGAGATACGCGCAAAGACGGCCGCTGACTCGCAGATAATATCAATAGCCGTCAATGAAAACATATGACTATCGAGTCAACTTGGAAGGGTTCCGCGGAAACGCTAGAACTCGTCCGCAAACAGATTGCCCAACGATGGGGCGAAGCCGACGCGGAAGCGTACGATCCGAAGACCAATTGCTTTACCTTCAAGCAATGGAAACGGAACGGCTATGTCGTCAAAAAGGGCGAAAAGGGTATCCGGTCGTACACCTTTGTCGAAGCTAAAAGCAAAGACAAGGATAAAGCCAATGAGGCCGAAGACGGGATGAAATACCGGAAGACCGTCTGGCTCTTCTACCAGAAACAGGTCGAGCCATTACCAGAAGCCGAGTAGCTTCTCGGGGGAGCGATTCCATATCGGGGTCGCTCCCTTTTTTCGTGTTAATCCGTAAACCCGGTAATCTCTTGAAAGGTGTCGTAGGAGTTGGCTAAGCGAAGTTTGAACCAACAGAAGGTATTGGAGTAACAATATCGTTTTTCTTTGTCGATATCCTCGATATCATATTGTTTTAAGAGGATGATGCGTCCGAGTTTTTTCACCACATAGACGCTATTTACTAATTCACGCACAATCAAATCAATGCGTTTGACGTTTTGTACGGCGCCCCAGATATTCAAGCCGATAATCTTGCCGTGTTCATCGCGTTTGATATGTTTACGGTGTTGTTGGAATTTGTACTGTAGGCGCATCGGTAAATCTTTCCAGGCGCGGTTGTTGAAATAGATTTGGCATTCGTCAATTAAGATCTCGCCACCGCGAATATTGATGAGATCGTCGAGCTTTTCCCAAAAATAGAGCTCGCCTCGTTTTACTGGCATAAACCATTTCAGGTTACACTCATAATAGAAATATTCTTGGATAAGTCGCTTGGTGCGGTAGAGTCTGGAGCGTTCTTGACGCTTAATCAGTTCATCGAAATTAATGTAGAAGTTAGAATAGACATCTTTGCCTTGGTTTAAGAATTTCCAAGACAGACGAACGAGGTTGTAGGTTTTAGAGGTGCCTGGTTTTCCGGTAATTATATTAATCATCGGTCTGGTTTTATATTTTTTAATTTGACTGAGAATGAAATCAGTCGTTCGCATGAGAGTACGAACCGATAGAGTAATTTAATCTCACCAATACTGAGTTCGTTTACCTTCTTGTGGCGAATGTCCGCTAGGTGCGGTAAGGCAGGGGTTTTGTTTTGCATACGTTTTTGTTTTATATAAATAAATTAGCCACGAATCATCCGGTAAAAGCCCTTAGTCAGTTTGAATACCAAGTAATAGCTTTCATATTGAAGAATGAAGTAGATAATGAATAACAACTGATCCACTGGAAAGATGGTGTTAAGCTTGAGTAAGTCTTGCGCGAACTTAATGAACGCTAACGGTAGGTTGGCCAGTATGGAAAAATCAGTCGCGGGCATGAGGTTAATTAAGCCGTTGACCAAGAAGGTGATAATATCAAGTAAGGCATCAAGCAACATAGCGGTTAGTATAAATGATCAAAATAAAAGACACGCCAAAAGACGTAGAGGAAAAAGAAAAACCAGAGAATGGCAACAAGGTAGGGTCGTAAGGCTTGAGCGTAACTTTGGACTAATGGCTCGCTGGTATCAAGCACTTTCATCTCGCCTAAATTAAAATCAGTCGGTGCTGCTTCTGTGCCGTGCAAGGCAAACGAATAGATAATATCTGGTTTTGAGCCGTCTTGTAATACCGCTTGGTAGGAATTATAGACCGTGTCGATATTGTCTTTGATGTAGCCGAAGAGCCACTTGCCCATGAGGTTGTCTTTGAGGTCAATCAGTTTCTGTTTGGTGTTGGCTGTCGGTAGAAAAATATCCCTCGCCAAGTTACCGAAGAAGCCCCAATCAGTCGGATGCAGGTTGGTTAAGGTTGATGAAGCATTAATGGCAATCGAGAGTGCTACCACCAAGTGGCCGTCCGGATAATTAGGATTGGTGTAATCCATAATGCCAAAGATGTAATAGGTTGGTACATTTTTACTGGCTAAAATATCTGGCACCGTTAGGGTTCTGGTATTATCCGGATCATTTTGGGAAATGAGTTCATCAAACTGAGCCGATGGTTCACTAAAATCAGGATGAAGTGAAACCAAGGCCACAATATGGCGTTTGTCGCGGAAGTAATCGTTACTGAGGCTGTAGTGGAGTTTAAAAGTGTAATGAGTTGAGGGTTCTGCATCATTAGTGGCTAGGGTGAAATCGGGATATTTGTCTGGCTGAGGATAAATGATGTTAAGTGAGTAAAGTTTAGGATTATCTTCTGGCACTTCGCCTAGCTCGCCATAGAGTTTGTAATACATCGAGAAGCCGAAGGCACTATTATTGAATGACTCACCTTCAAGTTGGGTGTCTGAACCTTTTGTAAAATAGCGACAGTAGCCGGAATTCGTCATAGCGTCTAGCTGAATCTGATACAAATTCATGGTGCCATCGGGGTAGGAGTAGCTATCCAGTGCCGGAAAGGTTACTTCGTAATCGGCGTAGTCGGACGTTAGGGAAATCCGCTCGTTACTACAAACCGCACTTTGGTTATTCTCAGCTAAGAGGCAGACATAGAATGGCAAACAAGTGGTATTGGGATCTTTTCTTAAGCGAAGAATAATTTTGGTTGGCTTCAGGTTGGTAATGGGGTGAACAAAGTTTTGATTGGGTGCGTAGCCATCAAGGGTCTGACCCATATCCATGGCGATAATATCATTGGCCTCACCAATTTGTTCTTTTACTAATGTTTCTGCGGCGGATACTTTTTGATGAAATAAGAATGAAGCCATGAGAAGAAACATAACGATAAATATTTTTCGCCACATATGGTTAATGTAAAAAACGGATTATATAGTGGTAGAGCCAGACAATGAGCCAGATGAGTAGGGCTAAAATGACTATGGCTGGCAGGGCAAGATAGACTGTACCTAAGAGATTATCTTTAAGCGTAGACACAACTAAATCGGTCGTGCTTGCCACCTCGTTTGTGGTGGCGTTGGCGCTAGCAGTGGGCACAATTGTAAACGGAGTAGATTCTAACTGAGCCATCATTTGTTGACCGGAGGCGAACGTACCGATGAGATATACACCCGTGTATTCGCTTGCTGGTGCTGAATTAAAAATTGCTTGAACGTTTAAATTGGGGTTAGCCGGATTAGCCGAGTAAGCTTCGCTGTACACCATTTGTGAATTAATTTGTTTGATAGCTAATTGATATGATACGAGTTGGTCGATATTGGCATAATTGCTAGAAAGTCGGAAAAGATAATAGATATCCTCGACACTCATGAACGTAATCATAAAGCCTATAGGTTGTTCGGCAGAGTAACTAGATTGGTAAGGAAAACGGCCAGCCGAAAAAGCAGAGCCAGGAATGACTGGAGTAAAAGTGCCCACTTGATAACTACCAGCATTAGCGCCAAGCCATTCGATGACTAACGCATAGACTGAGCCATTGGGATAGTTGGCGGTAGTGATATATGCCTCAGTGTCACTTGCACCTAGAGCATTAGACTGGCTCACCACTTGGCCGTTGGTGTCTGTGACCACCATCTGCCAGCTGGTCGCATCCGTTGGGATGATCGTGTCCTTTTCGGCTAGATCAGCGAAGTTAAAATCCCAGGCCACAGCGGTGTTGGTGTAGATTTCATCTTCCGGTACTTTAATGAGTGACATGGCCGATACCGAATGGGTAGCGAACAATGCGACGGCGAGTAAAAGACTAAAAATAATTTTGTTCATACGATATTGAGACAATAATTTTGTAAAGCGGCCGACAGGGCGTTAGGAGGTGAAAGAGGATGGTCTTCCGAACCGGACTGTCAGCCGCTCTGAAAACTAGTGGCCGCCCATGAATCTGCGTGCCAATCTCCAGACGAAGCCGATGGAAAATAGCATGACGCCGACGATGACGATGTTGGACAAGTTAGCAGTCAAGACGCCGGTGATGTTCTCTTTGAGCGTAGTAACTACGCTGGCGCTAGTGGAAGCGATGTCCGCATCAACCGCGGCGAACGCGTGAGAGCCTAAGGCCAAGGCGCCTGCGCCGACTAAAGCCGCAACCGACCAGATTTTTGCTTTAATGGTAGTAACCATACATTTGGTGTGCTTATTTTTTAGTGAATAACAATAATACGCCGACCACCGTTCCAAGGATAATCCCTAGGCTCAAACTCGCGCCGAGTACATGGAAGATGTTGCCGAAATTGTCAGTGAAGCAAGAGAGATGTCTAGTGATATACGTGGAACACATATTATTTTGCCCTCGTTATGCTAAAAAATACGCTGAAAAGTACGAAGATGGTAAGCGGAAAGACCAGACCGTGGCCTAACGCAGCAAATACATTGGTGATTGCGGTTGTCATGGCTATTTGTAGATGAGAATAACGATTAAGATGGCAATGAGTCCGAAGTTCACGGCTGACAGCAAGGTAAATAACTGACTAAAAAAATTAATGAGGTTCAGTGCCTTATCTGTCAGGGTGAAAGTCGAGCTGGCAACCGTAACAATGTCCATGGTTATTTCTTGGGAATATAAACCGAAGAGTAGGCACGTCGGCGTTTGCCATCCACGTAGGTGAAGGGAAAAACACTAACCTCGATGGAAACCGTGTCGCCGTGTTTGCCGTATTCCGCGTCTAAATCGGAAACGGATACCGCGACGGGGTAAATACTGCCTATTGGTTCGATATACAGCGTGCGCTGATACCCAATGGTGCCATCTTTGCGGTTGTATTCTTTGGACTCGTCTTTCTTAAGAATGCCGTTGAGTGTAAACATAATTTTGTGTTTGTGTTGGTTTTGATGTTTATCTTTGTTTTTAGCGTCGACCTTTATGGGGTGTTTTGATTAAATCAAAAAACACCACATTGCTATGGTGTTATTGTATGATATTGGTATTCGGAAGATGGTGAACGAGATTATTCGATTATTCGAATCTACAAATGTTCGCGATTAATCGATACTTTACCGTCTTGTCCGGAGGTGAGAATGAGGAAGTTTCGAATCTTGTCCTTGGTGTTATTTTTAATTTTCAATTTGATTTGTCCACAAGCGTCATAATACTTTTTCCAACTGGAGCGGTTTTTACTGTATTCCAAGTCACCAAATTCATCCGCAGCAATTTCAGAATAGAAAAAATCATCAGTGAGGTTAGTCCGATTATCGATGAAGATATATTTTAATATTTTGTGCTGGTTTGAGTTTTTGGTTTTGCCATCAATTTTAATGGGTTCGCCGTCAATATAGAGTACGCTTTTTTCTTCGTTGAAATATAATTTATTTTTCCGGTCGCCATCGCGGAAAAAGATTTCCCGGTCAAGGCGGTCAAAGACATTACTGTTTACCACCTTGAACGATAGCTCAAGCATTTCTTTAGAGTAGGGCTTAGAAAACAAGCGACAGAGATTTTCAAACTCGTTTTTGTCGCCCAAGCTGCACGTCTTCACCTTTTTCATCTTGGCGTGGATGACTTCAAGGTTTGAATAATAAATCCAGAAGTCATTCGTGTAAATAGCCTCGCCTTTGACATTAACAAACTCTTCTTCGTCTAAGTCGTTTTGATCAATTCGACCCAACACTCCGGCAGTGTCGTCGAATATCTTCTGCATGATGCTTTTAGTGAGTGGATCCGTATTGAGTAACCGGATATATTTATAGACAATGACAAATTTTTGAAAAATATTCCTCTCGATTCGAAAAAGCCGAGTCAACTCGAGCATTTTTTCTTTTAATCTTTGAGCGGAACCAGACATTCGATTTTATAGTCATTAACTGTTTATGTAAAAAGGTTTCTGATTATAGAAACAACCACCCCTCTAATTTCAACTTCTTCACGGTAGATTGGCTTGAGGCTCGGGTTAGCCGGCTGGAGTCGTATTTTATCTGGTTCTTGATAAAACCGTTTTAACGTCGCCTCATTATTGTCGATAATCGCCACGACCGTATCTCCGTTATCAGCAGCAGATTGTTTTTTGACAATGACGATGTCATTGTCAAAAATACCATCCCCAATCATGCTATCCCCTCTAACTCTGAGGGCATACAGTACGTTTCGACTAAATCGCGCAGTATTGGTAATTTTGACCGTTTCATTTATAGTTTCAATCGCCTCAATCGGTTGGCCAGCTGCGATAATGCCAGACAAGGGTACGCTAATTAAGTTTTTTTCTTCCTTAATTAGTTCATAGCCCCGTTCCGCGTAGTCACTCTTTTTCAGGTAGCCCTTTTCGACCAATACGGCTAATTGCTCGTGGGCGCTCGATTTGGCAGACAGCTTGAAGTAGCCCTTAACCTCATCCAGGGAAGGAGCAATGCCGTGTTTTTTAATATATTTTTTGACGTAATCCAGTGTTTCTTTCTGGCGCCTAGTCAGAGTAGACATAATATTTTACCCTTGGTACAATTCATTATATCCGAACAATGCCCGAATGAAAAGGGGATAACCTGTTGAAAACAAATTAATCTAAAAATAATTACTAATTTAAAAAATTGTGGTAGTAAATTAATATGTAAACAGGACGGGTAATCAACATCTTGCGCTAACCACCCATAAGGGTTTTTCATGCCAAGATGTTTGCCCCCCCCCTGTAAAAATGTTATACTATCAATATTATATATAAGCATGTAGTTATGATAAAAAAAGTAGGTTTGGTTCAACGAACAGTTAAATGGGTTTCTTTTTTTACCCTCTTCATTGTTTTCATCCTTTTTTTCGCCCACCGCGGCGAAGCCGCGGTGTTCTCCCGTAACCTAAACCAAGGTACACGAGGCACCGAAGTCAAAGCCCTGCAACAATATTTGAATACTCATGGTTACCCAGTTGCCAAGTCTGGTGCTGGATCCAAGGGCAGGGAAACAACGGTATTCGGTCCAGCCACCAAGCAAGCCCTCATTCATTTTCAAAAGGACAATCACATCACTCCAGCCAATGGCTATTTTGGTCCATCCACTCGTGAAGTAATTAATAAACAAAGCAACCCACCAGCTGTTAAATCAACCACTAAGACTACCGTAGTAAAACCAACACCAAAGCCAACTGTCCCAGTAATCGCACCTAAGACGCCACCAACTACTCCTCCATCCACAGCAAACCCAGTCCCAACCTACACTCTAGGAGGAATGATTATGGGATTAACCAGTCCGGTCACCCTCCGAAACAATAATATCGACCAAATTACCCTCTCTCCTCGCGACAATAGTCTATTTACTTTTCCGACGGCACTGCCCATGGGGACAAGTTATGCAATAACCGCTACTCCAAGTAGGGCGACTGAACATTGCTATCTCATGAATAACACCGGTATTGTGGCCAGTACCAATATTACGACCATTAAAGTGGCCTGCGGTACTAATCTGAGCTCCAACCCCCTCACGGTTGCCCCCGCCAGCGGTCTACCCACCTATATTCTCACCTATGCCCCAGGTGCCAACGGCACCCTAACTGGTTTAGCGGAACAGCATATTATCCAGGGCAGGAATGCGACTGAAATAATTGCTGTGCCAGACACCGGCTATCACTTTACCACCTGGAATGATGGGCTCACTAATCCTACCAGAACGGATACTAACATCACCAGTAACCAGACCTATACCGCAAATTTCGCTATCAACACCTACACCCTCACCTACACACCAGGTGCCAACGGCACCCTCAGTGGTACTACCACTCAAACCATAACTCATGGTAGTAACGCCACCGAAGTAACTGCCCTACCAAACATTGGTTACCACTTCGCTAACTGGAGCGACGGGGTGCTAACCGCAAGCCGTACTGATCTGGTAGTCACTTTCACTCAGAACGTAACAGCCACATTTACTATAATTCCATTTACTTGTGGTCAAACTATAACCGATGACCGAGATGGTAATACCTATCCCACCGTGCTCATCGGTGCGCAGTGTTGGATGGCTAAGAACCTAGCCTATCTCCCCAGTGTGGTGCCGAGTGCCACTGGCGACACCACTAACCCCTATTATTATGTGTACGGGTATCAAGGTAGTAATGTAACTACCGCTAAAGCGCAAACTAACTACGCCACTTATGGAGCACTCTATAATCATGAAGCCGCTCTCACCGCCTGTCCTAATGGTTGGCATTTGCCGACTGATGCGGAATATACCACCCTCTCTACCACGCTCGGTGGTTCTGCCGGTACCAAACTTAAAGCTACTTCAACGGTTTGGGACGGTACTAATACTTTTGGCTTTACCGCTAAACCTGCGGGCTTCCGCTATATCGATGGGTCGTTTTATACTCTTGGTGACTACGCCTACTTTTGGTCGGCCTCTCTCTCTGCGCCGGATGCCTGGAACCGTTTCTTGTACTCGGGCTTCCCTAATATTGGCAGGTACCCCGACGATCGTGGAGATGGATTTTCCGTTCGGTGTCTCAAGAACTGATTCGACTATTTCGTCTATTCTG
>JBAXJQ010000029.1:0-17763 GCA_037137775.1 Candidatus Falkowiibacteriota bacterium | reverse complement strand
GTGTTATTAAAGCGAATTTTCCCGCGCGAGTTGCGTTTAAGGTAGCTTCAGTTGTAGATTCCAGGACAATTCTGGATAACAAAGGGGCTGATAAATTGCTGGGCCGCGGGGATATGCTTTTCATACAGCCCGGCAGTGACAATATGATCCGCGGACAAGCGCCGCTCATTGAAGATGACGAGATCAACAAGGTCGTGGCTTTTACGGCGAGCCAAGGAAAGCCGGAATATCACAATGAGATCCAGGCCGCTCAGAATAGCTCGATGCCCGGAGGCGCCGGAGAAAAAGACGATATGTTCGATGAGGCCAAGCGTATTGTATTGACCACGCGTCAAGCTTCCACCTCCTATTTGCAGAGGCGCTTAAGGCTTGGTTACTCGCGAGCGGCACGCGTCGTGGATCAGTTAGAAGCTGCGGGCGTGATCGGCCCGCAGGATGGAGCCAAGCCCCGCGAGATCCTCCTTGCGAACCCCACCGGCGACTACGCCGAAGCCACCCCTGTTGATTCTGGCTCCGACGACGAGGATAACGTTTAATTACCCTGTAAAGACCCGGTCTTTGCAAACAAAGACCGGGTCTTAATGGGGTGAAAAAAGTGGTATGATACGGCCGCTATGACAAACCTCTTCAATCTGCAAGTCCCCAACAAGGAAAAGAAAGTCCTGCTTCACTCGTGCTGCGCGCCGTGCTCCTGCGCCATTCTCCGGCGCATGGTCGAGGGCCGGATCGAACCTACGGTCTATTTTTATAATCCCAATATCGATCCGCTTGAGGAATACGAACGCAGACTGGCCGAGACCAAGCGTATTGCCAGTGAACTGGGTTTACCCCTCTTGATTGAGTCGGTGCGACAGCATGACAATTGGTTAGCGTTGGTTAAGGGCCATGAAACAGATCCCGAACGGGGAGCTCGGTGTATTATTTGTTATCGTGATCGATTGGGCGTAACTGGTCGTAAAGCCGAAGCACTTGGGTTCGACTATTTTGGCTCAACGTTAACCGTTAGCCCTCACAAATCTGCCGCGGCCGTTAATCAGGTTGGTCAAGAAGTGGCAGAGCAGGTTGGGGTATTATTTTTGGCCCGTGATTATAAAAAACAAAATGGTTGTCTTTTGGCCACACAATTATCCAAGGAATTAGGGGTGTATCGTCAGGATTATTGTGGCTGCCAGTTTTCAATGCGAAAATAGTTTTATTTCCTATTGTTTGTGTTATAATATAGTACATAAACACAACAATGCCTCAAGCTAAAATATGACATTACGGCGTGTAACGGGAAAAATATATGTTCTCGTATTTTTTATACTCTGCGCGATTGCTGTAGGTTATTTTTCATCTCAGTTTACGCTGGCTGATTCAGCTAGTGATGCCATTGCCATCCGTATTCTACCGAACCCAAAACATTTTTCGGTATTACGCTGGTATCAATCCAAGGGATTCACTGGTTCACCCGCCGTGATGAGTGTTGACGGCTATGATGCGGTGCGGGATGGTAGAACGGTCTATGTTGGTTTTTCCAATATTGTGGAGGTTGGTGCGGCTGACAGTCGGTTAACCGTTGGTGACAAGCTCTACACCAACATCATGGTAATATCATATAACCAAGATCAGACGAAAGAAACGGTTGAAATTTTTAATCGAATTCTCGAGAATTTTAAAATTAATTCGAATATAACAGCTGCGGGCAGTTGTAGTGAAACGTTAGCTCAGAAGTGTGTCTATGGTACGAGCTGTCAGGTCCCGCAATGTAGTGCCTGTAGTAATACTGAACATTGTATAAGCTCTCATGATGTTGCGGTTCGCGATACTCGTCGCCTGGCTGATTTGGCGGACTTGGGTGATGCCTTGCAGAAATATCGTGATAATAATCAAGGGTTTTGCCCCAAACTAGCCGGCGGCAGCTATCTCCCTAATAAGTCGGTCTCGACTTGGCCGAGTTGGCAAGAAAAACTCGGTATCGCCTTGGGCGGTAGTTTACCTGTCGACCCGATTAATCGATTGGGTCCGTGCGGCTCGAATTTTAATCCGATTACCTGTTGGGATGAAAAACAAAAAGCATATGGCGGTAAACTGGTGCCGGTGTTTGGCTTGCCCACAAGTAGCAATGCCTATTATTATTCTTCTACGCCGGATGGCCATGCCTGCAGTTTTTCAGTTGCCACCGAGGCTAATTTAAAATGTGCAGCTACGGGAGAATGCATTGTTGGTGCCAGTGTTGCTGCTTCGTATGATTTTGACCCCGTTGCCAGTAAACCACCTGTGGTATTATGTGGCAGTATGGTGGGCGGGCCATATGGTGAGTTTACCCACTATATCGGAGCCTATGATCCTGACCCCGAAGATAATAATTCACTGACCTGGTCGATTGACACCTCGGGTGTTGACTGGGTGGGGAAGGGGTGGTCGGCTGCGCCAATATTGCAAAAAGTGCCCGTCATAAATCAACGCTCAGTATATGCGCTCAATGCGGGTGCGGCAGGTAGCTACCCATTTACGATAACCGTTACAGATCACTCCGGAACATCAACGGTGAAAACTTGCACCATCAATTTATTTTCTAGTCCGCCTGCCATCGATCCGGCCTCTATTGCCGGGTTGGTTGATCAGCACGTCTATGCGGGTGAGCAGATGGAACCATTTTCTGTAGTCGCTTCCGAACCGAAACATGATTACCCCATGACGTTTAGTTTTACCGGCTATGGACTCGATGGCACTATTATTGGAAACATGTTTTCGTGCTCTTCGGTGAGCCCGAACAAGGGAGAGACAAATGGTAACTTTAATTGCTATTTAAATAAACAAGCGGTAAATCATCCAGGGAATAATTATCAAGTGGTGATTCGGGCTATGGACAAAAGCGGTGAGTTTTTTGATGCCAACTATGATTTAGAGGTGATTAATTATCCCCCCGTGTTTACCGACTATACTGTTGAAATTGAAGCCAGCACCACCCGGGCCGTAGACGAGGTGCATTGGAATGCTCGTGATTTATTATCTAATTTTCCTTTAACCCATGGACTTGATACTCCATTGCCTGCTGGCCTCACCTATAGTACCACTAACGTGCCTCGACCAAACACCGTCGTCACCTACCGGCGGGGAGCAGCTATTACAAACTCGAGTGTTGGCGTCAATAGTTGGGATTACCACCTAAAAGGACAGTTGACGGCTGGTACCACTTTTGATATTCCTACCACAACGTTGCAGTACACGGCCACCGTAACGGACAAATTTGGCGCTGCAATCATTGGTAATATTACCCTTGCGGTCACCAATGCTGCTCCGGTGATTACCGGCGCAGCACTCTGTCCTGCAAAGGTGCGTCATTCCAACCCCTATCTATGCACTTTGCCAGTGTACGATGCCAATGGCAATGCCATTGTCGATCTCGCCTCAAGTAATTTACCCAGTGGGATCATCGGACAACTCGTTGGCACGAATATAAAAATTAGCGGCACCCCAGCGATCAGTGCGGTAGGGCCGGCGAAAAATGTCGTCTTGGTGGTTAAGGATGAATTTAATTATTACAGCGATCCAGCGAGTTTCAGCTTGCAAGTCGTTGACTATTGTGGTGACAACGTAAAACAGAATCCCAACCTAGAGGGGGTGGTCGAACAGTGTGACGGAACCGATGGCATCGCTAATAGCCCTAGTCTCAGTGGTGTGAACACGCAATATGCGTGCGCTGCAAATTGTCAGCCGACTGGTGGCTATTGCGGTGATGGAACCATTCAAGCTGGCAAGGGTGAGGTCTGTGACGACGGGAATCAAAACTGGGGCGATGGGTGCGGAAGAGATTGCTTAGTCGAGCAACACTACACGTGTGTCGGAGCACTGTCGGTGTGTTCGCCAGATACCCAAGTTGTAAATTGCACTGCCAAGATTGCTGATTCTTCGTGGAATACCGTTAGTAGTATTACCCAGACCTGGAATGGCAGTGGCTGGTCACCCACTAATGTAACTGTACATAATGCCACCCCCAGCGGGCTTACCTGTCGTTTTATCTGTAACTTTGGCTTTACTTGGAATGGTACCATCTGCAAACCAAACACGGTGCAGGATATTAGCTGTACCGGCAACCCGCTTGGATCGTATTGGAACGGTGTGCCAACCTTTACTCAGACCTGGAACGGTGCTGCTTGGGCTCCGGCATCATATCCTGCCAGTTACAACACCACCCCCGGCATCTGCACCTATCAATGTAGTCAACATTATACCTGGGACGGCACTAGTCAATGTATTGCAGACACCCAGTCAGCGACCTGCACCGGCTTACCCGTAGCAGCTAGCTGGAATATTTCCGGCACCGCCGTGGAGTCAGTATTACAGACCTGGAATGGTAGTGATTGGTCGCCACCGAACAGTGGAAGCTATGGCAGTACTATGACGCCGTGTACGTTTCAGTGTAATATTCATTTATCTTTCGATGCATTGAATTCGCTGTGTAAGCCAGATACAAAGCAGGCAAATTGTGTTGGATTACCTGCTCATGCCGCCTGGACAACCGGTGGTAAGTTTACCCAGACGTGGGATGATGTTAGTGGACAATTTCTACCATTAACCAAACCCGTTATTGAGGGTGATGTGGGTGAGTGCGCCATGAAATGCAACGCACACTATACCTGGGATGGATCGCAGTGTCAGCCCGAAACCATTGTAAATAGTTGTGGCAATTTGCCTCCCGAGTCAACTTGGGTAAATGGCAGTACTTATACAGCCACTTGGGATGGTACTGGTTTTACACCTTTATATGATGGGCATCCAAGAAGGGGTAGCACAGGTATTTGTAAATTTAAGTGTAAGCCAGGATTCGATGAGTTGGGTCAAGATGGAGACAAGTGGTGTATGTTTAAAATGCCATTAGCCGCCGCGCCAGCAACAGATCATTTTACCATTAATTTTTCCTATAACTTTAACCCTGGAGGTCCTTCTGCTTGTCGTTACGGACCATTTGAAACTCCAGGTAAAATTATTGTGGAAGGATTATACACGTCAGGTGTTAGCAGTTATATTCCACCAGCATACACCTCAGTAGATTATTTTTACCCACAGTATACCCCAGGAATTACCGTTAACAACACAACATTTTCAAGTAATGGTTATTCAGGTGCTGTATTTCGTTTAGATGGCACTAAATTGTTTAGTAATTTGTCTTGGCACCCCTATATACCTGGGCAAACGTATAATTTTAATATTGAGGAACTAAATTGGCAGGGTGGGTATACTGGTTGTGCCTTCTCGGGCCTAGTTAGTGTTACCATGCCACCATTAAATTGGATAGCCGGACCTTGCGCTGGTATTCAAATTGCTGAGACAGATTTAATTGTAAAAACCGATGATTTTTCAGCTGATAGTGCGTGTGAAGATATCGGTGGAAATTTACCAAGTGAAAATCAACTTGCTTGCATATTGAATAATTCTGGTCTTGGCGGTACTCCTAATTTTTATGGCGTAAATCATCCATTTAAAAATAATGACTATTATTGGGCAACTGATAACGGCTCGGTTAACGCAATCAAATATGATGCTGGAAGTTTAGTTAAGGTAAGGCAATTTACCCAATTTTATAATACTCGTTGCGTAAAATAATTTTATGAAAAAATTTATTACCATTTCCGTGGTATTGTTTCTTTGCTTAGGACTGGCGTTGCTTATTGTCTTGTCAAAACTAAAGCAAGTTAGTAAAATCGGCATTTCAACTAAGACTACCTCAAACAATTCAGAGGTAAAAACAATTAAAAGTCTTCCACCACCAACAGGAATAAATTGTAATCAATATAATGACAAGGCATGGCAAGCGGATTGTCAGGTAAAACTAGCTACTATATATAACGCTTCGGATGAAAAATCTTGTGAACAGCTGCCTCAAAGTGAGGAAAAAACGCAATGTCTAATTGCTAAAGTTATTAAAAAAGCGGCAGCCGGTGATTTATCCGTATGCAATGGATTAAAAGCGGATAAGGATAAAAATCGGTGCCTAGCTCAAGCTTCGCTTAGCTTGGCCATTAGCCGTCGTGATTCGAGTTGGTGTAATAAGATCGCCAACAAGGAGGATATGGCATTTTGTAAAATGAACTTGGGAACAAGTACTGCGGCTATTGCCACTACAACGCCAAAAAAATAATTTTGCATTTTTTTGGCAGTTTGTGGTATAATACAGCAATAATAATACATTTATGAATATTGAACGCTGGTCAGAAATTGTCGGACAAATCAAGGATAATTTTACCATTGACGAAGAAAAAGAGTTTGATCTGGACGAAGAGGATGGTCCAGGGGTATGCCGTTATGTGGTTTTTAAGGGGCCGCTTGGCTTAATGAAATTAGAGCTAATTGAACGACCTGTAATATTGGATAAAAAAGCTGCCTTTTCTAATCGTATCGGCTCTACCACTCAGGTGAATTATATTTATAGTGATTCGGAAAAAACCCATAAATTATACGCCTTTAAATGGGATGAGGTGGCAGGTGATTGGCAGGAAATAGAGGCTAAAAATTTTGCATAATGTATAAATTTTAAAATAAATAATTTTTATCTACTCGTATGAATGAGCCTCAAACATCATCGTCATGGCGCAAAGGTGCGCTGGGTATCGCTTTAGTGGCGATATTGCTCGTTATTGTCGGTGGGTTGGTTACCCAAGCCAAAAAAGGCACCGCCATAAAAAATAAACCAGTCGCTAAACCTGTGGTTGTGAAAAAACCGACCACCACGCCACCGGTTAGCAGTAATCGACTAGTGGCTGATTTGGCGAAGCAAAATAAACTGCAAAAGTTTGCCAATGCCGAAGAGTTGCGTGATTTTATCGAAAGAAATTCAAGTCAAGATGGGAATGTCTTTAATGGTGGTGGTGCAATGATGAAAGAGATGGCTGTTCCATCACGAGCCATGGATACTTTTGCCACAGGTGCATCACAGAGTGGCTCTTTGGGTTTGGGAAGTTCGAATGCTGGTGTAGTAAACACGGATTTTTCTAAAACCAATAATCAGGTTGAGGGAGTGGATGAGGCTGATATTGTTAAAACCGATGGTACTTATATTTATACCGTTAATCAACAAAATTTAATTATTGCCGCGGCGTATCCGCCAGCCGAGGGTAAAGTGGTTGGCAAGATTAATTTTAGGGGCCAACCACGAGAATTATTTGTAAATGGTAATAAATTAGTGGTTTTTGGTCAGACCTGGGGTGAACAGGCAATCGATGACGCCTCAGCTACTTGTCGCTCAAGTAATTCTGGTCAGGCAATAACTGATTGTTTGACCAAAGTATCAGAAATGCCAGTGATTCGGGGTAATTTCACTTTTGCAAAGGTTTACGACATCAGCGACAAAGCTAATCCAAAATTAACACGTGATTTATCCCTTGAGGGCGACTATACTAATGCTCGCTTGATCGGTGATTATGTCTATTTTATTTCAAATAAATCCAGCTTTGAAAATGGTGACGATGTCTTGCCACGCATCATGCATTCGGGCAAGTTGGTTGCTAATGATATCTTTTGGCCAGTGTATTATTTTGACATGTCCTACGACATGGTCAACTTTACTACGGTTATGTCATTCAACTTAGCTAACGATACAACAGCTGAACAAAAGCAAGCGTATTTACTATCACCAACACAAACTCTCTTTGTCTCAGAAAATAATATTTATCTTACCTATACCAAATACTTGGATGAATATACACTCAGTCTAGAAGCGATGCGCAGTATTGTGGTACCACGACTAAGTGACCGCGAAAAAAGTAAGATTTCTTTAATTGAAAATACGAACGAGTTGGTTTTATCCAAGCGTGAAAAATTAGCTAAAATTGGGGTGATTTTATATCGCTACATCAATTCATTGTCCAGTAAGGAACAAACCAAAATTCAAGATCAGATGCAAACGTATGTCAAACAACAATTTACTGATATCCGCAACGAACTAGAAAAAACTGTAGTACATAAGATAGCGATTAAAGATGGTAACTTAACCTATCAAACCATGGCCGAGGTTTCTGGCTCGGTGTTAAATCAGTTCTCAATGGATGAAAAAGATGGTTACTTGCGAATCGCCACTACCAAGAATCAGACCTGGTCAGATTTGATTGGCGAGCAAGACAAGGCTTCATTTAATAATCTTTATGTTTTAGATGACAAGCTAAAAGTTGTAGGTACGTTAAGTGGCTTGGCCAAGGGCGAGCGCTTGTATTCTGCACGTTTCATTGGTAACCGGGCTTATCTCGTTACCTTTAAGCAGGTTGACCCCTTATTTGTTATCGACTTGAAAGACCCTAAGGCGCCAGCCGTGTTGGGCGAGTTGAAGATTCCTGGCTTTTCTAATTATCTACACCCCTACGATGAAAATACGCTGATTGGTTTTGGTAAGGATACGGCAGAAAACCAATGGGGCGGGGTAACGACTGGAGGTTTGAAATTGTCATTGTTCGACGTTTCTCAGGTTGACAAGCCACAAGAATTGGATAAATATGTTTTGGGTGATCGAGGCAGTGATTCCATTGCCTTAAATGATCATCGCGCCTTTTTATTCTCCAAAGAAAAAAATATTTTAGCCGTTCCGGTTTCGTTGTATCAATCAGATAAACCAGATCAATGGGGCAAATTTGTTTTTGGCGGAGTGGCCGTGTTTAATATTACGGATAAAAAGTTTAAATTGGCTGGTAAGATTGATCACTCTGATAGTGGTAGGCAAGGCGATAGTTATTCAAGCTGGGGTGGGTACTCTTATTATGACAGCACGGTGCAACGTAGTTTGTATATCAAAGATATTTTGTATACGGTATCTGGCCGCTATATTAAAATGAATACGCTTGGTTCTTTGGCTCCAGTGGGTAGCATTGCCTTAGACGAGCAAAAACCAATACCGCAGCCACAACCAATTCCAACTCCTTATCCGATGCCAGTTGAACCGGTACAATTAAATGAAGTTAGAAACATTATAGTGCCAACCGTGCCACCGGTTAAGTCATAACTATTAAAATTTTGCTATGACACAAAAAACAAAACAAGCCAAAGTCAAATTTACTTCAACGGGCCAATTGGTAATTTTTATTATTACAGCCATTGCCATTCTCACTGCCTCACTCTCTTGGTTCAATTGGAATATGATTATGTTGGGCAAAACGATTAGCCAGGGTCGTAATGCCACCTCAACTATTAACCTCGTGGCGATGAATCAAAATTATCGTAACGGGGTACGGGGTATATTGAATCGCTATGACCTCGCACAAGCCAATTTGGCCGTGGCTCATGTGAGTCAATTGCGGCGTGAACTTTTGGACATGGTTTTGCCCGCGCGCTATAAAAATATCCACACAAATTTTGTATTTGCCTTTGATCGCCTTGAGTTGGCTTTACAAAACGGTGATCAAGCAAAAATTGCCGCCGCTAAACACGAAATTGATATCTTGCGTCAAGACCAGTCCTGGTTGAATTAACTTTGTGTAATGATTTATATCCGCCTAATTCCGATATCGACTAGCGTATTAGCTTGGCTGTCATTAATAGTTATTTGGCAGATGCCCTGGCTTTTGTATTGGTTGCCTTGGTTTGTTTTGGTTTGGATATTAGGCGCTACGAGAATAATGCTGGTACGAGGCCAGAATAAGACAGACTGGTGGCGCTTTGCGATTTTGCCCAGCGCGTTTTACTTGGGTACGTTGTTGTACGGTTCGCTGTTGCGTCTTGATCGGGTGTGGATTATGCAATTGTTGTTTTTAATGGCGGCGGCCGTAATTTATTATTATTATCGGTATACATATTTTTATTTATTTCGACCGGTTAAATATCGAGTCGCCTCGATAGAAAGTCTTTCTTTGTACGCCAATTTTTTTAGTTTTTTTTTCACCGTAGCCGGATTATATGGTATTCAATCGAGTCTAAACGCTCCATTGTGGCAATTTATATTATTCCTGTCCCTGTTTACTATTGCAGTATTATACCAGTTGTTGTGGGCAAATAAATTAAGTGTTCAAGAATCTATTGTTTTTCTTTTAGTTGATGTCTTGGTTATAATCGAATTGGCGTGGTCACTGGCGTTTTGGCCAGTTAATTATCATATCGCCGGCTTGACTTTGGCCATAATGTATTATTGCCTTTCCAACTTAACCAGATTGCATCTGTTGCATGAATTGGATAAAAATAAGATTAAAACCTATTTAATATATTCCGCCGGCATTTTAGCCTTGTTGTGGTTGACTGCCCAGTGGGTTTAACACTGAATATGAAATGTAAAGAATTGATTTTGAAAAACGTGCCCTCATTGATGGTGGTATTGATTGTAGCCATTTTGGCTGGCGGTTTGGCTGGCGTATCGATGTTTTTTTATTGGTTCAATCAAAGCATGGTCGATACACCAGTGTTTGAGGGTCTGGAAAAAGGGAGTGATTTGAATCCAGGTATTTTATTTGCCAGTCCCAAGAAGGTGATTGTTGAGCAAAATGACAAAATTACTGAGGTGGCAAATAGCACTAAATCAGGCTTAGTTGGTATATTTAAAATTAAAACGCCACGCACCAAACCAGCTCCCCTTGACCAGTATTATCAATTGAACCGTTATGATGGTCAAGGCTTGGTTATTACTAGTGATGGGTGGCTGGTTTCTGGTCTTGATATTGGTAAAGACAAAAACACTTACATAGTCATTACTCAAGATAAGCAAAAACTGGTAATCGATCAAGCACTAGCTGATCCAACTACCAATGTTTTTTATTATCATGTTAAAGCCAAGGATTTACCAGTTAAAACATTTATTGATTACACCAGTGTAAATAGCGGCGATATGGTAGTGGCCATGAATTGGCGCGGAGAAACTGATGTGGCCGAGGTTTTGAATGTGCGTCAGTATAACAATCCAATTGGTTCGACTGATCGATATAATCAACGCTTGATTTTAAATCATGGCCTACGAGCAAGTAGTACGGCAGCGGTAGTAAGTTTGTCCGGAGAGATTGTAGCCATACCTGATAAGAATAATATATTGGTTAGTGCGATCCAGTTGCAAGGAGCAGTTAAAAGTTTAGTGCAATCTCAAAAAATTAATCGGCCAAAAATTGCCATTCAATATATTAATTATCAGGATGTTGCAGAAATAAGCAGTTTGCCCAACGATTTGTCCAGTAATCAAGGAGCAGTAATTTTGGTTAAAAATGATAAAGCCCCATTTTTATTAGCTGGTGATATCATTACTCAAATAAACGGTCAGTATCTTGGTTCTAATCTTGATTTGAATGAAGTTATTCAAGGCATGCTCCCAGGTGACTCGGCTTCAGTTATATATTGGCGGAATAAAGAACAAAAAACCGCTAACCTACAAATTCAGTAAGTCGTAAAAATATAAAACAGACCGATATAAGTTGGCCTGTTTTATATTTTTTGACTTCGTGGTATAATATAGTCAAAATTAATTTTGTAAATATGAACATTGTTACATTGCGCCAGGCGAAGCACATTGCCGGGAAAACTGTTTTTGTGCGGGTAGATTTTAATGTGCCAATTAAAAAAGGCAAGATTAAAGAAGATTTTAAAATTGCCCAATCATTACCAACAATTCGTTTTTTAATGCGATATCGATGCAAAATAGTGCTGGCAACTCATCTTGGCGATCCGGGAGGAAAAGTGGTTAAAGAATTATCCACCGCCCCCATTGCTAAACGGTTAGCCAAATTACTAAATAAAAAAGTGTTATTTGTACCAGAGACGAGTGGACCTGAGGCTAAAAAACTGATAGCCGAGGCACCAGCTGGTGCTCTTATTCTGTTAGAAAATTTAAGGTTTAACCCTGGCGAAGAAAAAAACGACTTGCGTTTTGGCAAGTCCTTGGCCGAATTAGCTGAAGTTTATGTTAATAATGCCTTTGCTGTTTGTCATCGAGCACATGCCTCAGTTGCTGCAATAAAGAAATATCTACCAGCCTGTGCTGGCTTACTGCTTGAAGAAGAGGTTCGTAATTTGGCCAAAGCATTTGATCCTAAAAAGCCATTAGTCGTAGTACTCGGTGGCGCTAAAATTAGCACCAAGCTACCTTTAATAAATAATTTTATTAAACGTGCTGATCAGATATTAGTCGGTGGGGCGTTAGCGAATGATTTTTTAAAAAGCTTGGGTTATGAAGTTGGTCGTTCTCTGGTAAGCGCTGACGCAACTATGCAAAAAGCCGCAGTTAAGGCGTATCGCCAAGCAGGTAATCATAAAATTATTTTGCCGGTTGATGCTGTGGTAAGTATAAAAAAAGATGGTGAGGGAGAGGTACGGGTAAAAAAAATTACTGAAATCTCCAAACGCGATTTTATTTATGACATCGGTCCGGAAACGGTCGCCGTATTTAGTCATTATTTAAAACGGGCTCAAACGATCGTGTGGAATGGCCCAATGGGCTGGTTTGAGCAATCGCAATTCAAACACGCCACTGTGGCATTAGGGCGGGTAATTGCGAGTCGTTCATCTGGAGCAGCCTTCGGCTTGGTTGGTGGTGGGGAAACGGTCGAGGCCTTGCGCTTGACACGGATGTTTGATGATATCGATTGGGTTTCGACTGGTGGCGGTGCCATGCTGGAATTTTTATCAGGAACTAAATTGCCAGGCTTGGCCGGTATTGTGTTGTATAAATAACTTATAATTTTTATTATGCAGGTTAAGAATTTTAAAAATAACACCGGCGCCAGTCTGATTGCGATTGTCATTGTTTTGGTGGTGGTAATATCCGCTTTTATCGGAGGGTGGTATCTAAATTATCGAGAAAAAATAAAGCTCGAAGCTAAAACTCGAGCTGACTTGGAAAACATTAAGGTAGCCATTATTCGTCTCGGTCAAGATACGTTGTATTGGCCCGGAAATACTAAACCGTATCAAGTTGATAGCGGTGCAGGTATAGTATTTTGTACCAATAAAGAAGTAGCGTGTACAAATAGTTTGTTTAGCACCAGCGCTGGATTAACTGCTACAGACGGAAGTTATCTTAATTGGCAAGGACCGTATCTTCGTTCGGCCATGCTTGATCCTTGGAGTCATGAATATTTTTTTGAAACCGCTTTTAAATTAGATAGTAACTTTGCTGCCTGCAAAATTTCAGATGATAATTGCCGTCCCGCCATAGTAATTGGCTCATTCGGGCCAAATGGTGTGCCACATGATTTTGATGATATAATTTTAACTTTGAAAATATAATGTCAAAAATTACACAACTAACAGCTAGGGAAATACTTGATTCACGGGGTAATCCAACGATTGAAACCAAGATTGTTTTAGCATCGGGGGTGGTTGGTCGGGCAAGCGTACCATCGGGCGCCTCGACCGGTAGTCACGAAGCGTGTGAATTACGTGACGGTGATCCGAAACGTTACGCTGGCCTAGGTGTGCAAAAAGCCGTAGCCAACGTTAACACCACAATTTTCAAAGCCTTAAAAGGGAAGGAGGCTGTTGATCAAGTAAAAATTGATCAACTCATGATCGAATTAGACGGCACTAAACACAAAACCGTTTTAGGTGCAAATGCGATTTTAAGCGTATCGTTAGCATGTGCTCGAGCCGCCGCCATGGATAATAAACAAGAACTGTTTGATTATGTTGGCGCGACTTTTGGTTTTTCCAATATATACCGCATACCAACTCCGGCGTTTAATATTTTTAATGGCGGAAAACATGCTGATACTAATTTAGATTTTCAGGAGTTTTTAATTATTCCCTTGGCAAAAATATCTTTTGCTGAAAAGGTTCGTCTTGGGGCAGAAACGTTTCATCAGCTCGGTGAGGTATTGCGTAAGGCTGGTTTTGATACAGATGTTGGTAACGAAGGTGGATATGCACCAGATATCGTGTCTAGTATTCAAGCGATTGAACTGATATTAGCCGCCGCAATCAATGCTGGATATCGCCCTGGCAAAGACTTGGGCCTTGGCATTGATGTTGGAAGTACAGAGTTATACGATCCAATTAAAAAAACCTATATCTTTAAACTCGACCGAGCGCAATTCAGTAATCAAACCCTAGTTGGATTGTATTATGAATGGTGGCGCAAATATCCAATAATTTCGCTTGAAGACGGATTAGCTGAAGATGATTGGCAGGGTTGGCGTGATCTTACTAAGGCGCTTGGCAGTGAAATGATGTTGATTGGGGATGATTTGTTTACAACTAATACTGATCGTTTGCGACGTGGTCTGAAAGAAAAGGTGGCGAACACCGTACTAATTAAACCAAATCAAGTTGGTACGCTGACTGAAACAATTGAATGTATAAAATTAGCGCAAAAGCATAAATATCGAATAATGATTTCTCATCGCAGTGGTGAGACGTGTGATGATTTTATTGCTGACTTGGCAGTGGCGGTTGGCGCGGACTACATTAAAGCTGGTTCGTTGTCACGCAGTGAGCGACTGGCAAAATATAACCGCTTGATGGAGATTGAAACGTTATTAATTAAAACAGCGTGACCCCAATGAAAGAAATAAAAAAAGCGAAAATTGGTTTTCCGCTGCTTTTGCTTATTTTGGATGGCTGGGGTGTGGCACCACCAAATCGGGGTAATGCCATAACTTTAGCCAAGACGCCGACCTATGATTTTCTATTAAAAAATTATCCTAATACCTTGCTCGAGGCTTCTGGCTTGTCTGTTGGCTTGCCCAAGGGGCAAGATGGCAATAGCGAGGCAGGGCATATGAATCTTGGTGCGGGCAGAGTGGCGGAACAGGACGCCGTGCACATTAGTAATTACATTGCTAACGGTACATTTTTTCACAACCCCGCATTATTAGCAGCGTATGACCATATTAAACAAACTGGCGGGCGACTGCATTTAATGGGTATGCTGGGGAATAATATGACAGCCCACAGTGATCCTGATCATCTCTTGGCGTTATTAGTATTGTATCGTAAGCTTGGTGTCAAAGAAATTAATTTGCATTTGTTTACTGATGGTCGTGATTCCCCAAAGTTCGCTGCCATAAAATTGATACGCGAATTGGAAAGTACGTTTACCGGCATCGAATCGATCAATACTATCATGGGTCGATTTTATGCCATGGATCGGAAAAAAGTTTGGGAACGAACGGAATTAGCCTATAATATTTTAGTTGATGGCGGTTGTCGCATCGGTAAAGATTGTCGCTTGGTTAAGGATGGTGAGGCGGCAATAATGGAAGCATATAATCGAGGAGAGAGCGATGAATTTATTGAGCCTTACATTATCGCACGCGACGGCAAACCAACGCCTCGGATTGCCGATGGTGATAGCGTGGTATTTTTTAATTTACGGTCTGATCGAGCCAGACAGTTGGCCAAAACCTTTGTCCAGGCAGATTTTAATGAAAAAAACCCTGGTTCTTTTAAACGACGAATCGTATTTAGAAATTTACGGTTTGTAGCTATGACTGATTTTGGCCCGGATTTAGATCATATTAAATCAGCCTTTCCTAGCCCGGATTTAGTGCAAACCCTACCCATGGTGCTTAAAGACTTTAGGCAACTATATATTGCCGAAAATGAAAAATATGCGCATATCACCTTTTTCTTTAATGGTGGCTATGCCGATCCAGTGGCCGGGGAATCGAGAGTGTTGGTGCCATCACCAGATGTCCGTTCCTATGACGAGACACCAGCGATGAGCACGGCCGCCTTAACGAAAGAAATTATTAAAAGTGTAAAATCGAAGAAAGTTGATTTTACTGCCTTGAATATTGCCGCACCGGATATGGTGGGTCACACAGGCAATCTTGAAGCTGCAATAACGTGTTGCGAAGAGGTAGATAAATATGTGGGTAAGATTGTTGATGCTTACTTAGCAGTTAATGGCACTGTACTTATTACCGCAGATCATGGTAATGTCGAACACATGATAAATTTAAAAACTGGCGAAGTAGATACCGAGCACACCACCAACCCTGTGCCGTTTATTTTAGTTAATCATCAATTGAAAAATAAATTACAACTACGGACGGGTGGCGTGCTCGGTGATGTCGCGCCTACCATTCTTGATTTATTGGGCGTGGCAAAACCAAAAGAAATGTCCAGGAAATCATTGTTAACATCTTAATCTTATGGTGATGGAATCACAATCAAATAGTAGGCCGAAGCCGGTTATTTTGGTGATCATGGATGGCTGGGGGATTGTTCGACCATACAGCGGCAATGCAATTAGTCAGGCGACCTTACCGAACATGCAACAATTTTTAGCGCAATATCCAGCCATGACGTTACGGGCTTCGGGAGAAGCGGTAGGTTTGCCGTGGGGCAGAGATGGCAATAGTGAGGTTGGCCATCTTAATTTAGGATTAGGCAGAATTGTTTATCAGGATTTGCCTAAAATAAATAAGGCCATTAATGACGGCAGTTTTTATCAAAATAAATCACTCTTAAACGCAGTTGAGCATGTTAAAACGACAGGTGGTAAACTTCATTTTATGGGCTTGCTTTCCAGTGGTGGCGTACATTCATCAATTGAGCATTTGCAGGCGTTATTGGTTTTTGCTAAGCAGCAAAATTTAACAGAGGTTTTCGTTCACGCCTTTTTAGATGGTCGGGATACGCCGTATAATAGTGGCCAGGCGTATGTTACGGAAATTATGCGTACCATGTCTGAATATGGCGTAGGGAGACTTGCCACGTTGTCTGGTCGATTTTACGCCATGGATCGTGATAATCATTGGGATAGAATTGAAAAAGCCTTTTTAGCCATGACTTCAGCAGTTGGTAATCAGGCAGAAACTCCTTTGGGGGCACTTGAGGAAAGTTATGCGAAAAAGATATATGATGAAGAATTTGTACCAACAGTTATGAATTCAAATAACCAACCGGTTGGCTTGATTAGCGATAATGATTCAGTGGTGTTTTTTAATTTTCGACCAGACCGTGCTCGAGAAATTACCAAAGCTTTTGTCTTACCCAGCTTTGATAAATTTAGCCGTCCAAAATATTTGAATAATTTGTTGTTTGTTTGCATGACTGAATATGAAAAGGATTTACCGGTTGAGATAATTTTTTCTTCTGAAGTCTTGCATGATACTTTGGGTGAAGTGATTGCTAGTGCTGGGTTAAAGCAATTACGTCTGGCTGAGACGGAAAAATATGCCCATGTTACCTATTTTTTTAATGGGGGCAGGGAGACGAAATCTGAGGGAGAGGTGCATGATCTTGTGCCATCACCGCCAGTGCCAAGCTATGATTTGAAGCCGGAAATGTCGGCGTACGAGGTAAGTGATAAGGTAATCAAGGCAGTTGATGCGGATTTGTATGATTTTATTTTGGTTAATTTTGCGAATGCCGATATGGTCGGACATACCGGCAATATTCGAGCAACGGCCCAGGCCTGTGAAGCCGTTGATAAGTGCTTGGGTCAGATCGCTAAAGCGGTTTTGGCTAAAAATGGAGTAATGCTTATTACGGCGGATCATGGTAACGCTGAAGCCAAGTTTAATATGCAAACTGGCATGATGAGTAAGGAGCATACTGCCAACCCAGTGCCGTTTATTATTGTGGGCAAGATGTTTGAAGGTCGACATTTAGGCACGGATGCACCTGGCGGTGATTTAAGCTTGGTTCAACCGCAAGGGATATTATCTGACGTTGCCCCAACTATTGTTAAAATTATGGGTTTAACTAAGCCCGCGGCCATGACGGGTAGGTCGTTGATATAAATTTGTTTAACTTCTCCTTTCTTGCTATAATATAGTCAAATATTATATCGCTAATGAGCCCCAATAAATACTACCTCACTCTAGTTTCTCTGCTTGCTGTTTGTCTGACAGCTGGCATTTTTTTTGTGGTAAAGCA
>JBAXJQ010000028.1:0-18108 GCA_037137775.1 Candidatus Falkowiibacteriota bacterium | reverse complement strand
CGCCACTCGAAGTCTTTAAAGGAGCTGGTGTTGCATTAAAACGTTGAATGTAGCCCACCAACTAAAACTTATTAGAAGCTCTTTGACCGACCACCCTAGTTTAGCCGATCAAATATTTCTTCGAGTAATTAATCAATAGTCTCTCTTACTATATTTTATACAATTAATTTTTTTGGATACTCACCGACTATCTCTAATGCACGTTTATATCTTTCCTTGAATGCTTCTTTTACTTCAGGCAAAATAATTTTGTTTTTCCAGTCTTGTTCTATTTTTTTCTTTAATCTTGTTTCAATATCGCCAATAGCTTCTTTTGAATTATCTCTAAAATACGTTGAGAAAAATTTTCCAACAAAATGCGATGCCCCGTCAGCGCTGCTGACGATTTGCACCTCAATCGATTCTTTAGATAAATCAATTTCATTTTTCATCTCCATTCTTTTCCATGCTTCCACCACTTTTAAAATAAATGCATCACTGAAACCGCAATCTTTCATTGTCTGAACACCTTTGTTTAGCGTGATTTCATATTCATTATCCATGTCGATTGGTTTTCCTAAATCATGAAACCAGACAAGTGCCATTACCAAATTTCTATCAGCGTCCTTATAAATATCACACAATTCAATTGCGATTTTTTCAACAACCAGTAAATGATCTTTGACAAAAAATTCATGATAAACGAATTGAGAATTTTGACAATTCGTTATTGCTGTTTGTTTAAAATTATTTATACAGGTTTTAATATTCATAAATGTATTCTTATTGTTATGTAAAAATTATATCAGAATAAATCATATATTTCGAGATTTAATCAAGGATATGAAAATAACGTAAAATTTACGTTATTTTTCTTAGCTCCCAGCGTTGGACGTATTTAGAACACTTAACTGGAAACAAATTGCTGAAGAATTGAACTCTTTATTAATATAAAAGAAAACCCATCATCTTACGACTAGGGTTTCCCCTGTCAGAAATGATGGGTATTGTTAAACAAAACCCGGGTTAAAAGGTAATCTTTCGTCTTGCAATCCGATGATTTGAATTGCTGTAAAAGTAGCGCCTCGTATGATTGTTTTTAGAGCACTCTCTGAATGGTGGCCGAAGAGGATAAGATGCTCGGGGTGCTTTGGGTGTTGACTTACTTCGGTCATAAGACCAATAGTAAGTTGACTAATTTCGTTACGACGCCAAACATCCCCAGGTCGATGAAGTACTGTCATCTTTAATTTGCGACGATTTTCAGCAATTTGCATTCCCATTAAGTCCATGACTTCCTCCTTTTTTTATAGAACAGCTTTTGTGCAACAAAAAAACATAGCATAAAGCTATGTTTTTGTCAATTGCTCCCGGGGTCGGATTCGAACCGACGACCAACTCGTTAACAGCGAGCTGCGCTACCGCTGCGCTACCCGGGAATATATTGTTCTCTCAAACAAAAGCTGCCTACTGGCAGTTTTATGTCTTAAATTATTACGCAAATTGATAAAAGAGTCAATATGCGAATTTTAGCGTATCTTTCAGTAATCTCTCAACTTTTTAATACCGTCATGCTTTTGGATGCGTTCCAGTGCCTTGGCCTCAATCTGGCGAATACGTTCGCGAGTAACATCAAATTCGCGACCAACCTCTTCTAAAGTATGAGCCACACCATCAACCAAACCAAAACGCATCTCTAAAATCTTCTGTTCGCGAGGCGACAAATGAGAAATCACTTCTTGAACATAGTCTTTTAACAATTGCAAAGCGGCTGCCCGGTCTGGCGTTACATTCTTAACATCCTCGATAAAATCTTCCAAAGTGGAATCCTCTTCATCCTCGCCGATCGAGGTTTCAAGTGAAATCGTATCTTGAGAAATCTTTATGACATGCCTGACTTTATCGATATCTTCTCCCATTTCCGCCGCGATCTCTTCTGGCAATGGTTCACGGCCTAAATCCTGAATCAGCTGACGTTGAATTTGTTGAAACTTATTAATCGTTTCCACCATGTGCACTGGAATACGAATCGTACGCGATTGATCAGCTAGAGCGCGAGTAATTGCTTGACGAATCCACCAGGTAGCATAGGTTGAAAATTTATAGCCTTTACGATATTCAAACTTCTCTACCGCGCGAAACAGCCCAATATTACCCTCTTGAATTAAATCTAAGAGCGACAAACCTTTAGCGCCGGTAAACTTTTTAGCAATCGAAACCACCAAGCGCAAGTTAGCTTCAATCAAGCGTCGTTCAGCCTCCTTTTCACCCTTTTCTTTGCGTTTAGCTAATTCAACTTCTTCTTCGTTATTTAACAAAGGCACTTTGCCGATTTCTTTCAAATACATCTGAATCGAATCGGAGCTAAGTTCTGAGATATCAAACTTTTTCTTTTCCTTGGCAGTACCAATAATATCAGCCATCTTCTGTTTTTTCTTTTCATCCAATTCGAAATCTAAATACCCACCAGTTTCTTCTACAATCTGAATGCCATTCTTTTGTAAATCCTCTAAAATTAATTCATATTCGTACAGATATTCTTCGACTTGAGGAAAGATATATAATATTTCCGTCTCGGTCACAAAGCCTCTGGAGCGACCCTTTACAATCAAGCTTTTAATTTTATCTGGATCTGGTAATGGCGCTGGTTCGATTACTACTTTTTCAGTTGAACGGATTATAACTGGGTGATTTGGTTTAGCTGGTTTTTTTACTGGATATTTTGAAACACTGACTGGCTTTTTTACTTGAGCTTTTGGCTGTGGCTTAGCTGGTGCTTTGGCCGCAGGCTTTTTTACTTGAGCTTTTGGCTGTGGCTTGGCTGGTGCTTTGGCCGCAGGCTTTTTTACTTGAGCTTTTGGCTGTGGCTTGGCTGGTGCTTTGGCCGCAGGCTTTTTTACCGCAGCTTTTGGCTGTGGCTTGGCTGGTACTTTCTTAACCTGTGCTTTTTTATTGGGTTTTGTAGCCATTAGCGTAATAAATTTATGATGGATTGATTTGTTCGATTTCCTGTAGCTCTTCACTAACTAATTTAAATTGTTCCATGAGTGCATCGGTAGCTACTTGATCTCCTGCTTGTTCGTTAATACGAATGAGTTGCTGAATTTCTTTCTGCTGGTTTTTTAGGTAGCTCTTTTTTAAAGCAGCAATGATACGGGTAAGCTCTACCTTAGGTTCGTTAGCCTCATAATGATAAAATTCCTTGTCGGCTAACAAGGCTAAATAATCAAGCTGACTGAGCACCGTACCATTAAAGGCAGGCGCAGTATCTTCTTGGGTACGAAGCCATTGCCTTAAGCCAGAATAGCCAAGATTGGCAGTTTTGGCAAGGGCCTCGGACTCAGTTTCGCCAGCATCCGAATGCATCGGATTAACCGGTAAAATAGTAGATTGATTACTATTATTATAATAAATAACTATGAAATTGTAAAGAAGTCGATTTTCCTGTCCAACCAACTGATCGGGCTGTAATTGACGGATGGCATACCCAATAAGCTCGCTAAATTTAATCATCAGCGCCAGTGCCAATTCTGATAACTGCTCTTCCCGACTCTTGACTAAAGGGGTAATTTTTTGAACTTCACCGCGACCAGTCGTATGCTGATTTTTAAGTTGTTTTTCAAACGCCATTAAATCTTCACGCAAAGCCAACTCTTCTAGATTTAATCGCTGACTTAATTCTTTCAACCAAACCCCCTGCTCGCTGCGATCCGATTGCCCAAGCTGGGCAATCTTGGGCAAGAGCTGATCTAAAACCTTACGGCGATCATCACTACTTTTCGTGTTAATGCCAGCAAAGGCACGCTCGAAATGAAATGTCATAACATCAATGGCGCTGGCTACAGCCTGACGCCAACCATTAATATCAGTACGAATACATTCATCTGGGTCTTTGCCGGAAGGAATAATGATCACCTTTAAACGCAAAGTGAAACTCTGGCTAGGATCAATATAGCGCCTGATTCTGCCATGTGAATCAACCGTTTCAACCTCTTGATAATCCAGCTGCTTGGCAACTTGCTCGCCTCGCTGAACTGCTTCTTGACCAGCTGAATCGGCATCCAAAGCCAGTAAAATATTTGGCGTGTGTCGTTTTAATAATGTCAATTGTTCTGTAGTTAAAGCCGTGCCAGAGGTAGCAACCACATTTTTAAAACCGAATTGATGAGCGGTAATCACGTCCATTTGACCTTCGACTAAAATTACGAAATTTTCCGTACGGATGGCTTGCTTGGCGCGGTTCAGACCGAATAATACCTTACTTTTGTCATAAACAATCGTCTGTGGGCTATTAATGTATTTGCCCATCTGTTCCGTGGCCTCACGTTCTGGGCTAACCCGGGCAGTAAAAGCAACCACACTACTATTAGCATCAAAAATCGGAAACATGATGCGACCACGAAAACGATTGTAATAACGGCTATTACCTTCCTTTCTAATACTTAGGCCAGCAGCAAATATTTCATCCGGGCTAAAACCGCGGCTGGCTAAAAAATTAACCAAATCATCCCAACTCTCAGGGCTATAGCCAATGCGCCATTCTTCAACGGTCACCTCATCTAAGCCTCGTTTTTTCAAATATTGCCGCGCTGGCTCTGCCTGTTGGCTGGTCATTAAAACGTGGTGATAGTATTTGGCGGCCAATTCCATGGCGTCTAAAACCCGACTGCGACGTGAGTTTTGTTTGGGGTCGACTTGTTTTAGCGTCACCCCTGCCCTAGGCGCCAACAATCGCAGAGCTTCGACAAAATCCAAATTTTCATACTCCATCACGAATCCAAAAATATCACCGCCCTTACCACAACCAAAACAATGCCAGATTTGCTTATCTGGACTAACTACGAACGAAGGGCTTTTTTCATGATGAAAGGGGCAATTGGCCCTGAAATTAACTCCGGCTGGTTTCAAATCGATATAGCCACGAATCACCTCCACCACATCTAGCCGCGCTTTGATTTCGTCAGATGGATTCACAACCTTTTTTTATTATTATTTCCAAAACTGGTACCACTTGGATGTTGTTTCAGTCGAAGCCAGAGTGGCTGCTGCCTTGACCCGATTTTGCTCACTTACTAGGCCAATCACCACCTGTCGTAACCGCTCCACCTCTTGCTCTACTTGTGCCCCCTGATACTCGGCATTGTGCATGTGACTACCTTGGTAGCTCGCTTGCTTTTGATCCAAATGTAGGCTAAAAATAATACGACCTGCTTCTTCTTTTACATACATATGCAGGCGAGGATAGTGATTTTGGCTTAATCGCCGCACAAAACTATTTTTACCAGTATGATGATCATTAATTAAACCATATCCCGCTCGACGCATAATTTGCTCACCAGACATATTTATCTTACTTCTGTCAAGTCCAAAATCCATATCTTTAGGTTAAAATAAGTGCTATTATTATAAATAATATATTTCGCTTGGTCAAAGACCACAGTAATCTAACAATTTATGACAATTTTTCAAATTTATTGGTATACTTTCGGAGGAATTTTTTTAATCTCCCTAATCTCTTTTGTGGGGGTCTTCTTTTTATTCCTCTCGCACGAACGCATGAACCGCCTCATTATGTTGTTGGTTAGTTTTTCTGCTGGCACCATGCTTGGCGATGCAGCGATTCATCTTTTACCGGAAATGACTATTTTAACTGAAAATTCGATTACCGGTTGGTATTGGTTTTTAATCGGAATATTGATTTTCTTTGTTTTAGAAAAAATTGTACACTGGCACCACTGTCATAACGACGAGGAATGCGAACATCGAAAAACATTTGGTGTAATGAATCTCGTCGGTGACGGTATGCACAACTTTATTGACGGAGCAGTGTTGGCAGGTGCATTTTTAACCAACTTTGCCTTGGGGTTTGCCACCCTGATTGCAATTATTGCCCACGAAATACCCCAAGAAATCGGCGACTTTGGCGTACTACTGCATGCTGGGTATGAACGAAAAAAAGCCTTGCTTTTTAACTTTCTCTCTGCCCTGCTCGCCTTTCTTGGTGCGTTTATGACGTTTGCGCTTTATAATCGTATCGACAATCTATCCAGCTATCTCCTACCTTTGACTGCGGGCGGATTTGTTTATATTGCCACAGGAGATCTACTACCTGAACTGAAAAAAGACACTGCCTTACACAAATCTGCTCTACAATTAGCAGGTATACTAGCTGGCATCGGCCTCATGATTCTATTAAAACAACTCGGCTAAGATACAAGTACAAAAACAGCCCCGAAAGGGGCTGTTTTTTATGGTAAACTTACCAGCTGCTGGTTCGTTTTTGGCCATAGCTAGAACCGCCGTTGCCGCCGGATCCGCCTGAGCGGTTGAAGTCACGGCGTGGAGGACGATCGCCCATAGGACGAGCTTCATTGACGGTGATAGTTCTACCTTCAATTTCCTTGCCGTTGAACATAGCAATAGCCTGTTCAGCTTCTTCGTCGCTAGCCATTTCCACGAAACCGAACCCCTTCGAACGACCAGTCATCTTGTCGATGATGATTGAAGCGGAGGTAACGGTACCGGCTTGTGAAAACATTTCGGACAATCCAGCATCGGTAGTGCTGTATGAAAGATTGCCGACGTATAATTTCTTTGCCATACGTACGTTTGCGCTTAGATTATAGATTGTAAGGCGACCTTCTTCTCACTGGGTATCTAAAATCTCGCTTAAACGCGCGAAATAGAACACTTACCGAGAATCACTTACATTCTAAAGATAGCATGGAATGGGCTAAAAGTCAATGGCACCCAGTTTTAATGCCGAATAATATGGTGGCCCTACTTATTCTTTAGAAACAATTTCAATATCTCCTGTCTTGCCATTTATTTTAACGATATCACCTAAAAAATAGTTATTTTGTGAAGAAATCACCACAGGAAC
Source organism: Candidatus Falkowiibacteriota bacterium (assembly GCA_037137775.1). Lineage (GTDB taxonomy): Bacteria > Patescibacteriota > Patescibacteriia > Patescibacteriales > GWE2-39-37 > JBAXJQ01. The sequence goes on along the minus strand of JBAXJQ010000028.1, from coordinate 11,246 downwards.
ACCTTTTTCTCTGGCCAAAATTGCTAAATGAGATAATAATCCACCTGTTTTAGCAACAATCCCTGAAATATAATCAAATTCTAAAGCTAATTCCGGCACCAACACTGAAGTATATAAAATCACTTTTTGTTTCGTTTTTCGATATTTTTTAACCGAGGCCAAATCAATTAATTTACCTTCAGCCATGCCTATTGAAACGCCATAGCTTTTTATTGGCATTGTACTTGATTCACTTATGATTCGAGTAGGCAAAAATCCGGATGTAATTTCTGTGGGTATTAACGGTAATTCTGGCGCTACTTCGATTAAATCGTCTAAATACTCATCGATACTAAAATTTAAATATGAACCAGTTAGCTTGGGTTTACTATCGCTAAATTGTTTTAAGATGAGGCGTAAACTTGAAACCAATTTTACCGTTAACCATCTCGCCTGCTCACGCAACTCTGTATATTTACAGGCATTGTGGACTAATGGCGTTAAATACTGACGCTTCCAATTGGGCAATGCCAACCACCAACTTTGCACCTCGGCATCAAGCGGAAGCAAAGCTGATGTGGTCTGATGAATGAAGCGACTCGTATCTGCCAAGTCTAATGAGTTGCCAACAAAATCAATAGTTGAAATCTTTGATAAATCATCTCGTTGATATTTCACTAGGTTAAAAAATTGCGGCAACAAAGTTGTAGAATTTATGGTGCTTGAGCGCAACGCTACGTCGAGACGAGTCATTGCCTGACTGGCCAAAAAATTTATTTCAAAAATTATTTGGTATTGTTCTAAAAAATTTCTTAGCGCAACGGCGGGATCCTTTTCAATGACCATTTTTGACACTAAGGCATCACGTAAGGCTGCGCGACAATGCGACAGCTGATTACCTGGTGATACACGAGTCAAGGCAAAAGTATTAATTGCGGTACGAAGCAATCCTGTTATGTGCGAAAAGTGTGGCACCCCGCCCCGCCACGGAAAATAGTCATACGCAGGCATTACACTGTTAAGCTCTGCTTGTTTATCACAATATAATTCACCGCCAAGCAAGGTAAACATGTTAGTTGCCTGATACCTTACGCCATATTTACGATAAACCATAGAAACTGGCCCACTATCTGAATAAATTTTTTCTAATAAACTCAATGTTAATCGACTTGGTCGCGGAGCTATTTCAGTAATTTCATTCTTTTCCCAATAAAAATTGCCCTGTGACGGCAAAGTTGCATCAAGATATTTAATTTGCGAAACAGCTAAGGTGTCAAGGCTGGTAATGGGCCGAGCCTGAAGAATATGCCAAGTCCCATTTGCAAAACACCACTCTATGTCTTGAGGCCAGGCAAACAATAATTCAATTGATTGCCACTTTAATACTTCGTTTCGCAAACCACTAATTGGCTCGGATGTAATTGGTCGCTGCCAAAAATAGCGAATTTCTTTTGGTGTAACCGCGCCCCCCACCACGGCATCGCCACGGCCTCGATAATAGTTTATAACCATTTCACGACCGCCAAACGGATCACGAGTAAAGGTGACACCAGAAATCTGCGGATTGATAAATTCTTGAATGATGAGGGAAAAAGCTCTGGATGCAACAGAGCGTCCCAGCGCTTGATTAATCACTGACCTAATTGCCTCGGATAAATTATCAGGGCTTACTGCTAGCTCGGTTCTAAATTGCCCTGCCAACGATTGATGTTGTCCATCTTCAGCTAGCGCACAAGATCGTACCGCATATTGGGTGACTGTTAATTTATTTTTTACCTTTTCAGCTATCTGCTGAAGTGTCTTCTGGTTTATTTTATCACCGATAACCAGAGCGACGATATCGTCAGAATCAATCGTTACAAAGGATGGAATTGTATACCCCAGACTAACAAGCCGTCGCAAAGAGATTGCCTTTGATCCAATTAATTTTTCATTTACCGGTTCAAACTCTCTAGCTACCATACTGCTAATTGTTATAAAATTGATACTCACCAGCTATGTTTCGCTGATCGGTGGTGTCAGTAATCACCCCAGTGGCTAACCCGCTTTGATTGTTGGTGTCAGCCGGTAGGGCAGAAAATTGCGTTAGGGAAATTTTAGTGTCATTAAGTTCTGGTAAAGTAATTATTAGCGAGCTGGTAGTGCGAGCAATGTTCATTTGGCGCAATTTGCGCATTTCCCCACTTGCCGCAGACTTATAAAGTGCCCATTGATGAGAGCTGTATCCAGTATTATTTGGCGCTACTTCCGAAACATCGATTTGATAATAGTTATTCATTTCATCCCACAAACTAATACTTTGCCCGCTGTATTTCACACCCCGAGATATGGTCGCTTGTTTGCCATCAGAAGACATAATGACATCAGCTTTCACGTTGCCCCGTATTGATTTTTGGTCGATTGTTCCCTTAAAACTTCCCACGCCAATATAACGTACATAACGATAGTTGCTTTTGGCTAAAAAATCAGCCTGAATGGTGGGAATTTCGATGCTCAGTTCATGGCCGTCTATGGTAAATGCTAGGTTATACTCTTCTTCGGCTTGCTCTGTGTTTTTATAATTATTAAAACTCTTTAAGAGGCCTTGGGGTACAATTGAATCACTAAATTTTGAAAACTGAGTCATTTGTCTAAAAATCTGGCCATCATACTTAACCGTGGCGGTGTAATAATGATCATAATTAATGATCGTCTGACTACGAATCGCCTGAAAATTAATCCAAATCACCTTGCCTGAATCATCAGTGCCTTGCATGGTTAATTCATTTAAAAAATATGGTCGGGGCCAAAAATCATACAATAGACCAACACTCAATACTGCCAAGGCAAACACGGCCATAATGACTATGACCAAACGTTTGTGAAATAAAGTCATAATAAAAATTATTACATTTCCCAAGGGGAATTATACCTCCCTAAAAAAATATGGCCACGACGTTCTAGCTCGGTGCCGGTTAGCACTGCATCAAAACAATTTACAAAACTATCACACACGGTGATCACGGTACTTGTTGGAGCAATTTGGGCAAAAACACGATCAAAATCTACCGTTGGTGTTTGCATTAATGGTAAGTTAATACTACCACTAATATGATGTTTAATAAATTTTTCTTTTTCTCGACTATCAACCAAAACGATACCTTTTTTTAATTCTTGTTTAACTTGATTGGTGGAGTAGACAATTTTATATCGTTTATCAGTATACAAATTTCTAAATTTAATCTCACCATGCCATTCTCCGCCGAAGGCGACCCAACCATCGGCACCTTTTTCTAGATATTTTGCCACTATTTTTTTTGAACGCAAAAATTCAGCTACCTCCTTGCCCCTAATACCTGACCAGCACATAACATAAACTAATTTTTCTTGTGGCAAATCTGCCCACTTTCCTGCCCGTAAATCAGCCGCTCTGATATGTAGGCTATTTGGCAGTTGCCCATACTCGTATTCAATATTTTCTCTAGCATCCAATACGATAAAATCATTTAACTTTCCGGAAAGAGCTAATTTAAATTCCTCGTTGGTAATGATTAATGGCTCCGACTGATGTGTGACAAAAAACGTACTGCTTGAAATTAGCTCGGAAGAAGTAGTAACGAATAAAGGCGCTGTTGATGTTTCTATAACAAGATTGAGGGTACTGGAAGTAACGGGTGGGGTTGTCGAGGCTAGCTCGATTGTGGTGGTTGTAGGCGCAGTTAAAGTTATTGGATTTAAAATATCATTGGGCTGTTGGTTATTATACCGACTTTGAGCCTCCCATCGTTGATACGCTAAGGATTGTTGATATTTACCGTAAAAGTACGCCCCAATAAAAGAAATTAAAAGTACACCAAAAAATATTCCAGCCCAGTGCCAAGCTGAAATTTTTAACACATCTAGTCTGGTTTTAATAAATTGATATATTGCTCCAATCGCTGCCGTTAAAAAAACAACTGCCAGCGAAAAGAACTGTATTACCTGAGTTGCTAGACTGAATAAAAAATCTGGTGGCGGGACTGCTTGCACCATTTGCGCACTGATAAAGAAAATAAAACCAGCCGCAAGTGTGATGCTAAAAGTTTGTTTTTGAAACAACGTATTATCCCGCATTTTTTCAATTTATTAATCCCTCGATTTAAAATAGTCGCAATGAGCGCTAGCCGGCACTTCTCCTCTGGCCTCGGAGCAATAGCCCATTTCACCTGATTGGGTGAAGCTCGTACAATTTCGACATTGAGAAGTTTCATTACCCCAATCACTCACAAAATCTGCTTCAATTTCGTGTGACATAAAAAATTTTATATAATTATAATGGTTCGGCATGAATAACAACCCGCTTTATGGCAGGCACCTGCTCTTTTAACAAATATTCAAAATGATTCACCACGTCGTGAACACGTTCCAGCGATAATTCCCCTGGTGCCAAACAATGAAATGAAACAAAATATTTATCCTCGATTTTTCGAACCAAGACATTGTGTACCTGGCTAATTTCTTTTATCTCAAGATCTACCGTGGTAATAGCAGTTGTGATTTGTTTCATTTCCTCTGCATTAACATTGGAACTTAAAATTGCATCATGTTTCAATGGTTCAATGTGTGAATTTAATTCTACGTCGTCGCCCAATTCATTTATAATTTCATCCTCAAGCATGGTGGCCAAATCATGTGCATCCGTCATGGTTAATATGTCAGAAACCTCTAAGTCATAACTGACAAACTGTTTGTTGTCCAAAGTATCAGCCACAATATCGTGCACCACTAAATTATGTTTGGCGGCCAAAGTCTGCACCCGGTCTAAAATTGTTTCACTATCCAGACGGATTGGTTCGGTGTGCACGGTTATTTCAGCTCCTGGCACGGCTACTAAAATATTACTTTTAACCAAGGCGATAATTTCTCGGGTTTTTTCTAAAGAAAATTTGCGATTAACAGCAATTGATAATTCAACAAAAATATTTGGTCCTAGTGGTCGAGCACGCACGCTATTTATTTGCACGACACCTTCAATTTTTTGTACCACTTCTCTTACTGCCTCTGCAGTGCCTTCTGGCGCCTTATCAACTAAAACATCAATCGTCCGCTTGCCCAACCGATACCCGGCCAAGGTAACAAACAACGCCACAACCACTGCAGCAATCGCATCTGCCCCCATTACGCCAAAGCGTACGAATACCAAGCCAATTAATACTACAGCAGAGCTATATATATCAGAGCTAAAATGCAACGCATCTGCTTCGAGTGCCTGGCTATTGGTTGCTTTTGCCACTCGAGATAAAGCACGTGAACGAGAAATATCAATAATGATCGAGACAATTACAACGGCAAACGCATACCATGGTGCTTCCACATTGCCATGCTCTCCCAATAACCGCTTGGACGCCTCAAAGATAATCCAAGCACTGGTAATAAACAATAACCCGGTTTCAATTAACGCTGAGACACTTTCGATTTTACCGTGGCCGTAGGGATGAGAATCGTCAGCGGGTTGATCGCCAAATTTAACGGCAAAAAAAGTCATAATCGCCGCCACCCAATCTAAAAGCGAATGCGCCGCCTCCGAAAGTATACCCATCGAGCCTGTTAGCATGCCCACGACAAGTTTGCCAATAGTTAATACCCCACCAGCAGCGACCGAGCTTAAAGCAACATTCTTTTTTTGATCATGATTACTGGACATCATTTGTATTTACGGAATAAAAAAAATTCATTATATTACTAAAAATAGCACATATTTTACTAAAGTAAAACACTGATTATTTTATTAAAAATGAAAATATTTGACAAACCTTGTTAATTTAATTAAGGTATAAATATGTTTAATCATAAATCATACCTTTACTCAGTTTTGCCGACACCGATGCCTACATAGCAGTCGGGGTGTTTATTTTTATTTAATGTTCAGCGGCCCCCGACCAAGAAGGGCCTTTTTTTATATTAAAAAATTTCCCTTACGCTGACCCTTACCTAAAAAATATGAAAATTGTAACTGAAGAAATATTAACTGAGTTAATCAAACGGCATGGTTTTGACCACTTTATCACCGATTTAACCAAAACACTAAAACAAGATTTTAGTCGTTGGCAAGAATTTAACAAAGTTCCACGGCCTGCCATGCATGTTACTAATGGTGTTCTAGAGCTTATGCCAATATGTGATGATACTTACTACTCCTTTAAGTATGTAAATTGTCACCCAAAAAATTATGATGTTGGTTTAATGACAGTGGTGGCAACTGGTCAACTTGCCCGTATCGATACCGGCTATCCACTCCTTTTTTCCGAGATGACCTTGCTTACCGCCTTGCGTACCGCTGCCACTACCGCCATTGCAACCGATCTTATGGCCAGAAAAGATAGTACTGTTTTAGCAATAATCGGCACAGGCGCACAAAGTGATTTTTTGGTTAGAGCAATATCCCAAGTCAGAAAGCTAACCGAGATTAGATTCTTTGATATTGACTCTTTGGCCATGGCAAAATTTGAAAAAAATTCACAACATCTTGGCTGTACCTTAGTTCAATGCCAAAGCGCTGAAGAGGCGGTACGAGGCGCAGATATTGTTACCACCTGCACTGCCTGTCGGGCGCATGTTGATGTGATTAAAAATAAATGGATAACGCCAGGTATGCACATAAATGGGATTGGCGGTGACTCCGAAGGCAAGACTGAACTAGAGGCTTCAATTCTTTCACGCTGTCAGATTGCGGTTGAATATCTTGACCAGTGCAAAATAGAAGGAGAGATTCAGCGGCTAACAAATACTGAAATTAATTCACGGGTAACAGCCGAACTGCATGAATTAATCACGAACAAAAAAGTCTGTCGTGTCAATGATAATCAAATTACGCTATATGACTCGGTTGGTATTGCACTCGAGGATTACTCAGCTCTGCGACTCACTTACGAACTCTGTAATAAATATGGATTAGGGCAAGATTTGAACCTAACACCAAATTTATCAGATGCGAAAAATTTAATATCTATAGCACTGTAGACAGCATTCTACTCTTTATCTTGGTCAGACTCTGGTTCTTATTCCCGTATCACTCAGACATAATAAAATATCCTGGCGGGTGAACTGTACCCCATTTAGTAGACACGGGTAAAAAACACTAGGCGGTTTCTAGAAGATGATTTCGGTATTGTACCGGAGTCATCTTTTTTAGATTCCACTGGAAACGTTCGTAGTTATAGTATCGCATATAATTTTCAATTATCAAATTAAGCTCTTCGATGGTTTTACAATTTTCGTAATCAACATCATCTTTAAAATGTCCGAAGAATGATTCCATGGGCGAATTGTCGATACAATTGCCTTTGCGCGACATTGATTGAATCATATTTAGTTTCCTAATCTGTTCAATATACTGCGGATTAGTATAGTGGAACCCCTGGTCAGAATGAATCATAATATTCTGAAATGATTCGAGTGGCAAGGCCGCGTTGTTTCTGAGTCGCTCAACTGTGCCGAGCACCAGCTCCATACTAATGTGTTGTGATGCTTTCCAGGCCACAACCTCACCCGAACCAATGTCCTTGATGACCGACAGGTAGGCCAGGCGATGATTAAATGGTAAATAGGTAATATCCGTACAAAACACTTTGAATGGTGCGATTGACCTGAATTCTCGGTTTAACTGATTGTTAAATGTGCGATGTTCTTGGGTTTTCTTGGCCATGTGTTTGTAGGGGTTGGCACGGCGTATTGTGCAAACTAATCCATATTTTTTCATAATCCGTTTAATTTTCTTGTGATTCATGATTACACCCTTAGGCAAATGCATCTGAACCTGACGCCAACCATACTTCGTCTTGCCAGCCTCAAATATCTTTTTAATCAGTAGATAATCATTGTAGTCTTTGGCTATCTCACGAGAACCTGCTAACCAGCGGTAGTAGCCACTCCTTGAAACAGTATCCAATGAGCATAATATGCCAATGTTCATGCCCAGAGATTTGAATATGTAATATTTCTGTCTTGGCCGCAGTTTTAACTCTTGCGTTGAGCCCGGAGTTTTACTAAAAAATCGTTCTTGGCCTTCAAATAGGCAACTTCGATCTCTAGTCGCTTTATGCGATCAGCATCAGTCATGTCACTGGTCTTGGGCCGACCTCGCCGACTACCGGTTGCTTGACCGCGCATCTCGGTTAATAGCCCAGCCTCACCGCACAACCTGAATGTGTTGCGCCAAATTTTTAATTGGGATTTTGCAGTATGTTCTCCGACCAGTTCTGGTGGTAGGCCAGCAGCTCTGAATATTTGCGTGGCCGTCATACCTTCGGCATACTGCTGAACTGCCAAAACCTTAAACGCTTTGGCATAGGTGATGGCTTTTGTACTGCATTTGGTCACATGCTTGTTTTCGAGCAAGGCAGTGATTTGCTCGGCGTTGAACTTGGGTTGTTTCATGGCTTAAGTATATATGTTATTTAGAAATGAAAAAAGTAGACATTTTCGTGTCTACTTTTTAGGGCCCAGTTCAGGGTTGCGAGGATATTTTATTATGCGGAGAGAGAGGGATTCGAACCCTCGAAGCCTGTGACAGCTTACTCGCTTTCCAAGCGAGCGCACTCGACCACTATGCGACCTCTCCAAGTGCTCGAGCCTATTTGGCTTGAGCTAAAATTCTATCAATAATCGTCTTGATACCATCAATTTTGCGATCATCACTGCCAACACCGTCTAAATATGGGTTACTACCTATAATAATCTGCCCATTAATAAACGCAGTTGGTGCACCGATAACATTAAATGTCTTTGCCTCCTCGGCTTGTTTGGTAATTTTATCATTATATTTACCTGCCGCAATACATGCATTGTACTTTTTCATATCCAAACCAATTTTTTTAGCGTCGTCACTGATTTGCGTCTCGCCCAACTTAGCGATTCTGGTCGCGGCATATAATGCATTATACATTTCCCAAAACTTCCCTTGCTCGCCGGCACATTCACTGGCATTGGCCGCTGGCAGAGCTGACGCATGCATGCCAACTAAAGGAAAATGACGGAAGGTAATCGTTACCTTATCAAGATAATCCTGTTTCGCTTGAGCCAGAGTTTGAGCGAAAGTTGCACAATACTCACAATCAAAATCACTATACACAATGATTTGCACGGGCGCTGTAGTCGAGCCCTGAACATGATCAGTTCCATCGGTAGAGCGAACCGTTTTAATAGACGCAATTTCAGCTTGAGTTGGCATGACCGGTTCAGCAATATTTTTTAAGGCATCAGTGCTACTCGAATCTGTTTTAGTTTTATCGGGCACATTGGCAATCACTGGCGCAGACGTTGGCACTGCTTTTTTATTTGTAGCCTGCTGCACTGCCAGAACAGCTGCCGAAATAACGATAATTAATCCCAAGGCAAGTGAAAATTTTGTTTTGTTGTCGAGTTGCATCATAGTATTTAATTATAAATTTGGTTTTTGTTTGTGCCAGTCAGTGACTGTTTGATACTGATGCCCGACTTTGAATAACGTTGCTTCATCAAACTGTTTGCCAATCAATTGAAAACCAACTGGCATGGAAGCAGCAAAACCGCACGGCACTGCCAGTGCTGGCAGACCGGCTAATGAGGCGGTAGTTACAAAAATATCTTCTAAATACATCTTTAATGGGTCCGCTGATTGCTCACCAATCTTAAAGGCGGTGTGTGGCGATGTTGGCGTTAATAGACAATCGACTTGATTAAACACGGCCTGATATTCTTCAACAATTTTTGTTCGCACCTTTTGCGCCTGCAAATAATAAGCATCAAAATAACCAGCCGACAAGGCATAGGTACCCAACATAATGCGCCGCTTGGCCTCTGGACCAAAACCTTGGCCACGACTTTTCAGATAAACACTCGCCAAATCGGTTGCATTGTCATGCGTGGTGTAGCCGTACCGAATGCCATCGTGACGAGCTAAATTGGAGCTTACCTCAGAAGGGGTAATAATATAATAAACGGGCACGCCATATTTCGTATAGGGTAAACTTACTTCAACAAATTCTGCACCCAGCTTGGATAATTCAGCAATTGCTTCTCGAATTAAGGCCATAACTGCTGGATCAGTACCTTCGGCAAAATATTCTTTAGGTAGACCAATTTTTAAACCCGTAATTTCCGCCTTGGCTTTTTTAGCATACTCGTCCACTGGTTGATTTACGGTAGTGGCATCGTAACGATCAACACCAGATAACACCTCGGTAATAATAGCTGCATCTTCGACCGACTTGGTGATAGTACCAGGCACATCAGTTGAGCTGGTCATGGCCACCAAACCGAAACGAGACATGCGACCATAGGTAGGCTTAAGCCCAACGGTGCCGCAAAAACTGGACGGTTGACGAATGGAACCACCCGTATCGGTGCCAAGTGCAAATAAACATAAGTCTGCCGCAACCGCCGCAGCCGAACCACCAGATGAACCGCCTGGTACGCGGTCTAAATCCCAAGGATTGTGTGTGGTGCCAAAGGCACTGTTTTCTGTTGAGGCGCCATGAGCAAATTCATCTAAGTTGGTCTTGCCCAATAACACGGCACCAGCTTCGTTCAGTTTTATAATAATGGTTGCATCATACGGCGCAATGTAGTTTTCTAATATTTTTGATGAGGCTGTAGTGCGCACACCGGCTGTCATAATATTGTCTTTAGCCAGATACGGAATACCAAGCAAGGTGTCTACTTCCCCGCTGGCTCGACGTTCATCTGCTAATTTGGCCATGGCCAGTGCTTCTGTTTCACAAACGGTTAAACAAGCATTTAGTTGTTCGTTAACTTCGGCAATTCTGGCCAAGCAGGCCTTGGTCAATTCTACTGAGGTAATTTCCCCTGCAGCTAACTTTTCCTGTGCCTCAACTATGGTTAATTCGTTTAATTTCATACCGTTATTCCAAAATTCTTTTTACTTTATACTGGCCATCCTCTTGCTCCGGTGCCAAGGACATAGCCGCTTTAATTTGATCCTCTGGCCACGCATCAACCACGTCATCACGCCAAGCATTGGACAAACCAGTTACTTGGGCGGTTGGCAACACACCGCTGGTATCAACTTCTTGCAACTGATCAATATAAGACAACACGGCGGAAAGTTGTTCCTGGTACTGCTCTTTTTCAGCCTCGGTTAACTCCAATCGAGCCAACCTAGCCACATGTTCTATTTCTTGTTTCGATAACTGCATATTCAATATAATAATTTTTTTGAACTAAAGTTATTTTTCTTGTCATGCCGGACTTACAATCTTGTCATGCCGGACTTACAATCTTGTCATGCCGGACTTACAATCTTGTCATGC
>JBAXJQ010000027.1:0-18486 GCA_037137775.1 Candidatus Falkowiibacteriota bacterium | reverse complement strand
AAATAAATATTTAAATAAAGTTGATTGTCATTATCAATCTTTTTTACCCTTGCTACCACTTCATCAAAATCATTGAATTCATGGCAATTAATAAACCGTTTGGTATTAAATTCTCTGCCGATATCAGGATTTCCCCAATATATTGGTATAGTCTTGGCGGCCAAAGAAGCAACCAACTTCTCCGTTGTATAACCGGAGCGCGATGTATTTTCAAACGCAATCGAAAATTTATGGCTCATCTCAAATTCAAGCTTATTTGCCACACGCCCACCAACATTATTTAAATATTTTCCACCAGCATCAACTTTTTTATATTTGTTTAGTCTATCAAAAAAATCTTTTCGACTATTATCTGCTAGATAATTTGAATACACAAAGCTGCAAAACCCGGATTTTTTTGTCAAATCTTCAGCGCTAAAATTGATCTGCGTCTTAAAATCAAGATCGCCAGCCAAGACCAATTCGTCCTTGCTGTAAAAAACAGTTATTAAATATAGGGGTAACCGGAAATATCGATCACCAAAATTGAGCCAGTCAAAACCGATGGCATAATCGCAAAAATTAAAATTAGGCGTAATATTCTCTCCGGTAAAAAATATCCTAACACAATCATAATTCAAATATTCATAGGTCGCTTCGTTGTAAAACAAATAATCCGGCTCTTCTGACAATTCAACCTCATAATACTTGCCCAACACGCCACAAATAAAATAACCAAATGAAAATTCGTCCGATTGATCGTAGTCACAAATTTTTATCTTTATTTTTTTCATATCTTATTTTATGCGAACTGTAATTTGATTAAGATAGGTTTCGTCAAGGCATTCGTCAGGATTACGTTCGCCGATTTCATTGAAGTATTTATAAGGTACTTTAACTAGCTCTGTTTCTTGGCGCAAAAACATCTCATATTCCATATCAATGTGACCGATATCCAAAACACGATAACCGGCCAAAAATAAATCATAAGCCAAGACTTTTGCAGTTGGACCAAGTGAAATTAATACCATTTTGTCTTTACTAATATTGTAAGCTGCTTCTTTTATCTTATCATAAAGGTCATATGCATTTTCTGCCGGACAGATAATTCTCTCGAGCGATTTAACATTATCAAACATGTCATTGCCAACCCCTAAACGGCTTTTTTCACCTTCTATTAAAACTACATCTAAATTATTCCAAAGAGTGAAAAGCCGGAAAAAAAAATCTTTGCATTTGCTTTTATTCTTAAAACCTAAATATGGACGCGTTATGTGTGCATCGCCATATATTTGTGTTTTTGACAGGCGAGTAAGCCATGAATGCCTATGGCGAAAAAGGTGATGAATCGCATACCAATATGATCGCTTGGTGAAAATTCCCAAATCACCCCATATCCCGGGGATGCATATAAGCAGGCCTACCGCGTCCGCACGCAAAATCTCGGTTAACCTGACAGCTAATTCATGGCTTGATTCTTGAAATGACAGACTGATATTTTCCATAAGCATCATTTCGCCATCGCCAAACCTTATGACTGAAAGTTTATTCTCAATTATACCATCCAAGGTCTGATCCAACGTCAATACTTGAGGAGCGTGACGGTTGTTTAAAATTCTAAAATAATAAAAATGCGCTAGCCAGCCGATGTAGGGACCAACATTTTTTCTTACGGGAAGCGGAATCATGCTCCTAGTTTTATTCAATATTACCATTCGTTCGTTTTCAATAATTTTTCCTTACTATCGCTGTAATTCTTTTCAATTTTCTCCAAATCGATACCATTTTCAATTTCATACAATCTAGCATATGTTAAGAGTCGTGAAAAAGCAAAGCTTAAAGTAATTATTATTCCAAGTCTTAAATTTTTCAAAGAGCTTCTCAAATACCAAGCCCACCTTATCATGGCTGCGAATAATTTTAACAAGCTGAATCGTTCACCGTCTTTAAATTTATCACCGGCTTCAATGTTGGCATACTGAAGATACCTTTGAGTAAATTTTTCAATATTGTAGGTACTGTAGTGAAGTAAGGCGAATTCTTTTTTATTTGGAAGCCTGAGCACTTGATTTTTCTCGCCGGTAAACCTACCCATACTGTGAATTTTGTGGTGAAATTCGATATAGTCCTTATGAAATAACACTGGTGCATAATATTTTTGCGCAAAATTTTCAGTATTGCCCCATAAATATGTATACATGGGGGCATATACAATTTTATATCTGTCTTGACTGGCGATTTTAATAAGTTCGGATATTAGGCTTTTTGGCGCCAGGTTGTCCGCAAATGCCCAATATAACCACTCATTGGAAATCTTGCTTTTTATAAAATCAAGATTTTTTGCAGTCTCTGCCCTATCCAAGTCAGGTCTGGTATAAAATTTTGCGCCCAGTCTTTCTGCCACCTCCTGCGTGTTATCCGTGCTGCCGCCATCAAATAAAATTACTTCGCCGAATGGAATAAAATTCCTAATTACATAAGTGATTCGCTCAGCTTCGTTATAAGTAAAAATTGCGAAAGTAATGTTTGCCATAGGCTATGAATAAAATTTCTTCTTTAAATCACGGATAAGAACAATTAATGAATTGGGCAAAAAATAAATCATACTTGCCACGACATAATAAAAACTACTTCTCCAGGTGAAGTTTGTATACATTAATTTGAAGTTGGTAAGATCGCTCTTTAGTCCATGACCTTTGGCACGTAGTAATATTATAACTACGCGTTTACTGTTATTAATTAAATCTTTTGAAAGTCTTTTTTTATCAAAACCGAAATCAATCAGTCGCTGACGCAAGTAATTCGAATAAACGAAGGCAAAAAGTTCGGTACCATTTTCTGCCCAGCGACAATCCTGGCCAGTCATGATCAGCGGTTGCGGAACGTGCAACATAATCTTCTTGGTGTGCACCAACATTTTGGCCACATTTTCGTAATAAAGCCAATATTTGAGATAGTCATCAGCATTAACGCAAGACAGCCAAAGAGACCGTTCAAATATCATAAAGCTGAAACCGCCCTGGAGATATTCCTTAAAATAAAACTCATTGTAATCAGCTATCTCAACTAAAGTGTTTTTGTTAAAATTTTGCTTATGCTTATAAATGTCACCGGATGAGAATGGCAAGCCCAAAATTCCAACTACGTCATATTTATTATCTTTTAAACAATCAACCATAAATTCCAAACTACCGTTTATCAGCATGTCATCATCGCCCATATACCAGCAATACTTCCCAGTAGCTTGAGATACAACATTATATACATTCATATCAAAACCAATATTGGTCTGATTTCTGACATAAATAAAATGTGAAAAATTGTGCTGGAACTTTTCAACGATTTCGGTGGTATTATCAATGCTCCCATTATCAGAAATGACAATTTCGATCTTTTGTCTCAGCTCATCCGATGCGTCGGTTTGAATTTGCACGCTTTCAAGACAGCGTGCAAGATACTCGTGTCGATTATATGTCGGTATGCAAATGCTTAAGATTGGACGATTCATAGGCTATTTTTTAATTCGTATTTTAATGCTTCGGTGTCGACCGTTAAAAAAAATTCTTCGTAGTAATCTTTCATTTTTAGAATTGACTCATCCATCGAAATCGAGTTAATACTAATCTCTTCTAAAAGCCTTTTAATGTTGCAGGTGTACTCATTGCCCATCCCAGGATTTATTATTTTTATGGGCAGGCCGTTGCCTGTTAAAGAGTTAATTCTCTCAGCTAGCTCAGAAAGCTTGACTGGAACACCGGAGCCTACATTGTAAAATTTAAATTTATACTCTTTTTTCGTAATGAATAAATCGATAATTTTTACCAGATCATCTATAAATATATAGTCAAAAACAACATCTTGTTGCATAACGATCGGCAAACGAAGCAAAGCCATGCACAAAACATTCGAAATAAATCTTACTCGATAATTTTCATACTTGCCGAACACCCCGAATAGTCGAAGACAAATTATATCTTCATATTTTTCAACGAACTTTGATATGACATATTTTTCAAAGCCATACCTATTGCTTGGTATTACCTGATCGAAGGACTCTTCGTCAATATTGGACAAAGGACGACTTTTATCGTATTCCGCGCCAGAACCCAGAATAATCATTTTTTTGAATTTTTCTTTATGTCTCACCAAATTAAAAAACATACTCAAATTGACCTGAGTCGTATCAAGAGAATGTGATATACCACGAACACCACCAATATTTGCTGCGTGTATAACAAAATCAAACTGCTGATTCATAAAAAAACGATCAACAGCCTCGCAATCAGAAAAATCCAATTCTTGTTTGTTTGGGCTTATAATTTGATATTTTCCACCAAGCTGTTCTAGTAGATTTCGGCCGATAAAACCAGTACCGCCCGTTAATAATATTTTTATCATTTTTTTAACTGCGATATAATTGTAACTTTAATTTACCTAGAGCTTATCAATCAGGCTATTTTGTCCGGAAAGAAACTCTTTAAACGATTCAATCACAAAATCAAGCATTTCAGTGGTTATGCCAGGGTAGACGCCAATCCAAAACGTATCATTCATTATTTTATCGGTATTCTTCAATTCACCCACTACGCGATGCTCAATATTATAATTGATAAAATAGGGCTGTTTCGTAATATTGCCACCAAAAAGCAGGCGAGTACCAATTCTTTTTTGGTTTAAAAATTTTATTAAATCATCTCGCTTAAAATCAGCATCATCTTTAACGGTCAATAAAAAGCCAAACCAACTGGGTTCGGCAGTATCCATTGCTTTAGGTAATATAAAATATTGTTCAAAGTTACCGAAAGCCTTGAGAAGATAACTAAAATTATTTCGCCGTTTTTCTATAAATTTCTCAACCTTGTCCAACTGAGCCAAGCCTAATGCCGCTTGAATATCTGTAATTTTAAGATTGTAGCCAATTTCTGAGTAGGTATATTTATGATCATAGCCTTGCGGTAAATTACCTAATTGCTTATTAAACCTATTGCCACAAAAATTATCCACTCCAGTCGGACAAGAACAATCCCTGCCCCAGTCTCGAAGTGAACGCACAATTTTATGCAATAAAGAATTGCTCGTAAGCACAGCACCGCCCTCGGCCATAGTAATGTGGTGAGCTGGGTAAAAGCTTAATGTAGCAATATCACCAAAGGTACCGGTATGTCTTTGATTAAACTTCGAGCCTAACGCATCGCAATTGTCTTCAATTAACCATAGATTATTTTCTTTGCAAAACTCGGCAATCTGCTCGACATCGTATGGATTACCAAGAGTGTGGGCAATAATTACTGCTTTTGTCTTAGAAGTAACAGCAGCTTTTATTTGCTCAAAGTTCGGATTATACGTTCCTAATTCAACATCAATGAACACCGGCACTAAACCATTCTGAATAATTGGATTGATTGTTGTTGGAAAACCTGCCGCGACCGTAATTACTTCATCGCCTGGTTTTAATCTTCGTTCCTCCGGCAAACGAAATGAAGTCAATGCCGTTACGGCTAATAAATTAGCTGAGGACCCAGAATTAACCGCCGAACCAAATTTAACACCTACATATTCAGCGATCTTTTCTTCAAATTCCTTGGCATATTTACCCTCCGTCCACCAGCCTTCCATTACCGCCTCTACCATATTTAACATTTCCTGTTCATCAAATACTTTGCCCGAAACAGGGATAGGCGAAGTGCCAGCCACGAACTGTTTTTGTGGAAACCGTTCGTTATATTCTTTTATAACCTCAGTCTTTAATCCTTCGTTCATATTAATTTCTTATTAATTCAATTAGGGCACGGCACACGAAATCGATGTCGCCTTCTTCGAGATTTCCTGCAGCAGGCAAGGAAATGCCATATTTTTCAACTTTTTCAGCTTCAGGATTCTGATACCGTTGTTCAAAAATTGGAAAACGGCTCATGCGCGGAAAGCCAGGATGGGCGTGAATATTTAACTCCTTAAGTCCTTTTAAAATATCATCGCGTAATATTTTTACTGTACTACTGACTAAAATCGAAGGATAACAATAATTACTTTTTATACCCTCTTTTTCTTTAATTATCTTTATTTCATCAACGTCTTTAAGTCTATCATAATACCAGTTGAATATCTGTCTTTTTTTATCAACCAATTCATCAACCCGTTCCACCTGCGCTAAAGCCAAAGCAGCAGTCAAATTGGCAATAGTGTATTGATAACCGAGAGAATCGGACCAAAAAACGGCTTGGGAATCTGTTCTACCCATATTGGCTAATAGATGGGCCTTCTTATACAATTCCTCATCATTAGTTAAATAAATGCCACCCTCTCCACTGGCGGTTATTTTTGCTCCTTGAAAACTAAAACAGGCAACATTGCCAAATGAACCTACTTTTTGCCCATGAAATTCTGCGCCAAGCGCTGGCGCGGCATCCTCAATGACTGCTAAATTATATTTTTTAGCTATCGCCATAATTTCATCCATTTGAGCTGGATATCCAAAAGTATGCACCAACATAATGGCTTTTGATGCCGGTGTAATCGCCTGCTCTATCGCTTTTGGCGATATACACCAGGTATCCGGGTCGATGTCAACAAAAACTGGCTTAGCCCCTGTATAGGCTATAGAATATGCTGTCGCTACCCAGCTAAAATCAGTACAAATCACTTCATCCCCTTCTTTTAAACCGAGAGAAGCAGTGGCGAGGTGTAATGCAAGTGTGCAGCAATGAGTTGCAATGCCATACTTCATTCCTACATATTCGCACATCGCCTTTTCCAACTTCTTAGTATGCTGATCGTACGTTTCATAAAATCCATTTTTTACCCCGTCAATAACATAGCTTATTTCTTTGTCGGTAATCCACGGACCAGCAAAACTAATTTTTTTTTCGCTCCTGGTTAACATATAATTTTCAAAAATAGATATATTAATTAATCACAAGATTCTTTAGTCGATTACATGCCTCACGGAGCTCGACCTCGTCCTTGGCAAAACAAAATCTGACCAGATTGTCGCCGCCATTGTCATGAAAAAATGCACTCCCGGGAACACAAGCAACGCCGGTCGTTTGCAGAATATGCATCGCTTTCAGTTTACTATCTTGTCCTGGAACATTTGTCACATCAGCTAAAACATAATATGCGCCTTGAGGCACGTAAGGCGTAAGGCCGATTTCCAACAGTGCTGTACATATCAAATCCCTTTTTTGCTGGTATTTAATCCTCAGGTTATCGTAAAAGCTATCGGGTATCCTTTCGCAACCGTAAGCTACACCAAATTGCAACGGCGCAGGAGCGCACACATAAACTAAATCATTAATATAACCAATCATATCTTTCCACTTTTCATGGCAAACGCAATACCCGATTCTCCAGCCTGTGATACTAAAAGTTTTAGAATAGCCGGATATTAAAATTGTCCGATCAAATATTCTCGATATGGAAGCTGGGCTGATAAATTCACGATCATCATAAACAATATATTCATATATTTCATCCGTAAAAATAAAAATATCGTGTTTGATTGCAAAATCTGCTAGTTTTTCTAATTCGTCTCGGGTAAATACTTTGCCACTTGGATTAGCCGGTGTATTAATCATAATGGCCTTAGTCCTTTCAGTTACTGCACTTTCAAGGTCGCTGAATGAAATCTGCCAATCAGAGCCCGTCATTTTGACAAATTTTGGCACAGCCCCTGCCGCCTTTATTGTGTTGATATGATACCCGTAATACGGCTCAAAGATTATCACTTCGTCACCCTCATTTAACAAAGCCAGACAAGCGGAATAAAAAGCGCCGGTAGCACCAGCTGAAACGACGATATTCTTTTCCGGGTCGACGTCAAACTTGTTATATTTTTTTACCTTTTTTGAAATTGCTACTCTCAACTCAACAATACCATCATATCTCGTGTATTGATTGAACCCTTGTTTGATGCCAAAATTTACGCCTTCAGCTATTTCATTTGGTATTGGCAAGTCACATATGCCCTGCGACAAGTTGATGCCTCCAAGCTTGTCACACTCAATCGACATATTTCTTATTTCAGACTGAACAAGAAATTTTGACCGGTCACTCAATGCAATACTCATAAGTTTTTGTTTAATTCCATAAAAACATCATAACGCTCAATAGGTTTATTGTGGCCAACGGGTACCTCTACCCACTCCCCACCCTCTTCAGTTTTTTGGTAAATCAAGGGAATACGTTTTGTTTCCACAAAACCCAATCTTTGATATAAACGCAAGGCTCGTTCATTATCAGAAGTTGTCTGCAGCGTATAATTTTTCAATCCAAGCGTTTCTTTACCCCACTGCATCAGCGCCAAAACCGAATCACCTATTAAACCTGGATAAACTTGATCTTCGCCGCGCACAATATTATCAATCTCACAAGTTGCTTTATCAAAATCGAATCTAAACAAGCCAACGTGGCCAATATATTTCCCGTCTATCATAATCATAAACAGCAGCCGATCTTCGGTGGCAATTACTTTTTTTCTAAACCAAGCCGTAGTCCGTTCGACACTTACCGAAAACTGCGCCTGAAACCAGTATTCATGTTTTTTTCTCCATTCAGACATTAATTTCATCAGTTGCTCATTGGCTGCACAATCTTCAGTAAGAAAACAGAGCTGATATTTATGCCCAGCAAATTCGCGTTCTATTATAACATCACAGTACTTCCCTTTTTTTAATTGATTGATTTTGGCGATAACTTGTTCGTTTTGCAGCATATTCTTATGTTATATTGTTCGTTTTCAACTCATCTCTGTCTAAAAATGGAAACATATCTTCATATGGTCGTGATACCAGCCTGCCATCTGGTAGCTTGTCTGATGCGACTCGCGGGATTAACAGTTGCAGCTCCGGTGTCATAACATCGCAAATTACAGGGCCATCATAATCCATCACCTCTTTAATCTTATCCTCAATGCCTTCAACAGAATCAATCCTAACACCATGAATCCCATAGGCTTGAGCAACTTTCAGAGCATCCGGACACCAGACACCCGTATCCGGGCCTTCACCGATTAACCTACCCTCCATAAAATTGTTTTGAGTGTGCCGAATCAGTAAATAACCATTATTATTAAAAATAAAAATCTTTATGGGTAATTTATTATGGATAATCGTAGCTAATTCTTGAATATTCATCTGAAAGCTGCCATCACCTGTTATTACAACAGTTTTTTTCTTATCATTTGCAATACACGCGCCAATTCCTGCCGCCCAATAACCCATTGATGAAATGCCACCAGTGGTTAAAAATTTCTGACCCGTCTTAACTTTCCAGGTTTGACACATCACGTGAAAACAGGAACCAGTGTCAACCAATATTACATCATCATTTGAGCAGGCTTCGGACAATTTGCCACTAAAATAATAGGAATTAACTGGCTTTTCATCTTTATACTCAGGCAATATCACCGGATAATTATTTTTCCATGTGTTGCATTGCAATATCCATGGTTCGTTGTCTTTGGCCTTAAACTGTTCAGCGTTTGTTAGCACCTCACCAAAAAATCGCTTAAGATCACTATTGATCCTTAAATCAATTTCTACGCCAGGCTTTTCTAACTCTTTCTGATCAACATCAATCATAATTTTTTTAGCATGCCTGCCAAAATCTTTTGGATTGTGGCCGACAAGTGGAGTTGCTAATCGACAACCTAACGTAATAATTAAATCTGAATTCTGAATAGCAAAGTTTGCTGCACGTTCGCCATACGTACCTGGTCTGCCTACATAAAGCTTATTATCACTTGCGATTAAATCAATGCCTAATCGTGAAGTTAAGACCGGAATGTTCAATAATTTTACTAACTCAGTAAATTCAGTAAAAGCGTCTGACAACCGAACCCCCTGTCCCGCCAAAATAATTGGTCGTATTGAATCATTAACCATTTCAAAAAAACTAGCAAGCTCTTTCTTATGAACTTCCTTGGTCTTTTTTTGCTCACTAAAACTTTGCAAAACCCCATCGGGCACCTCTGTTCGTTGAATGTCTATTGGTACATCAATCCAAACCGGACCAGGCCGCCCTGCTTTCGTTAAATACAATGCCTTTTCTAAATAATATAAAATATTTTCTGGATTATCTACCGTGATAAAATATTTAACCGCTTTTTCAACAAGGGGTTTAATGTAAATACCCTGAACCCCGTACTGTCTAATGCCTGATTTTTCTTGATATTCAACATAGGATAAATTTGATTGGCCTGATATAACAATCATCGGCGAGGAGTCAGTCCAAGCTCCAACTACACCATTAATCGCATTGACAGCGCCAGGTCCTGCGGTAACTAATGCAATGGCTGGCTTATTCATTAACCTGCCATACGCTTCGGCAGCCATGGCTGCAGCTTGTTCGTGGTGTGTACAAATATATTTTATCGATTTATTCTTATACACCGCATCGTCAAGAAACATGGCTTGTCCGCCAGTAACCATAAAAACTTCATCAACGCCCCTTTCTGCAAAAAACTTAAAAATGAAATCAGCGACCAACATATTTTTTAAAATAATTTTCGCACAAAACGAAAAGCTAATTAATTATGATAATGACTCAATCTGATAGCTAACCTCATCAGATCTTTTTCTAGCTACCAATTTCATAGCCACCCTCACTATCGAATCTTCTTGCCCACCAACAACCTTAAGCTTGCCTAATTCTATAAAAATATCTCTTGCATCGACATCAAAACGTTCTGCCGCAGCAATTACATGATTCGAAAAACCAGAAAAAACACCAGCCATGCCACTTATAATGCTTAGCGAGCTGACCTCTGGTGGTTTTGTCATTATCTTGGAGACCACTTTATCTCCAACATCTAAAACGTTATACAAATTTACGCCACTTGGTTTGCCGCATTTCTCCAATAATGCAACTAACGCCTCAAGCTGGCAGTTGCCTGCACCGGCACCAAACCCCTTAATTGTAGCATCAATTATTGTTGCCCCATTTTCAATAGCTAGAAGCGAATTAGAGACGGCCATACTCAAATTATTATGTGCGTGAAAACCAACCGCTACTTTTAAATTATCGGCTAAATATTTGATGGCGGCCGAAACCATTTGTGGAGTCGAGGCACCAGCTGAGTCCATTAAAATTACCCCCATAGCTCCATAATCCTGCATTTTTTGAGCTTCTTCAAGCAACTTCTCTTTTGACGCCCGATGATACATCATTAATACACCATACACATCTAGCCCACTCTCAGAAACATATTCTATATATTGTCGCGAAACGTCTGCCTCTGTACAGTGAGTACCTACACAAACCAAATCTACGCCAATTTTTATCGCCGGCTCTAAATCGTCTTTAATTGTGCCGAAGCCAGGTAACATAAATACGCCCAATTTCGTTTTCTGTAATGATTTTCTGGCAATTTTCAACATTTCTTCGTCTGTATGCGCTGACAAACCAACCTGCAAGGAAGAAGCGCCAAGCCCATTGCCATGACCAACAATGACCGTATGTAAACCGGCATTATCAATCAACTCACAATAATCCTTAATTGACTCCAGTTCGATTTGATGGCGCACTGCATGTGAGCCATCACGCAAGGTAGAATCAAAAAATATAACTTTATTCATGGTTTTTTAATATTTTTTTAGCGTATTCTTCAGCTACTTTGACTGCCGCACAAGTTATGATGTCTAAATTGCCAGAATAACTTGGCAAATAATCTCCTCGCCCAGTCACTTCTATCATTACTACCAATCGTCCATTTTCATAAATCGGTCCGAGTGCAATTTTATAGCCAGGAACATATTGTTTAATTTCTGCCTCAATTTCGAGCACCCTGGCCTTAATTTTTTCCAAGTTTGGCTCCTTCATTTTAGCATAAATGGTATTATTCATTAATATAGGCGGCTCCGCAGGATTTAAGATAATAATCGCCTTGGCGCTCGGCACGCCAGAAAAAACTTTAATGGCATCTTTAGTGGTTTGAGTATATTCATCAATATTTAACCTAGTGCCTGGCCCAGCCGATTTAGATGAAATACTGGCTACCACCTCAATATATTCCGTTTCTGGATTACAGTCCATAATCGCCTTAGCAATCGGTACCGAGGCCTGCCCACCGCAGGTAACCATGTTGACATTATCTAAATCCAAGGCTTCAGAAACATTAATAACCGGGATGCACATCTTGCCAATTCTTGATGGAGTTAAATCGATAGTAAACTTTCCCAACTCTTTGAGTATTTTAGCGTTCTGAATATGTGCCTTGGCAGAAGTAGCATCAAAAACAATATCGCAAATTGTTGGCTCATTCTTTATAGCGTCAATGGACTGATGAGAGGTGTGAACTCCCATTTTTTCAGCCCGCTTAATTCCCTGTGACTCAGCATCACGGCCCGCAAACAGACTACATTCTAACAATTCAGACCGTTGAATTTTATACAACAAATCAGTGCCAATATTGCCCGTGCCAATAATTCCGACTTTGATTTTTTGGCTGATCATACTTTATACTAATAACTTCTTGTACCAATCAAACGTTTCTCTTATACCCGCTTCAAAGGTGTAATCCGACTTCCAGCCAAGGACTGTAGTTGCCTTTTCATAATTCAGGCTCTGACTCGGTATTTCATTCTGCTGGAAATTTTTTATCTCATATTTGCACTCTTCCCCTATAACTTCGGAAATCTTTTTTATTAAATCTACCACGGACAAATTATACCCGGTGCTAAAATTATACGCCTCGCCGATATTTTCAACGATTTTTGACATTAACAACACATAACCATCGGCAACATCTTTAACAAAAACGTAATCGCGTACAAATTTACCATCACTTCTTATTTCAAGTGTTTCATTTTTTATAATCGCTTTCATCACGCCTGGAATTATCCGATTCATATTCAAATCACCTGGACCATAAATATTACCAAAACGTGAAACTGCTACAGGCAAGTTGTAGGTCTTGGCATAAGTTCTGGCAATTAAGTCAGTGCATGACTTTGAGACATCATATGGATGATCACCAGCCATGGGGGCGGTTTCAGTAGCATTATCGCATTTTTTACCATATGCTTTATCACTTGAAGCTACTACGATGCCTTTAATCTTTGGGCAATGACGGGCTGCTTCAAGAATATTAATCGTGCCCATAATATTTGTTTCAAACGTTTCCAGCGGATTTACTATTGCAGTTTGAACAATCGGCTGAGCAGCAACATGGAATATATACTCAATTTCATATTTTGAAATGACATCAAAAACTCTGGCATAATCCTTAATATCACAGCTTGCCCGAGAAACTTTTTTATCCATACCCATTAAAGAAAAATACGAATTCATCACGCTTGATCGTTGGGTGATAAATATATTAGCACCATAAGAAAGTAATTTCTCAACTAAGTGCCCCCCCACTAAACCGGTCGCACCGGTAACTAATACGTTTTTACCTTGATAAAATTCATTCATATGTATAATTTATTGCCACAATTTCCAAAATGGATCAATCTGCCAAGCCTTATTCATGTCTTCCACCTCTTTATAAGTATCCATGCACTTCCACTTGCCTGGATGCTTAAAAACCGACAGTTGCGACTGGCTGGCCAAAGGTTCAAAAACGCTCTCAATCATAGAATTGGGCTCGATCATGTCGAATACCATTTTATCAAAGACCATAAAACCGCCATTGATATAATCCTTGGAATGATCTTCAGTGTGGGTAATGTGGTGCTGAAAAAAATCAGCGGCTTTGCCCGTGTCATGATTAATGCTTAAATACCCAAATCTAGTGTCTGGTCGAACGCCAGTTATGGTGGCCACCGTGCCCTGCTGGTTATGATAATTTACTAATTGATTAATATCAATATCGCCAACGCCATCGCCATATGTGACCATAAACTGATCGCTATCGATGTATTTTTCCAATCGCTTTATCCGTTCACCAGTCAAGCTATCCCTCCCAGTTTCAGCAAATGTTATTTTGAAATCATCGCACTCATTATTATGATATGTTAGTTCATGATCTTTGGTGTTCAAAGTAAAATCATTACTATAACTCCGCCAATTCAGAAAATACTCCTTTATCATTTCACTTTTATACCCCAATGCTAAAATAAAATCATTATAGCCGTAGTGGGCATAAATTTTCATAATGTGCCACAAGATTGGCTTACCACCAACTTCAACCAAAGGCTTTGGCTTAAACTCCGTCTCTTCTCGCATGCGGGTACCATGGCCGCCACATAAAATAATCGTTTTCATAAAATATTCTAGTTAATTACTCGATGAAATTTTTGTATAAAAAAATTTTTAAATAAAGTAATATCTTCTTCATTAAAAAATCCACCGAACCAGTATAATGAAAAATACATTACTATTGAAATACAGCCGAAGATCATGACTAACAATAAATTAGTAATAAGTGGTTTAAATAATAGCGAAGCAGCGGAAACTGTTAAGACGACCAACAACAATCTTAAGGCTAAAGAAAAATAATATTTAAACACCTCCATGGTAACCGACTTGAAATATTTTTTTTCGATAAATAAAACGATAAATACTGCCGGCAAGACACTGACAAAATATGCCATTGCAGCACCGGCAACATTGAATCGTGGAATAAGTATAAACATGAATACTACATTAAGAAATGC
Source organism: Candidatus Falkowiibacteriota bacterium (assembly GCA_037137775.1). Taxonomy (GTDB): domain Bacteria; phylum Patescibacteriota; class Patescibacteriia; order Patescibacteriales; family GWE2-39-37; genus JBAXJQ01. Next base: position 3,910 of record JBAXJQ010000027.1, on the reverse strand, counting down.
CATACTACCTGAGATTAAAGCGGTTGACTTAATTTTTCCCCAACCGTTTAAAAATAAATCACAAAACCCAGTGAATGCAATAAGTAAATATGTAACCGCTAAAAAGTTGACTGCAACGTATGAATTATCCGCAATTTCTTTTCCCAGCCAATAATAGTAAATTTGATAATTATAAATTAACACAAGCATGGCCAGTCCTGCCGAAATAAATGCAATCAAGCTCAGTCCTCGCCTGAATATTGCCCTAGCAGTAATAATATCACGAGTGGCGCTGACTTGGGAAAATACCGGAAATAGAACCAACGAAAGGCTAAAGGCGGTACTATTGATTTTTTCTGGTACCATTTGCGCAGAAGAATAGTATGTTACCCCTGAAGTGCCACAAAAAAGGCCAACAACAAACTTGTCAAGTTGCGAGAGGATGTTGCCCGTGCCATTGGCAATAAAAACCCAAACTCCATCTTTAAGAATTTTTTTAAAGTCTGAAAATGAAAATATACGCAGTAAACGCAAATTAGGTAAAATTTTTCGACTCATACTTATGTAAGCGACGAACACTAAAATACTTGAGAATAGCTGCACTACAACGAGGCCAGTAATACCCATACCGCTTATTACTGCAATAATTGACAGTATTTGGACCAGCGTTGAGCTGACCACGGCAATCTTTACGGTAACATCAGAACGCTGCACGGCATATGGAATCTGACTAACTAAATTAGTCAACATTTTTACAAAAAAATTCAAACTAAGACAGAGGATAAAAAATTGCTTATTTTCAATATACCCGCTTGGCACATCAAGTATTGGCCGATAAAGCGTGGGTAGGACTAGCAACAAGACAAAGATCATTGACCCCAGAAAGGCATATGCCCAAAAGGTGGTACTGAAAAGCGTGTTTATTTTTAATTCATTTTCGGCTGAAATAGTTACTATTTCGGAAAGCTTCTTTATAAATCGATAACTAAAACCGATATCGAGTAAGGAAAAAAAGGCGATGCCAACATTAACTAATATATAATAACCATACTTTTCCGTACCAAGAGCATGGATTAAAATCGGCAATGTAAAAAAAGTCAGCACCAGCGGCCATAAAAAGCCAAAGACACTGTAGAATAAATTATTAATTGTTTTATATGACAAATTGGACATAAAAAATTTTCTATTTCGGAAAAACGCTTACTTTTTTATCTAATCGTAATTTATTTTTAATCACCTTAGTAATGGCTTCATATGATAATTTTACTAAGGATACCGCACCATGAAAATGAAATATGATCATGGCCACTGTTTGAAACGCCTTCCAATAATTTCTTGCCCTAATGTTGGCTTTAACAACAGACCAATAGGCATGCGGCGCTTGATTAAATGTTTCCTGAATAAACTTATCACGCGATTCCGTGGTAGGATATGCCTCGGCCCTGCGCTTGTTTAAAAGATCCCAATCGGCCCGTATCTCTTTGATTGAACGATTTATCAATGAATCAATACCAGTCGAAGAAGGGTTTATGTGATAAATAATCGTTGGCTCGCCCAAATACCCAATATCATATTTACTGGCAATTCTAAACCACATTTCTGCATCGGATGACAAGGACGAGTCAATAAAATAACCCAGCTTTTTATAAACATCTTTTTTTACCATTACCGTAGAGCAGGCACCGTAAGGGCAGCTCATTGCATCTAACCCCGCTTTCCAGAGTGACTTTTTCTTGACATGATGAATGCTTTTAGTCGACACGTCGCCATTTATAATAGAATAGGAATCAGCATGTACCAAATTGGCTTCGGGATAGGCTGAAATAAACTCTCGATATTTAGCAATTGCGCCAGGCAACATTTCATCATCGGCATGAAAAATCATTAGCCATTCCGTCCGGCACCTGTCAATGCACTTATTCCAATTACCAGACATGCCCAGGTTTGTCTCGTTCTGATAACAGACAATCTGAGGTTCATATTTTTTTGCAATTTCATATGATTTATCGGTTGAACAATTATCAATCAAAATAATTTCATCAATAAATTTCTTTTCTTTCAAAACACTATCAAGACAACGCTCAATATATTTCTCTTTATTATATGATGGTATGGCAACGGTAAGCTTCATAATGCTAAACTATTATATTTGTTCTGCGGATTGAAGAAAATTGCTCAAATTAATATTTTCTAAATTAGAAAAATGAAATTGTAACAAATCGCACACTTTTTTGGAGCTCGTTGAATTGTTTAGCGGTCGAAGAGCTATCTGCCCCAGTGATTTTGTATCAACTGGAATGACCAAGGAACTGTTAAAATTCATTTGCGCACAAATCTTTAAGGCAAATTCGTATCGACTCATCGATTCGGGACCGGTAGCAATAAACACACCAACTAAGTCTGATTCAAGCGCAGTTTTTACTAATCGACAAAAATCTTGTACATACGTCGGGTTGCTAATTTGATCCATGGGCACTTTCATTATTCTACCCTCTTTTTGATTGCGGTACAGCTGCATAAAAAAATTCATTCCGACTTGATCCCAGCCATAAATAACGGTTGGCCTTAAAACTAGATGATTGCTCAACTTAGAGATTATTTTTTCAGCTTCTAGTTTTGTTCTGCCATAATGCTGAATTGGGTTTTCTGGATCAAGCTCGGTAAAATTACCTTTAACCCCATCATAGACGTAATCGGTTGAAACATAAACGATTCGTGCATTATTTAAATCAGCCCAATCAACTAATATTTTTGCTGGTTTTACATTTTGTTCATAAGCAAAATCTTGTTCAATCTCACAACGCTCTACATTTGACAGTGCAGCTAAATGAACGATAACTTCGGGGGAGAATCTGTTTAAAATTCCTATTAACTTTTCTGAGTCGGTTATATCGCACCCTTCGTCTACATATTCTTTTTTGGTTTTGCCCACACCAAGAATATCATAATCAGATTGCAGCATCTGATATAAATTTTTTCCGACAAATCCGCCCGATCCAGTGATGAGTATTTTTTTAGCCATGCTTTATATCCCAATTATAATTAATATCTTTTGAAAATGGATCAATTCTAACAATTTCATCCGGTGTGTGTGGCAAAGTAGCACAGTTAGCTACTATAGCTTCTTCCATACCAACACCCTTAAAACCATTAACTACACCGGCAGGTACTGATACCAGGCAATAATTTTTGTCTCCCATAAATATTTCCTGTGTTTCACCCCTAGTCGGTGATTCTTCACGCTGATCAAACAATACTAATTTTATATTGCCTTTTACCACAGCATAATTTAACGTCATTTCCTTGTGAAGATGCCAACCTTTAATTGCTCCGGGATAAACGGTAGAAAAATATATTTCACCAAATTGTTTAAAATCAGAATCGTCATTTCTAAGCATGTGCATTATCGAACCACGCTCATCGGATATTTTTTTTAATGGCTTAATAATTACATCTTTAATCATATTGATATTCTTAATTATATATATCGAGACAGAATGGGTAAAATCCTGTTTTTATGAAACTCGCAAAAAGGTGTTGGCAGTTGATTAATTGGAAACCAAGTACCGAATTTTTCATCAATAGGCTCGTTGATTTCAACTAAATATATCTGATCTAAAATAGTACCATATTCAGCCTCATAAAAAAATTCTTCACAAAACCTAAACGTTTCGATTTTCGCTCCAAATTCTAACTCAGACAAACGGACTGCTACATCTGTTGCACTTTCAAGCGCTCTAAATATTGAACCTGGGATATGCCACTGGTTTGCATAGGTTTGATTGGCACTTCGTTTGGCTAAAAAAATTTCTAAGTTATTTTGTTCATTTTTCCGTAATAGCACTGCCTCAAAACAAATCGTTACCGAATGTCTGGCGATTGCGTTAAACAGCCTTGTCTCTAACGGTTTAGTCCGATCAACTCGGTTCAA
>JBAXJQ010000026.1:0-20462 GCA_037137775.1 Candidatus Falkowiibacteriota bacterium | reverse complement strand
TCAACTCGCATTTTTTACAAAAACAAGATGCCGGCTCGGTGGCCGGCATGACAAAAATCACGGATTGTTGTATTAATTATTTTTATTCTGTCATCCCGGGCTAAACTCATCTTCTTTTATTCTGTCATCCCGGGCTCGACCCGGGATCACGTGTAAATTATTTGAACCTACATAATCAACTCGCATTTTTTACAAAAACAAGATGCCGGCTCGGTGGCCGGCATGACAAATCAACGTAAATAAATAATCAAATTTAATTATTATTTTGCAACGAATGTTTGGCGGCGGCTAGAGTAGAGCCGAGTACCAGCCAGTAGACCCATTGCAGAACAGTATTACGCAATATATTATCCGCCGCGCTTAGGCCAAACAAGGCTAGGCTTAGGCCGAGATAAATTACTAAAAAGTTTTTAGCTTCTGGGGTTACGGCTTTACGATAGTGTTTAACCAGAGTATTAACAATTAATAGCAGCAGCCAGATATAAGTAATCAATCCCACCAAACCATTTTCTAGGGCCAGTTTTAAATAATCATTATGCGGGTCGGCCGAGCCAGCCTCTTCACCGCGCTGTTTTAAAATAACTTCTTTGGCCGTGCCTGTACCATAACCAAGAATCAGGCGGTCACCTAAATAATTCATGCTATCGCTCCACAGTTGAAAGCGCCATTGGATCGAACTATATCGTCCACCAGTCAAATCGTTTACTCGATTACGAATTGGTCCGATACCGGCGTAAACCACAAAAAGCACTAAACAAAAAATTAATAAAAACTTACGGAAGCGTAAAAGTCCGGCAATGCCGAATGTAGCAATCAAAGCCAGCCAAGCGCCGCGAGTGTAGGTTAAAATTAAAACTAAACTATAAAAACCACCCAAGGCAGCATATGCCCAAAAAATTAATTGTCGTTTTGGTCGCCTAATCAACTCAAAGCCCAAGAGACTGATAACAACCACTAAATAATAGGCGAGAAGATTAGGGTGGGCAAAGGTGCCATAGATGCGATTAAATATGCCTTCCATGGGAATGGTTAACCCGGTGTTGGTGAGAAATTGTGCCATGGCAATTATTGCCGGTATCAGACCAGAAAGAATCGCTGCCGTTATTAATCGTTGCCAGCGACGTGGTTGGCCAAACAAGCGAAAGCCAAGATAGAAACAGACAAAAATACTAGACAATCTTAACCACTCTGCCAAACTAACTTTTGGATCGATTGAGGTTAACACACCGAGTAAGGCGATTAACCAAAAAACCTGCAAGCTTTTTTTAAACGGGAGAGAGTCATTACTATGTTTTGAAAAAAAGACCAAACCATACAACAAAATTACTGCCGTGGCCAAAAAACCGGCTAAATTAATCGATAGTCCAAAAAAAGTGATAATGGTCTGATTAGAAAACACATCTAAGAGCGGTCTGGCTAAAACGAGACCAAGCATACCCAGCCAAGGCCAAAACAAACTCAGCCAAAAAAGCACATAGGCCAGTGTGAGTAACAAAACAAGGGGTAAGGGGTAGGGTAGAAAAGGAATAATAATCAACCAGGCCAAAAGTGCACCGCCAACCACCATTATAGGTGATTTTAGGCTTTGTATTGACAATTTTAACATTTTATGTTAAGGTAAAGAGTATTTATTAAAACTTTAGTTTAAATATCGAAATTTCACTTGACCGTACTAGATAAAATTTACCCTAATTTTATGAAAAAATCAACTATATCCGATATTGTACTTGCCGTAACCTATCGCTGCAATTCCCGTTGTCGGATGTGTGGTATTTGGCAAATTACCGAACATAAACCAGAATTTTTACCGTCAGTGCTTGCTAATCTGCCAAAAACGCTCAAAAGTCTTAATTTGACTGGCGGAGAACCGTTTTTACGTGCCGACTTACCAGAATTCATCACCCAAGCCAAAAAGACCTGCCCAGGGGTAAAAATTATTATTTCAAGCAACGGTTTTGCTACTGAGCTTATTTTAAAACAAATGACCCAAATATTAGCCATAGATTCAACGGTAGGTGTAGCATTGTCTTTGGATGGTGTAGGCGCTCGACACGAGGCAGTCCGTGGCATTGAACACGGTTTTGATAAAGTCATGGCCACCCTGACTGGGCTTAAACAGCTTGGGGTTAAATCGCTTAAGCTTGCTTTTACCATTGCTGATTATAATTATGATCAGTTGCAACCAGTGTATGCATTGGCCAAAAAACATCAGGTTGAATTTACTGTTGCCGCGGTTCACTCGGGTGAGGCCTATTTTAAAAAGGATAATACCCTTGATTTAAAAACTAAAATTGCTGACCAACTTATTTGGTTAAGTAAACAAGAGTTGGCTACTTGGCAGCCCAAGCGTTGGGTGCGGGCTTTTTTTGCTTACGGTTTGGCCTACTATGTTAATACTGGTCAGCGCGTGCTACCAGATTATTCTGGTCAAAAAAATATTTTTATCGATCCACAAGGCAATGTTTACCCCAATGACGTTACTAATATGGTGATTGGAACGATATCAGATATGACTAAAATAAAAAGTGAGACAAATACTTTGGCTCCGAATTGGATGATTTGTACGGCCAGAGAAGCCATTCGTTCCCATCCATTGCCAGTTATTGCTTGGATTATTACTCATAAATTTTTAGGTAAAAAAACTTCCTATGAAAATTCTCTTAGTTAATAAGTATTATTATTTAAAAGGCGGTACCGAACGTCATCTCTTTGCCCTGGAAACACTTTTAAAAGAGCAGGGGCACAGCGTGGTGCCTTTTGCTATGGCACACCCGCATAATCGCCCAAGTGAGTACAGTCCTTATTTTGCAGCAGCGGTTGATTTTGATCGGTTTTCGGTTAAATCTGCTATAAAGTTTTTCTATAACTATAATGCCGTTAAGCAATTGAAAAAGTTAATCAAAGCCGAGCGACCAGATGTGGCGCATATTCATAATATTGCTCATCAGTTAACCCCGGCAATTATTAAGGTTTTGAAAAAAAATAATATACCGGTAGTGCAAACCTGGCACGACTATCAACACTTGTGCCCTAATTATCAGCTATTTACCAAGGGGCAACAATGCGAGCGCTGTCGCCAAGGGAGCTACTTCAAGGCTTGTCGTTACCGCTGTGTTAAGAATTCCTTTTGGAAAAGTTTAATGTCGGCCATGGAAATGACCTGGTATGCCAAAATAAAGCGTGCGTATCAGCAAGCTGATGCCTATATCTCACCGAGCAAATTTATGGTTGATGTGAGTCAGCGCTTCGGTTTTATTGGTAATCAACATCACGTTGAAAATTTTTTAACCGAAACCGAATGGCAGTCCTATCGTCAGATACCAGCCATTGCGGAAAACGGGTATCTTCTTTACTACGGCCGTTTATCCACAGAGAAGGGAATTATTCTATTACTTGAAGCATACGCTAAAAGTAATATTAAACGACCGTTGCATTTGGTGGGTAGCGGTCCAATCGAGACCGAAGTCAGACAAACCATTGAAAGACTAGGCTTGTCTAACCAGGTGTTTTGGCAACCGCATGTCGATCAGGCTGGAGTGCTTGAGGCTTTGGCTGGTGCAGCCGTAGTGATTTTACCTTCACTCTGGCCAGAAAATTTGCCTTATGGTGCCATTGAGGCATTGGCAGCTGGCCGACCGCTTTTAGCAGCAGCCACCGGTGGTTTGCCAGAATTAGTGACTGAACACAAGAATGGCTGGTTGTTTCCAGTGGGTGATGGTGCTGTTTTAGCACAAAAATTGGTTGCAGTTGATCTCTGTGATCACGCTAGCATGAGTGATGCCTGCCGTGCTTCAGTAGAACGAATGCAAAGTCATAATTATGCCGCCAAGATTGAACAAGTCTACCAATCATTAATAAATGGCTAATATTTAACATAAAATAAGCAAAGCCTAAAAACCGCATTTTTTATTGACAAAATTATAGAAAGATGCTAATATATAAAATCCATTTGATGTGTTTTTAATAATCAAGGGAAATTTTTATCACAACCATATGAGCAAGTTTTCTACTCGCTTAACCGTATTATTCATTATTTTGGCTATCGCCGGTGGTTTTTATTTCACCAGCAATCACGCCACCAGTAACAACCAAGCCTATTACTCTGGCAAGGCGATTAGTTATCGTGGCCAGGTCATTTTTGGCACGGTTAATCGTGACCAGATGGAGTTATTCCGCATGCAAGGCAATGGCATTAGCCGGGTGGCTATGTTTGGTAACTTAAGTGCTGACCATCGGTTTAACGATCTTGCCTTTAATCAAGAGGGTAGCGATTTGTACTTATATTTAATTGATGGGTTCTCGATTTACAAATATCGTGTTTCCGAACCAACTACTCCAGTTTTAGTTTCCCAGACCGCACAAAAAGAAACCAATGAATGGTTAAAGACAATTCGAATTGCCGGTGATCGTATCGTTACTGTTGGCAATAATGGTATTAAAACCTGGAGTACTGATTTGCAGGCCGTAGTCAGCACTAAAATAATCACTAACACTGTGGCTGAAAATGTTAACTTCAGTCCTGAGGGGGCATTTGTATTCAGCCAAGAAGGCACCATGCTTTCTATTTATAATATGCCAGGGCGCAATGTGAATATGTCCAGTCAGAAATTATTGGATTATCAGATCGGCGCCACTAATGACTTAACTATTGATCAAGCGAGCGTCCACAAAGTCTTTAATGACACAGAGCGATCAATGGTTTATATTGTCGACGACATGGATTTGCGCAAAATGGATATGAGCGCTAATACCTATAAAACCTTTCGTCATATTTCTACCTTGGGATACGATGTAGCCGGTACTCAGGCTGCCGACCATTTATATTTTTCGGATGGTATTGGTGTAGTTAAATTTAATAAAGATTCCTTAAAGCCGATTAAATGGCGTTATACCACTAACTTAGCTGACGGCAATGGCTGGGCCATGGGCATGGAAGTGGTTAATTACGGTTCTGGCGAACGAGTTATCTTGTTTAATAATGCCAATATCGTATTAATGGATGAAAATTTGAAAGTTTTAGATACCTTTGTCTTACGAGAAAGTGACCCAATGCCAATTGTTGAGCCAATGAGTTTGCGTACGGATAGAAACCGGGCCGCTGCCAATTCAGAAGTGATGGTGAGTGGTACTGGCTTTAGCGCTGGCGAACAATTACGAATCGATTTTGTCAGCTCTGCTCGCGGTGCGTATCCGTCAACGGTAACCGTTGCCACCAGCTTTGCTGGCACCAATGGTCGTTTTGCTAAAATAGTTTCCGTGCCCAGCACGTTAAAAAAGGGTCAGGTTGATATTATTGTGACTGGTTTGGCTAGCGCTAAACATTACAATACCAGCTTTACCATCGAGTAAACTTACGCATATGCGTGTAATCTTTATTGGTCAAAAAGGCATTCCGGCTATTTCCGGTGGAGTTGAACGTCATGTTGAAGACTTGGCTGTTCGACTAGTTGAACTTGGCCACGAAGTGATTGTCTATACTCGTCGTAACTATACTGACCAAAATCTGGCCACGTACAAAGGCATTCATCTTATTAGTTTGCCTAATATTCCAACCAAACATCTTGATGCCATTAGTCATACTTTTTTGGCTTGCCTAGATTCATTGCGTCGCAAGCCGGATGTGGTTCATTTCCATTCGATTGGACCGTCATTCTTATTGTGGATCGTTAAATTGTTGAATCCACGAGTAACAGTTATTTCCACTTTTCATACCATGTGTTATCACCACCAGAAATGGAGCCCATTCGCTCGTTGGTCTTTGCGTTTGGGTGAGCGAGTCTGTTGCCAGTTATCCGACGCCACTATTGCCATCTCAAAATCTTTGACTGGGTATGTTAAGCAAAAGTACGGTCGAACGGCCCATTATTTACCAAACGGTGTCAATGTTAGCCGTACCGATAACAGTGATCAACTCAAGTCGTTTAATTTGGAACCACGCGGCTATTTTTTAACTGTTTCGCGATTAGTTAAGCATAAGGGATTGCAGTATGCCATTGAGGCTTTTAAACGAATCGATACTGATATGAAATTAGTGATTGTTGGAGATGGCGCCTATACTGATGATTATGTGAAGCACTTGCATCGTATGGCCAGAAAAGACAGCCGGATTATTTTTACCGGTGCGTTAAGTGGCGAGCCATTACAACAACTGTATAGCCACGCTTATGCCTTTATTCAACCATCTGAAAGCGAAGGTTTGTCGATATCACTATTAGAAGCTATGGCGTATGAACGTCCGGTTTTAGTTAGCGACATTCCAGAAAATCTTGAGGCCTTGCCAAAAGGTGAATATGTTTTTAAACAAAAAAGTATCTTAGATTTACGGGCTAAAATGGAGTGGATGCTTAAGAATTCAGGTTTAATTAAAAACAGCGGGCAGGCCAATCGTAAGCACGTGTTATCTGAATATAGCTGGAATGATATTGCTGCTGGCGTGGTTAAGGTGTATAAGCAAACCATTACGGCCAAGAAAAAACAACCAACCTTTTTTCCACGCTTGAAAGTGGTGGGCAAGATGATGCATTTGTTGTTTTAATTTTTGTAATATCGTATTTATTGATATACTTAATGCGGTACTAACCGTATTTTTTTATGAAATTAATTATTAACACGTCTAATCCGCTGGAAATCAAGCTCGGTTTGATTGAGGGTCGAAAGCAATTAGCTGAGATTTGTCTGCCGGCCGAGCGTCGTCAGACTGAAGAACTCTTACCGGCTATTGAGCGTATCTTGCGAGAGCAAAAATTATCGTTAACTGATATTAGTAAAATTGTGGTCGCTAGTCAGGGACAAAGTTATACGGCTTTACGAATTGGTATTTTAACCGCTAATGCCTTAGCTTATGGGTTAAATATTCCTGTTGAACCCCTAGAGGCGGACGGAAAGACACGTGGACGAGGCAAAAATGCGATTGTATTACCCACTTATGATCGGCCACTAATATTACAAAAGAAAAAGCCTTTAAATATTGGCTAATTGTGGATAAAACTCAATATTTCTGAGTAAAAATTAACCTAAAAATATATAGGTTAATTTTTTTTGTTTAATATTAGAACTAAAGATTAGTTTATGTATGGGGTTAAAGTGGTTGACCAGACAACTGTAGTGGCGTATAATGAAAGTAAGATGGTGAAAAGTGGGGAATTGTGGTGAAAATAAGATGTTTATCGGAGAATACAAACACACGCTTGATAGTAAAGGTCGCTTAGCCGTTCCGGCCAAGTTTCGGGCCTTGCTTACTGATGGCGCTGTGGTCACCAAAGGCCTAGATAATTGTTTGTTCCTTTACCCTAAGAATGAATGGGAGCTGTTAGCTAAAAAATTAGCTGCTCTGCCAATTAGTAAAGCAAATACTCGTGCCTTTGCTCGTATGATGCTTGCCGGGGCTTCAGCGGTTGATTTTGACAGCCAAGGGAGAATCGTTTTACCAGAATATTTGAGAGAGTTTGGACATTTACAAAAAACTGCCGTGATTGCTGGTTTGTACGACCGTTTGGAAATTTGGGATGAGGCTTTATGGCAATCTTATAAAAATGAAACAGAACAAAAGAGTGGAGACATTGCAGAGGCATTAGGCGAATTGGAAATTTAGTATGCCATATCAGCACATCCCAGTTATGCTTGGGGAGGCAATGGAGTGGCTAGCACCTTCCGCCGGGCAGATTTTAGTTGATGCCACTTTAGGTGGAGCAGGCTATACCAGGGTAATGAGCAAGGCAGTTGGACGATCAGGCAAAATTTATAGCTTTGATTTAGATCAACTAGCCCAAGCGAACGCAGAGACTCTTATCAAGGCAGAGAAATTATACAACGTACAGCTTATTAAAAATAATTTTGGCACGTTAGCAGAAAGTTTAACTGGCTTCGGACTGCCTCAAGTACAGGCAATCGATGGTATAGTCTTCGATCTTGGATTATCATCGGCCCATCTGGCTGATTCCAAGCGCGGCTTTGCCTTCGCCACAGATGGACCATTGGATATGAGTTTTGGCGACCTGGGGAGGAACGACAAAACTACAAACCAATTGGTCAATGAGGCAACCGAGGCTGAGTTGGCTAAAATAATCAGACAGTTTGGTGAAGAGCCAAGGGGCGGCCAAGTTGCCCGGGTGATTGTTAAGGCGCGACAGTTAGCGCCCATAACCACCACTGGTCAATTAGTAGATATTATCGCCGGTGCTTTTTCGCCAAAAGAACGACACAAAATAGGTAGACACTTTGCCACGCGCGCTTTTCAGGCATTGCGGATCGCTACAAATCAAGAGCTTGCAGTTTTAGAACAAGCTTTGTTAGCAGCTGTCCCCTTGCTAAAGCCAAATGGTCGGATTGTAGTGGTGAGCTACCATAGCCTTGAAGACCGGATTGTTAAGCAGTTTTTTAGAGAGCAAAGTTTGGATTGCATCTGTCCTCCAGAATTGCCAATTTGTAGCTGTACGCATCGCGCCACCTTGCGCACCTTAACGAAAAAACCAATTTTGCCAACCTTAGTAGAAATCGAACGTAATCCTCGGTCACGTAGTGCTAAACTGCGGGCCGCACAAAAAATTTAAATCAATATGTTCCGCACCCCATCAGCCATTACACTCAAGCAAAAAAAATATAAACGATTGAATGTTTTGGTCTTTTTATTGTTTATTATTTCCTCAGGTGCATATTTGATTGGGGTTAATGAATACTCAATCAAGCAGCTCGAGGTACAGCAGAAAAAACGGCAAGCCAAAGCGATAAAAAGTGAGATAAATCAACTTGAAGTTCAAGCCATGGCCTTAAGTTCGCTAAATAGTCTTTCACCTCGAGTGGATAATTTAAAAATGGTAAAGGTTGACACCATGGAGTATCTCGATGTTAAGCCAGTGGTGGCCTTGCGATAAATCATAATTATCATGCACGCGCCTTCTCGCCGCAAGGCAAAAACTTCTTCTTTCACATTACGCGCTCGTTTCTTACTGGCGCTTGTTTTTATATTGGGCGGTACAATTATCGGCCAGCTTTTTCGTTTACAAATTATTAACCATCAGCAATATGTTGATTCAGCTACTTTTCAGCAACAAGGCTACGCCCAAGTTACCCCGGATCGCGGGCGAATTTTTATACAAGACAGCGCCGGATCTGAAGATGATTCAGAGCTTTTCCCCTTGGCGACCAATAAACAATATGCTTTAGTGTATGCTCGGCCAAGCGAAGTGACTTACCCTAGTGGTTTAGCTGAAAAAATTTATGCTCTTATTAATCAAGCAGACGAACAAAGAATTATACAAGCAAAAATATCGGCTAGTCCGGAGTATGCTAGTACTACGGCCGAGATAAAAAAGTTAAAAATTGAAGCAGAACTTAAAAAAATTCATGATGAAAAGGTTGGCGATTATGTAGCTAGGCTTGCGCGCAAAGACGATCCATATGAGCCAATTGCCAAAAAAGTAGAAATCAGCGTGGCAGAAGAACTTAAAAAGTCTGGTTTTATTGGTATTGATTTTTCTTTAGAACAAGATCGTTTTTATCCTGAAAAAAATATTGCAGCCCATGTATTGGGCTTTGTTGGCTATGTTGGTGATGAGAAGCGTGGTCGTTATGGCTTAGAGGGATATTTTGAAGATGAACTTGGTGGTAAGAGTGGGAAAGTGTTTGCAGATCGGAATGGCACTGGTGATTTAATGATTAATCAGAATACACCCAGTGCAGTAACGGAAGGTAGTGATTTAATTTTAACTATTAATCGTTCCATTCAGTTTGAATCTTGCAGGTTGCTCGCCAAATCAGTTGCAGAGCATGGTGCAGAGGGTGGCAGTGTAATCATTATGGATCCAATAACTGGAGCCATTATCGCCATGTGTGCCTTTCCTGATTTTGACCCCAATGATTTTCGTTCAGCACCAGACATGAACGTATTCAACAATCCAGTAATATTTGATCAATTTGAACCAGGTTCGACCTTTAAGGCAATTACCATGGCGGCAGCTATTGATCAGGGCAAGGTCTCGCCCAATACTACCTACGAAGATAAAGGTTCAATTATGATTGAGGGCTGGCCCAAGCCAATAAAAAATTCTGATGCGGAATCCTTCGGCGGGCACGGTAAAACCACAATGACTAAAGTGATAGAGTTGTCATTAAATACGGGCTCAATTTTTGCCATGCAATCAATTGGCGCGCCAACTTTTGTGCAATATGTGAAAAAGTTTGGCTTTGGTGTTTCGACTGGCATCGAATTGGAAACAGAGGGTAGGGGGGATATCGCTAATTTATCCAGCAAAAAAATTAGGCCAATTAATGCTGCTACGGCATCATTTGGTCAGGGCATGACCGCCACACCGATTCAGATGGTAAATTCCTACGCGGTAATCGCAAACGGCGGTATTTTAATGAAGCCATATATTGTTAAAGCCATTGTCGCTCGCGATAATCAGCAGATTATTACACAACCGAAGCAATTAAATCGGGTAATAAGTCAAAAAACTGCAAGTTTGATGACTGCCATGATGGTAAATGCGGTTGAAAATGGACATGCGAAGCGAGCTAAAGTGCCTGGTTTTTATGTCGCGGGTAAAACAGGCACTGCACAGGTGGCTGCTGCAGGAGGAAAGGGGTATGAAGAAGGAAAAACGATTCAAACCTTTATTGGTTATGCACCTGCGAGTAAGCCAAAATTTGTAATGCTTACCCGACTAGATAATCCGAAAGATCGTTTTGCTGAAAGTTCGGCTGTGCCTCTATTTGGAGAAATTGCCGCTTTTATGTTAAATTATTATCAATCTCCTTTGGAACGAGCCAATGAAGTTAAAAAATAGCTAAAATTAAATAAAAAATGAAAAAAATAATTCAATGGTTACTCAAGATTTTGGCAAAATGGATAGTTTTGCGTTACCAGCCAGAAATAATTGGTATAACTGGTAGCGCGGGTAAGACTAGTACTCGTGAGGCAGTTTTTGCGGTGTTATCAGTTAAATACAGCACAAGACAAACAATAAAAAATTATAATAACGAATTTGGCTTACCATTAACCATTATCGGCGTCAGTTCACCCGGGAGTTCCCTGTGGGGCTGGTTTTTGGTTATTCGTCGAGCAATTAGTTTGTTGTTGGTTAAGGATAAAAATTATCCAGAAATTTTAGTTTTAGAATATGGTATTGACCGGCCAGGTGATATGTTTTATTTATTATCCATAGCCCGTCCGCAATTTGGCATTTTAACCTTGATTGGTCCGAGTCATTTAGAGTTTTTTGGCAACCTAGAGAAGGTAGAGCGCGAAAAAGGCTTATTGTTAAAATCCATCACTCCTAACGGGTGGGCGATTATTAATGCCGATGATGAGCGCTGTCGCTCTGTTGCCAAAAACGTGTCTAGTAAAGTAATCAGCTTTGGCTTTAATGATAAAGCAACCGTACGTGCTGTTGAAATATTTTTTGGCTTTGAGCATGAGGCTTCTGGCAGTAATTTAAGGGGAGTAAGTTTTAAATTGAGCTATGACGGATCGGTTGTACCCGTGCTTTTACCACAAGTGCTTGGGTATGGGGCAATCTATGCCGCACTGGCGGCAGCAGCTATTGGTGTTGCCAAAGGTATAAATTTGATTGACATTTCTCAAGCATTACGAAATATTGAGTTACCAAGGGGTAGAATGACATTAATTGAAGGAAAAAATAACACCACAATAATTGATGACACTTATAATGCTTCTCCAGAACCGGTCATGTCGGCTTTACGCTATTTGGGCAAGGTACCGATGGGTATTAATGCTCGTCGAGTGGCCATATTAGGCGATATGAAAGAGTTGGGTAGCTTTAGCGTGGAGGGTCATCGCTTAGTTGGTCAAGTAGTTTATGAAAACAGTATCGATGTGTTGATAGTAGTTGGTGAGCTGGCTAAAGAGATTGGGGCAAGTGCCAATAAGGTTGGCTTGTCTAAAGAAAAATTATTTCAATTTGATAATGCTACGACAGCCAGTGAATATCTCAAAAATCATTTAATTGAAGGCGATGTGATTTTAATTAAAGGTTCGCAATCTATGCGTATGGAGCGGATAGTAAAAAGTATTATGGCTGAACCAACTAAAGCTAAAGATTTATTGGTTCGTCAAGATTGGACAGATGCATAATATTTATCGTTTAAAAAATAAAACCAGCTTTTAAAAAAGCTGGTTTTATTTTTAGTAGCGCTACGGAGAATCGAACTCCGGTTACCAGGATGAGAACCTGATGTCCTAACCACTAGACGATAGCGCCATATATTATTTTGCTGGTACTATAATATCGGAATCTGGTAATTATGTCAAAACACTATGAATGACTGTTGGGTAACCGCGTAAAAACTCATCGGCGTCCGTTTCTGTTCGACCCTCCAATTGAACTTTGTTTATTTCTAAGGCATCAATGCCGCACTGTATTGCCAGTTTGCCGTTGCTTAGGGTAAATACCTCAGCTAAGCGATATTGATCAATGCGATGGGGTTTGGGATTAACAGAAATTATTTTAAGTTGTTTATCGTTCCAAATAGTCCAACTGCCTGGCCATGGCAACATAGCTCGTAAATGACGTTCGATTTCAATTGCAGACTGCTTCCAATTGATCCGACCATCTTCTTTCGTAAGCATCGGAGCATACGAACTTAGGCTATTATCTTGTGCGACTGGTTTTATTTCACCACCAACGTAACGCTTGAGTACGTTGGTAATTATCTCACCACCAAGAAGTGAAAGTTTGCGGCCGAGTGAAATTGTTGTTTCGTTGGCAATAATGGATACAGGATGTTGACTAATAATCGGGCCGGTGTCGAGCGTTCTATCCATCTTCATAATGGTAATGCCACTTTGTTCGTCTCCATGTAAAATTGGTGCTTGTAAAACTGCTGCTCCTCGATATTTTGGTAAAAGGGAAGCGTGGATATTAATACAGCCAAATTGAGGTAAGTTTAATACTGATTCGGGAATGATTTGAGCATAAGCAACCACCACAATTAAATCTGGTTGCAGCTCGGTTAAAACTGGCAGGATGTCTTTTATTTTTTCTGGTTGAAAAACCTGTGCGCGATGACGAAGCGCAACGGTTTTTATTGGGGTAGGGGTTAGTTGTTGTGTTCGACCAACTGGTCGATCGGGTTGACTGACTACAGCCACTATTTCAAAGTATGGATCAGTAAATAACGCTTCTAGCGTCGGGATACCAAAGGCCGGCGTACCGATAAAAATTGTTTTACATCGTGCCATATTATTTTTTGGTCTTTACTCGATCAATAAATAAAATCCCATCTAAATGATCTATTTCGTGTTGCAAAACACGTGCCATTAAGTCCTCAGCTTCGATTAATTTTTTTTCGTTCCATTCGGAAATATAGTGACAACAAACTTTCTTATGTCGGCTAACTTGATCAAAAATTCCGGGTAAAGATAAACAACCCTCTTCGGCAGTTTCCTTAGCCCAGGACTTTTTAGTGACAACTGGGTTAATTAGGCAAAGCGGTTCGTCAGGCAGATTAATAATAATCATGCGGATGTTTTTACCGACTTGAGGAGCTGCTAAACCAACGCCATCTTTTTTAATCATGGTTATCTTCATGTCCCGAATCAATTTTTGCATCTCTTTGGTATTGATTGATTTTACCTCAATTTCGCTTGATTTTTGGCGTAAAATATTGGACGGGTAAGTTATGATTGGTAATATGTTAGGCATAATATATTGCTAGGATTATATTTAAGCATTTTAGTCTAATTATGTCAATTGAATGGTTTTGACTTAATGCTATAATAAAAACACTATGGAAATAAATCAAGGCTTTCAAGCTTTTGGCGAATTAGCTAAATCACGAAAAATAGTCAAACCACCGGCACATGAGTGGCAAGATTTGGCGTTACGGATCATCGCAGAATTGGGAGTGCCACCGTTTAAGCGTAGTGCGGTTTTTAAAGTGTGTAAACAGTTTAGTAAAATCGAGATCGAACGCTGTTTGAATGATACCAAGGAATTGTGTCAAACAGGCCAATGTTGGCGATATTTTTTTAAAGTCATCGATCAAATTGACAAACCAATAATGGAGGTTAAATCGTAAACTGCATAGTCAAATAACCTACGCCAAACGGAGTTTCGTAGGCTAACGTTTCTGCTTTGTAATTAATACCATTTAAAATCCCCATCAGAATTATAATTGATTTTAACCCGCATTCACTTGCCTCTACAATTAACTGGTGGCTAAGATTGATTAACTCTTCAGGTTGTTGACGAATTAAATAGTCAATAACCTTTTGGTCGAATTTTTGGCCTTTATCTGAATAGCCAGCAGGCGAAGTGGGTGACAGACGATGTGATAAGTCGCCTGACGCGATGACAGCGATGCGCTTAGTAGAACGCATAAGCTGTTTTTTTAATTCCAGTCCAAATTCAAAATGCGATTGCAGCTCGAGTCCTGAATAGTATAAGGGAATAATTTTCGTGAGACTATTTGGTGGTAATAAAAAATATAATGGTATGCCGGAACCATAATCAAGTAGCGGCTCGGTGATTAATTGTAATGGCGCGGTAGTTTCGAGTTGCTCTTTAATTTGGTAGGCAAGACCAACATCACCTTGGACGGAAAATTTGGTAGCAAAATCACCAAAGTGCTCAAAATTTATATTAAATTCAGGTGCTAGATTCATGGAAAATGCTTTGGTTTGGATTAAGCCGTGAGGAGAAATGATTAAAATAGTGTCAGGACGGGCAACATAAAGATTTTCTTTAAGTCGCTCGAAAGCTGCAGCAGTAGCTTTAAGCTGAGCAGCATGGTCTTTGCCGATGTTTGGCACGAGTAATGGGGGGTGGGGTACGAGCGCCGAAAAGACAATTGACATATTTGTTATGAAATAACTGAGCTAGAAGTAGCATTTGCTTGGGTGGGGACGATGTCTGGTGTAGAGGTAGATATTGGTTCAGGTAATTTAAGTGGTTGTCCTTCTGGGTAGTTGTAGAGAATTTTAGGTGAAACCACTAATATATTTTCAGCTTTGTAGCCAAGTCGGGTAAAGATTTGTTCGGAATTGATGGCACACTTTTTACCGTCAGCTATTACATAGATTGTGCTGCCAATGGTTGATTTTAAGAGTTCGCCATCATCGAACACAACTGGCGCTATAGTAGGATAGCCTGCCAATTCCTTAGTACTCACCTTAGTTGCCTTACGGTTTTTAAATTTAGTCGTTAAGAAGATGCGGTCAATAATCGGTGCTTTTTTACCATCCATGACCCAGTAGATACCTCCAGATTTTTTATCTTGTAAAAGCGCGCCTGTAGGATAAGAGGAGGTGGCCGTGATAGCAGGTCCATCTTTGTAGGCATTAATATCTTCCCAGCTGGCGGTAACTACTTCTTCCGGATTAAAACCTACCGTGCGGAAAACAGCTTTTGAAGCGATACTTCGCTTGGTCATGCCTGATATTAAATAAATACCGCCGTTTGGAGCCTTAACGAGAGCGTATTGAGGAAATTTAATCGCAGCGCCTTTTACGTATTGATCGAGTTCTGATTTTGGCACGGTGATTATTTTATTTGGATCAAAGCGGCTGGTTAAAGCTCCTCGGGAAGCAAAGGGGCGCTTAATGCCGTCTTGGATAAGCCAAACGCCTTTATCGCCGCTAACTTGCAATAACGTGCCATTGGGATAATATTTAATATTTTTAGGGAAATAACGTTGCCAAATGGTAAAAAAATTAAAATTTCCGTTGTAAACATGCGGTGTATAGTTGTATAACGCGGCGGTAGCAAGATTTTGTGGAATAACTACCATGGGTTCACGTCCGGTATTGGAAACAGTATAAGTTTGGTTTGGTTGATAGTTGTAAAGCTGGGGATTGTCCATGTAGTCGCGAAATTGCAATGAAGCACTATTAACTTGTTTCCAAAAACCTTGCCAGCGTGGATTACAGGGCGAGCCGTCAAAACAACCATAGCCAACTGCCCAATCTAATTGGGTTTGGCTTGGGCTCTTTTTCTCAATCAAGCTTTGTTCTTTTTGCAAAAGTACGATTAAAAATTTGGGATTAACCTTATTGGTAACCGCGCGATCATAAATTATCTGGGCAGCACTCATTGGTACGCCGTTAGGATCGTTAGTTTGATAAGTGGCCAAAAAACCGCCCTTGTTATTTAAAAAATTCTGAATTTCATCCAAGTTCATGGCAGTGTAATCCAAAATTTCAGCATCATCAATGATGTAATGTGGGTTGAAGCCAGTAACATCAGTGGAAGTAGCGGCAATTGTTATTTGTGGTATTAAAAACCAAAATAAGACAAAAAAAGCTGTCCCCGTTAATGGAAATAGGTATTTTTTCATAAATAATGTTTATGTCTTAATTTTACCAGAATAATAACATTTCGACAAGCAGATTTGTGGCTTCAGTAGTGTCAAAACGCCACAAAATTGGTATACTGTAAACAGTACACAATAAATAGAAAAAACATGAATCAAAAAATTGTTGATTATTTAAACCAGTATAAGTTAGCATACGATAAAGACGCACTTGTACAACAATTATCCCAGGTCGGCTACAAGCCAGATGAAATTAGCGAAGCGGTGCAGCTTGTGTATAAATTAACTAATAAGGTAAGATTTTTATTTTGGCAGATAACACCTAAGCCTAAATATACTCAAACCAGTGAAAAGGCAAAGGATTTTAGCATTGGTTTTTTTGCTCCAATCGTAGTAATGCTGATATTTTTTTTACCCTCGATTTTTAATATTGATTATTTAGTTTATTCTTATCTGAATACGGACTTTTTTTCGCCAATTTTTAGTTTGGTTATATTCATTTTCTGGCTTTATGCAATCGTGTTTTTTTGGCGAAAAAGATTTTATATTTCCCTGGGTTTATTGATAGCAGTTATTGGTATACCTTTAATTACAATAATTTTTCTTTTAGCTATTTTTAGTGGCGGCGGTTGGTAATTTAAATATCAATTGTAAAATAATATTTATGAACACGGAAAAATCTAATGAATCGAAAAATCAATTTGATGTAGTGATCGAAGCACTGCATCGCATTGAAGGTCGACTTGACAGCCAAGAAAAACGGCTGGTACAATTGGAGCAGCATCGGCCTGTTGTTGCATCTACCGATTACAAATCAGCCGTCCCACCACCTCCACCATCTCCGGATGACAAAAATTTTGTTTTCACGCCCGCCAAATCCGTCCCGGGTGATGATGCCTTAATTAAATTATATCAAGAACAAAGCAAGACCAAGGAAGTTACTCCCAAGGAAGATGGTGGTTTTGAGGAAAAGTTGGGGGGTAAGTGGTTTGCTCGCACTGGTTTGGTAGTTTTGTTTTTAGGCGTGTTCTTTTTGTTAAAATATGCGTTTGATAATGATTGGATTGGTGAAGTGGGTCGAATTATTTTGGGGCTATTAGGTGGCTTTGCTTTGTTAATTTGGGGTGAACGAACAATCCGTAAGTACCCTGTCTATGGCCAGCTCGTTAGCGGTGGTGGTTTGGCGATTTTATATTTAACCTTGTTCGCCGCCTATGATTTTTATCATTTAATAAATCAGGCGGTAGCCTTTTTGGCTATGATTGCTGTTACTGCCGCTGGCATAGCACTCAGCTTACGGTACAAAGCCTTGCCACTTATGGGCGCAGCCCTACTTGGTGGTTTTGTCACGCCAATGCTTATAGCCTCTGGTGACGACATTCAAATAGCTCTGTTTAGTTATCTTATTATTCTCGATGCCGCTGTTTTATTTACTGCCTTTTATCAACGCTGGCACTCGCTCAATCTGTGGAGTATGACTGGCACAGCGATTTTATTTCTTAATTGGTCCGACCGGTTTTATACAGAAGAATTGCTGGTTAGTACCATGTTTTATTTAACCGCCTTTTTCCTTATTTATTCCGTTTCGGCAGTGGCGTACAATTTGGCCAAAAAAGAAATTTCTACTGGCATAGAACAAGTTTCGTCGCTTTTAACTGGTGTCATCTTTTTTGGTGCTAGTTATTCCATGTTAGATCGGCAATATCATGATTTTATGGGCTTTTTTGCCATTTTGATGGCATGTTATTATTTTGGTTGGGCATATTATATTAGAAAAATAACACCCAAGGATACCAACCTCTATAGTTTCCTCGCCTTTTTAACTATTGGGTTTATAACCATTTCTATTCCGATTCAGCTAAAATATAACGTTATCACTATTGCTTGGGCGATTGAAGCAATAATATTATACCTTCTCTCAATCAAGCTTAGTAGCAGGGAGATTCGCGTGCTTGGTTCTTTTGTCTTTGGTCTCACTTTAGTGCGTGTTTTCTTTGTTGATTTAACCTATAACGAAACAGACCAACCACAAATCTGGAATCAATTTTTTGTGGCGGCATTCGCAGTAGTAGTTACTGCCTATTTTTCCGCCTACTTCTTTTTTAAGTCGTTACCCGCTGTTATGGCTCAGAACGACAGTGCCGCGAACCTTAATATAAAGGCTTTAAAAAATAGTATTGCCGTATTAGTGGTAGTAGCAAATTTTTTAACGGTATTCGCTGTCAGTCATGAAATCGGCGATTATTATTCAAATCAAGTTAACCAGCTTGATCAGAATCGGTCTGCTTATTATAATTCATTTGATTCATATTCTTCCGGCTATGCCCCAGTTGCAAATCAAGAAATTAGCCAGCAAATTACTAAGCTGCAAAATCGCTCCAGTGTATCGCTCTCAATCTTTTGGTTACTCTATGGTATAGGCTTAATGATTCTTGGCTTTAGTCGCAGTCTGAAAAAAGTACGACTCGGTGGTTTAGTGTTGTTGTTATTAGCTATTCTCAAACTTTTCTTCTATGATCTCTGGGGTTTGGGCGGGCTGTATCGAGTATGCGCGACCATTAGCTTGGGCGTGGTCTTATTAGCAGTTTCATTTGCCTATCAGAAATATAAGGACAAAATTAAAGAAATGATAATCTGATGATTAATATGTTTTGGCAGAAGTATCAGTTGGAAGTTGCCGTCTTTGTTTGTGGTGCTGTGGTGATGATTTTCGAATTAGCCGGCTCACGCGTGCTTGGTCCGTTTTTTGGCACTTCAATTTTTGTTTGGACTAGTTTGATTGGCATAATTTTAGGCAGTTTAAGTTATGGCTATCATATCGGCGGTAAGCTAGCTGATAAAAAACCAGGCATGTTTGAATTGTCGATTGTAATTTTTGCCAGTGCTGCCTCGGTAGCTTTAATGATAGTGATAAAGGACCCACTCTTGATTTTATTGCAAGCGAATATTAAAGGGTATCGCTTGGGTCCTGTGCTTGCCTCAGTGATTTTATTTGCCCCTGGCAGTATTTTATTAGGTATGATTTCGCCCTATGCTGCCCGGTTGAAAATTAAAGATTTGGCAGCTACTGGTCGTGCAATAGGCAATTTATATGCCTTGTCTACTGCGGGTAGCATATTCGGCACCTTTATAGCTGGGTTTTATTTAATTCCTACTTTTGGCACAAACCGCATTTTACAAGGCTTGGCGCTAACATTGCTTTTACTATCGTTGGTTTTGAATGTTAATGGTTGGTTTCGCACAAAAATTGGATTATTACTGTTTATTATTGTTGTGTTACCTTGGCTTGGTAATGTTAATGTCTATCTGCATAAGTCAAATTTTATTGATTTGGATACGGCGTATAATCGAATTTGGGTATATAATCAATTGGATAAAAAAACCAATCGGCCAACAAAAGTATTGGGAATTAATAATGAAAATCATTCTTCGATGTATCTCGATGGAACCGACTTGGTCAATACGTATACAAAATATTATCATCTGATTGCGCATTTTAATCCAGAATTTAGTAATAGTTTAATGATCGGTGGGGCAGGTTACTCCTTTTCAAAGGATTATTTGTTGCAATATCCCAAGGCAACAATGGATGTAGTTGAAATTGATCCGATGATGACTACCATAGCGAAGCAATATTTTCAACTTAAAGACGATGCCAGGCTTAACTCTTATCATCAAGACGGTCGAATTTTTCTCAATCAAAATAATAAGAAATATGACGCGATTTTTGGTGATGCGTTTGGGTCCCGTTACTCTATCCCATTTCAATTAACCACTAGGGAGGCGGTGCAAAAAATGTATAATGGCTTAACTGATAATGGCGTGGCCATTGTAAATATTATTTCGGCCATTGAAGGAAAAAACGGAAAATTTTTACGTGCAGAATATCGAACGTATGCAGAAATATTTCCGCACGTTTTAGTTTTGCCAGTCAAGAACTGGCAAGATGGTTATGCAGTGCAAAATCTTATTTTAATCGCCCTGAAATCACCCAATGAACCATTATTATCATCAGCAAACCAAGAATTAAACGAGTTTATAAGTCATCGTTGGCAAAAACCAATTAGTAGCGACATGCCAATTTTAACCGATGATTATGCGCCCGTCGATGACTATATTAGTGAATTTATAAGTTAATATTTACTTAGTTTTTAGAATCTAACGCAACAGTGTTAACTGTTAATTAGTTGATT
>JBAXJQ010000025.1:0-21791 GCA_037137775.1 Candidatus Falkowiibacteriota bacterium | reverse complement strand
GTAATATAGTATAATAATAGTAATTGGTTTTATGAAACCAATGCTTTGGATTATTGCTAACGATATAATAATTTTGGCCAATATTTGATATGAATTACAAGCAAATTGCAGTTATTGCCGCTATTGGCGGGATTGCAGTCTATTCGTTGGCCAGACTTATTTTTTGGGTGTTATTTCGAGGCTTTTTACCCTGGTTTCCCTATCAAACTGAGCTAAAAAAGACGTTACTGAACGAAATTTTAGCTGAAAAAGTGCCCATTGGGCCAACTATTTATTCAATTGGTGCGGGTAAACTTGGTTTTTTAGGCTTTGCTGGTAAACACTTACCTGGGAGTAAATCTATTGCTGTAACAACGGAATGGAAAGAATATGTACTGAGTTTGTTGCAAAAAATTGCGCATCCTTTCCGAATAAAATTGATCCGGCAGTCACGACCTTACGAATTAGATATTACTAATGCAAATATCATTTTTTTCAGTCAAGATGCTGAAACGTTACACAATATGGCCAAGAAGCTGAAATTTGAGTGTAAGCGTGGTACAGTTGTGGTTAGCATGGGCGGCCTGATTAACGGCTTAACTGAAAAAAGATTATTCGAACTTACCCCCAAGTCAAATATATTATTTTCCGCTTTAACTCTCGGTAAAAAGGGCAAGGCGAAAAAGGTTAAGGCGAGCGAGGGTGAAAATATGGTTTATTTATATGTTATCTAAGTAGCGTTAAGCAATGATAACGATTTTTTCAAAAATCAGTCGCAATCTTCAGTATTATTTTCTTATCTGCTTAACCATGGCAGCTGTTTTTGGTTTTAGCCATAATGCTAGTGCTGGTTTTGGTATTTCGCCACCGTATCTCAAAAATCAGCAATTAGTACCTGGTTCGAAATATGAACAACAAATTACCTTATTACGCTCGTCGGCCGAGGAAGATTTAAAGGCTAACTTAAAAGTGAATGCCCCGGAGATTGCGTCCTGGATTTCGATTGATAAAGGCGAGGAATTTATTTTACCCAAGGGACAGGTGCAGGTACCGATGCTGGTGACAGTTAATGTGCCAAAGAATGCTGAGCTCGGTAATTACAAAGGTAATATTAATATTAAAATATCCTCAGTAAACACACAGGCAGCTGCTGGTGTGGCTATCGCTTTAGGTGCGAGAATTGACATTGACCTAACTCTCACCAACGTGGCGAACAGTGATTTTGTGGTAAAAACCGCAGCCATTCCTGATTTTGAGCTCTTAAAATGGCCATGGAAATGGAAAATTTTTAGTTATTTTTTACAACGAGTGAGTGTTGTTTTAAACATTGAGAATATCGGCAATGTAAAGACTGCTCCATCAAAAGTATCTTTAGAGGTTTTTGATATTGGCAAGACCAAGCAGTTGCAACTGTCGGTTGATAAATCATTAGACAAAATTGATTCTTTTTCCACCAAAGAAATAACCGCACATTTCCGTACCGATTTAGATATTGGCCAGTATTGGGGCAAGGTAAAGGTATATAAAGGTAATGATATTGTAAATGTTTATGAAATTGCGTTTACTATTGCCAAGCCAGGTGAACTGCCGAATGGTGGCCCTAGCTTAGGTTTGTATCCTTGGTTGCTTTTGGGTGGTTATATTATCATTTTGATTGTTGTCCTCTTTATTTTAATCAAGATTAAAATTTGGCGACTTACTGGCAAGGGCGTGGTTGTAATCTTGGGTCAGCTAGTCCGCCCACTCCGTCCGATTTTTGGTGGTTTGTTTAGAGCGTTGGGGGGCATAAAAGCTGCCTTCTGGCGATGGGTGGGTAAACAGGCCTCAAAATATAGTGATGATAAATCCCGTAAGGATCGGTAATTCAGTTTCGATTTGTACTGGAGGGGAATTCCGGGTATAATATCTCAATAACGAAAATTTTTATGCGTGCTTGTCCGCGTTCATTCCTGATATTTTTATTAGCTATTTTCTCTATTTTCAGTCTGCGCGTCGACCTAGTCGGGGCGTATAATTTTGCTTCGACTAGCGTTACGGTGCTTTTAGTTTGTGGTGATGGCATTAAGGATCCTGACGAGGCGTGCGATGCTAATGACTTTGGTGGCAAAACTTGCAAAGACTTTGGTTACAACGAAGGCAATCTAATTTGCGCCAGTGATTGCTTTTCCATTGCCACTAATTATTGTAGCACCTGTGGTAATGGCATAAAGGAAGGGCACGAACAGTGTGACGGCAGCGACATGGGCACGAGCACCTGTTTGGCTTTTGGTTATAATACGGGTTCAATTTCTTGCGCCGGCAACTGCACGGTAAATATTATGGGCTGTTCCAGTGTTGGCTTAACCGAGCCGGGTGATAAAGGCTCTCAAGGTGGTGGCTCTGGTGGCGGTGGAGGTGGCGGAGGCGGAGGCGGTGGTTTTCCGCCTGGATTTTTGCCTGGTTCTGAACTTGCCCCTAAAGAAACGAAATTAATTATTACGGGCAAGGCTTATCCCGGATCGGATGTGAATATTTTAATCGATGGTAAAACCATTGGTATTGTAAAAGCTGATCCAAAGGCTGATTTTTATTTTGAAAGCACTTCGGTAACTGCTGGTGTAATCGGTATTGGCTTGTGGGCTGAGGACAGTAAGGGGCTCAAGTCAGCATTACAAACTATTACCTTTCGTGTAGCCTCTGGGGCGGTGACTACGGTTTCTGGTGCCTATCTCTCGCCCAGTATTGATATCGACAAACCAACCGTGGGCAAGGGTGAGGTGTTAAAAGTATTTGGACAGACCGTACCTCAAAGTGATGTCTCAGTGGTGGTTCATTCCGTTGCTGAAATAACAAAAAAGGCGAGTAGCACACCTAAGGGGGAGTGGTCGTTAAATTTTGACACCACGCCACTGGAATCCGAAGCCTATCACGTGGTTAAGGCTATGTTTGAGCAACAAACCAATGGCAATGTGATTAAAAGTGGCTTTTCAAAAGCTATAAATTTTTACGTTGGCAAGGGAGCGGTGGCGGAAGCTTGTCCTAAGGCTGACTTAAACAAAGATGGTAAAGTGAATTTGGTAGATTTTTCAATTCTGTTATTTTATTGGGGCACAGAAAACGCCTGTTCTGATCAAAATCACAACAAAAAAGTCGACCTGATCGATTTTAGTATCATGTTATATAATTGGACTGGTTAATTATAAGTTTATATATGATAAAAGTAACATTTCATTTCAGCCTCGGTTTAGTCGCTATTATTTTTCTATTAGTAGCCTCGCCCAGTAAAGCGGCAACGCTATATTTTGGTCCCGAAAGTGGGGAGTACGGCTATGGTGATACTTTTGGGGTTGATGTTAAAATTGATCTTGATAGCGGGGAAGAGTGTATTAACACCGTGCAAGCCGTGATTGATTTTGATAAAAACTATCTCGATGTGGTTGATTTTAGTACTGGCGACTCTATTTTGTCGTTGTGGCTACTACAGCCCAAAACCGAAGATATGACCGAGATTAATCATACCAAGCGGCTCTCTTTTACCGGTGGCATACCTGGTGGTTATTGTGGCAAGATTCCGG
Organism: Candidatus Falkowiibacteriota bacterium; assembly: GCA_037137775.1. Taxonomy (GTDB): domain Bacteria; phylum Patescibacteriota; class Patescibacteriia; order Patescibacteriales; family GWE2-39-37; genus JBAXJQ01. Next base: position 18,258 of record JBAXJQ010000025.1, on the reverse strand, counting down.
GCGACCCTGGAGAGAGTAATATTTTGGGTAAAATTATTTTTAAAGTTAATAATTATAATAATCTAGTGGCGCCAGCACCTGTAGCCAAGGCACTATTTTTGGCAAGTGAAACTAAGGTGCTATTAAACGATGGTGTGGGTAGTGAGGCAAATTTAAGTTTGAAAGAAGGTAAATTTACCATTGCCGCAGCCAAAACCGAGCCGAAAAAAGAATGGGAGCAGCTTCGAGCAGAAGATAATGTAACGCCAGAACCATTTGTGATTGAGATTCAACAAAATGCGGAAATTTATGGGGGAAAAAATTATTTGTTATTTACTACTACCGATAAACAGACCGGCATCGATCATTATGAAATTCTGGAGTCAGCACCGGTAGCAGATACGAGCGGCTTGCCTGGTTGGTTGGAAGGCGTGGTTGGCTTTTTCAAACAGCAACCAGTAAGAACGGATTGGGTGCGAGCTAACTCACCATACATCTTACATGATCAAAATTTACACAGTGATATCAAGGTTAAAGCCGTTGATAAAGCTGGTAATGAACGCATTGCCGAATATCTTACTAAGGAAAAAGCCGCCAGCAATAATAGTCTTATCAAGGTAGTGGTTTTTGTGGTATTATTATTGATAATAGTCGGCCTGGTTGGGTATCTCCGATTTAGGCGTCGACGTTAACCAACAACCCTCAAGGAGCATGAAAAAAATCATTCAATTATTGTTTTTTACCTTTTGCGTGTTGAGCGTAACAGGTTTTTTGTTTCTTAAACCAGTTCAAGCGGCGGGCGGTTCGCTCTATTTGGCTCCGGCTGTTGGTACTTATCTCATCAACGACAAATTTACCATTACAGTTAAAACCTTTACCGGTGGCAATGTGATTAATGCTGGCGAGGGCATGTTATATTTTGACACTAGCCTGCTTGAGGTGGTTGGCGTTTCCAAGGCTGGTTCGATTTTCAGTATGTGGACCACAGAGCCAAATTTTTCCAACACCAAGGGCACAATCAGCTTTGGTGGTGGTATACCACCCCCTGGTTTCAGTGATCAAACCGGGCGAGTGTTGGCCATTACATTTAAAGCCAAAGCGGTAGGTGTGGCACAAGTGCGGTTTTCTTCCGGTGCTATTTTAGCCAATGATGGAAAAGGGTCAAACGTATTAGAAAGCATGGGCGGTGCTAGTTTTACTGTATCCGCCAAGGAGTCGGAACAAAAAGTTGAAGAGGAAAAAATTACAACCAAACTTAGTGCGACTGATAATAAAAAAACAATTTCTAAAACCACTACTGCCAAATCAACCACCACCAAGGTTGTGTTTATTCCCGAATATAATAAACCTGCCATTACTTCATTAACTCATCCCGATCAAAATGCCTGGTCATCAAATAATACGGTAGAATTCAGCTGGGCGATTCCCGATGGCGTAACCGGCATGAGTTATGATTTTAATCATGATTTGTCATTTGTGCCCAAGCCAGTTTCAAGTGAATTGATTGGTTTTAAACGATACCCGGGCGTAGAAGATGGTATTTGGTTTATGCACGTTCGGTTTTACGATGGTAAGAAGTGGGGCACCACTGAACACTACCGTGTTATGATCGACACTTTGCGACCACAATCCTTTATTATTCAGGTTGAACAGCCTGATCCCAATAACTGGCCTACTATTACTTTCAAGACAAAAGACGGTCTTTCTGGAGTTAGGTCTTACGAGGTGTTTGTGAATAGCTTAGAACAAAGCCAATACACTTTGCCGGAGGATGAGGCGACTGATAAGTTGAAAGTTCAATTATCACAACTGGGATACGGCGCCCACACGGCCTTGGTACGGGTAGTTGATCAAGCCGGTAACGAAACAACCGCCACGGTTAAATTTACGGTTCAACCAATTGGTGCGCCGACTATTAAAAATTATTCTAAAGAATTAAAATCAACTGACCAATTTTTTGTGAATGGAACCGCACCAGAAGGTACTTTTGTTAATGTCTATATACAGAACGAAGATGGCAAGATTATGACTAAAATGGTGCCAACCGACAAAGCGGGTAATTGGTTCTATCTCCATGGTGAGAATTTGAAGAACGGACGATATTTTGTCTGGGCAGAAGCAGAAAATAAATACCAATTAAAGAGCGCGCCAACTGCCAAGGCTAGCTTCTTGGTCTCGCCACCAGTCTTTGCGGTGATTGGCGACTTTGTGGTGAATTATTTTACCGTCTTTGCCAGTTTAATTTTTATGATTTTACTGATCGTGATTATGATTTGGTATCTGACTCGCATGTTTAAACAAAAATTAAAGAAAGAAACCATCGAAGTGGAGGACGTGTTGCATGACAATATGAAAAATTTGAAGAACATTGTAGAAGCAGAGATCGGCAAGCTCCATGGTATCAAGCGAGCCAAAGAGATAATTAAGGAAAGCGATGTGATGAAGCGCAATCTCGAAGAAACCATTCACACCACTGAACGGAAAATTTTGAAAGAAATCAAGGATGTTGAAAGGATGTTGAAATAAGCATATAAAATTATCAAAAACCGCAATGTTGCGGTTTTTGATAATTTAAAAACTAAATTTTTATGCCATATCTAAATTTTTTAGCCGATAAAAGTTTAATCGCTGCAGTTGGAAAAGTTGTTAGAATTATTGAAATTTCCCAGCATGAAGCAAACAACAATCTTCACAAAAATGTTATTGATCCTTTCTCGGCGCTATTTCACGGAGCGACGCAGATAATAACGTACAAAGAATGGATTGAACAGGAAAAGGCTAGGCAATCACAAAAAACAATGCAAAATGCGATTGGCGATTTTCATCAAGAAATATTAGGTGCAATTACTGGTTGGAAAAACCTCGGTGTTGGTGGGGGATTAGATGTGGTAAATGATAAAATGAAAATTATTGCCGAAGTAAAAAATAAATTCAACACAACAAAGGGAAGTCATAAAGTTGAAATATATGATGCTATAAAATCAAAACTTAAAAGCAAAGAATTTGCTCGGTACACCGGTTACTACGTAGAAATAATACCACCAGGAAAAAATATTTATAATAAACCATTCATCCCTTCTGATAATAAAACTAAAAGAAATAGGCCAGCACTAAAAAATATTAGAATAATTGATGGAGTAAGTTTTTATGCTATTGCTGCTGGAAGAAAATATGCCCTTCAGGAATTATTTGAAGCAGTGAGTAGTGTTTTAGTTAATGAATTTAAATTTAAATTAAGCAAAGAAGAGGCAGATAAATATTTTGAGTTATTTAAATTAGCATTTATTGTCAAATAACCGTTGCCTATGCAATGGTTATTTGATATAATAGTAATAGATTAATAGTCTATTATTTTTTATGAAAAAAAATCAATATATAACTGCAGGCGAGGCAGCACGTCAGTTAGGCATTTCAGTTGATACCATTAGAAGATGGGATAAAAAAGGATTGATTAAGTCTTTTAGGGATGAAAAAAATGACCGTATGTTTAGTTTGGAAGAAATTAAAAGAATTCAAAACAAAGCACATGGAGATAAAAAAAGTAAGTTTAAGATTTTAAAAAATTCTCGAATGTCGAGTTATACGGCAATAGAGTTGTTTGCTGGTGCTGGCGGTACTGCCCAGGGAATGGAAAATGCGGGAATAAGACACGTATTATTAAATGAATATGATAAGCATGCCTGCGAAACACTTCGAATAAATAAACCAAATTGGAATGTAATTGAAAAAGATGTTAGAGAATTAAAATTTTACAAAGGCCAAGCCGATATAGTTCAAGGGGGTTTTCCTTGTCAAACATTTTCTCAAGCTGGTCGAAAAATGGGATTTGAAGATATTCGAGGTACATTGTTTTTTGAATTTGCCCGATGTGTTAAGGAGGTAAGGCCTAAGATCGCAATTGGAGAAAATGTTAAAGGATTATTAAATCATGATAACGGCAGAACAATTAAAACAATGATCTCTGTTTTAGAGGAAATTGGCTATAAGGTTAAATATAAAATTTTGCGTTCTCAATATATGGATGTTCCGCAAAAAAGAGAACGATTAATAATTATTGGTGTTAGAAAAGACTTAAATATTCCAATTTCGTTTCCTAGTGAAAAGGATTACATAATTCCTTTAAGCGAAGCTTTTAGTAAATGTCCAAAATCAGAAGGTCAAGAATATCCTGAAAAAAAGAGAAAAATATTAGAGCTAATACCCCCAGGTGGTTATTGGAGAGATCTTCCAGAAAAAATTCAAAAAGAGTATATGGGTGCAAGTTATTATATGGGTGGTGGCAAAACAGGTATGGCACGTCGATTGTCTTGGGATGAGCCGTCTTTAACATTAACCTGTAGTCCTGCGCAAAAGCAAACCGAACGTTGTCATCCGGAAGAAACTCGTCCCTTGACCGTAAGAGAATATGCCAGAATTCAAACATTCCCAGATGATTGGAAATTCTCAGGATCAGTAGCGCAGCAATATAAACAAATTGGCAACGCAGTTCCGGTAAATCTGGCGTATCATATCGGAGACACTGTGATAAAAATGTTAAACGGAGAAATCAAGGAAGAACAAATTGAAGCCCCAGCACGCATTCAGCAACAATTATTTTCATTTGCCGTATAAGAAAATAAATTACGATTAAATGAATGAAAAAATAATCGGATTAGAACAGGTTGGTCCACAAAAAAATCACTTAATAAAAGTAGGTGAGTTACGAGAGTAAAGACTTGCGAAATCAGCAAGTGTCGAAATTTTAAATGAGGTACCAAAAGACCGGGTAAAAGAAGAAGTTAGTCAATATTATGATAGATTTTCTGGCATACTAGGCAAACATTACAATTTGCGTTCGTTAGCAATGTCTTATCACGAAAAATTTCAGGATAGCGTCAAAGAGACATTGACAACGTTTGCCAACGAACACCCGGAGCTAAAAGAGCTAAAAGTTCTAGAAGTAGGAACCGGAACGGGCTTAACCTCGATTCGAGCCCTTGAGGCAGACCCTAGAATAAAATTAGTTACCGTAGACGCGGATGGCAATCTAATGGCAAAAGCTAAAGAGGTTCTAGCAGATATGGCAGAGCGAATTGAGTTTATTAATAAAGATATTTTGTCAGCTTTGCAAGCTATGGAAAGTGAATCAATTGACGTTATGGCTTCGGCTCTAACAATCCATAATTTTTCCACAGAATATCGTGAACAAATGATGCAAGAACTTACCCGAGTATTAAAAAGTGGCGGTCTATTTGTGAACGCAGATAAATATGCCCATGAAGATATTGAGGCTCATCAAAAAAGCTTAAAAGAACAAATCGACTCATTTGATATTTTTGACAACATGGATGTGCCGGAGGTGGACATGCCAACCCTTAAACAAGGCTGGATTAAACACTATGAAGATGATGAAAAGACAAAAATTACCGAACCAGAGCAAATTAAAATGTTGGCAGATTTAGGCTTTAAAGATATTAGGGTTATTTTTAGAGAAAGTATGGAGGCAGTCATTACTGCGACAAAAAAGTAAACCAAAAAAATTATTTTTTATATTACCGAATTCGCAATAATTTTTAATTTGTGTCAAGTAGTCTAAATTATTTAGCTGTGCTATTCTGTTAGGTATATGAGCAGTGCAATTATCATAATTTTGCTAATATTATTACTGGCCGGTCTAGGGGCGGTCATTTTTTTGTTGACGCGAAAAAAGATTGAGGATCCGATTGAAACCCAACGGTTAGGCGCTATGATGGAACGGTTAGCACAGTTGGGGCAGCAAAATAAAGATTTACGCGAGGTAATTGATCAAAAATTAGCCGAAACCCATCGGGCGAACCAGGAACAGTTTGGCCACACAGCTAAGATTATTCAGGGCATTTCCGGACAGTCGGCTAAGCTAATTTCCGATGTGACCGAAAAACTAACCAAGCTGGATGAAACCAATCGTCAGGTGGTAAATTTTTCTGCCCAATTGCAAAATTTACAAGATATTTTGAAAAACCCGAAACAACGTGGCGTTTTGGGTGAATATTTTTTGGAGGAAACGTTAAAAAATGTGTTACCACCAAATTCCTATCAAATGCAATATCCGTTTAAGGATGGTACAATTGTGGATGCAGTGGTGTTTGTGAAGGAAAAAATTATTCCGATTGATTCTAAATTTTCACTAGAAAATTATGAAAAAATCTTAATTGCCACCAGTCAGGAATCGCGAGAAAAATTGGAGCGCCAATTTAAGCAGGATTTAAAGAATCGCATTGACGAAACAGCTAAGTACGTCAAGCCGGCCGAGGGAACGATGGATTTTGCGTTTATGTTTATTCCATCGGAAGCGATTTATTACGACTTGTTGGTTAATAAGGTTGGGGCGGTGCAGGTGAATACTCGTGATTTAATTGAATATGCGTTTAAGGACAAGCACGTCATTATTGTCTCACCGACTTCGTTTTTAGCATACCTGCAAACCGTGCTTCAGGGGTTGCGCGCGATGCAGATTGAGGAAAGCGCTAAAGAAATCAAAATCAATGTCGAGAAGTTGGGTAAACACCTCATTAGTTATGATGATTTTTTACGCAAGGTTGGCACTGGCTTGAGCACTACCGTAAATCATTACAACAATGCCTATAAAGAGTTTAAAAAAATTGATAAAGACGTGATAAAAATCGCTGGCAGTGAATCAAAAATCGAGGCCATAGTTTTGGATAAGCCTCGTTTTGACGACTAACGATATGAATGGCGAAATTGCGACAGGCAGTGAAATTCAAACAGTTGAACAAGCAATTCTCAAAACGGTTGCTTTTTTTGATATTTTTATTTATCCGTTAACTGCGTGGGAGATTTTTTGTTGGAGCAGTTGGCCCAGTGGTGCTGATTATCGCTTGGTGCTAATAGCTTTAGAAAAGATGATCGTTTCCGGTCGTCTAGAACGTGGATTGAGTTTTTATTATTTACCCGGACGTGGTGAGTTGGTGGCGATTCGTCAAGAACGATACACGATTACAGCGCAAAAGTTTAAGCGGGCACTGAAAGCCGTGCGTTTGTTTCGTTGGCTGCCTTGGCTTCAGGGTGTGGCCATGGCAAATTTAATCGGGAGTCACAATTTACGTGCCGAAAGTGATATCGATTTGGTTTTAATAACCGCGCCGAAGCGGTTGTGGCTTAGCCGCTTACTTATTGGCGGGGTTACTCAAGTGTTGGGGTGGCGACCTCGTCCAGGCTATGAACAAGATTCAATTTGTCTTAGTTTTTGGCTTTCAAACGATCAGCTCGATGTGCAATCGGTAGTTATGGGAGAACGTGATTATTATTTTAGATACTGGCTGGCAGGATTAACGCCAGTTTATGAGCGTAATCATGTTTTTTATCATTGGCGACAAGCCAATCAGTGGGTATATGAGCATTTTCCGCTAAGAGCAAGTCGTATCATTAATTTTTGGCGGAGAGTAGAACCGATTTGGCCAGAACAACAAACAGGCTTATCTTCTAGTCAAACTAATTGGTTTGAAGATTTAGCTAAGAAAATTCAGCTGCGTAAGCTAGCTAACAACTTGCGAAGAATTATGAATCAGGATACTCGCGTGGTCATTAATGATCAGATGTTAAAATTACATAGTAATGATAGACGGATGGAGTTTAATCAAGAATATGAAAAACGTTTGGCGCAAATCAGATAATATCTTAGCACTGATTTGGTTAGCAGTTTGGCTGGTGTTGCCCTGGCAAACGCATCTGGTGCTTCGACTTGGCTCCTTGAACGGTGCAGTCTGGCCGTATGGTACGATTAGCTTGTATGCTTTTGACCTATTACTACTATCCGGTCTTGGCTTTTTTGTTTGGCAGTATCGGCACACATTGCCGGCGTTGTTACATTTTCGTGATTGGACGAAACGAGTCAAAGCGTTATTCGCAGTCGAGTTGTGGATATGGTTAGCTGTTCTTTGGTCACCAGATACCGCACTGGCTTTTTACGTTTCCCTTACCATAACCCTAGTTACTTTGGCTGGCTTAGCGATGGCGAAGTCATTAACAATTTTTAGAATTAAAGGTTATTTTTTGGCCGGCTTAATTTTGCCAGCACTATTGTCATTGTGGCAATTTTTTAGTCAGTCTAGTTTTGCTCAAAAATGGTTGGGCTTGGCTTTTCACAGCGCTACGGTGTTGGGCGATTCGGTGGTGGCTAATGAAATGGGAAGGTGGTTACGGGCGTATGGCAGCTTTGATCATCCAAATATTTTAGGCGGAACTATGGCAATTGGCCTGTTAGTTTTATTTGATATGTGGTATGAACGGCGCGAAGATAGCCGATGGCAACCCTGGTTTATATTTTTAGCGGTTACTTTTTTTAGCGCTTTGGTGGCTAGCTTTAGTCGCTCTGGCATACTAGCCTTAGCGTTAGGTTTGGTAGTGATGAGTGTTAATTATAGAAAATATTTTAGGTGGTGGCTTGGACGAATAGCCTTGCTTTTGTTGGTAGCTTTAGTTTTTATTATTCCGTATCGAACTATTTTATTTGGACGGATTGAGTCATCTGCGCCATTAGAACAACGCTCATTAATTGAGCGCTGTAGTCTAGCGGAGCAAGCCATGCAGTTAATTCATGATAATTTGTTTTTTGGCGTCGGACCGGGTAATTACACCGTAGCGACTTCAATGTTGTTGCCAGGCCATCCCGGATGGTTTTATCAGCCTGTGCACGATGCAATTTTATTAGTTTGGGCTGAGTTGGGCTTGATTGGTTTATTACTCTGGTCTGTATTTTTTTATTTTTTTCTAACCGGTTTATGGCAAAGGTTCAACACGCTGCCCCTGGCAATAGTAATGGGTATGTTTATCATAATATTATTTGACCATTGGCTGTGGAGTCTGCATTTTGGGATAATTTTTGGCTGGTTAATCCTTTTGACCATTTGCCAAGAAGACAAAGTAAAAACCTAACCCCGGCTTGGCAAAGCGATAAAATAAGGTATAATAGACGTAAATCATTAGTTAATTAGTTTAGAAATATATATGAACGTAAAACAGTGGCTGTATAACAGGTTGTCTAAAAAATCGGTTGAGTCAATATGGGAACGGCTCGGGTGGTGGTCTTTTTTAAGTCTGGTCATTTTTTTGCCGATTTTTTTTCTCCCGTGGCCATTTTTTCCTTTTGAGGGGGTAAAGTTGGTGCTAGCAGCTATACTAATATCTGCTTCCGTATTTTTTATTGTTTTTAATTTTTTTGGTCGCGGCCAGATTAGTCTTGGCAAATCAAATATAGTGTATGGGGTTGTGGCAGTATTGGGCGCGACGTTAGTTTGTTATCTTTTTTCAAACGCAAAGCCGGCGGGCTGGTTGGGCGTGTTGGATCATGCTGATAGTGTGTTAGCGATCGGTTTTTATGGGTTAACCTTTTTGGTTGGCTGGATATTATTCAAAACTGAGCGGGCGGTTATGCTCTTGACTGGTTTTATTACCTCGGCTGTCATTACGGCTGTTTCCGCTTTGATTTGGTTGGCCATAGGGCAGGGTGGGGCTAATTTGATTGGCTCAACCTTGAGTTTAGTGGTTTTCAATGCCTTGGCCTTGGTGCTTGTAATCAGTGTGTTAGTTCTTTATACCACCAAGCGCTGGCAAAAATGGGTACTGATTTTAAGTGGTATGTTATTTTTTACGATAATCACTATCGTAAATCATTATGAGATTTGGGTGTTATTAGTTTTTGGCAGCCTATTGATTACCTATTATGCGTATGTCCACACTGGTAAGCTTAAGCCCCCGCTAATCGGTGTGATTAGTTTGTTTTTGTTTATGATGATTTTTAGCAGCTCATTACCTATGTTCTTGCCCAATGCGGAAATTAGACCAAATTGGCAGGTAAGTTGGCAGGTTGATAAAGGCGCATGGTCTAACTCGCAATGGCTAGTCGGTTCAGGGCCAGCAACGTTCGAATATCAGTATGGGCAATACCACTCGGAAGCGATTAATCAATCACCTTATTGGCAAACACGCTTTATTCAAGGGGTTAGTTTTTTTGCCAGCTTGCCCGCTACCGGTGGCATTGTATTACTGCTTGCGTGGTTGGCATTAATTATTTTATTTATCAGTTCGGTTGACTGGCAAAAACAAAATTATGAACTGGCAATAATTGAAATCGCTTGTATTTTTTTATTTTTAGCAATAATACTCACGCCGTTATTTATCGTTGGTGGTGTGTTTTTGTTTTTACTGCTTGGTTTTGCGGCCAGTTTAGGCACAAAAAAGATTTCTCTTAATATCGTAGGTGCTATGCCGCGAAAAATGTTTACTGTTTCAACCGCCGCAATAGTGTTATTGGCAATTATCCTCTTTTTTTGTGGTAATCTGGCTAAACGTTTTTCTGCAGTGGGCATGATCGAGCGAGCCAGTATTTATGCAGCTAATGGCCAGCTTGAATCAGCGCTTGGTTTGACCGCACAATCAATCTCGGTTGACCCGAGTTTTGATAAGGCCTACGTGGTTGATAGCCAGTTATTATTATCTCAGGCAGCAAAATTAGCTGAAGCGGAAAAAGATGTGACTAAACAAGCAAATATGCGAGAAATCGTAAAGCGGGCGGCTGAACAGGCTGCCAAGGCTACGATTATTAATCCGACTGACGCGGCTAATTGGGCTAATGCCGGTCAGATTAATGCTGGAGCAATTATTCAATTACCCAACGCAGAAATTACTGCCATTGATGCATATAATCAAGCAAGCCAGTTTGAGCCGACTAATCCGGTCTATTCTACTGAGGCGGCACGAACCCTGTTGGTCTCGGTTAGCGTTTCGACCAGTAGTGATAAAAAAATGGTCGAGGAAAAAATGAAAATAGCCGAAGCCTTTTTAATTACTGCCATACAATTAAAACCAGATTATTTACCCGCGCTTGTGCTCGAGGCGGCCATTTTGTCAGATCGCAAACAAGTGGTGGATTTAACCAAAATATTAGATTTAGCTAAAACGGTCGCACCCAATGATCAAACCGTCGCTTTTCAGGCCGGGCAACTATACGCGCAAGCAGGTGCGCTACAACCGGCAGAGGCGGAGATTTCACGAGGCCTAAGCATTGGTCCAGACAATGAGCAGATGCGAGGCATGCTGAATGAGATTAAATTAGCGAAGCTAAAGTTAAAACCCGCCAAGGCCAGCTCAACCCCAAAGACAAAGCCCGGTGCTCAAAAATAAGTTCGCTTCACAAGAAATAAAGGCAACCGCAATTATGCGCTAGTGCCTTTATTTTTTTGAATAAACCGCTATACTTAAGCATATAATATTAACTAAAACAATATGTCTGTTTCTTCAACTAAAATAAATTCCGGATTGCAATTTTTAACGGTGCCACAGCCTGGAGCTAAAACGGTTACCGCCTTAGTATTGGTGGGTACTGGTTCCAAATATGAAAGTGCTAGTCAATCTGGGGTGTCTCATTTTTTAGAGCACTTATTTTTTAAAGGTACTAAAAAATATCCCAGCCCCATGGCTTTATCGGTGGCACTTGATGCAGTTGGTGGCGAATACAATGCGTTTACCTCAAAAGAATATACGGGATATTATATGAAAGTACCCGCAGAAAAAGCAGATCTAGCATTGACCTTGGTTAGTGAGATGTTGTTGGCTTCTAAATTTGAGCTGAATGAAGTGGAAAAAGAAAAAGGTGTGATTGTAGAAGAAATCAATATGTACGAAGACAATCCAATGATGTATGTCGAAGATGTGTTCGAAAGTTGTTTATATGGCGATACACCAGCTGGTCGTGACACCGCTGGTAGTAAGGATACGGTTAACGCCTTAACCCGGCAACAGATTGTTGATTATTTTAACGCCCAGTATTTACCTGGCAATACCGTAGTGTGCTTAACGGGTAAGGTTTCACCCGCGTTGGCTAAACAGGCTCAAAAACGGTTTGCGGAGTATGCGCGAAAAAATGGCCAACAACAATTTCAAGAAAAAGCCGTGGTATTGGTTAATCAATCCAAACCTGCAGTAATAGTAAAATTTAAACAGACCGATCAAGCACATATTCTTTTAGGGGTTCACGGTCTACCGTATGGTCATGCCGATGAAATGGCTGCGAAATTATTAGCTGTTATTTTAGGCGGTTCCATGAGTTCACGGTTATTTCATGAGATTCGCGAAAAGCGAGGTTTGGCATATTACGTTCGCACCAATGCGGAAAGCTATACCGATTCTGGCTATATCGCGACTCAGGCGGGCATTCGAGTTAATGCTTTACCGGAAACGATCGAGGTGATTTTGGTGGAATATGCGAAGATGGCTAAAACGCTGGTGCCAGCCACAGAACTACGACGAGTTAAAGATATGATTAAGGGCAGAGTTACCCTTCAGCTCGAAGCCTCTGATGATTTGGGTGAATGGTACAGCCGTCAGGCGGTGATGCTCTTAACCCAGGCACGTACGGGCACGAGCGGACGGGGAAAATTGTATTCACCAGAAGAATTTTTTAAGCGGTTAGAAGCGGTTACTGTCGTCCAGATTCGCAATATCGCTAAAAAAATATTTACTACTGAAAAATTAAACTTAGCCGTGATTGGCCCCTATAAAAATAGCGCCGAGATTGAGGCCAAGCTTCATTTCTAAATAAATATGAGTCAGGAATTACTCGATAATTTAAACAACGAACAACAAGCGGCCGTGTCTCATGTACAGGGTCCGCTTTTAATCGTGGCTGGCGCTGGTACGGGGAAAACCACGGTAATTACTAAAAAAATCGCCTATCTGATTGAGCACCAACTAGCGAAGCCAGAAGAAATTTTAGCCCTTACTTTTACTGATAAAGCGGCTGGCGAAATGGAGGAACGGGTCGACAAGCTTTTACCGCTTGGGTATTTTGATTTATGGATCAACACCTTTCATGGCTTTGCTGAACGCATCATTAAACAGCATGGGCTTGACATTGGTTTGCCGACGCAATTCAAATTGTTAAACGAATTTGAACAGTGGATGCTGGTTAATCGCCACCTGGCCGAGTTTGATTTGAATTATTATCGACCAGCGGGTAATCCAACTAAATTCATTCACGCCTTGTTAAAACATTTTTCTCGCTTAAAAGATGAAGATATCACGCCTAAAGACTATTTAACTTATGTCGAGGAGCTCGAGCAGGATTTGGATAATATGTTGGGTGGCAGTAAGCATAAAGGGAAAAGCAAAAAAGCAGGGGTTAAATCAAAAACCGCAGAGGGTGAAGCCACCTCCATATCACAATTGGAAAAATTAAAATTACAACTGGAAATTGAGCAACCCTCAGACGAAATACTTAAGCAAGAAGTGCGACGTATCAAAGAAATTGGCAATGCGTATCATCGCTATCATCAATTGCTTTTGGATGAAGGTTCGTTGGACTTTGGTGATTTGATTAATTATTGTTTGAAGTTATTTAAAGAGCGGCCATTGATATTAGAACGGTATCGTCAGCAATTTAAATATGTATTGGTAGATGAGTTTCAAGACACTAATTGGGCGCAATACGAATTGGTGCGTTTGTTGGCGGAACCGCAGAATAATTTAATTGTGGTCGGCGATGACGACCAATCAATCTATCGTTTTCGAGGCGCTTCGATGAGTAATATTTTACAATTCAAAAAAGATTATCCCACGTCAGCGCAAGTAGTCTTAACTCAAAATTATCGTAGCCGACAAAATATTCTAGACACTGCCTATGAGTTTATCAAACTGAATAATCCGAATCGCTTAGAGTGCCAGCTTGGGCAAGGTGATGATCAGGGCTGTATTGTGAGCAAAGAACTTAGTGCGGCCAAAGATGGGCAGGGTGAGGTGGCGGTAATCAAGGGACGCGACGCACAAGACGAGACTGTACAGGTGGTGAATAAAATTATTGCTTTGGCTGCGGCAGATGAGCAGTTGACCTGGAACGACTTTGCTATTTTGGTTCGTGCTAACGATACCGCCAAAGAATTTTGTGCTGCACTCGAGCAGGCCGGCATTCCCTATATCTTTTTGGCCTCGCGCGGTTTGTACACCAAACCAGTAGTAATGGATATTACTGCCTATTTTAAATTACTGGATGATTATCATGAAAGCAAAGCGTTGTATCGCGTCCTCACCATGCCGATTTTTAATTTTGGCTATGTTGAATTATCCAAGTTAACCAACGCTGCCTATAAAAAAAGTTGGTCTTTGTTTGAAACGTTGCGACATTCTGGTCAGTTAAATTTAGGTGCTGAAACAGATAAAAAGATTTATACGGTTTTGACTTTAATTTCAAATCACAGCAAATTAGCCCGTGAGAAACGAGCGTTTGAAATACTTTCCGCTTTTATAAATGAAAGTGGCTACATGCAATATTTGATTGGTCTTGGCGGTCAAGCCAGTCGGGAGGCACTCGGCTTTTTAAATCAATTCGCCAAACGGATTGAGACTTTTGAGTCTGCTTCAGACGATCGCAGCGTCAAGGCATTTATGCAGGAGCTCGAGATGGAGATTAATGCCGGTGAATCTGGTAGCTTGGCGCCAGATTGGGAGGCTGGTCCAGAAGCGGTCAAGGTGATGACGGTTCACGCTGCCAAGGGTTTGGAATTTGAACATGTCTTTATTGTTGGTATGGTGGATAAGCGGTTTCCGGCTATTGAACGTCGCGACCCAATTCAAGTGCCGGTTTCGCTAGCCAAGGAAATCTTACCTGCGGGTGATACGCATACCGAAGAAGAACGCCGCTTATTCTATGTGGCCATGACTCGTGCCAAACAAGGATTATTCTTTAGTTGGTCACCGGATTATGGTGGCGCACGTCCAAAAAAGCCATCCAGATTTTTAGGTGAGGCCAGGGTACTCTCAATTAAAGAGGCTGGCACCACCGCCAGCGAATTGCAGCCCGGTGAGCAAAAAATTAAACCAGTTGAATTACGTCATCAGGCGATTGCGTTTACGCCGCCGCGGTTTTTTTCATTCACCCAGCTGGCTGCCTTTGAAAATTGTCCGTATCAATATCATTTTGCTCATATTTTACATGTTCCAGTGCGGGGCAAGGGCGTCTTTTCTTTTGGCAAAACCATGCATTCGGTGATGCAAAAGTTGTTTGAACTGATTCGGGAAAAACGCGGTTTGGGGCAGGCTGGACTATTTGGCGCACCGGCGGAGACCAATCCCAAAATTGAATTTAAAGAAGTGTTAAAATTATATCAAGAGAGCTGGATTGATGATTGGTACTCAAGCAAAAAACAAAAAGAAGAGTATCGTCTAAAGGGTGAGGGGGTATTGCGCGAGTTTTACGATCAATATCACACCGATTGGCCAGATAATCGCTATACCGAATCCGGTTTCTTTTTGAAATTACGTGATGGTCAAGAATATTTTTCGGTCCGCGGCATGATTGATCGGGTTGATCAGATTGAAGGCGGTTTAAAGATTATTGATTATAAAACGGGTACGCCAAAACAACAATTGGTTTTTGAGGATAAACAGCAATTGTTGATTTATCAATTGGCGGCAAAAGAGTTGTTTACCGAGCCAGTCAAAGAATTAGCCTATTATTATCTAGAAAATAACCAAGAGGTCGGTTTTTTAGGTACCGATAAAGAATTGGCCAAAATTGAAGAGCAAGTGGTGAATACGGTTCGTGAAATTAAAAAGGGTCAGTTTGGACCAACTCCATCGCCCTTGTGCCGTTTTTGTGATTTTTTTGAGATTTGTGAATTTAGACAGAATTAATTTTTACGTATGCCTCAAGCAAAAAAATATGATGTGTTGGGTATTGGCAGTCCATTGCTCGACTTAACTGTTAAAATCGATGATGGCCAGCTAGCTGATTTGAAGTTTAACAAGGGCTCAATGAATTTAATTTCAAAAGAGCAGAGTAATGTTATCCGAGCGTTTCTAAAAGAAAATGCTCATGAAATATCACCAGGGGGTAGTTCAGCCAATACGCTTTCAGGAGTGAATGTGTTGGGCAACCGCGCTGCATTTTTAGGTGTGATTGGTCAGGATGATTTTGGTCAAGCCTATCGTGATCATACTATAGCAGAGGGCGTGTCCTCTCATTTGATAACTAATGATAGTCAGGCAACTGGCCACTCTTATATTTTAATTACCCCCGATGGAGAACGAACTATGGCCACTCACCTTGGCGCCGCAACCTCGTTTAACAAAAATCACGTAAATGAGGAATTGATCGCCGATACAAAAATTTTACATATCGAGGCGTATCAATTAGAACAACCCAAATCACATGAAGCCTTAATGCATGCTGTAGCGTCTGCCAAAAAACATAGCGTGTTGGTTTCACTCGATTTATCCGATGCTGGATTGATTAGACGTAATAAGGAATTGTTTAAGCAGGTGGTGCATGATCACATCGATATCGTGTTTGCCAATGAAGCTGAGGCGATGGCTTTTACTGATGTAGCCGAGGCCGATGCTGTGGTTGAGTTAAGTCGTCATTGCCAGGTGGCTGTAGTTAAGTTGGGTGAACGGGGTAGTTTGATTCGGGCAAATAATCATACATACGAAATTTCTGCGCACGAAGTTGAGCCAATAAATACCAACGGTGCTGGTGATATGTATGCCGCGGGAATATTACACAGTATTATTAATCAATTGGGTTGGGCAGAGGCCGGAAAGGTGGCCAGTCACATTGCCGGGTTAGTGGTGGCCAGCTCAGGCGCCCGTTTAGATAAAAAACATCACCAGACAATTTCAAAATATAAATCCGTTAAATAATCTTAATTATAGAACACATGGGAAGTCTAACTGATTATAAAATCGCCGACATCACCTTGGCTGAGTATGGCCGCAAGGAGATTGATATTGCGGAAAAAGAAATGCCAGGTTTAATGGCCTTACGTGCTAAATATGGTGAGGCTAAGCCACTAACGGGCGCGAGAATCTTAGGCAGTTTGCACATGACTATTCAAACCGCGGTCTTAATTGAAACCTTGGCTACCTTGGGCGCACAAGTGCGCTGGGTATCATGTAATATTTTTTCTACGCAAGATCATGCAGCTGCTGCCATTGCGGCTCGAGGCGTGCCCGTATTTGCCTGGAAGGGCGAGACCCTGGAGGAGTATTGGTGGTGTACTGAGCAAGCTTTTAAGTTCGGCGAGGGGCAGGGACCGAATATGATTGTGGATGATGGTGGTGATGCCACTATGATGCTACATCTTGGTGCCGCCATTGAAAAAGATCCGACCATTTTAGAAAAAGATTATTCCACTAAAGGCGAAGATGAGCGCGAGTTAATGAAAATTCTCGCAAAAATATATGCCGAGACGCCAGCTTATTGGAGTGGACTAATTAAGGAAGTTAAGGGTGTTTCAGAGGAAACCACCACTGGTGTGCATCGGTTGTATAAGATGTTTGAACAACACGAACTGGCTTTTCCAGCGATTAACGTGAACGACTCGGTAACCAAAAGTAAATTTGATAATCTCTATGGCTGTCGCGAAAGCTTGGCTGATGGCATCAAACGAGGTACCGATGTAATGGTGGCTGGTAAAGTAGTGGTGGTTTGCGGTTATGGCGATGTAGGCAAAGGTTGTGCGCAGAGTATGCGCGGTTTTGGCGCACGGGTAATTGTAACGGAGATCGATCCAATTTGCGCCTTACAGGCCGTCTTAGAAGGCTATGAAGTTAAAATTGTTGAGGAGGTAATAAAAGAGGCAGATATTTTTGTGACTGCCACTGGCAATCGAGACATCATTACTATTACGCATTTAGAGCAAATGAAAGACGAAGCGATTGTCTGCAACATCGGTCATTTTGATAATGAAATCCAGGTGGAGCAGTTAGAAAAATATCCTGGCATCAAAGAAATAAATATCAAACCGCAGGTGGATAAATTTGTATTTCCTGATGGTCACGCCATTGTACTCTTGTCCCGTGGTCGCTTAGTTAATTTGGGTAACGCCACTGGTCATCCTAGTTTTGTGATGAGCGCCTCCTTTACCAATCAAGTTTTGGCGCAATTAGAATTGTGGCAGAAGTCGTATGAAGTTGGCGTTTATACCTTGCCAAAATCCTTGGATGAAGAAGTTGCCCGTTTACACCTTGGAAAATTAGGCGTGTCATTAACCAAACTAACCTCGGATCAGTCGAGCTATTTAGATATACCACTTGATGGACCGTATAAGCCAGATAGATATCGGTATTAATATGCTATCTATAATAAGTTAGCTAGTGCTAGAAATGAATCTCTAGTAGGGTTAGGTCTTTTTGATTGAAAACAATATGATTGAAACAAAGGCAGTATTGTTAAATAAAATAAAATTATTTTACCCAAGTCTTGTTTGGAAGACGGCGAAGTATGTTAACGTTGGCATGGATCATGAT
>JBAXJQ010000024.1:0-22322 GCA_037137775.1 Candidatus Falkowiibacteriota bacterium | reverse complement strand
CAATAGACTTGCAATTTATGCAAGTATATTGTTCAAAAAAAAAAATTAATTGCAATTATTTGTTATATTGGAAAAAACCAAAAAATTATATAATAAATTATAGTTATTTACTAATAAATACATAATCAATACGATAATTATACAATATATTAGTTAAATAATAAATGTAACCACAATATTGATTATAAAAAGATAGTATTTTGTTTTATTAAATATTGGGGTAAAATGGGTATAGTTTGTATAACATACAAAAATCCGTATATTATACGAAAACATTTCGTATAATAACAAGTTGTACGCAATGCATATTTACTTTTGAGCCAACGCTCCTGTTCGCGACAACAATTATTTTTTGTTTTATATTTATTTAATTTGGGGTATAAGAAATAGTATTTATAGAATTTTTATGAAAAATATAGCACTTAAAAAAATCGAAGAAACGACCTGGCGTCTACTCGATGAATTAAAAGATGAGTTAAAAAAATATTGGGGTGATCAACTGCTTACAGTATTTGTGGCAGGAAGTACGGCACACAATGATTTTAAATTGAATCAGGATGTTGATTTATTGTTCATACTTAACGACCCTCTCGCCGGTGAAGATTTGCCGAAAATGGAGGATGAATTAAAGTCAGTTTGGAGGGGTGGACTAGTGGCAGATGTGCGCCCAGCTGTTCCTCTGGCAATGGAACAGGCTTTTAACGATATTGCTTCAAAATACGTAGATGATGAAACTGATGTTATCGTTAAATTTGTAATTGGGCCATATTTTCCAAAGCCAACTAAAAAATTAACCATTCATCTGCATATAATTTCGCCGATGTCAGTGAGTCTGTGGCGAATATTTACCAAAGTTTATCCATTTCATGCTCTTACAATGTCAGCTAAACCAAGAGTGCTGTATGGGATTGATCCTTTCACTATTACTGAAATCAAGCCAACGCTGAATGATATAAAAATCTGGTTGAATGTAACAGCTCGACGATTGGATGGGATCGAGGATACGCTTAAAACAGATCCAAGACAAGCGACATTGGTTATATCAAAATCTATTTTACATTTTTGCGTCAATACATTGGCATATTTAGGTACGTATGAAAATAATAGCGAACAGGTCGCAGAAATATTTAAAAACAAGATATTAATACCTTTAAATTCACTACCTAAGCTGGCTTGCTTTTACAAAAAACATATCGAAGAAATATCAAACGATGGAGTAAAACTTCAAAATTATTTAAACGATGCTCGAAGTTTTGCTGACCAACTCACTAATTATTTAGTCGCCAAACAATAACCGCATGAATAGAAACGAATTTACAAAATTTAAAATTGGAGCAATATCCGATACGCAAGAAAGAAAAGGCACGGAACTGCATAAATCATTAGACCCCCTAAAGCAGGCCGAAGATAATGGCTTGAATCTGGACTTTATTGTTCACATTGGCGATCTGTCTGAAAGTGGCATGCTTTCGAAATATGTTAAAAGGGCTAAAGAGCTATCAGCAAAATTAGAACAAGAAGTTGATGGCCAAATCAACTCACCTGAATTAGCTGATTATAAAAATACGATTGAATCAGAAGACTTCAAGAGGTTTGCAGATGACCTTATGCTTAAAGGCTATGACGCTCATATCGTTCATTATGCCTTATGGTCTGCAAATATAAATGGTGATCTTGAAAATGCTCTAGCAGACATGGAAAAATTAACAAGAGACGTAACTGATTTACTTGGTGATTTTAAAAGTAAAGTTGTGCATATCATGGGTAATGCTGACAGAGGATTTCCTCAAAAACTTGATCTAACCGAAAAATTGCTTAGAGAAAAAGGCATAGAATCTTATGACAAGCCATTGAATTTGCCACTAGATAATGACACGGCTATAATAATGTGGCCATCATTTCAAGTTGATGAAAAAAACGATAAAGATGTTCATGAACTCGAAGATCTCATTAATGACTTTGTTGCGGAAAACAAAGACAAAAAAAGTGTATTAATTTTTGCCCATGAAGCGCCCTTTAAAGGCCCGCAAACCTCTGGAATTTATGAAAAAAGAGCCAATAATGCTGGTTTAGAAAAAACTAGACCTGTATCATTTAAGCATTATTTACCAGCGAGTCGATATTTAATGGAATTATGCCGTCGCTTACCTGCTTCTGTTGATATTACAATGACTTGTGGCCACGTTCATGTTTCAAGAGAGCACATTGAAGCAAGTACGAGATATCTGAAATTTGATGAAACTGGAAAAACCAAATTGAGACTTCTTGGCGGTAAAGATATTGATCGCAGTAAACACGAAATTACAGAGGGCAAAAAAAGAACAATCGATTTATATTATTTACCAGAGGGCGAAGTTGGTTATTTTGATATTTTAGAGAATGGCGACATAAATTATACCAAATTAACACCAGAAAATAAAAGTCAGACTACAGAAAAACTATCAAAAGAAAAAAATAATCCCAAAGCATGGGACAAAATATATGATGAGCAAAGCCCTGCAGAAATTCCCTGGAACTTTGAAAATATTCCTGCATGGTTCATTGAAATAATCGAATCAGGATGGATTAAACCAGGAAAAACTCTTGATGTTGGCTGTGGTCTTGGAAATTACTCAAACTATTTAGCTGAAAATGGTTTTGATGTTCTCGGTGTAGATTTTTCAAAAGAAGCCGTGGCAAAAGATAGAAAAAAATTTCAGAAAGACAATCTAAGATTCGAAGAATGTGACGCTTTAAATCTCAAAATAATACTAGATAAAGAAAAGCCTGAGATGTTTGATTTTGTAATTGATATATCTCTTTTACATCACATAAAACCTGAGGCTAGAAAAAAATATGCGGATTCTGTAGCAAGTGTTACAAAATCTGGTTCAAAAGTATTGATAAGTTGCTTTAGTGAAAGTGACCCAGTTTTTGAGGGACAAAAAGCATTTCATAATCCAGATACTGATACAGTGACGTATGTATTATCAAAAGATGATATAATTAACACATTCTCTGAGCAATTTGAAATAGAAGAACTTAATGAAGTCGAGTTCGGCAAGTTTAGTAAGATTGGTAACAGCATGACAAGAAAACGACATCTTGTTAAGCTCATCAGGAAATAGAAAACACAAATAAGGAGTCTTGGCTCCAGGCCATTCACCCCCTCGCCCCTCTGGCCTGAATCCAAGACAGAATAAAACAAAATAAAACTATTCTTTCTGGCAGCTATGCCTATCGGCAAAGCAAAAAGAAAATATGCACATCGTCCAACAACCCATAAGCGGTTTGGTCTTTCTCCGAAAGACACTCAACCTAAATTGCTTCGCAACTTCGCTTATGGGTAACGTTAAATGAAATAATAAAAGATTTTTTCTTTACTTTTTTTAAAAATTCAATCGAGTAAAATTATTTTTATGAATGATGACTTTCCAAATTTACAAGAAAATAACAAAACAGAAACCAATGAACAACGGATAGATTGGTCAGAAATTTTACATAAGTATGAAACTCCTACTGTTTTTAAGGACGAACTTTTAAGACCATACTTTGAACAAGTTAGCCTTGAGGAGCCAATCATTGATGTTGGTTGTGGCAAAGGATACTTTTCCCATCTTTTATGCGAAAGAGGTTATAAAGTATCAGGTATTGATTTGAACAGTCAGCTTCAAAGCGATGAGAAATTTGATTTTCAAAAAGTGGATTTTACCGCAATTGAGACAAACAGAAAGTTTAATACTGTCCTCTTGGTAAACATTTTAACGACTGCCTCTTTTTCCGACAGATTAAAAATTCTTAAGAAAATCAAGGAAATTAAAACCGAAGAAGGGATTGCTTATGTGGTGAATACCAATGCTAACTTATTTGGCTCTGAACTCGACTCTGAATCATTGTCTATTCGCAAAGTAGGAGAAAATAAGTATAACCTTAAAATTAAGTTGGTAGATGAACAATATATTGAATTTGATGATTACGTGATTACTCAAGAAGAAATGGAAAGAATGTGCCAAGAAGCTGGTTTACAAATAATAGAGAGAAAAGACCTAAAATCCAAGGAGCAGGATAAGCCTATATATGAAGTATATCTTTTAAAATAAAAAATAAATTTGCCCCGATTGAATTCAACAATAAGAAAATAGAGTTTATTATTACATCGCTTAACACGGCAATACACAAAGGCTACGGCACGTTCCGTCACTCAAATAAAACTACCAGAAAATTCATCTTATTAAGCTGATTAGAAAATAGCCCAAGCCTTTATTTAAAACATTGCCGCTTATTTGCATTATAAATATATTACAATTAACAAAACACGCCCCGATGGGCGTGCTTTATTTTGTGCACTCGACAGGAATCGAACCTGTATTGCAAGCTCCGCAAGCTTGCGTCCTATCCGTTGAACGACGAGTGCTAATATTTGGCTAAAATAAAAGATAATGCCAATAATTCGGCGCTATCCGCAATACTGTATCACGAAATTATAATTTTAGCAACTTGGTCAATTGCTCGGATAATGGCCGGTCTGTTCGCTCTAAATCCTCAGGCAAATACTTAAGTAATAACTTTCTTACCTCTAAAGGATTTTGATCAACTAATGGCACGGATAATCGCTGTTTGACCGCTGATTTAAACTCAAAATACAGGTTTTTAGTCTCGTAATGAGGTTTAAAAACAATGGCAAAATGCTTTATTTCGTCATAATCATAAAACTTTTTCCCCACCACTACCCCCTCATCAGTCAAGGCCACATCAACACTATTGGGCAGTAACCCCTCATTTAATACCAAAATAAAAGTACACAGCAAAATTATCCCCAAAAACAATGGATTAAACTCGGTCATGTCAAAGCGCCAGAATTTAAAGCCAAACAAAGAAAAAATAACCAGATAAAGCCCAACAATGCCGGCATAAATATACCACCTTCGATCACGGGTTTGTTTTTCAAATTCGGGAATCTGCCAAATAATTTCTGCTTGGCCTATATTTGTAGTTTCTTCTACCATTTTAATATTATAGCACAAACCTCTTAATGATGACAAAATTTGTACCCCTGGAGGGAATCGAACCCCCATTGCAAGCTCCGGAAGCTTGTGTCCTATCCGTTGAACGACAGAGGCAAGCCTTCTTATACTAACATATCTAAAACAGCCTGAGCTGCTTCCCCGCCTTTATTATTCTTAGTGCCACTCCGCTCCTTAGCTTGTTTCAAATTATTCACGGTAATAATACCCAAGCCAACCGGTAACTCATACTTTAACATCACTTCCATAACACCGCGAATCGATTCACCGGCCACATAATAGTAATGATCGGTATCACCTTTAATAACACATCCTAGCGCTACGATGCCATCATATTTTTTACTCTTCGCTAGCCGAGCACAAGCCAAGGGAATCTCAATTGCTCCGGGCACATACACCTCGGTAATATTTTTGGCTTCAACTTTGTTCGTAGCCAAGACTGCCTTGGCGCCATTCAACATACCACCGGTAATATCAATATTAAACTGCGAAATAACAATCGCAATGTTAGCTTTTTGATGATTTACTGCTTTGGCAGCGGTTTTTTTACGATTCATTTTTTTATTAATTTAAATAAATATTTAGCTAAGACGTCGGTTTCGATATTAACCAAATCGCCTATACGCACCGTGCCCAAGTTTGTATGCTCCAGCGTAAAACTGACTAAAGAAATGCTAAACCAATCTTTACCAGTTTCAACCACGGTTAAACTAATGCCATCAACCGCCACCGAGCCCTTATCGGCAATAAGTTGCATAAATTTGACCGACACTTTTATTTTCATCACCTCCGATTCCTTAATTGGTGTTATATTAACAATTTTACCCGTAGTATCAACATGCCCCTGTACCATGTGGCCATCAAGTAAATCACTAAACCTGAGACTGGTTTCCAAATTCACCATCATGCCCTTAGATAAACGAGCAACCGTAGTTTTTTTAATTGTCTCTGGCATATACTCTACGATAAAAGTAGCAGCGGTAATTTTTTTAACCGTAGAACACACCCCATTAATGGCAATACTTTGACCCAGGGATACTTTCCAGCCTTTTGGCTTTTTAATCACCACAAACAAGCTTTCTTTTTCAGTAAAAACCTTTTCCACTGGTGATAGTTTTTTAATTATACCGGTAAACATATTATTTTTGTGACAGCATTTTAACTTGTTCGATATCAAGGCTAATCTGTTTGATTAAATCAACCTCATTTTCAAATTTTTGCACGTCCCGCACCTTTTGTCCAATTTCAACCGTAATGGTTTTGCCGTACAAGTCCCCATTATAATCAAGCAAATGAGCTTCTAATAAATTACCAGCCTGTGGCACAAAAACAGCAGCTGAAAACACTTGATTATCAATGCTTACCCGCCCAACAAAAATCCCGCTGGCAATTAATTTTTCCAAAATAATATTTGCCGTGGGGGCACCGTACAACCTTCCTATCTGCTTCCCTTTTACTACTTCACCGGTTATCGTCATAGTTATCTATTTAAAAATGTAATTGATAATTGTAGCACAGTGGCAAATGTCACCCACAGTAAATATGGAATCTGTGCCACACTAACCCATCGTGCATAGGGAAAAATCGCAATCATTGCCCACACTAATGTAATAAAAACTAAACCAATATCCAGAGCGGCCAACCAGTTACTTTTAAGCCCAAACTGAATTGGAGTAAACAAAGCATTAAAAATCAAATTTAAAACAAAGGGCAGCGCCACAATCAAAGGCGCTTGTTTTTGCCACACTAAAATAAATACCTTACTAAAAGAAATAGCAATAATAATATACAAGACGGACCAAACCGGGCCAAAAAGATAGGCCGGAGGCGCCCAAGACGGCTTAATTAGTTGTTGATACCAGGTATAGGTTGGCATATTGGGTTGTTTAATAAGTAATATAGAATATTATCACCTTTAAAAATTAACACAAGGGAATGAAGCAATGGTTAACTATACCTTTTTACGAGACAATTTAACCACAATTAACTGTACTAGCTTATTTAAACACCAGGCCAATCCAATAAAAAACACTAAATAGCCAATTTGAGCCAACCACCCAGGCAAATACTTAAACAAAAAATCAAAATGGGACATAACCGGCCAATGTAGTAAATAAATCTCATAGGCGTAAATACCAAAAAGATACAACACTTTTATCTCAAATTGTTTCAAGATAAATAGCCACACTATCGCACCCATGGTTACTAAACTTGTTATTTGTTCCAGGTTAACACTGCCACCGACA
The DNA here is from genome assembly GCA_037137775.1 of Candidatus Falkowiibacteriota bacterium. Taxonomy (GTDB): domain Bacteria; phylum Patescibacteriota; class Patescibacteriia; order Patescibacteriales; family GWE2-39-37; genus JBAXJQ01. The sequence goes on along the minus strand of JBAXJQ010000024.1, from coordinate 15,073 downwards.
TTCGAAAAATAAGCCGTATAGCCAATGAGATATAATAAACCAGCCATTAAAATTATACGACCGAGGCTACCGATCAAATTAATATTTTTGTTTTGAAGTATCACCTCGATAACCCAGGTTTTCACAATCTGCCAACGACGAAAAAGCAAGGGTAAAATAATGGCGAAGACCATACCCAGTGGAAAGGCTAATAAGTGAACTTGATACAACCGCATAACATCAACCGTGACGGGTAATGAGGTTTTAGTTAAAACATAAGATGACACGTATAATATCACCGGTGCCACCCAAGAATGCTTTGCCCTAAAAATTAACGGAAACAATACATAATAAAACAATATCGGGGTAAAAAACCAAAAGGGAGAATTCACATCCATATACACGTCAGCACGAGGGAAAAATCCAACCATCGATTTGAACATATACGACCAGCCATAAAACTGATGGTGCAGAAAAAAATCCAGCGCAAAAAAACTTGAAATCACCAACCAAAACGGAACCAACAGTCGCAATAACCGTTTTTTGTAAAACGCTAAAACGGGCAATGGTGTTTTAATCGAACTAACCGTCAGGCCATAACCGGATAAAAACAAAAACAAGTTTACCCCTACGCCCGCCATAATGGTTAAGGGAAATAAAAATCGTTGATCGGTGGATAGAAAATATCCAACGTGAGAAAACAGCACGGCTAATATAGCCAAACCTTTCAGCTCCTGGGTTAACACTAAAGGAAATATCCCGTCAGTCTTTTTTGGTCGCAAGGAAAAAAGTATTGCAATGATAAAAATTGCAATGAATATCTGGGTTGAAAGAAGTGGATTAGAGATTGAGATTGGCATAAATTATATTTGCCCAAAGCGCATAGCCGTTAGCCGAGGGATGAAAAGAGTCAGCAGAATACATGCTAGGGTCATTAAACATATCTTTTGTTTGGGAATACAAATCGATATAAGTAATATTATTATCAAGAGCAAGTTGTTTAATAATATCATTAAAGGCAACGGTTTGACCCTTAAAATAAGAATAAAATGGAGGCAACAAAAGCGTTTTGGTGCCTATAAAAGGAATACTAATTGCAAAAATCTTGGCCGTGGTTTCTGTTTTTAGATGGTGTAAAATTTCTTGATAATTTTTAGTAAACCGTTCTTTAGACACGTTACCATGAATATCATTCACTCCAATTAAAACCAAGACAACGTCTGGTTGATCAGCAATTGCGGCTGATAACATAGCATCCATTAATCCGCTCGTTTTTGCCCCGGGGTAGGCATGGCTCGTTAGCTCAATCGCACGATTATCAGTAATTAATTTCTTTGCCAATACATATGGATATGCATCCTGATACTGCTCTACCCCCACACCCGAGGTTAAACTATCGCCCAGCACGGTTATTTTAAAATTTTTAGTATTTTTCATAGAATTTGCAATTTCATATTTACCCACTACATCAGACGCTTTTAACCCTGATAGGCTGATTCGTTTATAAATAGAAAAATGAGCTGCAAACAAATAAATAACAATTACAACAATTACTCCAGTTAAAATAATATAATATTTTTTCATGCTATTTTTTAAGGCCAGTACAGCGCCAATTAACTTCAGCAGTTCTTTTTTCTTCGTCCACCACGCAGGCAGGATTACAACCCTCTCGCGTGGCATTTAAATTCGCATCATACCACCATGTCTTAGTAATACTATTATATGTGCCAGCAGATAGCGCTCCACCACCCTTGATACATGACTTCTCGGCAATTAGACGTGCCTCTGCCTCAAGTAATATGCTATTTACTGGTGGGCATGAAGCAAATTCACACTTTGGCCCAGTGCGCCCGACAACTGAACCATCAGGACAGACTTTTGCTTCTTCGGTGCAGGCAAAATAAATATCATCGTTGGTAAAATTAAATTTATATATACCAATCGCAGCGATAAATAAAATAATTACGCCTAATACCACACTCAATCTAAAAAAATATGTTTTGTAATTCATCAACTTATTTTTTCCAGCGCTCTAGCTTCGGCACACCCTTGGTTAGCCAACAGGCAAGAAAGCCAGGTATGCCCATTTCTTGGATTTTTTTCTTACTAAACGCCTGCATTTGTTCTGGCGTGCAGTCTGGCCAAGTAAAAGCTCCGTTTTGATAACAATAACTGCAATACATGGTCGATGTACTACCGTCCGCATTCGTACCCCCACCCTTGGGATCCTTTTTTAAAGGCATGCCACAGCTTTGACAAACTTTGTAGGTTTTTTCCATATTATTGTTTATCTTATAAACTTAATTATAACTAAAAAATTTAAATTTATATTATCCCATTTAACCTTTGGATGTATTTTTGACCTTAACTTTTTTCGGCTTAGGATACGGTAGGGCTTCAGCCGTAGCCATAATTAAGTTGCTAAACAGGGCCCCATCTTCTATTATACTCTCTTCAACCAATAATGAAACTTTAGCACCAGGATAGGCAAACCCTTCTGCATATAATTTACCCACTATTTTTTTACCTTCTGGCGTAATTTTTAAAAAAAGTGAGTCATTACACACCAACCCCACAACTTTACTATCATAATATAAGGCATATTCACCAAACATTTTACGAGCCGAAACACCATCCAAGCTTCTTAATTGGTCTAAAATATAATCAATAGTTGATTGTTTGGTGGACATATTCAAGCTGATGATTTAGGAGGATATATGCGATATTCAACTTCGTCCATTGTTTCGCCATTTTGTTTAGTGCCAATATATTCACGAACCACCACCCCACCCAAGGCCTCAGCTATTTTTCTACTGGCACTATTAGCTAACGCTACTGGATACAAAATATACTCATATGTTAAGTTTTTATCTGCCCAGTCCTTTATGCCTTGCATTGCTTCACGACCATACTTATTGCCATGAGCACTGGCTTTAATCCAGATACCCAACTCGGGTGTTGCTGTGTCAAGACCATGTAAACCTGCACAGCCTAAAAATTCATTGGTTTTAGCATTTATTATCACTTGTTGAATAATTTTTCCTGCCTTCATTTCTTCAAAAGAAGATGTGACAAACAAGGTCGTGTCATTAATTTCGTCTGAGGGTTGCGGCACCATAAAAACGGTAATTTCTTTGGTGAATTCCTGAAAAATAATATCACGATATTCCAAAGAAATTGGCAAAAGTCGTAACCTGTTTGTTGAAATTATTAATTCTGATGTATCCATATAGATATTTTATTATATTGTAATAATACCATTTTAAATCATAACAAAAAACCACCCAATAACAGATATTATTAGGTGATAGTGTGCGGGGAGGGTGGGACGTAGTTGGAACTTTTATGCAATAAATTATCTATTTTTCTCAAAATCCGAAGGAATAATTTTTTGTAATTCTAAAATGCGACACAAATTAGGATTTGCCCTAGCTCTTTCAACTTTTGCAACTATATATGGCCTATTTGTGGTTGTATAATAATCCCTAAACCAAATTAATTTATGGTACTTACTTACTGAACGTTCCCTTTGATTAGGGTCCGTGTTAAGTATTTCATCTTTAAGCTGCTCCATTGAGTCATAGCTAGTGCCATAGCCAATATTATTCGGATTGGTTTTGGTTGTAATTTCTTCTTCGGAAAATAGTGAACAAGGGTAAACCACTATGTCCACCTTCCTTTCTTTGTCTGACAACTGACCCAGTTGCATCATTCTTTCTTGGTAGTCCTGCTCAACTAATAAAGCATACTTTTTTTCAAACTCGCCGTCTAGTCTCAGTGCAGTATTTTTATTCTTCTTCAAATCAGACTCCAAAACAACTTCAAATAATTCACCATATTTATTTTTTATCACTTCGAATTTTTCTTCATCTCTCACTATGACCTTCTTGATTAGAGAAACCGAAACCTCCGGCATTTTTACTTCCCAGGTTGAAAAAGTTGGTTTACCTAAATTGTTTTTATCGCCATCCGTACCGCTTAAAAACTCTTCTATGTTGTTATATGTAATTTCACTTTCGTAATAGCCATCACGTCTGACTTCTCGCTCAGCAATGTTGGTGTTCGAAATTCTATACTCAGCAATTTGATAAAAATACTCAGAGGTAGCTGATTGGTGCAAATACTCTTTAATTTCATTTTTACCATGACAGTCAGCAATATCTTTTTCAGTCATAAATGTGCCAGGAGTGTTCATGGCCTCGGGACTTAATACAAGTGTTATTTCATTTTGACCATGATACATGTGTGGCCTTCCAAAATCTGCAAAAACATATTTATCTAAACCAAGCTGTCTGTCAGTAAAATTTGTTTGTCCTTTTTTGGCATCAACAAAATCAAATGCATCCATGTTACTATCCTCATATGCCGAAGCATTACTAATCATTTTGCCTGTCTCAACTATTTTTGTTAAACTCTCAATTGTCGTGCCATGAACAAGTGGCAAGGACTGAAGACGAGCCTTGTCTTCGAATGAGAAAGATTTTCTACCTCTTTTTTCATGATGTTTCTTTATATTATAGAAGTTGCTTGCAGCATGCAAGGCAAGCTCTGGAGTAGAAGATTGACGAATAATAGTCCAGTCTTTTTCAGTAAACTCTTCTAGTAGCGCATAAGCAGGGCAGTTTTCTGGTTTTATTTGTATGCCATTGGCTTTAAAAATTCGATCTATTTTTTCATAATCTTCCTTTTTTAAAACCTCAAAAGACCGACTTCGCAACATGCTCGTAAAATCTTTGGCTTGATCGATTCCTATCAAGGACTCTTTACGATTTTTTTCGGAGATATGTTCCTGTTTCAATGCTATTGCCTCGTCATTTAATTTTGCTAGTCCTTCATCAACCCCTGTTTCGTTTTTAACCATATCAAGGGATTGCTCATCCAGCTCAACTGAATCGTTGGCATGTTTAACTGCACTTTCACCTTCTTGAATAAATTCATCAACCTTCTGTCCTATTTCAATCTCAAGAGCTTCTGCGGACAATTTAACTTCCTGTTGCTCCTTTTTGTCTCCTTCATTTTTTTCAACTTGTTTTACCTCCCTATTATTTAACAGATCATCTTCGTTCATATCATTCATTAATTGATTTATTAATTTGCTCCTGTATTTGTTTAATTTTTTCTTGTTCCAGTCTCTTTCTAAACTTCGTAATCAATTCATTCCTCGCTTTTACAAGCACGGCAAATTTTTTATCAAAATTGCCTTTTATTTTTATTAATTCAAGATTAATTTTAGATTTCATACATCACTTTAGATTTTACCTAATTATAGCAAAGTCTGTTCCAAAGTAAAATAAACCTACTAAAAAACGGTTCTAATATTAGAACCGTTTTTGTCTGCGGAGGGAGTGGGATTCGGTTACGGTCGCAATGTATTTTTACTTTCGCTTCGCTCGGTAAAAATACAAGCGCCCCGACCCGGCCTCAGCGGCGCACGAGTGCGCATCGCTTCCGACTTTCGAATCCCACTCCTTTCAACACAAAAAAAATATAACCCAAAGCAGTTTGGGTTATATTTTTTAGCGGAGGGAGTGGGATTCGAACCCACGGAGCCCGTGAAGACTCAACAGTTTTCAAGACTGTCTCCTTAAACCACTCAGACATCCCTCCGTAACGAAACACAAGGCATCTTGCCTTGTGTTTCTATAGTATGCACTAAAATTACTATTCTTGCAAGACCATGGGTGCGCCACAGCAAACCAGCTGTCCGCCGCCTGCTTCCTCTACTTTTACCACATTGCCACACACCTTACATACATACATTTCGCCTGTTTGTATCATATTTTTCAATTAATACTTAATATTGTTCACTCTTCACCTGGTAAAAGCCCTTGGCGTGGTCACAAGATGGACATTTTTCTGGTGGGCGTTTGCCAAAATGCATATAACCGCATTCTCGACAGTACCACCACACCTCGGTTGCCTTTTCAAATACCGTACCAGCCTCAACCTCGATTAACAGCTTCTTATATCGTTCTTCATGATGCTCCTCTGCCTTACCAATCGAACGTAAACGAGCAGCTACCATAGCCAAACCCTCTTCTTCTGCGGTCTTCGCAAATTCCGGATACATGGTCACATTTTCATAGCTTTCACCTGCAATGGCTGCGATCAGATGATCCTTAGTAGTGCCATAAACCGTTGGCACCCCGGCTTCGATACTAATTTCCTTGCCTGCTTCGCCTGCTTCGATTTGCAACTGGCTAATCATCTTAAATAACTGGGTGGCGTGTTCCCGTTCTTGATCTGCTGTCTCTAAAAAAATAGCGGCGATCTGTTCAAAACCTTCATTTTTGGCAATCTTGGCATACATGGTATAGCGATTGCGCGCCTGGCTTTCACCGGTAAAAGCCTTTGCTAAATTTACAATTGTTTGTGACATAAGATTAACACTGCCCGGGCCAAAATCGGCCAAAAACAGTTAAATTACTAATTAAACTCTTTATATAAGGTTCTTACTTGTCGTTTAACAACCACCCGTTCGGCCAAGGGCTTACCTTTTTCCTGGGGCAAATCATCTTCATAGGCCTCTCTTTTATCTTGGTAAAACACCCCAGTTGGAATGCGCTCTCCCCATTCTCTCGCCTTGCCCATTGCCGCTCCCCAATCATTCGTTACATGTTTTTCCGCCTGCAAATCATAGACCCGTTCATTATAATATGGGTAGGTATTAATTTTATTAAAAGTAACACAAGGCTGTAAAATGTCAACAAACGAAAAACCGCGGTGGCTGATGCCAAGTTTGATTAAATCTTTCAACTGTTGTGGCTTGCCAGCATACCCACGAGCAATAAATCCACCACCGGCAGCCAAGGCCAAGCTTACGGGATTAGTCGTTACCTCAATAACACCTTCCGGTGTCGATTTGCTGACAAAGCCCTTTTCCGAGGTTGGCGCAGTCTGGCCGGTAGTAAGGCCATAAACCTTGTTTTCATGGACTAAATAAGTAATATTCACATTACCTCGTAAGGCATGAATAAAATGAGCCATACCCTCACCAAGTGCGTCCCCATCGCCCGCCACTGCAATCACGGTTAAGTCTTTATTAGCCAATTTCGCGCCAACCGCGGTCGGTATCGAACGACCGTGCAACGAATGCCAGGCATAGGTGTTAATCGTATTATACATATTACCAGCGCAACCGATACCATACACAATTAAAGTCTTGTGTTGTGGGATGCCTAATTCATCTAAGGCGCGCTTAATTTCGTTCCAAATACTATAATTGCCACACCCCGGGCACCACGTTGGCGAACAAATTGTGTTGAATTTTTCTATTGCCATATTGGTTTATTGTAAAAAATGAGTAATATGTTGCACCAGTTCTTCGACAAAAAACGGTCGGCCGTCATACTTTAAGACCTTATCCTTAATTTCAATACCGCTTTCTTGTCGAATCAGCTCACCTAATTGGCCATTCGAATTATTTTCTATCAAAACCACCTTGCGACCGCGAGCCAATAACCCTGGCTTGCTTTCAAGTTGGGCACGAATTGCTTTGCCATCAAGTGGCCATAAAACCGTAAAATGCAATAAGCTCACTTTGCCCTGATATTTTTTGGGCAGAAGTTCAATGGCATCCAAAATTGGTCCCTTGGTCGAACCCCAGGCCACCAAGATTAATTGTGCCTTAGTCGAGCCGTATAATTTCGGTGCGGGCAATTCCTTCAAAGCGGTTGCTAGTTTTCTGGCCCGTTTATCAACTTGAGCAACGCGATCACTAGCTAATTCGCTCGAAAAACCTTGTTCAGTGTGTTCGTAACTATCTGCCCAATATATTCCATTTTTCATGCCTGGCAAGGCACGTGGCGAAACACCATCCTGAGTAATTTTATAGCGTTTATAATTTTTCGGAATAGTCTTTTCAGTTAATAGCTTGCCTCGTTCAATGGTTACTTTATCTTCGGCAAAAGGCGTAACCGTACCATAACCCTCACCCAAAAATTTATCCGATAACAAAATAACCGGCAATTGATATTTTTCCGCCCAATTCAAACTCTCGGCTCCCAGGGTGAAGCACTCCTCAATATCACCTGGTGCAGCAATAATCCGCGGGAACTCACCTTGACCGGCGTGTAACACAAATTGCAAATCACCTTGGTCGGTCCAGGTCGGCATACCCGTGGCTGGCCCTGGTCGTTGCACATCCACCAAAACCAATGGCGTTTCCGAAACTGCACACAAGCCAAGCCCCTCGCCCATTAAAGCAAAACCACCACCAGAAGTAGCCGTCATAGCACGAGCACCCACATGAGCCGCACCCATGGCCATATTCACGGCCGAAATCTCATCCTCGGCGTGTTTAAAGACCAAGCCTTGCTCCACTGCCTTGCCGGCAAAATATTGCAATACGGTAGTTGAAGGGGTCATGGGGTAACCAGCAAAGAAATCTAACCCACCAGCCAAGGCGCCGATACCCAAAGCTTCATTTCCTGAAATATACAACCGTTTTTCACGTGCTACCGGCTCTAACTTTATAATCAAACCTTCTTTTTTGTGATCATCTTTAACATGCGCATAGCCTCTTTCTAAGGCTTTGATGTTTAAGGCAATCGCATCGGGCTTGCTAGCAAACAACTCAGTTATAATCTGATTCAGCATGGCTAGAGGTAAATGGATTAAGGCTGCCGAGGCGCCAATAGCCACGGTGTTGCGCATAATTTCACCACCACCAATTTCATCAATAATTTTTTTAAACGGCACACTCACTCGTTGAATATTTTTAGCCTGGCATTTAGCAGCCGATAGCTTAATCTCATCTTCGTCATACACCACTGCCGCCCCATGGGACAATTCTGACCATTGTTGATCAATCGTGTGCTTATTTAAGGCTACTAATATATCAACGGCTTGGTGAACCGCATGCACAGGGCGCTCACCAACGGTCACCTGATACGTATTGTGCCCACCCCGAATCAACGAAGGATACTCGGTATAGTCAAATGCGTATAACCCCGAACGCATACAGGCTTTGGCAAAAATAATGCCGGCGGATTTAATACCAAACCCGGCCTCGCCTCCTATCTTCCACGTAAATCGAACTTCATGCTGCATATAAATTGGTTAGTGATAATATCATCAGTATACTAAAAAACCGACCATCTGAACAGACTGGTCGGTTTTATTTGCTATTTAATTGGGCTTAATTTATTTCAATATCAATATGCAAAATAGCCGGTACCTGCTTTTGAATCTTTTCCTCAATTTGATTGATGCGCTGCCCAACAATGCGTGGAACGCGATCAATATAGCGCACGGCAAATTTTTTAAATTCCTCAAAATCACCATCAATTTCCTCAAAATCATCTTTCAGGTTAGCTTGCATTTCTTTAAGCAGGTGGGCACCATTAAATTCCACTTCACATCGCACATGATAAGCGCCAACATCCAAAATGGAAGATTTAAAATCAACAACCCGCTCAATCACTGGCTCGGCTTCAAGCAATTCAATAATCTCCTCTTTCACGTTTTCCGGAATCGCTTTTTTCATTAAAAACTGCCGATTTTTATTGATGAGCAACACGGCCACCACGGCCAACATGCCCCCAATTACAATCGAACCGATGCCATCCCAATAATGGTTACCCGTTATCATATACAAAGCAATAGAAGCAAAGGCAGTTACCACGCCCAATAAGGCTACTCCGTCTTCATAAATGACTGCAATCGTAGTGGGGTCGCCATCACGCAACAATTCACCAACACTCGCCTCCATATCAGAAGAACGCAACTCACGCCAGGCCACCCAAAATGTACCAGACTCGATAATAAATGAAACTGCCAAAATTACAAAAATTATTGGGCTAATGGACACCGACTCAGGATGTCGCAAGGTAGCAATACCATTATAGATGGTAACACCCGCCCCCAGAAAAAAAATGCCGCACGCCGAAACCAGGGCCCAAAAAAACCGTTCTTGGCCATACCCATAGCTATGTGCCTCGTCAGCCGTTTTAATCGAACGCTTAATCCCCACCATTAACAACGCCTGATTCATGGTATCCGCCAAACTATGAATGGATTCGGCAAACAAAGCGCTTGAGCCGGAAATGGTAAAACCAACAAACTTAAGACAGCCAATGGAAAAATTACCCAAAAGGGCAAACATCACCGACCAAAAACCAACTATTTTATGCTTATGATTATGGGTCATGTCTTATGCTGCGTGAGGAAAATTATGGGAATCATCATCTTGTTTTGTCGATTTATTTTTACCGCGAAAACGATCTAACAAATTAAAAATCGATGCTTTTTTCTGATCAGATGGTATGGCTGGATTTTTGCCCATAATCAGATCTGGATTGCCAGCAATTTGTTTCATCTCTGCCACTTCGGTTTTTTTCACAAACACTAAATACTCGCCTTTAGCCGTCCAATCTCTTTCGTATTGCGCATCTCCACCGCCTTCAACCACGCCAATCAACTGTTTAATGGTATTAACTTTAATAACCGAGACTGGATCATTCCTACCTTCTAAAAATTCCAAGCTTTTGACTAATTCTTTATAGGTCTCATTTTTTATCGACACCATAGATCCATCATGATGAAATTCTAATGGAAGAGAATTATTATTTTTAGCATTTTCAAAAAAATCAAGCAGCCGTTCCTTTTCCGGAAAACGTAAAACTGTTGGATTTAATGACTCCGGTTTGCCCGGCATTTCAATTGAATGTGGCATAGTATTAAACGTTAATTTTTTTGATTATTAACAAAAAAATAATCGCACCAAAAGCAGTTAACGCCATCATCGGTATCGTAATATATCCAAATTCCACAAAATATTTTGTTATACACGAAACGCCAGCACCGCAAGACATGGCCTGGCTTGCCACAAAAACAATATAGTTATGATATGCCGAAATTAACAGTCCAATAATAGCTAACAACAACGTGTAATCGACAATTTCTTCACGCTTTTTATAAAGCGCTATGCCAAATAGCACTACCAAAGGATACATAAATATCCGCTGAAACCAACATAGTTCACAAGGCGCATAACCGACAATGGTCGAAAAAAATAAACTTCCACTCGTGGCAACCAGGGCAACGCAAAAAGCCAAAAGAATCGCCCATCGTTCAAAAAATGACACTATTATTTTTCGGGCACGGCTATGTAATAGTGACAGTAGTAAACCAACGCCACAAATTTGTGTAAGTAAAACCAGTCCAGCTAATATTTTAGTAATGATAAACATAAAACTTTCTCTCTTTACTATAGCACAATCGCGTAGATAAACCAGAATGTAGAATTGTAGTATTGACAAATAGCCTTACTTGATATATGTTTGATATGTAAACAATAAATCAACCTTATGAATCTCCCCTCTCCAAGCCCGACACTACACTTTATTTTGCAATTAGCTAAGATGCAAACGGTCTTAAATCGAAGACTGGATAGCAAATTAGGTGGAATCGGCTTTAGTGAATTTATTATCCTCTACACCCTAAGCCAAGCCGAAGGGCAAAAAATGCGTCGCATTGATTTGGCTGAAAAAGTGGGCCTTACCGCCTCGGGTGTAACCCGACTGCTTTTACCGATGGAAAAAATCGGCTTAATTAAAAAAGAAACCAATGAACACGATGCCCGTTCGAGCTTTGTTTTAATCGCGCCAGGTGGCAAAGAGAAACTAACTGAAGGGTTTGAACGCGCAGAAATATTCTGTGAAGAAATTTTGGCACCAGCCAAGGCTAAAAAAATCGATAGCTTGTCCGAATTAATCAAAGATTTTACGATTTAATATCTTTCACATCAAAAAAACAGCTTGATTTTATTCAGGCTGTTTTTTTGATGTACTTATTTTTGCAAACTGCCGTAGTGAAAGACAAAACATATCTTATAGGTACCTTTGTTATCTTTAACCGCATACCAACCAACACCAACACTATTCCAATCCGGATGATAAACGCTCTTGTAGTGTACTCCGTTCGACCCTTCATTTAAATATGATTGCAAAATAGAATTCAGTGCCGACTTAATACTTTCCGTCGTGGGCTTAACACCAAGCCGATAGCCTAAATTTTCTGTAAAATAATTTGTCTTCCAACCCTTGACGCTATATCGTTCAGAAAAAGCAATGTCTTGGTCTTTAATCCACTGATGCATCGTCTTGCCGTCTGGTCGGTCGTGGGTCATTTTATTTGTCTGGCCAAGATAATTTGCCCAAGTCGAAGCGGTTTCAACCAGACGCTGGTCAACACTTACCTCGCGCAACCCCTTGGCCTTACGGAGGGGGTTAATCAATTCTAGCCATATACGATTTATCTCCTCACTGGTTATTGACTCTAAAATAGTACTCGAAGCCACGTGTAAACTTATAATACTAGAAGTGGTTGCGACATTGGTTGTAGTAGCAACTGTGGTTGTAACCAGCTCTTGAGCTACCCAACCGCTTTTATCCTCATTATATATAACTGAGTACCAATCCGTTTTAGCGTCAATAATGCAGACCATAGTACCCGGATACAAAACTTCAATAACATTGTCGACCAAAATTTTCGGCGACTTTCTAATTTTTGAAGCATACAGCACTCGACCGGTTTTTTGAAGAGTAATTTTCGGAACGGTGGTGGTATTCACTAGCTGTTTTGCCACCCAACCCTTAATACCATTGTTTAAAATAACTTGATACCAATTGGCCTGTTCTGCAATTATTGAAACCGGGGTATTTTTATCCTGCAAAGATACTACCTTAGTAAACCCTGCGGAATTGCGGATATTCGCCTTAGCGTTAAGTATTCCGGACGCTGGCATAGCTGCTTGGATAGGCGACACAAAAAGAATAATTAAAATAAATAATGACAAAACACTGAATACTTTAATTCCAACCATATAATAAACTATAAAACTTTTATAAACTGCTAAAGTGTCGCAATCGGCCTTGACTGCCTAGTATAAAATTCATCACCCTCAATATCATCCGGTATCTGATTAAAGTTTTTGAGCAAAGTGAGCAAAATCTCATTATTCTCATCTGCCTTTTTGTGAAGTGAAGTAAAATCCTGCGGCAAAACACCAGCCAAATCCGTATTCGCCTCCTCAATCGCCTTCATGGCATCATTAATCGCCTTACCAAGATTTGTGCCCTCTGGCAACGACATTAAATATGAATACGAAGCATTCTCTGGCAAAAACAAAACGCCTTTAGCTTTATACGTATCGGCAGTAATTGGTGCCTATCGTCCACTGGCTGAATATTGCGCCGAGGAACGATCGGAAACAATGCCAGCTGTGGCGCGCTTGAACCGAACATTAGCAAACTTAAGAAAAATTAAACCCAAAATCGGCTCGGAAATTTCATTTAACTTTAAGCTACCATTGACTCGCAATTGTTCAGCCGAGGCCCAGAGTCTTTCGTGTAGTTATTTACGATTATTTGTTGTCATTTAATTTTTTCTTAGCTCGAACTAATTTATATGCTTCGTCAAAAATTTCATAATAATCGGCATAGACATATTTTTGACCATAATCGGTTGTGCCTAGTGGCTCGAGAATATTGGTTTTTATTAATCGCTCAATTACATTATAAGCCCCCTGCTTTGAATATTTAGTCCAGTCCATAATCTCGGCAATACCGACGATAGGCTGACTAAATAAATTTCTCATAATATCGACGGTGACTGATGCAGATTTAGCACCAAATTTTTGAGCTTTAGCAAAGTCACGATCTCGTAAATCGGTTATTTTTGTACAAGTATCTATCGATGATGTGGCAATTTCGATAATTCCATCCAAGAAAAATTCCAGCCACTCATCAACTCGAGCATCTTCATCATGATATTCATTTAGCCTTTGATAATAAACTTTTTGATATTTCTTAAAATAACTTGAAAGATACAGGACAGGCAGATCAAGCAACCGAGCATGCAACATAAACAAGGTAATTAACATCCGACCTGTTCGACCATTTCCATCGGTAAAGGGGTGGATCGTTTCGAACTGGGCATGTAATAAACCTGCTTTAATTAAAGAAGGATAATCATCATCGGCATGAATAAATTTCTCTAAATCACTTAATGAACTATTCATCTCTGTAACCGTCGGCGGAATAAAAGTAGCGTCCGCTAAAGTTCGGCCACCAATCCAATTCTGACTCTTGCGAAATTCTCCTGGGTATGGATGCTGAGTTGAACGAGCTCCATCCATTAAGCGAGCATGAATCTCACGCACCAACCTCAAGGAAATTGGCAGTTTTTCCACGCGTTCAATGGCGTAATTTACCGCATCAATATAATGAGTAATATCGTCTACATCAGGGCGCAGCCTTAAGCGCCCTTCAGTCACCGGGGCTGCCACAGCATCCTGAAAGGTTGCTTGTGTGCCCTCAATCTGGCTTGAATACGTAGCGTCTTTTTTGATAAACATTAACAAGAAAAAATTCTTATCTGGTAATAACCTTGTTATACCGTCCAGTTTGCCAACTAACCGTATTGCATCTTCGTGTCTTTTGTATAATTTTGGAGAAATAGCAAAACCGCCCTCAGGTGGAAAGGGATTTGGAATAAAGGCTCGATGTCCTTCTTTTTGTTTGATGTATTTACCTATTTGCATTTTAGTTGACTTCTTAAGTTCCAATGTCAACATTATATATCATTTTGTTGACTTTGGCAAGTCAAAAGTCAACAAACCAGTCTTATATAATTTTTCCTAATATTTAATCATATTTAGATTAAATTTCAATTATTATTACCAACCGGCTTAACATTCCACTAAATAATTTAAAAAGTTATAAAAACTAAATTTTCCAATTTTACGACACAATACGGACACAAACTGGCAAAATTGCCCTGAAAAGTCTACGCTCCAACTAGACAATAATCTGCTAACATTAAAACAAAAACAGGGTTAAAACCCTGTTATAATTTGGCGGAGAGGGAGGGATTCGAACAGGGCGGAAGCCCTTTTTCGGTCATCATCCACGTTCTGCATTTTTGTATAGTAGTCACAAATAACACTTTTATACTTTTAAAACCTTGCTTAAACTCGGATTTTCACCTTCCCATCTACAAATAAATAAGCCCTGCTTTCGCAGGACTTATTTATTTGCGGAGAGGGAGGGATTCGAACCCTCGAGGCCCGTGAAGACCTAACACCTTAGCA
>JBAXJQ010000023.1:0-22704 GCA_037137775.1 Candidatus Falkowiibacteriota bacterium | reverse complement strand
CTATATTACTCCTCTTTATTTCAAGGGGTAAAATGAAAATTTAAAATACAAAACAAAAACAATTATAATTTAAAAAAACGCCAAATTTGGCGTTTTTTTAAATTATAAAAAAGATGATTTTTAATTCCAAGTTCCGCCCGCAGCTCGTAATGCTGCAATAAATGTATTTACACCAGAATAATCACCCGATGGAAGTAAGGCAGGAACAGCGATGCCCCAATACACAGGACCGGTTACATCAGTCTGACTAGTTGGTCGACTTGGCACAACTTGCAATGTTCTCGCTGTTGTTGAAGAAAGATAATATGTACCAGCACCATAATTGAAGTTAAAGAGGCCAAAGTTTTGGTTTGTTTCCGGTATCATGTCTGGAGCTTTAGTCATCTGTGTGCCAGTAATATCACTATTTAATGGGGTATTGCCAAAATTTACCACAGTAGTAGTAGCATTAAACAAGCCACTATTTTGGCCGGCACGTAAAATACCATAAGGGATAGCTGGCTCAGTAACATCCAAAGCAGCTGAAGCAATCACCTCAACACCGGTGCTAGTTGCCACACCATTTAATGTTTCATCGTAAGGAACTATTGCTGATACCCAATTAGACGAGGCGTAAGGATTGTCACCAGCTACATCAGTCGGAATGGCATGAAAAGCTAGGCCAGTCGTGCACGAAACGGTGGCAGTGGTATCAACGCCACCAGCACATGCAGAAATAGTACAATTAGCAGTTAATATCTTGTAACAATTATTGTCATTGGCAGCACAACCATAGGTACCTGCAACCGTAGACATGTAGACCGTACTTGTAGCCCCAACAATATCAACACAACCATTATTATCTGTTACCGAGGTAGAGGTAGCAATTACAGTTTTTGGGCCTGCATTTTTTATATTTAAATTAATATTACTGCCGTTGTTAAAGGTGATATTACTTATAGTGGGGGCAACATTATTGGTGGTATACGTACCTGCCAAGGAGTTAGCTGCAGCACCTAAATTGTGCCAATCCTTAACAAAAGCGTAATAATTTTGTGGACCATGTGCAGTTGGTATCGCAGTGGTATAATTACAACTTATTGTTGGGCCAGTTGAACTTGCAGCACAGAGAGTGGTAGCGGCACAACCAGTAGAGGTGGCCCAGCTATTGGTACTGCAAATGCTCATGGTTAAGGTATCAACCCCGCCCTGGCTATCAGTGTCTGCAACCGAGCCTTGGATAGTAAAAGTAGCCCCTGGATCCCGATTGTCAATTGTAGTAGTTACTACCGAAAAAGTTGGTGCATGATTTATCCACATCGGACTACCAGAGTCACCAGTGCCTTGATTGGCCAAAGAACACATAGCCTCGGTGGCGTGGTTATCACAAACAAAGGCAAACCAAGACTTGGTTTCTGCCCCTGGGTCTGAGACATTACTATATATACATGAAGCCTGAGCGGTATCACCCGTTAACGCAGAACTACAAAATTTTACCCCACCACAAGTTGGTGTGCCACCGCCGGCACCAGCGGTAACGGAGTTGGAATCACAAACAATTAAATAATAACTATTATTTTCTGGATCATCAGCCGTGGCGTTAAACCCAATACTGGCGCCCACATTAACTGGTGAAGTGGAGGAAGAAACTGGATTTTCAGCAGCAGGCACGGTAAAAGCCGGTTCGGCGTTTTTAACCGTTACTGAACTAGTAGCAGTATCGGCTTTGGCTTGTGGTAGCCACCCGATAGAATTAAATCCAATCGCATATTGAACAACGCCACGTAGGCGATAAAGTTCAACAATACAAACATAGTGATGACTGGATATGAACGCTTGATCTGTTTTTTAATAAACTTTGACATGCATGGGTATGTTAATGAATTAACAAAATAAATTAAAGCTTTGTTGCTTGTTACTATTTTACCACATTTTGCCAATACCTGACAATTCTGTTCTATTATCTAACCTTAGCAACTTAATTTGTGGGCGAATGTTCCTTTACACTACTTATCACCAGGGGAACGTTTGTGATCATTTTTTCGTACTCTTTTTGTACAGTTGAGCTACTCACTTTCACTGGATAAACCTGGTATCGTAAATCATAATTGTTCCGAGAAAAAACTAGCGGATAATTTTTGGCAAACTGATAGTTTTTTCCATCTGCTTGACCGCTCAACTTGTCAAAATAATAAATACTAAAAAATTTTTGAGGGGATTGCTTAGCTGGTGTGATATAAAAATCAATAACATTGTTTTTTTCTTCGGTTACATACCGACCCTCCCATTCGGCTGGAATTGCCGCACTAAAAATTTTTGGTTTAGTGAAAAAGAAACTGATACGACTGTATTTTGGCTCAATCCTAATTGGCTTGATTGCTAGTGGTAGATTTTTATCTGTTTTATTATCTAAACCAATCAAAACTTTAAACTTTTGTTGAAGCATTTCAACAAAACCAATTTTTTTTATGGTAGAACTTGCGCTCTGCTCCTCCTGAACAGCTGTTGACTCTGGCCTTAGCCACAGCAACACTAAAGCAATTATTACAATCACCGTTACCGCGGTCACTAATATCCACGGTTTTTTCAAATGATGAATACGCTTTAATTTACTTGTAACGGATGGCATCGAGCGGGCTTAATGAAGCGGCACGTCTGGCCGGAAAAATCCCAGTTAAAAAACCCATAACCGCGCCAAAGGCAGCGATAAATAACAAAAATGGAATAGGAAATTTAAATAGTTTAGTGGCAGCACCACCCATTTGGGTTGCAAAGTAATTCAACAAAAAATTGATCGAGGTTCCGCCAATAACGCCAATGGCAATACCAACCACCCCACCCAAAAAACCCATGACAATTGATTCTGATAAAAACATCACTTTAATATTGGTTGGCGAGCCACCAATGGTGCGCATAATTCCAATTTCATTAGTTCGTTCAAGCAGGGTAACTGTCATGGTATTAAACATACCAATTGCCGACACAACCAAGGCGATACCACCAAAAATAGCTAAAATAATCTGAATGCCACTAAAAATTTTATTCGCTTGCTCAACCGTTTTAGATAAGGCAGTCACATTATAGCCTCGACCAATTAAATCAGCTTCAGCCGCTGCTAAATATTGATTACTGTCAACTTTAACTCGAGCACTTTCATATGAAGTGATACCAAATTTTGAAATCATCTCAGATAACGGCACAAAAGCATAAATCGAAGAAGAGTCGTCAACCACCCCACCAATTACAAAATCGCGCCCCAACGGCACTTCTTGAATATCATCCGGGGTCGCCCCGGCCACAAAAACCGTAAAGCTAACCTTTTTATCAATAGCATCCTTGGCTTCAACATTAAACAGTTTTAAGGCGGCTGTGGATAATACAACTTTATCATTACTCTCGTTGGAATTAAGTGCACCGACAATCGGCACAACACCAGCATATTTAAAATAATTTGGATTTACGCCGCGTACGGCTAAGCTACCTGTAAGATCGCCAAATTTTATTAATGATGTAAAACTAGCCAGTGGCGCCACGTCTTGAATATGTTCGATTTTAGCAATATCATCCAAAGTTTTTTTCTCCAAAATAATCGCTTTGGAGGTTGGCGGAGTAATGTTCATACTTAACAACGCATCGCCAAACACGATTTTTTCCAAAATTATACCTTGTAGCCCATAGCCCAGACCCACCAAAACTACCACCGCGGCAATCCCAACGCCAATACCAAGAATCGTTAGCCAAGTTCTGGCTGGACGGGTCTTAAACATGCGCGTGGCTAATCTGACCGTGTCTTGTGTTCTCATAAATATGATTAATGCCCCTTATCCTCGGCTTCAAGGCCTTGGATCAGTAATTTTTCAAAATAGGTTGCCATTTTTTCGGCCAACTCCTTGGTAAAGCCAAGCCCATCGTCCTCCACTGATTTTACCAACCTGAGATAAAAATCTTCTGGCCGAGATAATCCTGATACTCGATTATAAATATTATCTTTTAAACGGGTTCTAATCTTTGGCTCGAGTTTACAATCACACTCATCAACTAAATCCTTGGCCAATTTATTAATTAAGGCCCTGTCGGTATCAAAAAAGTTGTTCCGTTCCAAGCGGCGGCGATAGCGACGAACATCTTTGGATTGATCCAAGACCCGACAAATTTTATCAGTCATATCCTCAGCCACGGTTGGGGGCAAGCCAATACCGCCCTTTTCTAAATCATCAATTAAAATCTGGTAAAACTGCTCGCGCTGCATCATGCCGTCAATCATTAACTTGGCGCATTCTTCAAGTCGTTGCAATTGCTCCAAAGTCTGACCCTGAGTAAGAAAGTTAATAATACTTTTCACCTTCAGTTCGCTCGGCGAGAGATATGGGTGCACTTTAGCTAACTGTTCCATTTCGGTCACCAAGGTTTTTTGCTGATCAACGCGGGCAATTTGCTTCTTTTCCGGATTTGGCACAATGCGCACCACTCGACCGTCTTTAATATAAATCACTCGATGCGCATACGGCAAATATTTTGCATCATGGGTCACCAAAATAATGGTTTTTTTATCGCGACGATTAATCTCATCCAAAGTATCCATAACTTGGCCGGCCGAAATAGAATCCAAGTTACCCACCGGCTCGTCAGCTAGTAGTATCTCTGGGTCGTTCACAAAAGCGCGGGCAACTGAAACTCTTTGCGTTTGACCGCCAGATAATGCTTCGGGAAGTTTATGGCCATGTGAGCCCACCCCGAAACGATCGAGTAATTCCTGTGCTCGTTTTTTACGGATGTTCGGATGAATACCTTGAAAAATTAACGGCAAGGTTACATTATCCGCTATAGTTAAAGAGGGGATAAGATAAAAGGCTTGATACATAATGCCAATCACCGAAGTCTGATAATGCACGAGCTCCTGTGGCGTGTATTCATACGGATTTTCACCCTTAACCAAAATCTCGCCCTCGGTTGGCGTTAAGACGCCCAAAATCGTATACAGTGCCGTTGATTTACCACAACCAGAAGGACCAAAAAAAATTATATATTCACCCGGATAAATTTCTAAATTAAGACCGTCAGAAGCGCGAAATTCGTTTTCCTTGCCCTTATTATAAATCACGCTCATGTTCTTCATTTTGATAATCGGTTCAATCATATTATTTTTTCTTTAACCAACCGAAGGTGCCTTCGAAATTCTTAATGATCAAATCCAAAATACTCTCTTCTCGTGCTGGGGTTAACATGGTGTAATCTTGAGATCGCGCTTTGTTTCCTGTTCGATCGAAACATTCAAGCCAAAACTTATAAACCGTAGCGGATTGAAAATCTGTAACTACTTGGACATGGTTACTGCCGTAATCTTCTTCCTTGGTTAACAAGGTTGGTTTTTCATTAAGACCAATACCCTTATTATAATTAAACTGACATACCGTCGGTTCGTCTGTTCGCCAACTAATAATAGTTTGCGTTTTATTTTCAGTGCCGGGATACAAGGTTGATTCAGAGTTCACCTTGGAAATAACCGGTGGCAATACGTCTCTCACGGTAGCAAAGTCAATCGGCTCCGAGATAGCCTTCTCACCCTGCTCGTTCTCGACTTTAATAACCGCTGAATAGTACGTGTCAAATTTTAAATCTTTAATTCTAATGGAATGAACGTTAACTAGTGCGGTACTACCTTCCAACTTTGTCACATTCGTATCACGATCCGTATATTCAATAATCGCTGAACACGGCACATTGGTACTAAAATCAATGGTAGCGGCAGTTTCCTCCACCTTGCCCAAATTAATATTAAAAATTTCTGGCAGAATCGATTTAGTGCGGAAGGTGTTGTCGTCACTGGCGCTTTCCAAGTCGAGTGATGATTTGGATAATACCTGATAATGATAAGTAGTGGCGGGTAAAAGACCAATAATCTTAACCTGATGAACAGTAACCATGGTATTAGGGTCGCCTTCCTGGTGATTATACGGCCTGGTGCTATTAGGAGCATAATCGCCATCAGTAGCAAACGCCACCATCGAGTTAGATTCCTTATCTGTTTTCCAGGTAATCGTAGCGTAATCTACCCCGACTTCAACCTTGGCAAAGTCGCCTGAAATTACCGGAGGCTTAGCCTTCTCCTCGGCCATAGATTGTAATTTTGATTCAATTAAAGACAAGCCTTGTTCACTGGAAATCCCCTCAATCATCTTTAGTGTTTGTTTAATCAGCTCAGCCTCTTCAGCGGTTCCATTAAAATCAACATTCAGGCCAGTTCCCTCACCTGCTCCAGGCGCTGCTTCACCGGGTTTAGTTGGAGTGTCGGGCGTGACTGGTTCGGTTGAAGTTGGACCGGGTAAATCCTCGGTATTAAAACTAAAGTCATTGGAAATACTTTGATTGCCATTTTGATCAACTGAAATAATACGATAATAATAAAGCTGTGAAGGCGATAATTCCGGAATAATTAATTGATGGGTTGTAGTTAATGATGGGCTTCGTACCATGCCGTAGTCTCGGCTTACATTATAGTTAATCAATGAATCTGAATTCTTGTTGGTTAGCCAAGAAATAGTAGTCGAGGTGGGTGTAATTGAATCGATTTTGACATTGGCGATAAGAGGTGGGGTTTTATCTACCTCAACTGGGGTCTCAGCGGCTGTCACTTCGGTAAATATTAAATCATGATTTGACCAAAAAGACGGCACAAAATGCCAACACGCCCAAGTAAGCGAGCTGATTATGCCCAAAAAAATAACCAGATTTATAATGACAAATTTTTGTTTAACCATGAAGAAAAAATTCTATCTTATTATACCACAAATGCCACCTCGAAATAAAGCGGTTGTAATAAATAATCACTTACCACCCCAGAGCATTGAGTATCGCCGAAAAAACATTCTGGCCAGTGTAAGCAGATGGTGGCGAACCGTACGGAATACCAACCCCCCAATATACCCGTCTGTAAACATCGACTGTGCTGGTTGGCTTTGGAATGTTGGTATTTACATCTGCACCACCGTTCGTCAACCCACTGCCTGCTGACCAGGTAAAGTTAGACAAAGCATATTCAATATTATTAACTGGAATTGTCCCAGCAGGATTACCAGCCATGTCCGTGCCAGAGAGATTAGTGTTAATCGGTGAATTTCCAGCATTAACTATTGTAGTGGGCTGATTCGTGTTCTGAGTATTCTGACCAACGTATAGATTTGCGCCAAAATTAATCACATCTTCGGTAACATTCAAGGCTTGAGAAGTAGTTAATTCAACCGGGGATGATGTTGCCAATGGAAGATTACTCCCATCATTAATTTTTATATATGAAAGCCAGCTATATGGCTCATTAGGGTTACCATTAGAGTTATCAGTTGGATTAGCAAAATATTTAAAGTCAGCCGTACAAGTAAACGTTGCCGTCAAGTCACTGGCATCAGTACAATTTGTAATGACGCAGTTGGTATAATAACAATTATTTTTATCAGCGCCGCAAAGATAACCACCAGACACGTTGGATTGATAGATTGTTCCTGCCGCGCTAATTAAATTTTGACAACCATTATTGTCTGACACGGAAGCCATCACCGCCTGAATTGGGGTATCGGTCGCGCCTTTCATGTTTAACGTAATTGGATTACCGCCATTGAGTATTAATGTTCCAAGTGAAGGTGGTACGTTTGTTACCATGTATGAATTTGTTTGATAACTGGGTGAGGCAGCCAGATTGTGACTATCAAAAACAAAACCATAATATGGGAACGTACCTGATGCGGCTGGAATAGAAGTTGAAAAGCCACAACTTGCATTAGGCGAACTAGTGGCAATTGCCTGACAAAGAGTATCACTGCCACCGCCAGCACAACCAGCAAAGTTAGCGCTATTAGTTTTACACACAAACAAATTCAACGTATCAGCACCGCCAACTAAATCAGAATCTTGCGAGACCGTAGTTATTACATACGAACTACCAGGAACTTGATTTGGAATTACTGTGGAAATGCTTGAAAATGTTGGCGGATGATTAACGTTAAACGGAGAGTCTTCATTAGTGCCGGTACCACCTTGCGATGGAGTTAAAATACATTTTGCCACACCAACACCTGGCCGCTTATCGCAAACATAGGCAAACCAAGGCAAAACTTCGGAAGTAGTGGCAGTGGCATAGCTACAATCCGCTTCTACTGTGCTCGACGTTATATTTGAAATACACCAATTACCACCACCACAAACTGGCGGCCCATTGTTACCAGCTGTAATGCCCGCGGTCTTACAAATCGCTAAATAATATTCATCACCTTCGCTGTCGTTTGCAGTTGCTGTAAACACAACTTGATCACCAAGGTTGGTTGGCGTATCCGTGGCTGAACCATTATCCGAAGGGCTAACTGTCCAATTTGGAGCCGTGTTAGGATTTCCAAACAAGGTTAATTCGCCATAAATTTCATAACTGTTTAACGGCGTACTGCTATTGGTCATACGAAAACAATAGGTGGCTCCATCGGTTGCATTAGGGGTGGCTAAAAATGCATATTCAATTTCCGTGTATTGATTTTCTGCCAAAGTCGTAGATACTGTTTTATTAGAGACATCTCTAACCATATGACCAGTGGAGAATACATACCCTTCACTATTTACTAACTGGGCAGTTGTGCTGGCACCATCGGTAAAATTAGTCGTAGTTGACATCCGGAATGCTCGTGAATTGTCCGTAGGAATAGCAAACCAACTTCCGCGATCTGACAAACAACTAGAGGTGGTGGTGGCATATTCAATCTGATAGCGATAGTTACTTGAACCACCACCCAGGTTTGCCGCGGACATACGTAACCGAATCGGCACGCCTTTGGCTAAAGTAGTTGAGGCGGTTGGACTGCCGACATCTTCGGCTTCAAGCCACGAAGCGGTTGATTCTGTGCCATTATTAGCTCGCCACCGATAATGCTTCTGGCGCACCTCCGGAACTGGCGCACTAAATGAGGTGTTAAAATAATCCGTACGCAACGTTTCTGATCCAGACAACTGATACACCCGCCAATAGGTCCAATTTGAGGCGTCGTAATATTGATTTAGGGATGAATTTATGGTTGCAGTCAAACTAAAATCATTGTTAGCCGTAGAAGTAACATTACTCGCCACAGTCACCCAAGCATAGACTGGTGCAAAACGATAGACTTCAAGAATAACATTAGCCGCGCTCGCTGCCACCGATGACTGCCCGTTCCACACGGTGGTAATCGCCTGAGTATCGGTCGCATTTTTAGTGGCAAAATAATATATCGGCATCTCACTAGCCGCGGTTAATGAATCACGGTTCGCATCATCGGTAGTAACGTTGGCATAGCCACGCGGATCAAGACTATAGGTTAAATCAGTAATACTACTCGGCAAGCTAGGATATAAACCCTTGGAATACCGTTTCGTGTCGCTCGCGCTATTAACAATCGTCACGGTTGGATAATACGTATACCCCTCCAAGACTCGGCTATCTGAAGTATTATATAAACGCAGCCGATAGGTCTTACCCAATAGCGCATTGCCAGTTTTAATAGCAAATACAATTTCAGTATAATTATTACCCGCAAGACTTAAACCAGAAATACTGTAATTACCCTCGTGCCAATACCCATTTACCCAAATCCGACCAGCACTACTGGAAGCTTTGGCTGAATTAATTGGATCGTTGTCACTACCGGACAAACCAAGTGAATTGCTAATTTCAGTGTTGGCACCAACATCCACCCAAGTGCCAGCAGCATCAGTTTGATTTTCGTATTGCAATTTATATATTTTATTACTAGCCGTATCACCACCACGATTATCAATTTGAATTCGAGCATTTAACCGCTCGCCTTTATAAATGTTGGCCAACGCGGTGCTAGTGGCTGCTTCGGGTGTACTAGAATTTACGTTTGCACCATCGTCACTCTCCCATAAATACGAGGTTTGAAAAATCATTGGCCCAGAATTGGTGGTTGTGGCTGTTTCACTGGTAGAGGATGCTTTATTGCCCGCTAAATCATACGCCCAGATATTAAAAACGTACTGCGTGCTCGAGGCTAGACCTGTCACAGTTGTACTGGTAGCGTTGTTAAAATTAATATTGGTCAGTTTACTATCCGTCCACTCGGTACTCGTTTCCGTTACCCCTGAAGCGCCAATTTTATAAAAAATCTTATAGGTTGAGAAATTTGTTTCAGTGGTAGTGGCGCCAAATTTTAAGGTTATACTGTCGCTGGTTTTACCAGTTACGGTTAAGCTGCCTGGTCTGGTTGGAGTAGTGGTGTCGACTTTAAAATTCGGTTGTGTCGTGTTAAAGGCCACCCAATTAGCACAAGCAGCGGAATCATCACAAGAAATGGTTCGCCATTTATAGCCACTAGCCGAATTTGGAATACCGGTAATGTTTACCTGTTGCGTGAACGGCACCGAGCTATAATCTCCAGCCGAACTAGAGGCTACAAACCAAATCTTACTAGTACATCCATTATACGAGGTGCCCCACACACATGCGCCAGTAGGCTGACTAGTCGTCGCCGTAAACGAACTACCATTATCAACTAACTCAGTATAAAGCGTTATCACCTCGCTCGTATCTGGGTCAGTCGCACTGGCTTTAAGATATACCTGATCTTGGGTTGTCCACGCGCCATTAGCAATTGTAGTTGAGGCGTCAGCTTTGTACTGCTGCAAATTTGTCGGCGTATTTGGGGTAGAGTTGCGACCGGTAAAAGAATACGTTGTATTTTGATCGTTAAAACTGAATGCACCCGTACTGGTGGCCAACAACTTCCAAGCTTGATTGCCGCTAGAATAAAAGGCATTGCTGGCGCCGTTCCAAAAAATAGCAGCATAATTCACATTTCGACTCTCATACACCGCCAACAACTCATCTTCGTTTGGGTCATCATATAACCGTATCCGCGTAAAGGTTGAACTGGCCGCACCAGGGACAGTCGAGCTCGCCGCATCAATCGTATTGGTTAAGGTATTAAATTTTCGATATCGTGGTGTGTTGGTGGTGCTTAAATTGTAAGCCACTAAGCCATTGTAATATTTATAATACGAGATGTCATAGGGCTTTTGCACAAATTGGCCGTAAGGGTATAACAACCCGCCAGAAATATTTTTACCATTAGTGCTGGTTGCCCAATGTGGCTGGCCGTTCGTAATGTCAACTTTATACACATTTAATTGATTACTGGTATCATTACCGGCAAAATAAGCGATACCGGTCGAACCCGGGTCAGCTGCAAACTTACCCTGAACAAAACGGGTCGCCCAGCTGTCTCCCGCGGCTTGAGGACTACTTGAAGGAGTCGTGCCATAATCAATTGAATTATTACTGGTAGTAAAATTTAAGGCTTGGGTATAGGCATTGACCGTTGTATCAGAATAATTGATAGCACCGCGGGTATTATCACCGGTGTCAAAAAATGCATCACCTACAAAATTACTAGCGTTAGATTCATTTACCGAGTGCTCGGCCCAAACTGTCCAGTTGTTGGCGTAGGTCGAGCCACCATAATAATAAGATGAACCAACATCAAGCGTGTTGTCAAAAGTGGTTAACAAATAATTATCCGTACCTGGTCGTCGGGTAAGTTTACAACCATAAACAATGGCATTTGGATTAGGACCATCAACTTGCGCCACCCAACCGTTAACTCCGCTCCAGTCATAAATCATTGTGCCATTTCCATTATTATTTCTGATAATAAAAAATTCACCACTCGACAAGCTTCCTAAACAACCAGATATTAAATTATTCGCATTGGCACTGGCATAAGCAGCGCCAAGCTGAGTTGATGTGGTAAAATTGTTAGCCGCATAGCGATATACCGTTGCCCACCATTCCTGGTTAGTGCCATCCCATGTTTTAGCGAGCACTGCAATTTTACCGCCATCATCAGAACGAATCGATTCCAGTTGGCGGATATTATCACCAGCGGCACTACCAAGAGTTGGCCCAGTTTGCTCATTACCCCAAACTAATCCGTCCCACACCTTATAAAAAAGCGAACGAGTATTTTTGGTATAAAACACTACGCCTGGAGTTGACGAAACAGCATTGGTGGTAACTGCCACTTCAGATGAAGAGGCGCTTTGCCCGGCTAAATCATAGGCCCAGATATTAAAATAATATTGGGTATTCGGATTAAGTGCTGGAATGGTTACCATGGTAGCATTATTGTAGTTGATATAATTCAAATCAGTATCGATATACTCATACCCTCCAGTTGTAACAGGTGTCGAGGTG
This sequence comes from Candidatus Falkowiibacteriota bacterium, assembly GCA_037137775.1. GTDB lineage: Bacteria > Patescibacteriota > Patescibacteriia > Patescibacteriales > GWE2-39-37 > JBAXJQ01. The sequence continues at coordinate 10,502 of JBAXJQ010000023.1, read as the reverse complement.
CTATAAAAAATACGATACCGGTCAAAATTAGTCTCGGTGGTGGTGGCACCTAAGTTTAAGGTTACACTTGCACTAGTTTTACCGTTAAAGGTCATAGCTCCGGGCGCGGTCGGTTTAGTAAAATCAACTTTGACATTTGGGGTAGTTGTGTTAAACGCTGACCAGTCAGTACAATTACCATCATCATCACAAGCCAACGACTGCCACTTGTAACCGGTTGCACTTTCAGGAATAGCGGTAATACTAGTAGTGGCGACAAATGGATTAACACTGTAATTACCAAGAGTACTAGTAGAAATGAACCACACATTCGAGTTACAACTACTACCATATGCCGTGCCATAAACACACGCTCCAGTGGGGACTGTAGTAGCAGTTCGGAAACTACTTGCTGTCGGAATAAATTCAAAATAAACGGTAAGTTGTTCGGGATTATCCGGATCATACGCCTTGGCCGCTAAGCGTATTTGATTTTCCGTTGTCCAGCTGCCATTAGGAACCACGGTAACTCCGTTGCTGCGATACTGACCAATATTCGACAAGTTATAAGGTAAAGCATTGGTTTTAACCGCCAGCTGGGTGGAGCTAGCTCGATTGCCGAAATCATCATAGGCCCAGATATTAAAATAATATTGGGTATTAGCTAAAAGACCGGAAACTAATGTGGTAGATGCAAAAAAATAATTCACATCATTTAAATTACCGTCAACTAATTCAGTGTCATTTTCTGTTACCGGCGAGGTAGTGCCATAAAAGATTCGATATTTATCAAAGTTAGAGTCAGACCCTGGCAAGCCAAAGCCCAGCCGAACAGTTTTATCATTTTTACTAACCAGTGTTAAATTACCTGCCGCCACTGGTGCAAAATTATCAATTAAAATTAATTTTGTGCTTGTCGTGGTCTGATCGAAAAGACCGTCGTTAACTGTCAATCGCAGACAATACGTGGCATTGATATTAGGAATATTAACTTTGGAGAGCCAGTCAAAAAAGACAGTGTTTGTACCGGGTGAAGTTAAAATCCACCCAGAAGTAGTACCGACTTGATACGCACTATTGTTGTCAACTTTAGGGTCGCCATACACCGCAGTAGTATTGGCGTCCAGCGGGTCAATATACAGCTTCGTCCTAGTGGCAAAGGCACAGGTAGCGCCTGCTTCGTATTCAATTTTAGCGCGCAAAGTGTCATCGTTGTCTGGATCACTGGCCGTAATAGCAATATCAACACCGCCCGAACCATCTGTTTTTTGCGCCACGGTATTAAACGAACCTGAAGGCGGGGAAAATGAACTGGTGGTTGAGGCAGTTAACTCGATGCTAGAGCTAGCTTTATTGCCCGCTAAATCATAGGCCCAAATATTAAAGACGTAATTATTACCTGAAGCTAATGATCCAACAGTTGTCGTAGCAACGTTATTGTAGGTGATCGATAGCAAATTTGCATCGCTTTTTTCACTATCAGCTTCAGTAACCGAACTGGTGCCTTTTTTATAAAAAATGCGGTAGCGATCAAAATTAGTTTCGGTCGTGGTGGCGCCAAAGCCAATGGTTAAACTACTGGCCTGACGACTAGATAAGGTTAATTTACCAGGACGTGTCGGCGCAGTCAGATCAATTTTGACGTTTGGGTTTGCCCCTGGCTTAATCCAGTTGGCACAGGCATTACTGTCATCACAAGCCAGCACTTGCCACTTATAACCAGCATAATCCTCTGGCAAACCAAGCAAACTAGTAGTGCCAACATAGGCGTTGGTACGGTAATCAGCAATACTACTGGTTACCGCCCAAATTTTCGGTGTGCAACTAGCGTAGGTCGTGCCAGAAACGCAATAGCTACTTGGTCGAGCCGTTGAGGTAGCATAACTTGCGCCATTAGTAATAAATTGATAGAACAACCCAATTGACTCATTAATATTAACATCGGTTGCCTCAGAAACTAATCGAATACTGGTCTGATTTAGCCATGATTGATTCGGGATTAAGGTTATGCCATCGCTGCGATATTGACTCAATTGACTCGCATTGGTCGGTGCGGTATTTGAAGCGGCCGTGGTTAAAATTGGATAAGAGGTATACTTATCCAGTAAGCTCCCGCTACTTTTAACTACCCGAAAACAATAACTGGCAGAAGAGCTTGCCCCATTGTTGTAGATGGCCCAATCCCATTCAGCTAAACCATTTTCGGGAATAGCGACGGGATTGAATGCACTAGGATTGTTTTCTTGATAGGTCTCAAACACGGTTGAATCTGATAATAAGGCGCTGCCTGTGGTTGTGGCACTACTAACTAATGAATTATCATAGCCGCGCCATATTACCGCATCAGCAGGCGAACCAACATCATACCATGTGGATATTGCTGTACAGGTAGCACCTTGACCATATTGTAATATGAAATTTTGCGATGAACTGGCCAAGGATTCATTAGTTGCCCCAAGATTAAACCGTAATCGCAAAGTATCGGCCAAATTAATATTGTTAACTCCAAATTGTTCGAGAGCACGAGCCGCTCCAGGAGTAACACTATTGGCATTGTCGTACCACCGCCAATTATGCTGATCAAATTTAGGCTGTGGCGCGTCCCATTTATACACATATTTCAAAATGCCGTTCATTTTGGCACCAACCGTATTGGCAACCGTGCCACTATTAGAATAGCAAGCGATTAAAGATTGGTTATTTGTAAGCGACAAAGTACTGGTAACGCTTTTATAAAATTCTGTAAATTCATTAACACCATCTGGTCGAGAGTTGTGTTCGTTAACACAAACTGGCGCACTAGTGGCAATACTCGCCCCAAAGGTAAGGTTACCACCAATCATGGCTGTATTACTCGCACTGGATAAATAACTTGATAATAAACCAGCTGCTAAAAGTGTTTTTGTATTTAGCGCTTCTGGCGCGATAACATTTGAAGCAGTGGAGGTGGTGGTGGTAGCATTGCCTTTAATTTTTGATTGACCAGCAAAAATATCTAATGAAGTAAGATGACCAGCCGTCTCGCTGGTATACGTATAAGTAATCATCAACTCACCAGACATACCACCCTGAGCCGTGTTATTACTATTAGTCGTATACACCGTAACTGCTTTAGAGGTCGAGGCATTAGCTGAGGCTAACTCAGCATATTCGGTTGAGGTAACTACATGAATAATATTAAATGAAGGTTTGGAGACGGTGTTGCTCGGATTATATGCATAACTGACGCCGGCCAATTCAGCATTGTTGCCCACTTTACTCGACACGGTAATGGTATTATTGGCTGCGGCTGTATTATAGTTATTAGTTATTAGTCTAACCCATGCCTTTTTAATCGAGACTGTGCCGGTTGCCAAACCATTTTCGGGAAAATACACATTGGTGGTAGCATTAGATCTACTAAGGGTTAACCCATTATTGATTATACCGAGCGGGAATGATACAGTTCTAGTTTTTGTAGACGCGCTACTTGAGGCAGTATACGTCTCTGCCACCTCACCCCCTACGATAAAATAGGTTAACGTAGCCCCTGGACTGGTCGCATGATATTCCAATTGTTGATCAGTGCTTTCAGCAAAGCCACTTACGCCGGAGAAAAAAATCACTGGTGTCACGCCCTGAGTACCACCCATCGCCGACTCATGGACATAAATATCACTACTAGTATTTGTAGGGCCAGGAATATTAACATTTACATTCATATCCGCCGCGGCATTGCCGTCGTTTTGATTGTAGGTTAAAAACCATTGGGACAACCGATGGGAGAATTCTGGAATATTCATATTGTATCTAAACCTGGGGCAGTTGGTGCCTTGCGTACAGTCATCAGCCTGAACCGTTCGACGACTGCCAATATCGGTGCCAACTGTTGACTCCAGAGGATAGACTACGGTGTTGGTATAACTATCAATTTCGTTGGTATTGTATTGATACGTTACTACTAACTGCGCCTTGGTAGCAGCAATTGAGTTGGTCGAACTACCTCGTTTAATATTGTAGCCGACTTGCCCGGCCAACAATCCGCCGTCGCCACTGTACGCTGCTAACTGCGCCTCGCTGGTCACATCCAAAAGCAAGCGCACAAAATTACTACTGGTTTCATCATAGGCTAAAACCGTGTTATCATCTGTTACTACCGCTCCGGTACCAGTAAAAGCATTGGGCGTGCACGGTTTTTGACAGGCATCAAAGCCTAATTTATAGCCAGTGTAGGCGCCGGCATTATTGGCATAGGCCTCAAAATGAGCCTCAAAATTGATATAGGCATTTTTAATCACCGCATTTTTTTCCGCCAAAGAAAAATCAAAATCAGGCAAAGTATAATCCGTGTCAGACAACTGACCGACCGTGCCATTGCTACTGGAATATTGACCAACTAAAAACGAAACGGAATTGGCACGCACCGGCGCTGCTTTGCCCGTGGTAATGGACACCTCGGTCGAACTAGACTCGTTGCCATACTGATCATAGGCCCAGATGTTAAAGACATAATCTGTTAGTGGCAAGAGATCATTAATCGTGGTTGAGGTGGCACCGCTAAAATTGGAATAACCCAGCTCGGCAATCGTGGTTTTGTCCAATTTCGTATCTTGTTCTGTTACGCTTGAGGTGCCTTGCTTATAAAAAATCTTATACTCTTTAAAATTAGTATCCGTAGAAGATGCGCCGTACCCAATCACCACGCCGTTACCCAACGAACTAGTGGCCAGGGATAATTGGCCCGGTGCAGTCGGACTGACATTGTCGAGGGTGGTAGTGGCGATCGAAGAGGTTGCTTGATCATAAGTACCGTCATTAACGGTCAGGCGCAAACAATAGACACCATCCGCACTCGGTTCATCGGTTTTAGAATCCCAATCAAAAAAGACCGAGTTCGTACCAGAGGCAGTTTTGATCCAACCGGTAGTAGTACCGATTTGATACGTCGAGCCATTATCAATTAATGGCGTACCAAAATCAGCAGTGGTACTGGCTGGATTAGTGTTAATGGTTAACTGGTGAGGTGGCAAGAACATACAGCTATTGCCCGCTTCATACTCAAGCCTGGCCTTACTCCAACCACCATCAGCATCATTCACTTCAATCGAAAAATCAACCGCACCAGAGCCGTTAGTTTGCTGGGCAATGGAATTAAACGCGCCAGTTGGCCTCACCGTATCATAGGTCACCCGGATATACAGTTGATCCACACTAAACGTACGTGCACCATTACCGTTGCGGCCATATGTAGCAATATCAAGATTATTAATGTCAGTCCAGGTCCAATTACCTATACCCGGTCCAGCCGCATCGGCAGTTACGTCGAGATAGGTAGTAACATCGGTATTGTTAGCTAACCAGGTAACTTGTAATTCTGTGCCAGTGGCCGTGCCATTAAACAATGGCCTAAAACCGGCACCAACCGCGATATTGGAAACCCTACCCTCCATGCCAATTTCTACTTTTGTAATCGAACCAACCGAACTGGTCGATAAATTAGTGGTAGCTACTAAATACTTAGTTGGCCACTCAGAGGGAGTATTTACTACCGTATCAACCGCATAGGTATTATTTGAACCAGTGTTCGAATCCCAAGCATTACCGATGGTTGCCCAACCCGCCCCCACGCTGGTACCACCACTCGCATTAATCGTGGCCACCACTGCATCAGCAGCAATTTGCCATTTGCGTGCTTCGGCAAACTGCCCAATGGTTAACGGTCCAAGAAAATAAAATTCAGGCGAGATGTCTGGCGCGTCAAATGTGTAGGTAATCTCTAACGTATCACCGGGATACATTGTTACACCACTCCAGGTTAATTGTTTTACTGCCTCCACATCACTAGCCAGATATGCATAATCGGCACCAGCAACCAGCGGCTGGCCATTTTTCATTATCGATTGTTCGGCTATTTGAAAACTACCCGGCACGGTTTCTATAATCGGTTCGGTTGAGGTTTGGTTAGCCGTGATAATTAATTTCATGGGGTAATTAGCCACCGGGAAGATGCGAGTTGGTCCAACCCGTTCAACATCATAGATTTTTGTTTCACTCGCTTCGACCATAAACGTATCCGTAATTGAACGGATGCCAGCCGCTGTTCGCGCCAACAGCTTCACCTGATATTGACCAACTGGACCAACGGTATAGTGAGCGAAATAATCGGGTGAATCAATCACGTTGTTTTGACCACACAGCGGATTGCGTTCGACTAGACCATTGGCAGTATCTAAATAGGCCACCCCACCATCCGGTGCAGTTATTTCTAAAAATAAATCGGCATCGCAGATGGTGCTGCCATAATCATCCAACACCGCCATTTGTAGATAGGCCGCTTGCCCAGGGGTATAAATTGATTTATTGGTATTTATAGCCAAGACGCCCCAACTAAAATCTTGGGTGGTTAAATAAGTATTCTCACCATCTTTAATTTCGATTTCCAGGGTATACTTACCCGGCTTAGCAAACGGCGGCAAACCATTAAAGCCAACATGGAACTCGCCATCGTTGACATACGTAACCTCGCTTGCCACCATTACCTCCTTGCCTTGAACGTCTTTAACCCGGGTGGTAAAAGTAACGCCTTTATACTGATCAACAAATACTCCGGCCACGCCTGCCCAAAGCTGTCCCATAAGTCCGGTCTTACGTTGATATAAAAAATTAAAGTCTGGGCGCTCTTCGAGCTTAAAGCTGTCCTGTTGTGAAACTAATTCTAAACTAAAATTCGGATTATCAACTTTAGGTAATAATTTTTCCTCCGGCTTTTCTAATTGCTGATCAACCGGTTTGGCATAATCGATTTCGAGCCAGGCGCCGTCAAGAAAAATTTTAGACGGGGTCTCACTTTGTGGTAAGGCCTCGAGATAACTAACTTTAACTTGTAAATTTTTTAATTCCGCCCACGAAGCAAACACAGGCATGGCATAAAGTAAGTAGCCATTATTCAATTGATTCGAGACCGGTGACTCTAAGGGCAAATCACCCGCCTCTTGCCATTCACCTACAGTACGAAACTCGATTTTTAAACGATCATTTTGTTTTGCTTGGCCGGCGATTGATAAACGCAGTTGAGTATTGGTAATAGCGCCGGGTTCGCTATCCGCCGGCAGACCGAATTCTTTAAACAATAAACTATGGCTAACATATTTGATTGGCTCTGCTACAGATGCGGTCTCGGCCGAAGAAGGCGAAACTTCAGCCCGCGCAATCGGCAAGATTGCTAAAGTGCTGGCCGCTTGCGTAAAAAATAATTTTAATTGGTCAACTAAACTAACACTAGGTGAAGCCTCACTTACGGGAGTAGATTCAGCCGCTGGCGCAGGGCTTGCGGTTGGTTGTTCAGCTGGTGCCTGACTTGGCTGGGTTACACTCTCTGTAGGAGTCTCAGTTGCTGGAGGCTCTGTTGGTATTTCCGTCACTGGTGGTGAAACGTCACTTTTTGGAACAACGGTATTAATGGTGTTTTGGCTTGGCGAAGCGGAGTTTGATGGTTCTACTGTTTGGCCTGAAGTTGGTTGCGCTGTTTCTGAAGTGACTGGCGTGTTAGTTGGTTGACTACTATCTTTTTCCTGCGTACTATCTTTCGATTCAGTACTGGTGCCACTCACGATAAAGGCAGAATTTTCTTGATTAAACTCACTTAAACCAGCAGAGTCGGATAGCTCATTTACAAAAGCATTGCCGACATTCTGCCATGGCAAGGCATGATCGTTTGGATCAATTTCGTATGCCCCCGGAAACAAATTCATGCGTTCAGCTACGGTTGTCTGATCATTGGCTTCCACAACCGCTCTTTTTTGAATAGCAAAAACATAGCCGCAAAACAAAAATGCGAATAACAAAAGCATTCGAAAAACTACAGTTTTTTTACCTGGGAATATCTTGAACATAACAAGCTTATTCAAGCCCTAGTATTAGCTATTTTTTTGAACTAATAATACCAATAAATTTTGGAATATTATTATCGAATTAGTCTTTATATTATACCAATTTTTACCCCTTCTCTTCAAGTGTTTTCTGGGGATAACTTTTGCGAAATAAATCAAAAAAGACCGCCGCTTTTTTGTTAAGCGGCGGTCTAAATATATGAAAGCGATATTATTATTTCTTCTTCTTCTTGGGGACGGTTACTTCCTTTTCAATATCTTCAATTTCTTTAGTTAAGAATTCTTCCGATATCACCAAGGCCTCATCCAATTTTTCTTTAATGCGCTTTTCCGACTCAGACAGACCCGGCTTCTTGTCTGCATATTCAATTAGCTCATCTACTTCTTCTTGTAAGGCTAAGAAAATCTCATTCACTTTTTTCTGCGCTCCGCCAACTTCATCAAGAATTCTGCCTTTTTCACGGGCAAAGCCCTTCTTTAGCATAATAATATAAATAATCAACAAGGTGATAATAAAGAGCAAGGCTAAAATTATATAAATTCCATAAGTGGCAATAATCTCAGGTGTAACTACTGATAGGAATTGTTTTGAACTATTAGCGCTTTCGGCACCGCGAGCATCAACAATTTTAGCCCAAACCTGATATTCGCCTTTCTTTATCTTGCCATCATAGAAATAACTCCAATCGCCATTAGCATCAGCCTTTACCTCTTTCTTAACCGGGTCGCCAGTGACACCGCCGACAAAAACGCTCACCATGGCACCAGGATAAAAGGAAGCACCGCGCACAATCAACTGCTCGCCTTCGGTAAGAATCCGTGGCACATCAGTAATCATTGGGGCTTTGAGCGAATCAACGATAAAGTTTATCGATGAAGTGGCTAAATTACCTGCCTTGTCGTATGCAGTTACCGTAAAGGCATAATTCCCTGGCAATAATTTTTCTAAAATATATGGATCGGCATAGAAATTACGAGGGGTAAGCTCTTTTTCTGCATTATTAAAATAAATTTTATACAAATTCAAGCCGGAAGTTTTATCATCTGAGCTAATATTTATGGCCACATTAGGGTTAGTCGAATCGCCACCATTATCCAGTTCAAGCTTAGGCTTGCTTGGTGGTACCGTATCCACCAAAATCTGACGGTGTTTAATCTTGCCCCAGCCAACACTGTTTTGTAATTTAATATGGAAATAATGCCTGCCTTCAGCCAACTTGTCAAAGGTTTTCGTACTCAATAACCCATCAGAAACCGATCCTGGGGTGGAACTTGAGTTCTCAGTCATTACCGTACTAATCCCAATAATACCTTTGGGTAATTTCCAATCTAAAATCGCGGTGCTTGTGCTATACCAGGTGTTTTCGTCTGGGTGAGTGGAAGATAACACATCTACCATTGGGGGCAAGAAACCACTGCCTGTTTCAACAATATTAGTAGTATTGCCCGTTCCGGTGGTTGGTAATGGTAGTTGAATTTGAGTGGTTGTTGTCTGGCGACCAATTGGTTGAGGTGTCGGCTCAACTGCTTTTTTGGCTGTTACGGTATAACTACCAACATTAGCTCCGCTAAAGATATTGGTGCCTACACCATCACGAGCAGCAACAACCGAATTAGCAAAAGTAAGTTTAGCCTCCCCTTCTTTTAACGCTGAAAAGCTAACCGTAAACAGCTTGCCGGCGGTGCCTTTATACGCATCGGTTAAACCGCCGCCAAAATTAATCGAGCCATTTTTGTTAGAAAAAGTCGGTTTAGTCGTCCAAAGCTCAAAAATCGAACCGGTTTGGTTTATTGAATTAATGGCAATAACATCTTTACTAAAAGAAATACTCGCTTCAGCCGCATTTATCCCTTGTCCACCGCCACTATTAACCATAACACTGACACTAAAAGTAGCACCAACGGCATAGCTACCCTTACTTGGCGACAACAATAAAGAAGCCCCGGCTGCACTGACAGGGGGGATATTAATGAGAACAACACTTGCGATAGTAAAAGCGGAAAAAATCAGACGGGGTAAAAACGACTGACGATGAATCATATATGAAAATTACGAGCGCATGCTCACCTGGATACTGCGCTTGCCTTTTTGTAAACGTAACAACGGTAAAATAATCACTAAAACTCCCTTTTCTTCATAAGCCTCAACCATGTCTGGGTTTATCTCCTGAGGTAAGATGATTTGCCGATAAAAATCACCCCATTGACACTCTTGATGGTGATGAACGAGTTGTTTTTCGGATAATTTAACTTGATCTATCGGGGAAACTTTTTTACCTTGAATGATGAGTACGTCATTTTCTTCACCAATAGAGATATCAAGATTATTGATATCCACACCCGAAGTGGCAGAAATTATTATAAATTTAGATGGAGTTTCGTATATATCGACGTCGAGTTGGGCATAATTAGAACGATTGGCATCGCCCGCTGGTTTTTCCTCAGTAATTGCGGCCTGTTTACCCTCTTCCAAAACATCGACTTTACGTTTTAATTTATCAAGAAAGGACATAGCTCTTTATGTTGGTTTTATTATTGTAAAATATTTTTTCACTACTAATATTATAGCATAATTTTTCTTTTGGTGCCAAATGCTTCATGATGGGTTCAACAAGTAAGTGCAACACCTGTATAATATTGGCACATGAAAAAGAC
>JBAXJQ010000022.1:0-23807 GCA_037137775.1 Candidatus Falkowiibacteriota bacterium | reverse complement strand
ATTCAACAATAAGTTGGTTGGATGGCTCGAGAAAATGGATTTAGCCTATTTCCTTTCCATGAAAGATAAAGTAGAAATTAAAGATTTTGATATTATTTTAGTGGAAGGTGTGGTCTCGACTGAACGGGATAAAAAGGAGGTGGAGGAGATGCGGGCGAATACGAAAGTTTTGATTGCTATGGGCACCTGCGCCATGACGGCTTTACCCAGTGGTCAGCGTAATAACTTTCGTCCCGAGCAACTCGAAAACATCCAGGCTGATTTGAAAAAATTCAGTTATTTGCCAAAATGTTTACCGATCAAAGATGTAGTCAAAGTGGATGATGAGATTCCGGGCTGTCCGATTATTGCGGAAAAATTCATTGAGATTTTTGAAAAGCACCTAAATCAATAAACCATTATATGCATACTTGTGATTTAAACGTATCAATCAATAAGCTTTCAAAGATAGAAGGCCATGCCGATCTCGACATCGTCATTAAAGACGGCAAGGTGGTGGATGTAAATTTGCGAGTGATGGAAAACATGCGTTTTTTTGAGGAGGCAGTGAAGGGGCAATCGGCTTTGGTGGTGCCGTCGCTCGTTTCTCGTATTTGTGGCACTTGCTCGATTGCTCACATGACTGCTTGCACCGAAGCCGTTGAAAAGACGTTAGGCATTGCGATTACGCCGCAAACCATGACTCTGCGTAAACTGACGATGTATAGTTTGATGATTCGTGACCATGCCTTACATCTGTACTTTTTTGTATTACCTGATTTATATGGGGTTGATTCAGCTTTGGATTTGCCCGAAGAGCATAAAGAGTTAATTCATGAGGCGTTGCATGTTAAAGAAGCAGGGAATAATTTATCCACCTTAGTGGCTGGTCGATCGGTGCATGCTACCTATGAAATGGTGGGCGGTTTTAACCATGTGCCAGCGGCCGAGGATGTGCCGGCTGTAATTGAGGAATTGAAAAGCATCCGGCCAATGGTGTTAAACTTATGTGAGATTTTTTACAAATGTGATTGGGAATTAAAACGCAAAACCAATTTTGTAGCCTTGGCCACTTCTGATTTTTCCTTTTTAGAAGGCGAAATTCACACCTCGAGCGGGGAAGTGATTCCGGAGAACAAATATTGGGATCATTTACATGAGGTTGTCTTGCCCTATTCGCAAGCCAATGGCTTTGAATTTGAGGGTAAGGAGTATATGGTTGGTGCGTTATCCCGCTTGAATTTAAATCGTGAGGCCATGCACGCTGATACCAAGCGTGATGCGGCTAAGTATTTGGCTGTTTTTCCTTCGGATAATATTTATTTGAATAACTTGGCACAGGCAATTGAGATTTTACATTCGATTGACCATGCTATAGAATTATTAGAAGAGAATACGTTTACTAAAGAAGAAATCGTTAAGCCTACCAGACTAACTGGTGAGGGTGTGGGGGTAATCGAAGCGCCGCGTGGCACGTTGTATTATTGGCTTGGGATTGACGAGGGTAAAGTGCGCTATGTTAATCTGGTGATTCCAACCGCGCAGAATTTAGTGAATATGCGCGAGGATGTGCGCCAGGCTGTGGGCGATATGTGTAGTCGGGATGATGTTACACCCCAAGCCTTAGAAGAGAAAATTCGTAAGGAGGTGGAAAAAATAATCCGGGCCTACGATCCGTGCATGTCTTGCGCTTCTCACTTTTTACAGATAAACTGGAAATAATTTTAGTTGCATCGTTCATTGGCAATCCACTAACCCAGGCGAGGTGCCAGAAAGGAGTTGAGCATGATTTCTTTTTTAAGCAAAAACAAAAAAACTCAATTGAGTTTGAGTCGAATTACTGTAAGCGGTCATGTGAGACAATTTTATCAAGAAGATTTACGACGATTCACTAAACATCTAAATTGCGAAGCGGAAATTTTTTTTGATGATGAGGTGTTTGATGGGGTAGTCGGCTTTCGAGTAATATTAAATGTGTTACAGGTAGATTTGGCCGAACTGAAAAAGATTTTGGATGAGTGGAAAATTATGGTTGCAATACATTGAATCACAGGGCTGACATTTGTCAGTCCTGTATCTTTTTTAACAAAGTAGTTATCTGTGATAACGCCACAGTAATGGACAAATTAGGCGGTACGCCGTAAATCGTCACTTTTTTTAGCGTTCCGATTTTTTGCAAGAGTTTTAAATTAAAACCAAGATCTAAATCATGCAAGGAATATTGGGGGCTATTTTTAATTTGGCCAATATCGGTAAAAATTTTTACATTATCAATATCCAATATCGTGTCAATGATTGTCAACTCACCATTGATCGGATGTAAATTTTCCGTCGGATCGATTTCAATGAAATTAAATTGAGGCAGGGCTTTGGTTAAACCTGGTTTTAGTCGCAGGGGTAAGCTGTCAAAGGCTAATAGTGGATTGCCACAAAGATATATAATTGGTTTTGTCATATAATTTTCAGGCGCTCATTTATAGAATGAGCGCCTGGGTTAAAGGAACAAGGAGAAATTAGGCGGCAAGGGAAAGTGATTCCGGAATAGGTTGGGCAAAACCAGGCAGGCCGGCATTGCGGTTGAGTTTTTGAATCTGCTCGCGGTATTGTTCGTGGGTTCCCATAAAGATACTTACGAATTCACCGGCATCAGGGTCTGTGGAAAGCGAGATGGCTCTCCGGATTATTTCGTTGAACTCCATAAATCGCCTTGCCTTGTTAAACTCTGACTCGTTGGAGATTTTTGGCTCTAAAAAGCCATCGGCGCGTCTCCTGACATTGAAGGGGAGGCCAATGTGGCCTTGTGGGGTTTTGACGATAGTCATGGAATAAACTTTGTCCGGGAGTAGCAGTGTAATTGCTTTGCACATCAGAAATTTCCTCCTTCTTGGGATAGTTTGTTATTAGGGTACCATTTTTAGATAAAAAAACAAGTTGGGCTAATTAAATAGTTGAAATTTGATTTTTACGGGGCATAAATATTTGAGCCATAATTTAAAATGAATTTTCCACAGAAGTTAGAATTAATATAATATGCGCCTTTACGTTTCCACGTTGTATATTTGCAACAATCTTTATCGGAAGAATTTTCTAGTCGGGTGGCTAAATCATAGACTTCCCCGCTAGTTCCGACATTGCCATAGCCGTAAACAAAGCTATTATTCACAGCATAATCAAAATCAGTTTCATTTATAAACATAGAAGAGGATGAATTGTTAATTGGATCGACTGGTAAATTCTTTATGTATGGCGCAAGTGCAGGAATCCAGGCGACACCACCCGTGCTATAAACAAAAAATTTGCACCGTAAGTACATGCCCCTGCTGCTGGATATTTGCCATAATCAGAATTATACAGTTCGAGTGCGGTTTTAATGGTTTTTATATCAGTTTTGCGCTTAACATCTCTGGCTCTGCTTCGAGCAGTGTTAAGCGATATTACAGCTATTGTAGAGATTAAGCCGATAATACCTATTACAACCAATAATTCAATCAAGGTAAAGCCATTATTTTTTTTGGCGGAGTATTTTAGCATGGTTTAATTATAGAATAATACCGCCTTCGTAGCAAATGAATTAATTTGCTAAAAACAGTAAAATATATTATTTTATAAAAGCTTTGTACATATCTCAAATATATCCCAAAGAAAGGTGGTGAAAATGTAGTTTGGGCAATCTCAACCGAAAGAGGAGGCGTCATGAAGATTATTTTAGGGTATATTATGGCATTGGCTTTGTCGATGCCGGCATGGGGTGTAAGTTACCCCTTGCGCGGTGAAACGCCACAAACCAGTGGTTTCATCGGCATTACCACGTTGTATGATCCAGATTTCGGTACACTGGACCTCTTCGTCGCAATCACCAACAACTCTGCTCCAGAGTACAACTTCACTGCTTGGGCCTTAACCGCTCCTTATGGAGTAGACGGTGTACTGGAGCATAACCTGGTCAGCGGTTGGCAGGGCGTATTCGGTGTCGTGGCTACTGATTATGGTTTTTTTAACCTCGGTGCCATATCTGGCAATACCTTTAATGCCGGCGACGTTCCAAATGGAATCTATCCTGGAGAAACAGGAGAATTCAATTTGCGAATGTTTGGTATTCCGGCTATCTTGGCCCAGCTCACCCCCGCAGATTTTATGACTGGATCTTTCAATGTACGTGATAACACCGCGCCACTACTCGTTCGAGCTGAAACTGTTTCGGGTCAAAGTGATAACTTGGTTCCGGGGTCTTCAATACCCGAGCCGAGTACACTGCTGCTACTTTCGATTGGCATGGTTTTAGTGCGACTAGGCCGAGCTCAAAGATCTTGAATTGGGAAGTAACTTTATCGGGGCGGAGAAATTCGCCCCTGCTTTTTTAAAAGATATTTATTGTGATATAATAAACAGAATACCAGTTTATATAGTTGTATCGAATAAGCATTACTCAAATTATAAATATTTAGTATGACTGAAGAAAATAAAAAAAATTGGCATGAGAGACACACGGAGTCCCAAACCATTGGTCAACGAATCGCAGATAAGGTAGCCAATGGCATGGGGTCTTGGGTATTTATCATTACTCAAACCGCATTTGTGTTGTTGTGGATGGGGTTAAATGTTATCGGTTACCTTCAGCACTGGGATCCATATCCGTTTATTTTGTTAAATTTATTATTTTCAACTCAAGCAGCGTATGCCGCGCCGATAATTATGATGGCGCAAAATCGTCAAAACGAGCGCGACCGCTTTCATGCGGCCGAGGATTTTAAAACTAATGTCAAAGCCAAAGAAGAGATCGAGCAAATCCAAATTGCTCTTGGGCGGTTAGAAAAAGAAAAATTAGATGAAATTTTGCGAATATTAAAGCAATAGTTAAAATAATACAAACTATTAAAGATTGTTTTATTATTTTTTTATTTGATTTCTAATATCATTGAGTGCCTGTTCTTGCTTATTTTTTGCAACAACTTTAATAACATTATTTATTATTTTGGCCTGTTCGGCTTTAAGCATTTTTAATTCATTCTCAAAATTTTCCAAATTTATTTTAACTGAATTATTATGTTTCGGCATAGTTATTTATAGGAGTTTATTTGAGATAATAAAGTTGAAATTGTTGGTATTTTTTGTTGTTCTTCGGTTAAATGAATATTTTTTAGCGAGGCAGCTAGTTTTGGTAAATGGGTATGCATTTCGTCATGGGTTGGGATTCGTTCCAAATTTTTACTACCCGCTTGAGCAAGGACAAAGTGTCGAATTAATGTTAATGCCCCTCTTTCTTTTAATGTTTTTTGTTGGTGTAGATTAGTAATTTTTGGATTGTCTTTAAATTCAAGTAACTGTTTAATTAATTCATCACCTTCGGGTGTGGAGCTAACTTCGGCAGTGGCTTTGGTTTTTTCATCTGTTTGTTTAATGCTGTTTGTGTTATTTTTTATGGTAGTGTCAATTATTTCAATGCCAATTGAAGCATTGTTGCCACCCATTTCTAACGTCGTTGCTTTTAATTCATTTAACTCTTTAGCAAGTTCATCGCTTGAGAGCTGGCCAGAAACTTTGCCAGTTTTTTCTAAAATATACTGGTGAAGTATTTTTTGAACTTGGGTTGGGTTGTCTGCAAAGGCTAATTTTTTAGCCGCATTTATATTAATTAATTTTTCTTGAGTATAGCCTTGTTCAGTGCCTGTGGTGGGCGTAGCCTCTGCTTTATTCAAATCTACTGCTTCGGTTGCAGTAAAAGCGGCTAAGCCAGCCACTGATAAGCCCAGTTTTCGTTTTGTTTTATCCCAAAGATTTGTAAGCTTTTCTTTGGCCCCTTGTTTTATCATTTCTGCCTCAATTTCTTTGGCGCCATATTGTGATTTTGCTTGGTCGATTGTCGAATTTCCTTCAACCATTGCATCATCTACTTCCTGTTTAATCCCGGGTAAATTCGGATGCTCTGGCGTGGTTTGTGTAATGGACTCGTTTTTTGCGATTTGTTCAGGCTTCATAAATTTATAATAGTTAATATTTCTAGTAAAATTATAACATATTATCAATAATTACGAAATTTTATATTTAATATTAGCAATGTAATAATTTTAAGTATCAGCTGTATCATATCAAGTAAGATAAATTAAAATTATGCAAAAATATCGTCAAGCCGCTGCTAGTATTGCCTTTTTAACATTTTTACTTACCGCCGGACTTTATTCCGACTTGCCCGATAGTCGCAGGGGCTTAGTTAATCGCCGGCAAACCCAGAAACAAGAAGCCATTTTAACCGCCTTTGAAAACAATGATTATCATTCTTGGCAACGCCATGTTGGACAAAACAGCCAGATTGCCCAAGTAATCAGCCCTAAAGATTTTAATAAATTTGTTACCGCTAGACAGGCAGCACGATCTGGTCAGTATGACCAAGCCATTGCCATTTCCACAGAGCTTGGCTATGAACTCACCCATCGCCTTAATGGAATTTCACTTTCTTAATCTTATTGCGATATAAATATTTTTTTGCTAGAATTAGTGTATATACATTAATTTTTTGTTATGTCAAAAATGTTATGGCTCAGCGGAGCTTGTTTTATGTTAATAGGATTAACTGGGTGCGGTAGCCAATCAATAGTTTCATCAAATTCAGGTAACTCGGTTGTTAGCAGTACGGGAAAATTGTATGCATTATCAGAGGTGGCAACCCATAATCAGGCCACCGATTGCTGGCAGGCGATTGAAGGTAAAGTATATAATGTTTCAAGTTATGTTAATCAGCACCCGGGAGGACCAGCCATTACTCGCGGCTGCGGTCAGGATGCCACCACAATGTTTGACGGGGTGGGCAAACACGCTCAAATAAAAAGTATGCTCGCTCAATTTTATATCGGTGATTTAAAATAAACTTTATATAATTTATTTTTATGTTAAACGAAGAAATTATTGTTCCTTTGATGGAATCAACTGTTGAAATAGAAAAACCCGAACCAGTTATGACCGAAGTTTTATGTAATAATGAGACAATCGAGCAAATTAAAAAAGAGTACGAAACAGTTAATTTTAGAATCGCAGCCTTAATAACTGATAAGCAGCAACTAATAACAGCACTTATGGCCAAGGTGGCTGGTTGGAAAAAATATGGTTCAGCCAAAGATTATTTAAATTTTTTAGTTGAGGGAAACAAATTATTGCCCTATTCCAGCTTAACACAAATATTTGCCGAAGGTGGCTCAAAATTAAATCAGGATGGTCTTGCTGGATTACATAAATTGTTACAATTAGTAATTCAAAATTTGTCTTTAATTGAGCAAGGTGGCAAAGAAAACTTTATGGTGGCAATAAAGAAAGGCGGATTACCATATTTACCTAAAACAGAAACGCTAGGTCAACTTTGTGATTGTTATGATCAGCTGTTTAAATCGATTGGTCAACAATTAGACTTGGCTGGGGAACAGGGATTATCAGAAAATACTCTGGCTAAAGCGGAAGTAAGCCATCATGATTGGGTGATCGAAGATTTATTTATTCGACTTGAACCGCAATCATTTGAAAACGCCTTAATGAAATAGTATTTCTTGGGGTATTTTTATTATAAGAAAAAATCTGGTATAATAATATCAGATTTTTTTAATCAAAAAAAATATGTTTGAATCAGATATTTCGGGTAAAATTTTAAGTTTTTCTGAAGAGTTGCGCAAAAAAAACGAGGCGAAGCAGTTTGCCGAAGAGATAAGAGTAAAAGAGCATGAAGACATCACTGCTCAACCAGTTAGAGAGGAAATGGCTAGGTTAAATGGTAATAAAAACAGTTTAGCTGCTTTGTCGGACAAGTTATCTGCTGATTATCAGCAAGCGCAAGCTGGATTAAATACTTTTCGCGAGGCAAAATTGGTTATTGATGAAGCAATGTTTGATCAAGGTTTAGATGCAAATGCTGGCAAGCATACAATTACCCAGAACCCTGAATATGCAGCTAGTAAGGCAGTAATAAATTATAAGGATGGGCGAACGCCATTACGCGAGGGCGTTATAAATTTATCTGCCACCAGAAAATTAGTCGCTAACACTGTGGCCGACTTAGCCGTTGCTCGTGGTGAGGAGCCAAAATATTTAAAGCGTGAGGCGGCAAATAAATTTAGGGGCAAAAAGTTACCACCCCGCCCAGAATTGCACCAAACGCCTTTGCCCGACGAAGATGAAAAAGCAGCCAGGGATCGAGTAGGAACAATTCGTGATGCAATCAATAACAAACGTAGTGAGGCTAAAAATAAAATATACATTGACGCATTAGAAAATGAAATTTTGAATATCGAGGGAAATCTAATCCAACTAAACCTACAAACACCTGAGGGTAAGGCGGCCAAACAAGCCGAAGCAAAGGCGGAGTTATCATTACGCGCTCAAGAACGGCTGGGTACCTATAAAGCGCCAGAACAATTTCATTTGGTAAAGCCTGAGGATTTTGAATTAGTGGGACCAGTAACCGATCGACAATTTATCGTGGATGGATTGATACAAGGGTATGATGGAGTGGTGGATTCTCAAGTAACAACTGAGATTAATAAAACAGAGCCAGTGGGTGCTCGCAAGCATTTACAAGGATTTAAGTCAGAAACATTGGCTAGTCAACGTCTTGATTTAGACACACTTCAAGAATTTCCACACAAAGCAGAACAGGCCCTGGTTCAGGTTAATCAGGTTATTAATCATCGAGCAGAAGTCGCAAACCAACTGGTGCTGAGAATAAACGAATCAACCGAGGGCAAAAAAACAGCTGATAGTATTATTGCGCAATATGGTACGAGTGGAAAAAACGAATCAGATCGAGCAGCCTTATTTATACATCATGTTGCAAGTAGTGTTGGTCTTTCAGGCTATCTTGGAGTAGGAACCGATAATAGGGATGAGTTGATTTATATAGCCAAATTACTTGGTTCGGAAACCACCAAACAGGCCCATCCAAGTAATATTAATGATTTGCCAAACCCAGATTACGTAGAAACGTTGTGTCAAAACTATCGTAATTTTTTAGACGAGCTACAAGCCAGGATTCCTGAATCAACCATTGCTTCGGCAAAGCAGTTGAATGATTTTGTGCAAAACAATAAAATTAAAGACGGTGAAAGAGTTGATTATGCCATGCCAGGCCAACCATACATGCACATAGGTGAGGCAACCAAGGAAAGTATTCTAGCCAATAAAGACGGAATGGCCGGTGTAAGACGCGAGGTAGAGGCTGAAATCGGTCGTATCGAACAAGCTGGTCAACAATCTAAGGAAGAAATTGCGCTACTCGTAAATTTAAACGCCAAGCGACTGGAGCTGGATCAGTTGGAAAAATCTAACCCTGGCTTTTGGCGCATGCGTATTGAACGCGCCAATACTATGGCCAACAAATCAACCTGGCATGAGTTTAGGCGACGGGTGGCAAGTGCTGAGATTATATTGGGTAAACACGCTGATAAAGAAATTAGCGTAACTCGTTTTGTTGGCACCGGCGCCGATTCTCAGTGGCACGTAGCCATAACCCATGATTGTTTAATAAAACTGATTCCTGGAAAAAATTTAAATGATTTATCCGGTGATATTAAAAGACTTGAAAAAGAAAAGCAAACGCTTGAAATTGAAGTGAATGATTTAGATAGAAAAATTGCTCAAAAAACCTGGTTTAAAGGAAAATTGGAAAAAGAATTTGCGGATAAAAAAAGTGAGATTGCAAGTAAACAAGCAGAAATTGAAGAAACAAGTAAGGATCATGTAGAGAAATGGGAAGTGCAAAATATGCTTTTTCAAGAGGTGCAAAAACCATTACACGATTTACTCTCAACCACCAACAATACTGGTTTTCAGAGTGAGGTTGGTAAATATATCAAGCCGCAACCAATAGTTACCGTTGGTGAAATGATTGGCAAAATTGCCACAGGGGCAGAACAAGCAGTTGTCGCCGAGTTGCCCTATGAACATGATCATGATTTTCAGACGTATCTAAAAATAAACGCCGAGGCAGAGAAAATATCTTCCGGCTATTTTGCAATAAAAAATAGCGAACCTAAAAAATAATGGCACAGCGCTTGACACTTTTTTTGCTTTCGGTATAATTACAGTACGTTACTTAACAATTACAACATCCATAAATCGCATCCCTTCGCAGTGGTGAAGGGGTTGGGTGCGGTTTCGAGGCCTTTAGCTTCAGGATGACTCTTGCGTTAGTGAGAGTCCGGCTTCCTCCGTAATCATAGGATAACTGATGTCTTTCCGCCTTGGCGGAGGTACGAGTCGGTAAAAGTGGTGTTAATCCGTTTTGCTGGCGGATTTTTTTAATACCGCAAGCGTGATTAACGCAAAAAAGGTGGTACCGCGGAGAATACTCTTCGTCCTTTTGCTCAAATTTTTAATTTGGGCAAAGAGATGAGGAGTTTTTTTTATTTATATATTATTAACTTTAACCAAAAGTATGTCTATCATTTTTTTGGAACAAACTGAAGTTCCAACCCACTACACCAACATCGTGCCGTTTCTCCCCAAGCCACTCGATCCACCACTTCATCCTGGCACCAAGAAGCCGCTGATTCCAAGCGACTTGGAACCGATTTTTCCTAAAGCCTTGATTGCTCAGGAAATGAGTGCCGAACCGCTCGTTGAAATACCAGCAATAGTGCGTCAAGCGTATATGTTGTATCGACCGACGCCATTAGTGCGTGCAGAGCGATTGGAAAAGGCCTTGGGTACTAAAGCCAAGATTTATTTTAAAAACGAGAGTGTAAGCCCGGTTGGCAGCCATAAACTGAATACCGCCCTGGCGCAGGTGTATTATAATCAACAGGAAGGTATTAAGCGGATTGCCACCGAAACGGGCGCCGGTCAGTGGGGAACAGCCTTAAGTTTTGCCTGTCAGATGTTTGGTTTAGAGTGTGTGATTTATATGGTTAAAACCAGTTTCGAATCGAAGCCCTATCGTAAAATTATGATGAATTTATTTGGTGGCACCTGTCACCCCAGTCCATCGGATTTAACCGAGTTTGGACGCAAGGTGTTAGCCGAACATCCAGATTCCACCGGCAGCCTAGGAATTGCTATCTCCGAAGCGATTGAAGACACAGTAACGCATCCAAACACTCGCTACGCGCTTGGTTCGGTCTTGAATCATGTCTTGTTGCATCAGACCATTATTGGTCAAGAAGCAATCAAACAATTAGCCAAAGCAGGGGATTACCCGGATGTTATTGTCGGGTGTCACGGTGGCGGCAGTAATTTTGCCGGTATTAGCTTTCCTTTTTTAATTGAAAAGTTACAGGGCAAAAAATCGGTTCGGGCGATTGCCGTCGAGCCGGAAAGTTGTCCAACCTTAACCAAAGGTGAATACCGTTACGACGCTGGTGACACGGCTGGGATGACTCCATTATTGTCGATGTACACGTTGGGTAAAGAATATATGCCTGATCCAATTCACGCTGGTGGGTTGCGCTATCATGGTGCCTCGCCAATTGTCAGTCAATTACATCACGAGGGTGTTATTGAAGCTAGAGCGTATAATCAAAAAGAAGTTTTTGAGGCAGGTGTCCTCTTTGCCAAAGCAGAGGGGATTGTGCCAGCCCCAGAGTCGTGCCACGCTATTAAAGGGGCGATTGACGAAGCCTTAGTTGCCAAGGAGTCTGGTGAGGCCAAGACAATTCTATTTTGCCTTTCCGGCCACGGCCATTTTGACATGGTTGGCTATGAGAAATATTTAGCCGGTAATATATAATTGAGGGAATAAAATAAAAATCACCCCCGGCCATTAAAACGGCTGGGGGTGGTGGGCGTGTGGGTGCAAGGTGGCCTTTCATCTTGGCGGTACGACGGCCATGACGATTGCCCGAATCGTTAATAAAACGGTTTTTTCGTCAGGGTGACAAAGAATGTGGCAATAGGGGGGAGAACTAACCTCCTGGCCATTGTTAACCAACAATTTAGCCACGATAACATGGTTGGCAACGAAGGTAATGAGTGTCGCCTGATCGTTGATGATTGGAGTGACCGAGAAGGTTATTTTCCTACTCCGTTTGCCAATTAACTTGACTAGCTTTTCACTATGAATAAGTTCCTGAAGATTTGTAGTGTTCATTTCCTCCTCCTTTGGTTTGTAGGTTCAAAATATATTATATCCATAGCACAATATTGTGTTTATGTCAATTTTGCCAAAAGTGAAGTCATGAAAATAATAGTAAATTGTGCTATCATAAAAGTATAAATCAGCTTATTTTTTTCTATGCAGAAAAAACAAACCAAAATAGTTGCTACTATTTCCAGTAAAAATTGCAGCCCAGAGTTTATCCGTTCTTTACATGAAGCAGGGATGGACGTGGTGCGCTTGAATACCGCTCACATGGATGAAGTTGCTACCCTTAAAGTGGTTAATAATGTGCGCAAGGTTTCAGATCGGATTGCCTTGTTGCTTGATACCAAAGGGCCAGAAATTCGTACTCACGCCACTGCCGAAGAAATTTTACTTAAAATGGGTGATGTCATCCGTTTTGTTGGCAGTGAAGGTGATGAACTGTGTACTCGAGAAATGGTGTACCTTAATTACGCCCATTTTGTTAGAGATGTGCCCGAGGGGACAAGTGTTTTAATTGACGATGGTGAACTAGAGCTTAAAGTGGTTAAAAGGCATAAAACCTATTTACTCTGTCAGGCAATGAACGATGGCGAGATTAAATCGAATAAAAGTGTTAACATTCCTGATGTGCATATTGATTTGCCTAGTTTGAGTAAAAAAGATCGTTCTTATATTCAATTTGCTATCAAACATGATTTGGATTTTATCGCCCATTCTTTTGTGCGCAACAAGGAAGATATCTTAGTGATTCAGCGGATTTTAGATAAACAGAAAAGCCGAATTAAAATAATTGCCAAGATAGAAAATCGTGAAGGTGTTGAAAACCTTGATGAAATTTTGGATCACGCCTATGGTCTCATGGTTGCTCGAGGTGATCTTGGCATTGAAATTCCAGCCGAGGAAATTCCCTTGATTCAAAAGATGATGATTAAAAAGTGTATTGCCCGGCACAAGCCAGTAATTACCGCTACTCAGATGTTGCATACGATGATTAAAAATCCACGACCCACTCGGGCCGAGGTGAGTGATGTGGCCAATGCAATTTTAGATGGCACCGATGCGATTATGCTTTCTGGTGAGACAGCCAATGGTGATTATCCGGTGGAGGCGGTTAAAATTATGGTTAAAATTGCCAGTCAGGTTGAAACGAATACTGAGAATCGTGATCGAATGCCAGTGTTCAAGGATGAACAGGCAATCAACAACTTTTTAGCTAAATCAGCCGTAATCGCTGCCCGAGAGTTAGATATCAAAGAAATTATTGTGTGCACTTCGAGTGGTTTTTCGGCTGAAGTTATTGCCTCGTATCGCAGTCGTGTGCCAATGTATGTGAAATGTTATGACAAGCGTGTGGCGCGCGAGCTTTCATTAACCTATGGCCTCAATGCCCATTATGTAAAACAAGAGGGCAACCCAACCAAATTTTTGCGTCAGCTGTTAGGCTCGCTGTATCGCCAAGGTAAACTGGCAAAAGAAGACAAGGTTGTGTATTTAACTGGCGACACCGAGAACAATGCGCTGGCCAACTTTATGGTTATTTGCGAAGTAGGGAAGTATGTAAAATAGATTTTTACGAAAAAAATACCCTAGACTTTGAACTGGGGTATTTTTTGTTTTAGGCCATTATTTCTAATTCTTATCCATAAATTTAATATAACGAAAATGATCACCTTCTCTAAAAGTTAGGTTATAAATATCCGCCAGGTTTTGATTCTTAAGAGTATCTTTCATTCTTGGCATATGTGTAACCGCCATACCTTTTTTTCGGTAGAAATTTTACCCTTAAAATTAGGGCTCATTCTAGGTTGAGGTGGTAAAAAAATAGGCTCAGCGTTTGATCTTATAGCTATGATTCTAATGCGTTATAATATAAGTAATAATTGATTCGCGTAATTTTACAAATCTCGCCACTGGGCAACCAGTTGGCCAAAGCCAAGTTTATCAAGTTTGTTGCGTAATTTTATACTAGCCTGGCAAAAGCGAATCGCAGAAACAAGCTCAACCTGATAACGATTGTGGACAAGTCGATAACGAATCTGTTTGGTCTGAATGGCTCGTACTAAGGTTTTTTTACTCGTACCTAAAAGGGTTGCCATGTCAGCTGGGGGTAGCCAAATTGGTGTTCGTTCGGTAATGGGCTTGTCTGTGTTTAAATCGGTCATTTTTGTTACTTCTGTCTACAATAACGTAGACAGAAGTCTTAATATATTATTTTTAACCTTAGCACAACCCTTATAAAAATCAAGTTCTGTCTACGCTAAAGTAGACATAACTTGAAGTTAATTCAAAATTTTAGTCGATTATTTATAAATTTCACAAAATATTTATGATTTTTGACATTTTGCCATAACAATGCTGGAATGATTACTGTAGTTTTTAAAGCTCGTTTTAAACATTTTATCCGTAGGATACTTCTTTAACATGACAAGAAAGGGGAAAAAACGTGAAAAATCTCAAAAATGTTGGCAATTGTGAGGAAGTGGTTCGCGGTGAGTTGGGTGCCGCACATATTACGGTGGTTGTGGTTGAAAAACCACCTACGGAAGTGGGTTGTTGCCTGGAAGGAGCGCTTAATGGCTGGCGGTTTGTTCGCGAAGTTGATGTATGGCGAGTAAGCCACTCGTGCGGTAAAAGCGTTAACCTGGCAATGATCAAGGCTCGCAGTTTTAAGGCTAGTCAGTTTATTCAGGCAAATTACGGTGACAAGGTAAGTTACACCATCACCAAGCCGGCCGGTCTGGAGGCTTTTGCTGCGTTTGTGGCATAATGCCAAACCCGGCTATTTTATTCGCGGTTACTAGTGATAATTATTTTATCCAGTAACCGCATTTTTTTGCATAAAATTATTTGCTTAAAGCTAGTAAATATGCTAATATAAATACCATAATTAGTCAGATTTAGGGAATCTGATTGATAATTACTCTTGCAGAATGGGAATCCCGCGAGAATAATTGCATAAAAGTTAAAATTTCGGCTAAAATAAGCCGTTTTTTACCGTAATGTTCATTTGGGTAATGTTTTTTGTCTAAAAAATGAAAAATAAGTACCAAAAGTTGTTGTTTTAAGAGAAGAAGGCGCCAATTTCAAAATTATTGGCTAATATTATTAAATATAATTAAAAAGGTAAAAGTGTAACAACTCTTGCTTTTTAACGTATATATAAATGAAGCGTTTCTTACAAGAGAAACTTTTGTTGGCAAAGCTGAAAAGCTTAAAGCAAGATGCCTTTACTGAACTCTATGACCAGTATGTCGATCGAGTTTATCGGTTTGTTTATTTTAAGGTTGGCAATGCCGAAGAGGCAGAAGATCTTACTTCATTAACCTTTTTAAAGACCTGGCAACATCTTAGCAAAGGCGAACTAACCGACTCTAAAACCTTACCCGCCTTAGTCTATCGAGTAGCCCGCAACGCTATCATTGATCATTACCGTCAGAAATCTCGAGTGGAGATTGTCTCAATGGAATCACCCGAGGCTGAGGAGGTTCAGGATGCAACCCAAGTCATTGCCGAACACTTTGATCAGGGGCTACAGCTGGAACAGTTAAAGAACAAGCTCGGTGAACTTAAAGACGAATATCGCGAGGTAATTATTTTAAAATATATCGACGAACTCTCGAACGACGAGATTGCCACCATTTTAGACAAAAGCAAAGGCAACGTTCGAGTCTTAATTTTCCGCGCCACCCAGGCGCTGAGAGATTTGGTTGAACCTGCAACTAAATCAAAGAAACAATAATTCGTTATAACGCCAGTCATGACTCCAAAAGAATTTGCTGGACAATTACATAGTCTACAAGCCATCGTGCCTGATGCCAGCTGGAAAGCTCGTCAGCGCGATGTTTTTGTTTCTCAAATTACCCGTTCGGGTCAGCCCAATGGCAGTTGGTTTGAGGTAGCTGATTATTTCGTGCCAAACTGGGTTTCGGCCTTAACCAGCAAACCAGCCATGGTTTTTGCTGCCATTGTCTTGTTGATTGGCGGAACCAGCTATGCCAGCGTCCAGGCTGCTAAAAAAACCGTACCCGGTGATACCTTATATGTTGCTAAAGTCATCAGTGAAAAAGCCCAGCTCGCCCTTACCTTTGATGAATCCGCCAAGGCCAAGCTTAATTTAGAATTTGCTGGCAATCGTGCCGAAGAGCTTGCCCAGGTCGCTGCTAGCGAGCCAACAACTACTTCGAGTAGCCCAGCCACCACCGAACTAGCCAATAATTTTAATCAAGAAATGTCGGCCGCCAAGACCCGCTTGGCCAAAATCAGCTCCAGTCAACCCAATTCCAAGCCAACCACCAATGATACCCAGCCGACGAATACGAACAATCCTAACCCTGACGAAAAAGTGCAAGTTTTCGGCGCTAATATTACTAAAGATAACAACGGAATAGAAGTGAGTGCACCCACCACTGCTAATACCTTGGCTGCTGCAGAAAAATTATTTGCCAAAAGAGATTATCAAGGCGCGGTTAAAAAAATCGATGAAGCCAGTAAACTAATGGATCAGCCGACTGAAAAGCAGTCGACTGAGGTTTCAGGTATCAAAAAAGCAACCTCTACCACTAAAGATAAGGCAACCAGCACAAAAGATGTAAAAGAAAAGGCAGAGGAAGTTGATAGCATTTCCGCCGATTAATATGCATTGACTTGAATTTCAAGCCTTGGTTTGAAATTCAAGTCAATGGCCCTCTGGGTTAACAGCCAGGGTGCCAGGTCCACGAAGTTGAATCCTGTCGGGCTCAGCCTTGTGGCAGGAGGGATTAGAAAGGTCGATCTATTCCAATAGAATTCTTTCCTTATGTTATTAACCAATTTCTTTCAACAGTTGTTGAATTGCCCGTTGCCTAATCCGCAACGAGGAAGCAAATGAACAAGCTAATCCGGATGGAATGCATTGCACCAACCAGAAATGGTTGGGCTCCAGCCGGATAACCCCCACGCTTATGTTTATAAGATTGTGGGTTGGTGAATTTCCTCATGCAATTTACCTCTTGCGCTTATGACTATAAGTGTGGGGGAGCGGGATTCCGGTTTATTTGTTTTTCACACATTCACAACCACAGAAAGAAAAAACCCTTTCGCCCCCTTTAAATTATCGGGCGAAAAACTAACAAAAATTATGCAGACTTTACGAAAAGCTCTTGCTCTCAGCGTGATGTTCGTCACCGTGCTGTCTCTAACCGTAGTTGCGGCTCCAAAGGCCAATGCTGCTGCAGCCGCTGGTGATCTCATCAAGATGAATGGACTTTCATCCATTTATTACCTGGGCAGCGATGGCAAACGCTATGTTTTCCCTAATGAGTCAACCTATTTCTCATGGTATAGCGATTTTTCTTCAGTTGTGACTATTCCACAATCTGAATTAGAATCATACCCATTGGGCGCCAATGTCACTATCCGACCTGGCACCAAATTAGTTAAAATTACCACTAACCCAAAAGTCTATGCAGTTGAACCAGGTGGCAACCTTGTTGCAGTACCTGATGAAGCAACCGCAAAGGCTCTTTACGGTGATGCTTGGGCAAAGCGCGTAGTTGACGTTGCAGATGCTTTCTTTACCAATTATAAGATTGCAGCTAAGACATTAACTTCAACTGCTTACCCAGCTGGCAGCTTAATTAAGACTGCTGGTTCACCTGATATTTATTACGTAGACGCAACTGGTGCCGGTCGCAAGATCGCTAGCGAATCCGCTTTTAATGCTAACCGTTTCCAATGGAGCAATGTCGTTACCGCAGCTGCAGTTCCTGCAACTAAAGGTTCCGATCTCTCTGGTGCAGAATCAACCATCACCGACACCTCTTCTGGTGCAGGCGGTACGATCTACACTGGCGGTTCCGGCGTGACTGTTGCTTTGAGCGCTTCAACTCCAAATGGCGGTTCAGTGCCAAAGAATGGCGCTCGCGTTCCAGCTGTTAAATTAAATTTAACTGCTTCTAACGACGGTGCTGTTTCTGTTAGCTCTTTAACCGTTAAGAGAATCGGTCTTTCTTCTTATGGCCAGGTTGACAAAGTCTGGGCTGAGAAGGACGGCGTTCTCGTCGCTTCCAAGAAATCTGTTAACTCTAATGATGAATCTATCTTAACTTTCTCTCCAGCTCTCGTTGTAGCTGCTGGTTCGACTGTTACTATTGATTTAATCGTTTCCTTGAACAATGCTACCGGCACTATCGGTCTTAGCGTCGTGAGCGCTTCTTCCGTATCAGCTGGCAGCGCAGCAGTTTCTGGCTCATTCCCAGTTAGCGGCAACTTGTTGTCACCAATTGATTATGCAGTCACTAACCTAGCTTTAACCAACACCACTACTACTCTTTACAATGTAAAGGTTGGTGATGAAAAAGTTGAATTGGCTAAGTTTACCGTTGAATTCAATGGTACTGCTAAAGATGTTGCCTTGAAGACTATTATGTTAAAGAATAATGGCGTTGAGGATCTAACCAAGACTCTCATGAACCCTTATTTGGAATACAATGGTGCCAAGGTTACTGATAGTGCAACCATTAATGGTCGCTATATCACCTTCACATTCTTATCCACTGGCTTTGATTTGTTGAAGGATGACACTTCTAAAATCTTACGCGTTAAGGGTGATGTAATCGCTAAAGAAAGCGTTGCCACTAACAGCTATGATTTGGTCTTAAACAAGAGCACTGATTTCGTTGCCTATGAAAAGGCTACTGGTTTTGGTGTTAATGTTTACAATGCTACTACTGGTTCTGTTGTTGCTGATAACTTTGCAGTATCTAATGTTAAGATCACTGCTGGTGTGGTTTCTATTTCTAAGAAATCAACCTCACCTTCAGACACTACTATCATCAAGGGTTCTGATAATACCGTATTGCTCGCCAACATTCGTGCTGATGAAGCAATCAATGCTGATGGTATCAACTTAGTTTATGGTTCTGGTGCTGCAAGCGCTGCGACTGTAACTAGCTTCGAGAACGTCCGCGTGTATGTCAACAATTCACTTGTTGATTCATTCGACCCATCTTCAACCAGCACAGGTTTAATGTCTAAGGCATTAAGCAGCTCATTATCCTTGAACAAGGGTGATAATGAGGTTAAGGTTGTAGTTCGCGCAAAAACCACTGCTGCTCCAAGTTCAGCTTTCATGGCTAAGCTTGAAGGAACTGGTGGCGCAACCGCTGCTATCTTTGCTAGCCAGAACCCACAATACGTTACCTCTGGTAATGCTGTTGCTCAGACTGACATCGCTGGTACTGCTACTGGTGGTATCTTCACTGTTCAGGGTGCTGTATTGGCAACCGTCCGTAATGATGGTTACCAAGTGGACAAAGCTGTAGTTAAGGGTTCAGTTGATGTTTCTGTTGGTAAATTTTCTTTGAAGGCATACAATGATGAAATCACTGTAACTTCTATCCAGTTTGGTTCTAACGCATCTACAACTAATCCTTCTTCTATCACTGATGCGAAGCTTTACGTTAATGGCACTCAGGTTGGCAACACTGTCGACTTTGGCACCTCTGGCGCAACCTTCTCTTCATTGAATTTCGCTATCCCGAAGGATACTTCCAAGTTGGTTGAACTTAAACTTACTTTTGACTCTGCAGCTACCGGTGGTTTCCAAACCACTATGACTGTAAATGCTCAGGATTCTCGTGGAACCGCGATCACTTCTGGCAACACTGGTGTTACCACCGTTTTTGCCGTACAGGATCAAGGTACTTTGAATGTCGAGTTGGGTGGTGATACCCCTCAGCCGGCAGTCATCGCTGCTAAGGCCGCTGAGCAGATCATTGCACAATACAAGTTTACCGCTGTTAATGACAGTGCTACTTTGTATGACATGAACATCGTTAATACTTCTTCTTCAACCGCTAAGGTTGTTACCTCTTCTACTGATCCAAGAGTCTCTTATGTTGCCCTCTATGATGGTACCACTTTGATTGATTCTACATCTTTAGTAGACGGTGCTGGTATTTTCAAGTTCAACGACAAAGTTGTTGTTCCTGCTAATGGGTACAAAATCTTGACTGTTAAGGCTTCTTTGAACGAAATCTCTAACGACGCTGCTGCAACCAATAAGGATTTGCAGGTGTATCTACAGGATTATCGTTTCAAGTCTTCAGCTGGCAATTTGTCAACTGTGCAGACCGCTACCGTTGCTCAATCTGTAGCAAGCAACTTCCGCATCCGCAAGACCGTTCCAACCGTCGCTGTTCAGGCTTTGCCTGAACCATTGTTGACTGCTGGCGACAAGACTGTTTCCAAGTTCACCGTTGCAGCTGATGCTAGCGGCGATGTAACCTTGGGTAAAGTTGTCTTGACTTATGCAACTACCACCAATGCTACTCTTGCTGGTTTAGCAAGTAATGCAATCAAGGTTAACGGCTCTACTAAAGACGTTGCTTCCGTGATTGACACAACTGCTAAAACTTTGACTGTTACCTTTACCTCTCCAGAAGTTATCACTGCTGGTACTTCCAAGACCATTGAAATCTTGGCTACCGTAGGAGTTTCTGGTTCAGGTTCTGAGTCAGTTACCACTAAGCTTGTTGAAGATGCAGCTTATGCCACTGGTGCAACCTCTGGCGTTTCTGGTAGCTTCATCTGGTCTGATGGTGCAAGCATCACTACTTATACTTATTCAAATGGCAAACGCGTTGCCGGTTTAACCACCCCAACCCAGACCATTTCTAAGTAAGTATTGATTTCCGTTTCTCGATAGCATAAATCGAATATAGTCTCGCCTTCGGGCAAGACCAGCAAACCCCCTCTCCGCTTCGGCAGAGAGGGGGTTTTGCATTCCCCTCTTGAGAGGGGTGGCCGCTGAAGCGGACGGGGTGTGTTATCCCTCTAGAGAGGGGTGCCCCGAAAGGGGTGGGGTGTGTAATTCCCCTTGAAAGGTGCGACTGAATATTCCCCTCTAGAGAGGGGTGCCCCGAAGGGGTGGGGTGTGTTTTGGGTGTGTTATATCAATCATTTTGACACTAATGGGTAATTTTTATATACTGAATTGGTAAAATAAAGTGTATTAATTATATGACATTAACACCTGAACAATTTAATAAATTAGTTACAAAAGATTATTTAGATGAAAGATTGGAAAATTTTGAATCTAAGTTTGCGACCAAGGATAATATTCGTGATATTGTAGATACACTTGACTATATTGTAAAAAAGATAGATAAAATTGATGCCGAACAAACAGCCAATCAAGCCGCGCACGACAGAATGCAAGAGACGGCTGAAAACCACGAAATCAGAATAGAAAAGTTAGAGCTCAAAACCGCCAGTTAATTTTAGTCAAGATAAGAATGAGTTGTAAATATAATTTTTTTGTAACCCCGCACAGTTCATGTTATTAAATTCAATTGGTGCATGCCGGATATTATTCCCCTCTAGAGAGGGTTGGCCGAAGGCCGGGGTGTGTTTTGTTTCCGTCAAGCCAGGGTGTATTCCCATTCCCCTCTAGAGAGGGGTGGCCGCTCAAGCGGACGGGGTGTGTTGAATTTTTTGACAGATAGATAGTGTTTTCATATAATAGATACGTGCAAGATCAAAAAAATATTTTAATTGAATTTTCTTCAAAAAAGGTTTTGTCAGAATTAGACTTAATGGTTTATACGATTGCTGAAAAGATTGACAGAATGACTGAAAAAATTGATAAATTGATTAATTCTGTAAATAGCATAGCCCACACAGTGAACGAAATCACAAAACAAAGAAAAATTGAAACTTAAAAGTATTTAGTCATATGACATTAACTCCAGAACAATTTGATAAATTAGCACTTAAAGAAGACTTGAAAGATTTTTACACCAAAAAAGAAATGGATGTCAAATTTGAAGCGGTTATGGATGTTTTAGATCATGTCGTGCATAAATTGGATAATATTCAAAATGAGTTTGTGTCTAATCAAGCCGCACACGACAGAATGCAAGCTACAACTGAAAACCAAGAAATTAGAATAGAAAAATTAGAGCTGAAAACTGCTAGTTAATTTTAGCCAAAATTTTAGCGTTGACGGTTCTAAGTTGGCCGTGCTATTGTTAAAAGATAAGTCCACCCTTATTATTTTTTATGCAGAAAGAAGATTTGAAACAAATTGCCGACCTTTTGGATAAAAAATTTGATGAAAAGTTAGAGCAGCAGAACAAGCAGATTTTTAGCCGTATAGATGAGATGGAAGA
Source organism: Candidatus Falkowiibacteriota bacterium (assembly GCA_037137775.1). Taxonomy (GTDB): domain Bacteria; phylum Patescibacteriota; class Patescibacteriia; order Patescibacteriales; family GWE2-39-37; genus JBAXJQ01. Next base: position 1,622 of record JBAXJQ010000022.1, on the reverse strand, counting down.
GCGGATTATGACACTAACCAAGCAGGAATTTGATACCGTATACGAACGATTAAATACGATTGAAGAGAAATTTGACACCATAGATGAAAGCTTTGAGGCAGTAACACAGCAGTTTGATCGAGTTGAACAACAAATCTCAGCCTTGCCCACCACCAGTCAGATTTTTAATTGGGGTGATCAACAAATCGTACCCATGGGCCGGATGTTGGATAAATTAAAATTTTTACACATCGACGAGTTGAAAAATCTGCCATCGAACTTGGAGATTAGTCAACGGTTGGTTGATGAAGATTTGGCGTAATACTATGTTTAATCGCGAGTGAAAAATAATCAGGTTCTGTCATGTGGCAGAGCTTGTTTTTGTTTAAAATGGGGAACACCCCAAAAGGAGAACACACCCCGGCCTTCGGCCACCCCTCTCAAGAGGGGAATCACCACGGCTTGTCGCACCTCTGGAGAGGAAAAACACACCCCGTCCGCTTAAGCGGACACCCCTCTCAAGAGGGGAATTAATACGGGGGAATAAATTATATGAATAGGACTAAAAAAATTATATTGTACGCTGGCTTGTTTATGCTCTTGTCGATTGTAGCCGTGGGCGGTTTTTACGGTTATGTCTATTGGCAGTTAACCAGTGGCCGTTTGATTTATTTTAAGGGTGAGCTATATACCAAGGAGCAAGTTAGTAAACTGGTCGGCCCCCAGGTGTACGAAGTAGCCTCAAAAAACACCCCTGAAGAGGTGTATGCTCGTTTTCGTGAGGCATTGCTCAAGAACGACATTGAAGCCGCTCTGGCGGAAATGAGGCCAGAGAAAAGGGAAGAATATCGCACTGCAATTCAGGCAGATAAAGCGAAATATGAGCAATGGGTGAAGAGTTTGCCAGAGAAAATAACCAAAGAAGAAGAATTGGGAAATTATTCTTATTATGATGTTAAATATGGTTCAAGCAATAAAAACACAGCCACTTTTATTAAAAACCAAGAAGGGTATTGGCAAATTGATATTATCTAACCATTGCTACGTTTAGTTATGCATTCAAGGAGGAATCTAACTATTTTATTCGTCTTTGCACTTTCGGCAATTTCAATGGCGGCAGCTTTGGCGTACGATAATCTCGTTTCTCACCCGGGCTTAACCGAGGCCGCGATTAATTTGTATCAAACCAGTCAAAATAAAACATTATCATCAGAGCAAACCAAGGCTATCATCCAAGGCTCGGTAGATGAAGATGCGGACCCTCGCTATTTGAATCATTTTTACGACCCAACAACCGGGCAGGGCTTGTCTGGACAACTAAGCGCCAGGGCCTGGTCGCAGAATCAGCAATCGATTATTGGCTTTGCTGGTGATTACTCTGAAGCTGCCATTCTTAAAAATTATCAAGACGGCGACCCGACCCGTGCCTATCAAGGCATTGGCCATATTTTACACCTCATTCAAGATATGAGTGTGCCGGCTCATGTTCGAAATGATATTCATCCCAATGGTGATGTTTATGAGGTTTGGGTAAAACAATATGGTAAAATTAATCCAACCAAATATAAATTAATTCAGATTGAAAATATAACTAATGCATTTGAAAATATAGCATTAGCTACATATCAAAATTTTTATAGTAA
>JBAXJQ010000021.1:0-25928 GCA_037137775.1 Candidatus Falkowiibacteriota bacterium | reverse complement strand
AACAATCACACCCCTGGTGGGGTGTGATTGTTTTGTGCGCCCAATAGGATTCGAAGGGGCGGAAGCCCCGTCTCTTCTAATATTTTTAAACCGTTAATTTATTTGTACGGTTATTTATTTTTAATCCTTCGATTTTTTGCCAACCTAGCACAAGGCACATAAGCTATTGCACACCCAAAAACAATCACACCCCTGGTGGGGTGTGATTGTTTTGTGCGCCCAATAGGATTCGAACCTATGACCTTATCCTTAAAAGGGATCTGCTCTACCAGCTGAGCTATGGGCGCATGTATGGTAAAAATAAATACCCGTTTTCACCAAGGGTAAACGTGGTATTTTTCACTTAGGTTAATATAACAAATGCTTTGACTTTTGACAAGATGCCATAGAAATCATTACAAAAGGGGGATAAAACGTGCATAAATCGGCCTTGCGTCTTTAGCGTTAAGCCTATATGATACCAATATATGGCAGACGAAATAGTTGGCAAATTACCACCCCAAAGCATTGAAACCGAGCAATCCCTGCTTGGCTGCTTATTATTGGACAAGGATGCAATTATTAAAATTGCCGACTCGCTCACCCCAATTGATTTTTATAAAGAAAGCCATGGTTTAATTTTTGAGGCCATGAAAGAATTGTACACCCGACAAGAACCGATTGACATCCTCACACTCACCAATCGACTCCTCGACAAAGGGCAATTGGAAAAAGTTGGCGGTCGTTCATATTTGGCACAGGTCTCTAGCTCGGTGGCCACTTCCGCCCATGTTGTTTTTTATTCCAATATCATTCAGCGCAAGGCCACCCTGCGCCGACTCTTAAGCGTAGCCAGTCAAATTTCAGAAATGGGCTACAGCGAGAACGAAGATGTAGAATTGCTTTTGGATGAGGCCGAACAAAAACTTTTCGCGGTCTCGCAAAAATATTTAAAAAACGCCTTTCAGCCAATCGACACCTTACTGGCTGACGCCTTCGAACGTATCGACGAGCTCCACCGCCAATCCGGCAAACTCCGCGGTTTATCTTGCGGTTTTACTGATATCGACAATCTTCTGGCCGGCTTGCAAAAATCAGATCTTATTATTCTCGCTGCCCGACCTAGTGTGGGTAAAACCTCCTTTGCCTTGGACCTAGTCCGACAGACCGCCCTGCGCAACAAAGTCAGCGTGGGCATTTTCTCCTTGGAAATGAGCAAGGAACAATTAGTTGATCGCATGTTGTGTGCCCAAGCCAATGTTGGGTTGTGGAAGATGCGCACTGGCAAACTCTCTGATCGGGAAAACGATAACGACTTTGCTAAAATCGGCCAAGCCATGGGTGAATTATCCGAAGCTAAAATTTTTATCGACGATTCGTCCAGCACCAGCATTATGGAAATACGTACCAAAGCCCGCCGCTTACAAGTTGAGAAAGGATTAGATTTTATCGTTATTGATTATTTACAATTAATGGAAGGCCGCGGCAAATATGCCGACAACCGCGTGCAAGAAGTGTCCGAAATCACTCGTGGTCTTAAAGGTATTGCACGTGAATTAAACATCCCGGTACTGGCCCTTTCCCAGCTTTCTCGTGTGGTTGAATCCACCACGCCAGCCATTCCAAAACTATCCCACTTGCGTGAATCCGGCTCTATTGAACAGGATGCTGATATCGTAATGTTTATCTATCGCAAAGCCGCAGACAGAAATTACCGCCGGGAAGATTTATCGGAATACGATTTGCACTCCGCTGAAATTCACGTCGCCAAACACAGAAATGGCCCTACGGGCAAAATCGATTTATTTTTTGATGATGATACGGCTAATTTTAAAAACCTCGACCGCGCAGGTCGTGATGAACCGCCGGAATTTTAAGCTTCTTCAATCAATTTAAACCTTGGCTTTTCTTGGCCATCCAGCACGATGTTTTCTAAAAACATCGTTTTTGGTCTGACCCAAAGTGAATTCTCGTCATATATTTCGTGGTTATACAGCGCCCGGTACACCACCAATTCTTCCAGTGTTTCACTGTGCAACGCCACGCCAATTACCTGATAAAAATTACCTTTGTAATGTTGATATTTTCCTAATGTCATATAATTTAATTATTTTATTTTTTTGGTTGAAAACCTTTCTATTAGACTTGCTGTAAACGGACTAAGATTTGAAGGTAGTAACGAAAGCTTGAACCAAGCAACTCCGTCATGTTTTTCTGGTTCTCTATTTATTGTCTCCCCAGAAATATATTTTAACTCATAATCAAACGCCAGCCAGTGCTTTTTCTCCGGACCAAAAAACACTTGATCAAATAAAATAAAATCAACCACCTTGGCCACAATCCCGGTTTCTTCTTTTACTTCGCGCACAATACATTCTTCAAGTGTCTCACCAACCTCCACATTGCCGCCTGGATGCTCCCAGTAGTCATTAATTGCCTTCTTAATAAGTAAAATCTCCTCTTGATCGTTTAAAACTAACCCCCAACAACCAACTGCAATGTAATCTATTCCCTTGATCATGTTATTCATAAAATCAATTCCCTTCCCACTCTAAATAAAACTCTTCCAAAAATTTTTCCATATACTTATGTCGTCGCACCGCCATTCGTTTGGCAATCTTTGTATTCATTCGATCTTTGAGTAATAACGTTTTTTCGTAAAAATGATTGATTGTTGATGAATTGTTCTTCTTATATTCCTCCGCAGTCATGGTTAAATTTGGTTTAATCTCAGGATTATAGATTGCTCTACCCTTATAGCCACCCATGCTAAAATTTTTAGCTATGCCAATTGCGCCTAACGCATCCAACCTATCGGCATCTTGTACCACATCCAACTCTTTAGATTTAAATTCTTGTACATGCAATCCACCTTTAAACGAAATATTTCTAATTATTTTTACCACATGTTCAACAATCTCATTTTTTACCCCGATGCTTAACATAAACTTTTTAGCCTTTTTGGGGCCAATCTCCTCATCACCATTATGAAATTTTGAGTCTGCAATATCATGGAGCAACGCGCCCAACTCCACCACCAACAAATCTACTTGCTCGGTGGCGGCAATTTTTTTACTTAATTGCCAAACCCGATACGCATGCCACCAATCGTGACCACCCTCTGCTCCAGCCAAACTGGCTTTAACATATTCAACTGTTTTTTTAACAATTTCTTTCTTGTTCATAATATTACGATTAACACAATTAATCTTAAATTCTTAAAAAATCAACATAAATAAATACGCGGCCATGGAAAACAAAAACGTAATTTTTACCTGACTTACCAATAACAATCCCGTGCTATAAAGCACTACTCGGCCTAGTGATATGGGTATTTCACGAAAAATCACAAAATCTTCGACATCACTCTTTTTAGCATTAATATAAAATATCGAATTAAACGGCACTGATATTAACGCACCTAAAAAGCCCGAGGCGATACTTAACATAAAAAATGAAATTTGGTTGATCGAAAAATATCGACCAACCCAAATCAATATCATGGCTAACGCACCAGCACGAAGCATTTGTTTGCGGTCGATTTTGTCGGATAATTTTCCAATAAACAAGGTAAAAATAGCTGAACCGAGCGAGAGAAATGTGCCAATAAAACCAATGGTGAGAATATCATTAAAGGTCAAAAATAAAAATATCGGTAGAATATAGCCTTCAACCTCACTAGAAATACCTTGAAAAAATTCTGCCACAAAATATTTTTTATAATTTCGGAGATAGGTTAAAATCCGATCAAAATTAATATTTACTACGATTGGAATTTTGGCCATAAAAATTACCGGAATAATTGAAATCAAATATATTATACCCGCGAATAAAAAAAGCGCGGAAAAGCCTAGCCAGGCCGTTATGCCAGCGCCAATCAACGGAATAAATAAACCAACCAAACTCGGCAAAGCAAACAACGAACCTACGTGCTTACCCATGGTATCTAATTCTGAACTTTTTGCAAAAACAACATGTAAAGGAAACCAATACAGCGCTAGCTCAATCGCGCTTAAAGCCGAAATAAAATAAAAAAAACTTGGCTGATTTTTTAAATAATATAATAAGACTAAATTTATCAATAAAAATATCAACCGCATTACTAGCGTCTGTAACAAACCGAACCGTTGGGCAACCCAACCGGCAACAAAAAAGAATAACAGGATCAACAAATTGTTGATAATAAAAAATATAAAAATTTGGGCAACAGAATAGCCTAAGGATAAAAAGTATATCGGAATAAAAATCCCAATCAAGCTACCAGCCATACCATCAACGGCATGCATGGTGTAAATGGCAATTCGCCAATTTTGCAACTTGGTTAATATTGTGCCGATATACCTATTGTTTATATTCATACCCTTTTAATTTTTCTGCCTTTATTTTTAATATGGTCATACTAATGATAGTAATAAAAACAATAATTCCTGTTAAATACATTAGCCCATATGACAAAACTAATAGCGGTTGAGCTATTTTTATTGGCAATAAACATGCCAAATTCGTCAAAACGGCCAATGCAATAATATACATGGATAAATCTTTGATCGAATACATGTTTTTATCAGGAATAACAAGCTGGGTGTCTGTTTTTTTTGTTTTGATAATTAAAAATAGGGCTAAGGCATAAAATAAACCAACAGTAATATAAGGAAATGCTGTGGTTGGAATACGATTCGGTAACATCAAAACAAACGATGCAATATACAATAAAACCAAATAAATACTCACCACTCGAAATCCCGTCTTGCCCAATGCCACTGTTTCCAGACTTAATTTTTTTGAGAGGGTATAAAAAATTGCAATTAAAAAATAAGTGCCAAACACTGCCCAGTTAACCGATGTTAAACTGTAGTGATTACCGCTGGCCGAAAAAATTGACAAAGCAAATATTAGCAACGCGATAATCACTGATTTTTTACGGCTTTTTTGCAAGAGCTTTTGATGCGAAGCAATAATTCGACCGGTTAAAATTTGATAAACAATAATCGGTAAAATGAATGACATTAGCGGATGCCAAAAAAAGACCAAAGAAGGAAATTCTATCACGCCAACCCCAAAAATCGTACCCAAAGAAGGATCTGACCTATCAAAATACCCAGCCCAAATAACCTTGGTTATCCATGATTCGTACAAGCCGAACAAAATGCCATAAATATATAATTGCGGTAACGTAGTTTTACCCATTCTAACGGCGATCGTTAAAAAAAACACTACATGAGCTAAATAAAGCGGCAGGGTTAAAACTATTCCCCAAAACGTTAAATACCAAACCTGGGAGGAACCTGAAAGCACCTCGGCAAAAAGAACCGAGAGGCAGCCAATAAATATAATTGACGCAATTTTCTTCATTCGATTTTTTTACAAATCAATATTTGTTATTATACCATTAAATAAAGAGATTACTAATAATTATTGAGAATTTTTTCTGAGTTACGCCCCATTTACTACCCTTTAAAACTAAGCTAAGATATAGCCATGATTATTAATAATAAATCATTTTATGTTTAACAAGCTCAAACAAATCAAGGATCTGCGCAGCCAAGCCAAAACCATGCAAAGTGCATTGGCTCAAGAAATAGTTACTATTGAAAAAAGTGGCGTAACCGTAAAGATGAACGGCAATATGGAGGTTTTATCCGTGGTCGTTGCCGAAGGCACCAGCAAAAGCACTATGGAAAACGGTGCCAAAGATGCCTTTAACGACGCCGTGAAAAAAATGCAAAAAATCATGGCTCAGAAAGTTCAAGAAATGGGTGGCTTCCCTGGCCTGAGCTAACATGAAATTTCCTGTCGGCATTCAACAATTAATCGACGCGCTATCGCGTTGGCCTACCGTCGGTCCTAAAACCGCCGAGCGGTTTGCGTTTTATCTCTTGCGTCAATCGCCAGAAGAATTAATGCGTTTGGCTCACGCTATTAACCAACTCCAAGCTCGCGTGGCCACGTGTCAACGTTGTGGTAACCTATCTGAACAAGACCCCTGCCCCATTTGTGCCAACCCTCAACGCGAACAAGACGTTATCTGCATTGTATCTGATGTACGTGACCTTATGACCATAGAAGACACAAAACAATATTCCGGCCGTTATTATGTTTTAAATGGCGAGATTAATCAGCTGGAAGGCCACGGTCCGGAAAAAATAAATCTTGCACCACTCATCACTCAATTAAAAAACAACCCGGTCAAAGAAATTATTTTAGCATTAAACCCCACCATTGAAGGGGAAACCACTTCGCTTTATCTAACCAAGACACTCCGGCCGCTCTGCGGCCAAATCAGCCGCCTGGCACGTGGCTTACCCATGGGTGCCACGCTCGAATACGTCGACGACCTTACGCTCAATAACGCCTTCAAATATCGCAATCCAATATAAAAACAGGGGCGCCCGACAGGGTGCCCCTTTTGCTACTATCAGCATTTCATCAACAGATGTTTTGCGCTTCTTTGAAAGCGGTAAAAACCGCATCACCAAGATAAAGCGCAGGATTGGCCAGTATCGACTTAACCCCTTCATCCATCTGCTCCCAGATCGCTGCTACCTCTGGGTGGCTGCCTCTATCAGCAATCTGATTCATAACCACATCAAGTGTGCAGTCCTTCTGGATAGCCTCAAAAGACACCACCTCATTCACAAACTTATGGGCGACAGGCAGGCCAGCCAACTGTAGAGTGAGGTGAAGCAATTCTGCGGGCAATTGTTTGCCATATCGCTCGAAATTTTCCTGACACCGAGATGCATTGAATTCCATGCTCTTAAACATACGTTTAATCGAGAGGCACGACTGGTAGAAGTAGACCAATTCACTGGCAAACATTCGCATCGGCCCCGAGTTGCATAGATCGCGACCGAGATCACTCGAAAGGTTTGTAAGAATGGTAACAATTGTACCGTTGCAAATGCGGTACATGCCAACCGGATTTTCCGCAGCAGTCGGATTGGCGCGTTTATGCGACATGGTCGAAGACGTGGAGCCAATCGTATCGATTTCACCGTATTGGGTTGACTGGAGCGTACGAACATCGTTACCCAGATTGGCTAAGACGCCAGAGAGTAAGGTAACGTAGTAATAATAGTCGGTTACCGATTCCGGTGGAGCAATCTGGGTGCTAACCGGAGCGGCAATTAAGCCGAGTTCGTGCATCACCATGTCTTCAAGATCAGTTCGGCCAAACAAGGCCACTTGAGCTGCTCGCGTACCAACTGCGCCAGTAAACTTCCCTTCCAACTCACTAGCAGCCCGGTCAAGCATTTTGACATTGCGCGCATAACGCGTATGAAGGGTTGCTAGCCAAAACCCACCGGTAATCGGCAAGGCGGCTTGTAGGTGAGTCCTACCAAGTTGCACCAATTCGGCATTTTCATGAATGACACCCCGCCACAGCTCATCAATCTCGCCAAGCATTGGCCGTACCACACGCTGATGACATAGCTTCAACTGAAGCGCATAGGCAGTGGAGATAATGTCGTAAGACGTGGGACCGAGATGCACAAACCTGCGAAGACTCTCTGGAAGTTGCCGACGTATGAGGATTATTAACGCATTAATATCATGCCCCTTTGTCTCAGCTTTTTCAATCTGATCTTGTTCGGTTGTGGCAATAAGTTTCAGTAAAGAATGAAGCTTTGCCTGGGACAAATACTGGTGATACTCCTTCGGTATAATCCCTGCTTTGGCCAAAGTAAGCAGCCATGCCCATTCCACCAGCACCAACCACTTTGCCCAAAAATCGTAACCGAAATACGGCACGAGTGGTTTAGGTTGATATCTTCCAACCGTAGGCTGGTGACGATTTTCACTCGAATCTTCCATTGCCAGTTGTTCCAAATACTCAATTGCTTCTTCCAGCCAGCCCACACCACACATTTTCTGTTCCATTGTCATTTCCTCTCTTTCTGTTGATTTTCGGCCTAGGCCGTTGATAAAAAACAAATCCGATAAGGGATTCATTAACGACTTTAATCAAAATTTCAGGGTAAGTCAAACAAAAATCACCGTTTCAATTGAAACGGTGATTTTTTATGAGTGCTTATGCTAATTGACTGATTTCAATTTTGGTAAATTCTTGACGATGACCGATAGTGCGAGTGTAACGAGTCTTATTTTTGTACTTAACCACGGTAACCTTCTTATTTTTACCATGTTCTATGACCTTACCTTCAACCCGTTCACCTAAAGATGGCTTGCCGATTTCCAGGTTTTCACCGGTATCTTCGGTAACTAATAGGGTTTCAAACTTAAGAGTCTCGCCGACTTCTTGTGGCAGTTTTTCAACCTTGATTTGCTGGCCGGACGTAACTTTATACTGTTTGCCGCCAGTCTTGATGACTGCAATTTTCGCCATAGGGATAAATTTATGCTAATTTAAAACAAAACCGCTATTTCTTAGACGGCGATTATATTATACAACAAAATCGAATCTCGTCAAGAGTGGTGCTTAGTTCTCTGTTTTTGTCGATCCAACCAATTAAAGACAACTAAAATAGCCACCATGGCCACAATTAAGCCTAAAATTGCCAGCATCTTGCCCGAACTTTGTAAAAACAGGGCCGATAGGCCAAAAATCAAAGCAAAGGCATAATAAATTAATACGGTCTTGCGATGACCCAAACCGGAATCGTGCAACCGATGATGTAAGTGCTGCCGATCGGAAAATTTAAACGGATTTTTGCCAGCCACCAATCGTCTAATTACCGTCCAAATCATGTCTAAAATTGGAATACCCATAATCAATAAGGCAATAGCAAACTTACCGCCAGAGATAATTGCTAAGACGCCAAGAATATAGCCAAGTAGCAGCGAACCGCCCTCACCTAAAAAAATCTTAGCTGGGTGCCAATTAAACACCAAGAAACCAAGGCAAGCACCAGCAAACAAGAGTGAGGCCAGAGCGATATCAGGCTGATAATAACGGGCGCTAATGGTAAAAAGAAAAATTATCACGCCTCCAATGCCAGTAACCCCAGTCACCAAGCCATCAAGGCCATCGAGTAGCTTGGTGGCATACATCATACCCAAAAGCCAGGCTGCAATCAAAATAGTCGACCAAAATTTTAAATAGATGAAGCCACCGAATGGATTAGTTATCTTTTCAATACTCACTCCGCCAGCAATTACCGCAGCAATAGCTAGCGCTGGAAATATCAACTGATGGACTGGGCTGAGATCATACTTATCATCCAAAAACCCACCAGCCACTAAAAACATCCCCCCAATAAAAAAACCGAAATAGTGTGAAGGCTGCAAATTACTTGATAATAGTATATCTTTAAACCAAAATACTAATAAAAAAAAGGCGGCAAAAATTGCCAGCCCACCTAGCAACGGAATTGGCTTGGCGTGTAATTTGCGATTATTATCCGGTAAATCTACAACTTGTAATTTTTTTGCTAATTTTATTGTAAAATAAGTAAAAAAAGCACTAATAACGGCGCTTAAAACAAACACTAATAGGTAATTTGATAGCTGGCTATTGACCATTTAAAGATTTTATGTTTAAATATAATGGTGTTGTTCATATCATAGCGCAATTATGTAATTGCGCAAACCAGAAAAGGAGAATAATTTATGAAAAGTAGTATTTTGGCTGCAGGATGTTTTTGTGATGAGGACCTGAGAGTCCTCAATTACCACTTTCAACGGCCCATAGATGCCGTTGAAAGTCTTGCCGAACACGACCTTGCTGGTTACAACGTAATCGTAATCAGTGAACGGCTCCATGAACTGGAGCACCGGCAACTGGCCAATACATCGGCCAAGGTGATACCTATCCCCACGAAGTTTAACGGGGTTTTGGACACCTTCACTAAAAGCCACAAAATTATGCAGACATTAAAGTCTGCGCGATAACACACCCCTTTCACTCTTACCCAGGGCGGCACTTCCAGTGTCGCCTTCTTACTTTTTATAAAACCTGAGCTTTTTCAATTTGCACCTCGCCTAGGCGGTCAATCACAATCGTATCGCGTCGCCTAGCCTCGCCACTTAAAATTTTATTGGCAATAATATTTTCAACTTTGTCCTGCAATAACCGTCGTAACGGTCTGGCACCAAACTTCGGATCAAAACCCTGGTTTGCCAACAATATAACACCCTCTTCTTCTAATCGTAAACGAATGCCCTTTTCTTTTAACATCTTCTCAATTTTTTTCAAGAGCAGTTTGGCAATAGCTACCACATCTTCTTGCGCCAATGGCTTAAATACTATAATACCATCAAAACGATTAATCAGCTCTGGTCGCATTATTTTATTCAGCTGCTCGTTAATCAGTACTTCTTTAATCTCATTCACTGGCGTGCCTTTTTTCATCTGCTCTTGGATATAGAGCGCACCAGCGTTCGAAGTGGCTATAATAATACAATTCGTAAAATCAATCGTTTTGCCCTGCCCATCCGTCAATCGACCATCGTCCATCACCTGTAAAAACAAATTCAAAATCTCGGGGTGGGCCTTTTCAAACTCATCTAATAATAAAATACAAAACGGTGATTGGCGCACTAGCTCGGTCAGATACCCTTTTTCATTTGCGCTGCCAATCATCTTGCCCACCGTGTCTTGCGTCTGATATTCACTCATATCCAAACGAATCATATATTTTTCATCGCCAAAGTATACCTTGGCTACGCTCTTGGCTAATTCGGTTTTACCTACACCCGTTGGTCCCATAAACAAAAAGCTGGCGATTGGTCGCTTACCATCAGTCATCTGTGCCCGCGCGCGACGCAAACTAGCAGCCACCATATCCACTGCCTCAACCTGATCAATCATGTGCTCATGAATTTGCGCTTCAAGGTTTAATAATTTTTTACTTTCAGATAGCCCAATCTGTGTTAACGGAATGCCCGTTGATTCGGTAACGTATAAATCGATTGCTTCACGACCAACCACTTTGTCTTGCTTACTCTTGGAGACGCGCACTGCTGCTGCCTCTAAGGCCGCTACCGCCTTGGCCGGCAAATAGCGATCGTGCATATATTTACTGGTCAACTTAATCGCTTCTTCGATAGCGTTATAGGTAAAATAAACTTTATACACCCCTTCCAAATAAGCCACTTTACTTTCAAGCATTAAAATGGCTTGATTGCCTACCGGCTCGGCCACACGCACCGTACCCATAGCATGATCAATTGGTTTGCCTTCGATAAACTTTCTATAATTTTCAATGGTTACTGAGGCTAAACAAACTATGCCATGGTGCTCAATTACCGATACTAACACATCAGATAAGTCTGCACTACTTTCCCCGCCAGAAGAAATACCAGTGATGGTCTCAATATTATTAATAAAAAGAATAATGTTACGTGCATGGCTGATTTCATCCAGGCAGGCTAACAATCGCTCCTGCGCTTGTGCAGCGGTTGCCCCACTAACCAGACGACTAATATCCAGCTCGAGCATTCGTTTGTCTTGTAAATATTTCGGCACTTTTTCCTCAACCATTAACTGTGCCAAACCGTGGACAATCGATTTTTTACCAACCCCAACTTCACCCACCAACAATACACCATTGCGACCAGAATCAAGCACCTGAAAAAGTTCATCCATTTCTCGCTCTCGACCAACACACATTTCTAAACGAAACCACCGCGCCGCCAAAGTTAAATCCCGAGAAAAGGCATTTAACAATGGCGTTGCCACAGCAGTATATGCGCGATCCATATTAGTTGAAGGCTTGAATCGTGCGGTGCGTCGATAGGCTTGAAATCGTTCGATTAATCGTTCGTGAATACGGAACCATTGCACGGCATTATTTAGCTTGTCTCGGTCCACTTCTTGTTCATATAATAATTCCTCTAGCACTACATCATTTTCGAGCGAGGCTAATAACAAATTAGCAGGCTTTACTCTAGACTGTTCAAAAATCTCTGCTTGAATATAGGCATCAACCAATGCTTGTCGTAATTTTAATGACAAGTGCAAACCAGAACCAACCGGGGCTTGAATCTTTTGTAACTGTGTTTTAATTTTTTTACTTAACCCAATCACATTTACATTCAACCGAGTCAAGACGCTATATGATTGTTCGTCGGACAACAACACTAAAAATAAATGTAGGGGTGTTACCTCGGAATGTCCCAACCGCGAGGCCAAAGCTAACGCCTCTTCAACTACTGCCAGTGAGGCATAATTAAATCCAGTTGAAACCTCAACGCGCTTACTCCCAGCAATCTTGCGCACCTCAGACCATTCATCAATCAACAATAATTCTGCATCGGTTGCTTGGTGGCTCACTCGAGGAGAGAAAACAGGATCTTTGTTAATACGAAAAAAACTAAACAGCCAGGCTAAAACACCCAACCAAAACCATAGAAGTAACCAATGCCGATGTTCCCACCACAACCAAGGCGCACTAGATAACTCGGGACCGGTCTCGAGCCACCACCAAACCAGTGCGCCAAAACCACTAAAGCCAAATACCAGAAAAAACAAATCAACTAATTGATTAAACCGACGTTCAAGGATACGCAAGGCAATCGTGGCCTGATTAATCTGCTCCGCCCAAAAATAAAATCGACCATGATATGTCTTGCCTACTCCTGCACCGTGGCACGTTGAACAAGCAAGGAGCGCGTTTGCCCGGCCGCTACCGCTACACGTTTCACAGATTAGGTACGTTGGTTTAGAAGACATAAGTAATGATTCCCAATTGATAACCAATTTGATAGATAACAGCGAGAGGTAAAACGAGCCAAAACGCCAAACAGCCAAGCAAAAAAATCACCCAAAACAACATTATCACCCCACGAAAAATAATTTGGACAATGCGAACCAAAATACTAATAACCACACCCGCAAAATCGGTTAACCCATACATTGGACGAAAAATATTCCTAACCCATACCAAAAAACCCCAGGCTTTTTCCTGATTTTTTAAGCGTTCATATAATATTTGGCCAATGTTGAACAACCCCTCGGTGTACCACCAAACAGGAAAATAAATAATACCCCAAACCAATTTGGCGAAGGTTTTTGAGCTAAAAAAGGCGAAATTATGACTTGTCATGATGATTAAATTATACCACAATACTGCTAAACCGCCAAATGTTGACATTCTCTCTAAAATGCGGTATATTACCGTTAACTCAAACAACCGCCCACCAGGGCTGTTTTTTTAAACTAAAATTTATGGTTAACCGCTTAACCACCTATCTCAAAGACTCTGTTGAGGAACTTAAAAAAGTCACTTGGCCAACCAAGAAAGAAACGACCAATTACACCTTAATGGTGATCGGTGTCAGTTTGGTTGTGTCAGTATTTTTATTCATTTTGGACAAGCTATTTAGCTATGGCTTGTCTGTGCTCATTAACCGCGGCGCCTAACCGCTCAATTATTATTAAACGTTATGGCTAAACAAATATTAAACCAAGGCCGCCGCTGGTATGTCATCCACACCTACTCTGGATATGAAGAAAATGTGGCGCAGAGCCTTAAGCAAAGAATCGAATCCATGGAAATGGAAGATAAGATTTATAATATTTTAATTCCGACTGAAAAGAAGATTAAAATTAAAAACGGCAAGCGCAAGACCGTCGAAGAAAAAATTTTTCCTGGCTATGTGCTCGTTGAAATGATTGTAAACGACGATTCCTGGTACGTAGTGCGCAACACCCCGAATGTAACTGGCTTTATCGGTACCGGTACCATTCCTACGCCAATTGCTGATTCTGAGGTAAAAGAATTGCAAAAACGCATGGGCGTTGAAGATCCTAAATTTACGATCGATATTACCGTTAACTCTGCCGTTAAGATCGTTGATGGTCCATTTAAGAATTTGGAAGGTAAGGTTACTCAAGTAGATGAAGGCAAAGGCAAAGTAAAAGTTTTGGTCTCGCTCTTTGGTCGTGAAACACCGGTCGAGCTCGACTTTTTACAAATTAAGAAAGTATAAATTAATATACCGTGCCTTGCCATGTCAATGGGCTTCTCTGGGCACCAATCACAACACTACTATGGCTAAGAAAATATTAACGCAGATCAAACTGCAAATTCCTGCTGGCCAGGCTAATCCTGCGCCTCCCGTCGGTCCAGCCTTGGGTCAACATGGCGTACAAATCCAAGCGTTTTGCCAACAGTTTAACGAAGCTACTCGCGATCGCATGGGTGAGATTACTCCAGTAGTCATCACTGTTTATGATGATCGCAGCTTTAGCTTCATCACCAAAACCCCACCTGCCGGCGAACTGATTAAAAAATTTGCCGGTATTAAGAGCGGCTCCAAAAAGGCTCACATTGAAAAAGTTGGTACTATCACTGAGGCACAATTGCGCGAAATCGCCACCATGAAACTACCCGACCTGAACACTAAGAATGTCGATGCTGCCATGAAAACCATTGCCGGCACTGCTCGTCAAATGGGTGTCGAAATTAAAGGCTAATTATTTATTCATCGTGGGAGTCTGCCCTAGGCTGACGCTATAACCACTAAACAACCCTATGTCAGAAACAAAACCGGCTGCAAAGCCAACCAAGAAAAAACTAGTTGTGTTTGATTACGACAAAAATCGCGCGTATACCATAGTTGAAGCGATCGAGCTGACCAAAAAGTTTTCCAAAACCAAGTTTGACGCCTCCATCGAAGTTCACCTTCGCCTTGGCATCGATACTAAAAAAGGTGATCAACAAGTTCGCTCCGCCGTTAGTCTGCCTCACGGCATTGGCAAGACGGTTAAAGTTGCCGCGTTTGTAACCCCTGATAAAATGGAAGAAACCAAGGCAGCCGGCGCTGATATTGTTGGTGGCGAAGAATTGATTGCTGAAATAAAAAAGACTGAAAAGACCGATTTTGAAGTCGCCATTGCCCAACCAGAGATGATGCGTTTCTTGGCACCAATTGCTAAAATTCTCGGTACTCGCGGTTTAATGCCTTCCCCCAAGAACGAAACTGTAACCACTGACCCAGCTAAGGCTACCGCTGAAATCAAAAAAGGTAAAATCAGTTTCAAAAACGATGACACCGCTAATGTCCATTTACCACTCGGCAAAACCTCGTTTGAAACCCAAAAAATCGTAGAAAACTACCAAGCAGTTATCGATTTAATCAAAAAATTAAAGCCAGCCAAGGCTAAAGGTACTTACATTAAAAATGTAGTGATCTGCTCCACCATGGGTCCTGGCATCAAGGTGCAACAATAAATTCTAGACAATTCTCATAACTAAAAACCAGTCAAATTTGACTGGTTTTTAGTTATTGCATATTTAGCTTGATTTGCTAAGATTAAAATAGCTTTAATTCAATAACCAAAATCGTATGGAATTTATTATTCCAGTATTGGTCTTAATCGTCGTTTTTGTAGTTATACCAGGCTTTCGCGTGGTACAACAGTATGAAAAAGGTGTCGTATTTTTTCTTGGGAAGATTACTGGTGAACGCGAACCAGGGCTTTGTTGGATTGTGCCGTATTTTATGTGGATGCGTAAAGTCGACCTTCGTACCATCACTTTGCCAATTCCGCCACAAAAAATCATCACCAAAGACAATGTCTCGGTCGATATCTCGGCCGTGGCTTATTACCAAATCAAAGACCCAATCAAAAGTATAGTCGCCATTGAAAACGTCATGCGAGCCATTGACCAAATTGCTCAAACCACTGTTCGTAATATTTGTGGGCGGTTTCAACTGGACGAAGTACTATCGGAACGAGATTCTATTAATGGAGAAATCCGCAAAGTGCTTGATGGTCATACCGAGCCATGGGGCGTGCTTGTTTCCGTAGTTGAAATCAAAGACATTGAGCTACCTGACAACATGCAACGTGCCATGGCCAAACAAGCCGAAGCTGAACGTGAAAAACGTTCAAAGATTATTGCTGCCGAGGGTGAACTTTTGGCCAGTGTAAAATTAGGTGAGGCAGCTGATATTATCAGCCAACACCCAATCGCCTTACAACTACGCAACCTCCAGACTATGGCGGAAATCAGCGTAGAAAAAAATTCCACCATCATCTTCCCGGCTCAGTTTATGAGTAGTGTTGCGGAGATTAAAAAATTCATAGCTGGGGAAAAAGTCTAACCCAAAAATATCACCTTTCAAAAACCGGCCTTTTGGCCGGTTTTTTAGTGCTAAAACAACCATTTGGACGATATTTACTTGGTATTGTCAACTTGTGGTTGGTTTTTTTATTTGCTACAATATCAAGACTAAAGAGCTTGCAGCCACAAAAAACATTTTTAAGGAGACTTAATTTCACCTTATTTAATTACGTATTGTATGTCTGAATCCAGCTATCATCGCCCGTCCTGGGATGAGTATTTTCTCGACATAGCTAACATGGTCGGCTCGCGCGGTTCGTGCGACCGAGGCAGGCTTGGCTGTGTAATTGTAAGAGATCGACGCATTGTTGCCACAGGCTACGTTGGCTCTCCGGCAGGCATTGCCCACTGCGATGAAATCGGTCATGAAA
This sequence comes from Candidatus Falkowiibacteriota bacterium, assembly GCA_037137775.1. Classification (GTDB taxonomy): domain Bacteria; phylum Patescibacteriota; class Patescibacteriia; order Patescibacteriales; family GWE2-39-37; genus JBAXJQ01. The sequence goes on along the minus strand of JBAXJQ010000021.1, from coordinate 9,544 downwards.
TGCACACCGTCACTCACGAAGATGGCCATGAAAGTCGACATTGTATCCGCACCATCCATGCTGAACAAAATGCCATATGCCAGGCAGCACGCGAAGGTATCTCACTTGAAGGAGCTACCATTTACCAAAAAATGACTCCATGCTATACCTGCGCCAAGATGATCATCAACGCGGGCATTAAGCGGGTGGTTTGCGAAAAAATATATCATGGCAGCGGACGCACAGCGGAAATTTTTGCCGAAACTGGCGTTCAATACAAAGTCCTCTCCAACGAACTAGAAACCTACGCCGACATGAAACCAAATGAAATTTCGGTTCAAGGCAAAACAACTAAGCCGCTAGAAACAGTCATAGACAAACCTGTCACTGAAGACGCTCAAAAATTAAAAGATCTCTGCGCCCAATTTGGCGGCGAGTTGAATACACTTAAAGATTTAATGGCTAAAAAAGAGTTGGAAACTGTTGTATTACCTACCCTACCCCAAGCCGAAGAATTAGTTGCCAGACCACCAGCACCATCATTAGACAAATTAGAAGAAGTTATGCAGCCTTTGCCGGTTATTACGCCAACCCCAGAGGCCCCGCCAACAACACCGCCTATATCTCCTTCTGGCAGTTTTATGCCCATCGGCTCCATTCTTAAAGCTGATTTACCCATGTAAAAATATGGCAACCAAAATTATTGGCTTGGTTGGGTCACTTGCTGCGGGCAAAGGCACAATCGCAAAATATCTCATCGAACAAAAAGCAGCAAATGGGCACCGCTTTTCAACCATGTTACGTGATATTTTAAAAAGAATATATGTAGAAGAAGAGCGTGGAAATCTGCAAATATTATCAACCATTTTACGACAAAACTTTGGCGAAGATATTATGGCAAAAGTTATCGCCAACGATGTTACCAATGACGAGCATGACATCGTTGTCATAGATGGCGTCAGACGCTTTGCAGATATCACCTATTTAACCAAGCTACCAAATTTTATTCTTGCCAGAGTAGTAGCCGATCCAGAAATAAGATTTGAACGATTAGTAAAACGAGCGGAAAATCCAGGCGACACGGAAAAAACATTTAATCAATTCTTAGCTGATGAATTAAAAGAAGCCGATGCTGAAGTGCCAATGGTAATGGAAAAAGCCGATGTCGAAATCAATAACAACGGCAACCTCGATGAATTGTACCAACAAATAGATAGATTGATTGAAAAATAATTTTTTTGACAATTTTACAAGGAGAGGTGCTGTTTTAAGCACTTCTTTTTGTCTATAAATAAATCACCATGCAAACAGGCAAACTTATTGTTATCGATGGCACCGACGGGTCGGGCAAGGCCACGCAGGCACAGCTTTTGGCGACTCGTTTAGAGCAAGCCGGTTTTCGCGTAAAAATGGCCGACTTTCCGCAATACGGTAAAAAGTCTGCTGGCTTGGTGGAAGAATATCTGAATGGCAAATTTGGCACTGCTAAAGCGGTTGGACCACATCGTGCCTCTATTTTTTACGCCATCGATCGTTATGACGCCAGTTTCGAAATAAAACAATGGTTGGAAGAAGGTAATATCGTTATCACTAACCGATATGTGACTGCTAGTATGGGTCACCAAGGTGGGAAAATTAAAGACAGTAACTCTAGACAAGAATTTTTTAAATGGTTGGATGAATTGGAATATGGCCTCTTTGGCATTCCCCGTCCAGACATAAACCTCATTCTTCATGTTGATGCTCAGGTCGCGCAAAACCTAGTTGATCAAAAAGGTCATCGCGATTATGTCGGTGGCCAAAAACGGGATATTCACGAAGCAGATATCGATCATCTCCGCGATGCCGAACAGGTCTATCTCGAATTAGCCAGCATGTTTTCAAATTTCACCTTAATTGAGTGTAGCCCAAATAATACCTTACTTGATCGCGAAAACATTAGCCAATTAATTTGGCAAACAATTGAACCCCTGGTTAAAATAACTTTACCAGCCACGCCAATTGCCAACGAGTTGTTAGTTGAACGAATTTCTGAAACTGCTAAATTACCTACCAGATCACATGCAAATGATGCTGGGCTCGATATCTACGCCGACCGCTCGATCGATCTAACGCCCGGGCAGCGCCATAATATGTCCACTGGTTTAAGGCTGGCCATACCTGACGGATTTGCTGGCTTGGTTTGGGATAAAAGCGGAGTGGCCAATCAAGGACTTCATGTTTTAGCTGGCGTAATTGATGCCGGTTATCGTGGTGAATTACTAATTAGCGTAATCAATCTTGGTACCGCCACTTATCGCATTCAAGCCGGTCAAAAAATCGCCCAACTTTTAATCCAAAAAGTAGAGCAACCGATCATCATTGAAACTAAAATCGACGATGAGACTACGCGCGGCAGTGGCGGTTTTGGTTCGAGCGGATTATTTTAATAATATTTTCAATACATAATATGGAAACACAACCACGCATCTATGCGTTAAAAAATCTACCTCCCGAGGTGGTAGCGGTTACTTTTGCCAAGTGTTCCCGCTCACCCGAACCGTTCGACCTGATTGCGAAAGAATTGACTGAGGCAAAGTCGGCAGAATTCAATGAAAAGTGGGTCGTTAACTATGGACACGGTTCTGTTGCTGAGCACGCCTTTATGAATATTGCCGTTGAAAATGTCTCCTTAATGGCGGTCGAGGCCATTCAATCCAACCGCCTTGCCTCATTTACGGAAAAATCATCCCGTTATCAGGTCTACACACGAGATCGTGTCTACACCCCTCGTGCATTAGAGCAGGAACCAGAATTTGGCCCAATGTATAAAACTGTAATTAATCAATTATACGATCTTTACGAACACTCACTTACCCCAGTACGCAAGGCCATCGAACAGATTTATCCGAATACTGCTGGCGACCCAGAAATGACGTATCAAGCCAAAATAAAATCCAAATGGATTGATGTCTGCCGATTTGCCTTGCCCAACTCCGCCCTGGCCAACCTTGGCATTAGCGCCAATGCCCGGACTATGGAATATGCGATCACCAAGCTCCTCTCCCATCCACTTGAAGAGGTGCGCGAAATTGGCGAACAAGTTAAGAAAGTAGCACAAGAAATCACCCCAACACTGGTAAAGTACGCCAATCCACACGAAATGTATGTGGCCAACGAAGAGACTGTATTTGCGAAAAGTCATGAATGGACCAGTGATATTGCCAAGCCTGAATTTTCTGATCGTAACAGTTTGTCGGTTGAATTGATTGAATACGATAAAGACGCTGAAAACAAAATCATCGCTGCCTTGTTTTATAAATTCCAGCCAATCAGCTATACCCAAGCCTACGAAAAAGTGTTACGATTGTCTCTATCCGAAAAAGAAACGTTCCTTTCAACACTTTTGGAAAGAGGCAAAACCATCTACGATAAAGTCCCCCGAGAATTCGAATACCCATATTACACCTTTGATGTACTCTTGGACCAAGGTGCGTATTATGATTTGAAACGCAACCGAATCATGACCCAAACCCCTCAATTACTTTCTGGCGCCTTTGGCTTTTATACACCAAAAATATTTGATCAAGTCGGCTTAGGTGATGAGTACCGGTCCACCATGGAACTAGCGCATGAATTTAGCCGTTTTGTGGCCCAAAAATATCCATACGAAGCCCAGTATGTTACGACCAAGGCTACGGCCCGCAGATTTCTTATGAAAATGAATCTTCGCGAAGCAATGTATTTCATTGGCCTACGCTCTCGACAAGGCGGACATTTTAGCTATCGTAAGGTGGCCCAGTTAATGCACGAACAAATCGCCAGCGTCCATCCGTTTTTAGCAAAATATATCTTAGTTGATAATTCGTAATTAGTCATACCCTTCAAGAAAAAGCCAGCTGCAAAAGCTGGTTTTTTCTTGCATTTTATCAATTTTTAGGCTAATCTTAAAATACTATACTGCTATTTCAATTATACTAACAACAAATTATTAATGCCAATATTAGCAAAATAATACAATCAATAAATTAATATTACTATGGATAAATACGACGTTATCATCGGCCTCGAAATTCATGCCGAATTAAAAACCAAGTCAAAAATGTTTTGCCGTTGTGATAATGATTCACGTGGTAAGGCGCCAAATACCAACGTCTGTCCTATTTGCTTGGGCCACCCTGGCACGCTACCAACGCCGAATAGCCAAGCCATTGAGTGGACTATTCTCGTTGGCCTTGCCCTAAATTGTAAAGTAAACCAACTTTCAAAATTTGATCGTAAAAATTATTTCTATCCAGATCTACCCAAAGGCTATCAAGTTTCTCAATTTGACCTGCCCATGGTCTATGGTGGATTTATGAATGTTGATAATGAACAAATCGACATCACTCGCATTCATCTCGAAGAAGATACAGGTAAATTAAATCATCCCGGTGGCAAAAAATATTCGTTAGTTGATTACAACCGAGCTGGTACACCACTGATTGAAATGGTAACCGAGCCGGTCATTCATGATGCAGCCACGGCTAAAAAATTCTGTCAAAATTATCAACAAATATTACGCTATCTCGATATTAGTAACGCCGACATGGAGCAAGGTGAGATGCGCTGCGAAGCCAATGTCAGCATTCAAGAAAAAGGCAAATGGGTGTATGAAGACGGTTTGATTAAACCGGTTGGCGGCTACACATTAAATCCAAAAGTCGAATTAAAAAATATTAATTCATTCAAAGCAGTTGAAAAAGCAGTTGAATACGAGGTTGCCCGCCAAGTCAAAGCACTGGCCGATGGCGAACTACTGGTGCAGGAAACTCGCGGCTGGAACGAAGACAAACAGGCAACCGTACGCCAACGGATCAAGGAAACTTCAGCTGATTACCGCTACTTTCCCGACCCCGATTTACCACCAATGGAATTTTCCAATGAACTGATTGAAAAAATTACATTAGAATTAGTTGAACTGCCACAGGCAAAAAAAGCTCGCTTTATCCAACAATACAGCCTCTCCGAGGTCGATGCAGATATTTTAATCACAGATAAGCACCTAGCCGATTATACTGAAAATGTGATTTCCGAGCTACACGCTTGGTTAGAGGCAAAAAATCTCAGTGACGATGAGCAAAAAGGGCGCTTAGCTAAACTAACTTCTAATTGGCTCATTAGTGAATTATTTAAACATCTAAAGGCCGACGGACTTTCAATTAAAGACTTGCATATCACTCCAGAAAACTTCGCTGAACTGATTTGCTTACTCTATGAAGGCAAAATCAATTCCTCAGCAGGCCAAACTATTCTTGAACAAATGTATAGCAATAGTGGTACCAACCCGACAGACCTAGTCAAAACGCTAGGCCTAGAGCAGCTCGATGACGAAGGTCACCTAAAAACAATTGTTTTAGAGATTATCAGCGCCTACCCTGCTCAAATCGAGCAATACCGTGCGGGTAAAGAGGCCGTGCTGCAATTTCTCGTGGGCCAAGGTATGGCTAAAACCAAGGGCAAGGCAAACCCAAAAATATTAAGCGATTTATTTAAAAAATTAATCTAACTCCATGGAAAAAATTTTAAAATTATTCGACGTGGCGACATCTTTGTCTTCAGCCGAACTGGAGTTACCAAATTTCAAGGCGGCAGTTATTGAACAGCTGCACAAAAGCGGTGGCCAGGAGGATTTAATAAAAAAAATCATTGCTGATTCCGATATTTTATTGCCCTACGTTGAGAAAATGATTACCGCAGGAAAAGCACAAGAAAAAAATGACCCCAATTATAATTCCCATAATCATTTAATCAGTGCCGCAAGCGAAGCAGCCAACGATTTAATCGAGGCTGACAGCTATAAACTCGCTGCCTAAATTATCTGATAAATCTAGTAATTACCAACGTCGCCAAATTGACGTCAGTTACCCAGACAATTTCCTGACCTTGTTTTTCCCACCGGTTAAACCAGGTCATTTGTTTTTTGGCGAATTGACGCGTTGCCACAAACAACTGATCAACCATGGTTTCATAATCAATTTTTTCTTGGAGATGGTCGGCGATAAATCGATATTCCAAACCAAAATCATGGAGTCGCTGCCAGCTCACCCCCAGTCGCTCCAATCCAGCCACCTCTTCAACCATATCCTCATTCTCGAGGCGGTCAATGATCCGCTGCTTTATTTTTTGATCTCGAGTAAACTTGTCTGGATTTAAACCCAAGACTAGCGCTTCATATTTTTTTACATTAATTTTGACTTCTTCTTGAGCCTCACCAATTTCCAAATATCGAATCAATCTCCGTTTGTTTTTACGGTCGCTTAGATTAATTTTATCGGCGAAATTTGGTTTTTGTTCTTGCAACATACGTAATAATTCGCTAGTACTTTTCTGTTCCAATTCTTCGCGCAGTACTTCATTAGCGCTTGGCTTGTCATTCATTTCAAAATTATCAACCACGGCCTGCACATACAAACCAGAGCCACCAACCAAAAAAGGCAACTTGCCTCGGGCAATAATATCATCAATCGCTTTTTCTGCCTGTCGCTTATACTCAGCCACGCTAAATTGTTCTTTGGGATCGGCCACATCAATCAGATGATATGGCACGTCGCCATACTCCACCAAATCTTTACCTGTGCCCACATCCATACCGCGATACACTTGGCGTGAATCAGCTGACACAATCTCACCATGAAACGTGCGAGCTAATTCAACTGCCAACTTGGTTTTGCCAGAAGCAGTTGGACCAATAATTACGATTATTCTTGGGTTATTCATATATTTCTCCTGTCATGCCAAAGTCACGAGCTTCGGTAATTTTTATATTTATAAATTGGCCGATTAATTCATCTGATCCACCAATGATTTCCACCACCGTATTATCACGGCTATGGCCATAGTGCTTATCATGTTTACCCGATTCAACGAGTACCTCAATCACCTGCCCCAACCATTTTTGATGGTTTGCCTTGGCAGTTTCACGCAAGATATCAGTGAGTACCTCTTCCCGTCTTTTTTTCTCAACCTTAGTGACATCATTTGTCATCTTGCTCGCCGCCGTATATGGCCGTGGGCTGTACTGGCCGATAAAAATATTATCAAATTTTGCCCACCGACACAGCTCAGCCGAACAATTGAACTGATCCTCGGTCTCACCGGGAAAGCCAACAATAATATCCGTGGTCAAGCTTACGTCTGGCATGACCTGCCAGATTCTTTCAACTAATTTTTTATAGTGTTCAACGGTATATTTACGATTCATTCTCGCTAAAACCTCATCATCACCGGCCTGGACTGGCAGATGGATGTGATGACATGCTTTTTCGCAATCAGCCACTGCCTGTATTAACTCATCGGACATATCCTTGGGATGGTTTGTTAAAAAACGCAACCAAAAATCGCCAGGCAAATCATTTACGCTTTTAAGCAAATCAACAAAACCAAACATTTCTTCATTACCATTCTGTGATTTATATGAATTCACATTTTGAGCAATCAAGATAATCTCCTTGTAGGCACGTTTTAGTAATCCTTGTACTTCTTCAATGATTTCCTGCATGGGTCGATATATTTCCCTACCCCTTGCATGAGGCACCACACAATATGAACAAAAATTATCGCAGCCATTGCCAATCGGCACATAAGCGCTAAAGCCGGAATTGTATTTTGGATTAATGGACAAATAGCCGCTCAAGCTGCCGGCATCATGTTTCTTTGACTCATCCAATTTCTCACCGAGCAATGGCAACTCAGTAATCGGCAACCAGATATCAACGTATTTTTTTAATCTTCGTTGCACGTCTTTACGGCCAGACAAACAACCAGTTAAAATAACTTTCACCCCCGGGTTGTCTTCTTTGATTCTTGGAATAAGACCATAGACTCTGTCTTCCGCGGTTTGGCGCACCCCACAAGTGGTAACGACGGCCACGTCCAAACCAAACCGATCTTCGCTTGGCGCATACCCTAAAGCTTCCAGATATGATGAAATCCGCTCAGAATCTGATATATTCATTTGACAACCAATAGTCGTAATATGATACTTTTTTTGAGACATAAATATTAATATGGACTTTTAATGCTTTTTAGAGCTGGATTTGTCACTTTAGTATAAAGCTGGGTAGTACGAATATTAGCATGCCCGAGCAACTCTTGTACATACCTCACATCTACCCCATTTTCTAATAAATGAGTGGCAAAACTATGCCTTAATGAATGAAATGTTGCCGCCTTTTTAATACCTGCGGCAGTTAAGGCATTTTCAAAAATAACTTGCGCCGTCCGCTCTGTCAATCCTCCACCCCGCTCGCTAAGAAACAAAAAGTCATTTATTTTTCTACCTTCCGAAATTTCCCGCAAATCAAGCACCAAACTTTCAGGCATGACTGTTATACGATCTTTATTGCCCTTGCCACCTTTAATATGAACTACTAATTCCCAAGTATCGATATCGCCTACCCGCAAATTAACCAACTCACTCACCCGTAATCCGGCACCATAAGCCAAGGCTACCATTAAACGATGTTTGTAATTATTAATCGAATTAATAATTTGTGTAATTTCCTGGCGAGAAAGCACCACAGGCAACTTACTTGCTGTTTTAGCATATTTTAGATCAATATTAATTGGGCTTTTCATTAGAACGCAATAAAAGTGCTTAATCGCATGTAAGTGCATATTGACCGTTCGTGATGATTGTCCAATCTCAAGTTTATGTAATAAATATTCTTTAATTTTAGCTAAATCAGGTACATTATTTACCACCTTAGCATAACGAAAATAGTCCGCCAAACAAGACAAATAGGCTTTAATGGTTCTGCGACTAAAATTACGTAATTTTAACTCTTGCTCTATTTTTTGCAATAACTCTTCCAATTTCATGTTATTTTTGATAGGCTTAATCTTAGATTAGCAACATATTAATTATATCAATTGTTCGTATATCATACAAAAATCCGTATGATATACGAAAACATTTCGTATATCAACGAGTTGTCGGAAATAAATTTTTTATCTAAACTTAAATAAGCCGTTTAGTGCATTGAACCTGGACGAAAATTTGATAAAATTCTTTTCGGCCCTTCGGGCATTTAATCTGGGTGAATTTATTTTTTAAATACAAATATCATGAATAATAATGAAATGCCAAAAATGAATAATAATGACGCTTTAGAGTTGGCGAATCAAATGCAAAGAAGAAAATCATCAGAAGAAGAGTTTGATGATGTTTTGGAAGTTTCAGAAGTAGATTTAGAGAGAAAAAGGAGTTTTGCAAATTGGGTTTTAGGTGAGGCTAAAAAACATGAAGACTATCTTGAATTTTACGAGGTAGCCGAAAATAAATTTTTTGATTTGTTAATGGAGAAGAAAGATATTGTTATGGGAATGGCATCAAGTCAGTTAGTCATACGTAAAGAAGCTATAAAACTGGCGAAGAAAGAAAATGTTGAATTTGTTGAAGCCACTGAAAAAATTTATGGCATATTGATTCAATACCAAGAAAATGACGTAGTTAATTATGCTTCTCGTTATGACAATAAACGTACGCCAGAGCAAAAAGAAATTAAAAATAAACAAAAAAAGGAAATAAAAGAATATTTTAAAA
>JBAXJQ010000020.1:0-26331 GCA_037137775.1 Candidatus Falkowiibacteriota bacterium | reverse complement strand
ACTCATAGCTATAATTCTACTCGTTGGTTTTATTTACCGATTGACTCAGCAATTCCGCAAGGATTTATTACCTCGAAATGAGTTTATTTTTTGGCTCGTATTTTGGTCGGGATCGCTTTTAATGGTGATATTTTTAAAACCGTTAGATGCCTTAGTAAATTCACTCGGATTTTCTGGTACCGCCATTGAAGAGCTATTTTATTTTGGCACCATCATATTATTTTATTTGATTTTTCGTCTTCGCCTCCGTTTGGCCAATTCGGAAAAACGACTTGCGCGCTTGATCAGCGACCTGGCGATAACCGAATCAACACATGACCGGTAAAGATATAGTAATGGATTTTGTTTTTTCAATATTTTCTTTCAGTTTAATCGCTGGAGCAATTTATCTTATCACCGTACCGGATAGTGCTTCGATGGTCGTATCATTTTTAAAAGCGTTTGCGCCAGTAATGCTGATTTCCGGCATTTTATTTTTTAAATTGAGTCGGATAAAAAAACGGGTTACCAAAAGTCGTCAGGATTCTGATTTTATTATTATCTTACGACTTACCTATTGGGACAAAATAAAAAGCGATATTCTGGCTTTATTGTTACCGCTATTAATGTCTGTTTTAGTTTTAATTAGTGGTCGCAGTTATGATTCTTTTGACTTAATGAGTGCAATTGTGGTTTATCTCATTATGATATTTTGGCAAAAAACTATTTTTGCCAAAACCCGCGATGGAAATGTCGTATGAAAATTGCTGTTGTAGTTTGCACGTTTCCACCGTATAAAGGCGGCATGGGCAATAGCGCATGGCGATTAGCCGAGGTCATGGCCAAGCTGGGTCATAACATAACTGTGTTTACCTCAAAACAAAAGGTGGGATTGGCAGAGGTGTCAAATAATGTAAAAGTGGTACGATTACCCACCGCAATTAAGATTGGCAATGCGGCAAAATTAATCGGGCTTGAGACCGCGCTCATTGGTTTTGATATTATCCATTTTCATTATCCTTTTTATGGTAGTCACCGTGCGATTTTACGAGCAGCAAAACGATCGCCACAAACCAAATTACTGCTCCATTATCACATGGAGCCTGCAGCAGGCGGATTAAAAGGCTGGTTGTTTAAACTGGAGAGATTGTTCATTTTGCCCGTTCTTATTAACCGGGCAACAACTGTGATTACTGCTACTAGTGATTATCGCGATCAAACAGTATTGGCTCGTTATTATCAAAAAGACCCGGATAAATTTGCGGTGATTCCTTTCGGGGTTGATACAGACGTATTTGTGCCAAAGTCAACAAATGAAAATCATATCAAGCTCATTCGGCTGTTATTTGTCGGCGGTTTGGATAGTGCGCATTATTTTAAAGGGGTTAATATCCTTTTACTGGCAGTAAGTCAGGCTAAAAATGAGTTAGCCAGTAAAGATATTTTCCTCCATTTAACGATTATTGGTTCAGGCAACCTATTGCCCCAATATCAGGTTTTGGTAAATACTCTAAATCTTGTTAATGAGGTAACCTTTGCCTCGTCGGTAGAAACTGGTGAATTGCCGAAATATTATCAAACAGCAGATGTGTTTATTTTACCCTCGATTAATCAAGGTGAAGCGTTTGGTCTAGTCTTGCTTGAAGCTATGGCTTCTGGTGTAGCAGTTATCGCTTCATCTTTACCTGGTGTACGACAAGTTTTTGTTAATGAGCAAGAAGGGCTGTATGTAACACCAAGCCAACCCAATGCTTTGGCCTTGGCGATTGAGCGGTTAGCAACCGATAGGGAACTATGCACACGTTTAGGGCAATCTGGTCGAAACACAGCGGTTACTAAATATAACTGGCACGCAATTGCCAACCAGTGGCAGAAATTATATAAAAGTACAGATGAAAATTTGCGTAATTAATAATTTATATTTTCCGTGGAACAAGGGCGGGGCTGAACAGCTTTGTTTTAATTTGGTTACCACATTAATTCATAACGGACATGAGGTGCAGATAATCACAACCCAGCCAAAGTTTTTTAATAGTATAGAAATAACTTCTTCTCCAATATTGCGAGTAGGAGGGTTGTCGGGTTTATTATATAATTTAGGTAAATTTCCCAAGCCAATACGATTATTGTGGCATGTGGCGACCAATCTTAACCTCTTTACAGCCATAACCGTAAATCGGTTTCTCCAAAAATATCAACCTGAGTTAGTGATTTCACATAATTTAATCGGACTTGGTCTTGGCTTGCCACTTGTTATTAAACGAAACAAAATTAGACAAATCCACGTCTTGCACGATATCCAGCTGTTACACCCATCAGGACTATTGATGTGGCAAAATGAAGGGCTGCTTAATTCATTTCTAGCCAAGCGTTATCAACAATTTACTCGTTATTGTTTTAAATCAATTGATGTTGTAGTTTCGCCATCAGCATGGCTTGTAACACTTCATCAAAAATATGGCTTATTTGCTCGGACAAAAAAAGAAGTACTACCTAATCCCATAGAATTTAAAAAGAATAATTCTATTGTCCATGTTGTTCATCAGCCATTACGTTGCTTGTTTGTTGGGCAACTTGAGGCGCATAAAGGAATTGATTGGTTGGTTAAAGTGCTTCAGAACAAATCACTATTTCATTTAACCATAATTGGCCCAGCTGGCAGTGATGGGGACAAGATTGATTACGCAGTTAAAAACTCTAATAATATTGCCTACTTAGGACGACTCGATCGGGTAGGCGTAAGCAAGCAAATTAATCAGGCAGATGTCTTAATTGTACCCTCGTTTTGTTATGAAAATTACCCCACTGTTATCATTGAAGCAATAACACTGGGTTTGCCGGTGTTAGCGAGCCGTCTTGGCGGTATACCGGAAATGCTACCTGAAAAAAATTTATTTAATCCTGGGAATGCTGACGAATTATTAAAAAAATTACAAACTATCAAGTCGTTAAATGAAGACTTGATAGTTGAAAAAAACTCTGTTGAAGAGTACTGTCAAAAAATTTTAGCGGCCAGCTAACGTGTAGCGAAAAATAAACACCTCTTGATTGCCAAAACTCTGCCAACTGTCGGCTGAGTTTTTTGCTTCAGCTAAAACCTTTGGAAAGGCATACCAATAGCGATTTAAAATGAAATATGCTTTATTAACACCGGCTAAACTCATCGCCTCGTTCATGGTTTGGCGGTTAGCACCACCATAAACCATGTCGAGATATTTTTGATACAGTGGACTGGCAGTTGGCACGGGGTAATAGAATAATTCGTGATCAAGGTACGAATAAAAACCATACCGAGACAGTGCGGCTGCGCTTACTTGCTGGTTGGCCAACACGACATATTTTATATTCAAAGATTCTTGATGGATTTGTTCAACTGCTAATAAATCGTTTTTACTGGTGGCATAGCCTTTACTGTTGGCATACGCATCGACACGTGGATATTGAAAATATAAATTGGCAGTAATGCACAAGCTAAAAAATACGGTCAGAATAATTTTAGTCATCTTTGTTTGCTTGTCAAAACTATTGGTTACTAGACGTATAAATTCTAAGATTAACGGCAAAGTAAACACGAGGCTAATAAATTGAACTCGATTCGCAAAATCACTTTGCTCGCTAGTGACTACAAATGAAAATGGTAAAAATCGAATTAAGGTTGCGGCAATAAAAGTACTTAAAAAAAAGTAGAGCCAAAATCTAAGTTTTTTTTGTTGTTCGACTGGTAGACGAACAAAACCAATTATTACTGCCGCTAACCATAACCACCAGCCACACTGCTGCCAGAAATAGACTAGGTTTAATAGTACGTTGGCTTGATTAGGCAAGGCTAAACCAACTTTGAATATATTATCTGGCAAATGAAGGGTTGTAAAAGTAGCGTTATTTAAAATAAAGAAATAACAGGGTAGGGCAAAAGTGTTCAGTAATATCAAAATCGTTTTACTGGGAAATACAAATTTTCTATTTTTAATGTTGTTAATAGCAATATAGCCGACAATTAATAACGCAGGTAAACCAGCCAATGGATGGATCGCTATCGCAGCTAAAGCGGTTACGACTGATAAAATTTGATTATTCGTGTTGGATTGATAAACGAATAAAACGGTTACCATTAAAAATATGTACGCTAAATTTTGCGGTGTAGAAAAGGTTAAAAATTGATAAGGCAGGAGTAAGCATAATAGTGTGCCTAAGATTACCTTTGATCGATCAGCGCTTTGTAGTGTGCGCCACAGAAGTGGTAATATCAATAGTGTGCCTAAGCTTGGTGTTAACCACCGATGAAGCCAGTTCAAGGGAATAAAGAATGTTTTGTGTAAAACAATTAATACCCCATATTGCCCCATGTAATAGTTGGTTTTGGGCAAGACTTGACCCAGTCGATCAATTAGATCAAGCGTGGCTCCGTGTACAAAAAAATCATATCCATAGCCGATGCCATAGATCAAGTTGATTATCGAGATGCTTAATAGGACATGTAGTGTTAAAATTAAAAACTGGCCGCGTTGGGCTTTTTGCCAAATCGTTAAAAAAAGCAAACTCGTGAGAAAAAAATAGGCAATAAAAAATGAGGTTGATACGACTTGCCACGGTGTAGCTATAGCTTCAACACTTTGATGTTGCCAAAGCCAGGTAGCGGTTATCAACCACAGAAAAAAATATAGAAAAAACAAGGTGTAATTACGCCATTTGCCAAAAAAAGCTAATTGTGTCAAATTATAGTTTAGTTTAGACTGGCAATTGAGCTTTTTTCTAATCTTGGCTATTATAATAAAGAAGAGGAGGGTTAATGCCCAGCTTAATACAATTCCAGGCCAGTTAAGTGCCCAAACGCGGTAAATAAGGCCGCTAGTAATAATTAGCAGGCTGATAATAATCAGTAGGTTTTCCCAAATATTATTCAGAGATAATTTGTTTGTCATATTTTATCTTATTTTACTAAAAAACATGCCAAAAGAGCAAGTGACTAGTACAAAAAAACGACATGCCATTGGTTTAGCGATTTTAGCGCTACTCTTTTTTTTAGTAACCAGTTCTTATAATTGGTTAGTACAAGAAGGGGAATATGTAAAATGGTCTTCTCCTGACGAGACGGCAAATTATTTTTTAACCAAATATTATAGTAAGACTGGTGAATTGTATTATTATGAGCCAAATAATCTTATCGCAAGTGAGATAATTCATCCGCGTAGCTTGCGCGCCACAGGTGACTTGATCAAACCGATGAGTTTTTTGGGCATGATTTTAATTTATGGCAAAATTGCGGCAATTTTTGGCGCTGCCATCATACCATATCTTACTCCTTTTTTCGCCGCACTGGGACTATTATTTTTTTATGGTATTTTGCACGCAATTTTCGATCGTCGGGTTGCTTGGCTGGGTACTATCATTTTAGCTGCTTTCCCGCCATATATCTATTACACCTGTCATAGTATGTTTCATAACGTCTTGTTTATCGTCTTAACCCTGGCCGCGTTGTATTTTTTTATAAAAATGAATCTTCGTAAAACTTTTTCAGAAGACGGCTGGGCACATTGGCGGATCATATTTGTTTACCCAGCATTGGGTGGCGTTTTTTTAGGCTTGGCGATAATCACCAGAACCTCGGAGCTATTATGGCTTGGACCAATGCTAGTAGTCGCTTGGTTGTGTACGGTACGTCGCACTGGCTTGGTGAAATTGATTGTTGCCCTGGCCTTTATTGGTTTTGGCCTTTTGCCCGCGGCATATCACAATCAACTTTTGTACGACAAATTTTGGGCGAGTGGGTATCCGGAAATGAATAAATCGTTGGTTAGTTTAACGACGAATAGCGGTCAATTATTAAAGCAAGCCTTGCCGGTCGGTAAGTCAGCGCCAACAGTGATATCTCCCAAGCCAGCAAGCCTTATCGCATTATCTACCACCAACCAAATTAAACAAATTGCGGCCATTGCGGCACCAAGCCCATTGCAAAAGATTCGCAACGCAATTTTTTATTTCGGTTTCAATCCAAATTTAAGCGTGAAAATGATATTTTATTATTTTGTGGATATGTTTCCTTGGTTATTTTGGGGTGCGATTTTTGGTGTGGTGTTGTTTGTATTACGCTATAAAAAGTTGCAACAAAAGCAAGTTATTTTTTTAGTCAGTGGAGTAATCTTATCGATGATTTTATTACTTTATTATGGCAGCTGGAAATTCAATGATAACCCAAATACCAGCGAACACACAATCGGAAATTCGTATACCCGGTATTGGCTGCCTGTTTATCTTTTTGCTATTGCGTGGTTAGCCGCCGGACTGACTTGGTTTACTAAAATTATCTCTAGTAAAATCATGCGACAAAGCACACGATATTTTATGGTTTTAACTTTGGTAATAGTTGAATTGTTTTTTGTGGCCACCGCTAAAAGCGAGGGCTTGCTTGAGAGTATAATCAAGGCTGACGCAACCAGGCAAGAGTACTATGCAGTAATGCATGCTACTGAAACCAACGCGGTAATTATCACCCAATATCACGATAAACTATTTTTTCCGGAACGACGGGTAATTGTTGGACTTTTTAATGATGATAATATGAATCGCGCCTATGGTCGCCTGGCTAGCCGAGTGCCACTATATTATTATAACTTCACTTTTCCAACCTCGACCGTGCGTTTTTTAAATACATCACGTCTCGCTCAATATCGTGTTGCCATTGTGCCGATTAAACGGGTGACTAAAGATTTTACATTATATCGCTTAGAGTCAATTATTTCCACAAATGTTAAATAACATAACTGCCTGGGAACAGCAGCAACAATTTATAAAAAGCCGAAATCAGCCAAATGATTTAGTGGCATCGTCGCGTCCTGCTTTTATTGACCAACTGGCTGATGTCGGCATAGATTATCCCTTACCCAAGCGACTAACTGTAGGAACGAATTTGTTTCCTGAAGATAATATTATTGAAGAGCGCCACGTTAAATTTGGTTTAGCAGGCAACGATCTGGTTGTGTCATCAGAAAATCCTGAAGAACAATTTTTGTTGTATTCATTAGCTACTGCCGGTTTCTCGACTGCTCACGCCAAAGAAATTATCGCATCAAAATTAAATATTGTGCCTGAAGAAATTATGACAGCCACAGAAAAGGAAGCAGAGCCGCTAACCTATCAATTTTTAACTTTACCTCGACCTGATATCATTCCAGCGCTTAAAACTTCTTTTATTAGGTTAGATTTTAAAGCAAGCCAAACGAAAGCACTCAACAAGACTGAAATTATTGCCAATGCCCATACCTATGTGTTGCGGCTGTATGAAGATTTCGAAATAAACAATTTTGAATTGCGTCTTGATGCTACACAAAAATATGGCATTTTAAATTTTTTCCCGCCACGTTTATTTGGCGACCGCTTAATTAACCACAAATTAGGTAAGCTCTTACTGCAAGGTCAAGCTGAACTCGCGCTACGCTTTTTTTTGTTTAAAACTGGTCGACACGAATTGCCGATTATTATTGATGCGCGACAACGAGCCGAAAAATTTTTTCCCGACTTCACTAAAATTATTAAGGTTTTTTCAACCTTGCCGTATAGCTTCTCAGAAGAATTGGAAATTCTTAACGAATTAGCTTCTGGTCAAAAAGCGGAACAAGTTTTGAAGCAGAAAGGTTATTTGGTTGAACGTTGGCTTTTTTGCTACAATGCTTGGTGTTTTAATCGGATGTTATCGAAACGAAGTCGTGAACAAGGCATTATAGATGAGCAAATTCCTCTGTTAAGTCTTGTTGAGAATAATGATGACTACAAAGATATATTACTTTCTGATGAGGTAAACAGCCTTGATATAATTGTAGAGCAGTTTCAGATTAAACCATGGCCAAGCCAGAACGTACCGGGAAGGCTTCGCTGGATAAGACAGACCCATAAATTTACCCAAAATATATTAGTATTGCAATTTGAACTTCTTAAACATCAACTGCCTGATATGGTAATTAATCATTTGTTTGATTTTCAAAATAGTCTCACTACCACTGCTTTTATTAATCATGAGCGCGTCGATGCAAAACAAATATTGGGGCAGGGGTCAATTCTTACGAGTTTAAGTAAAAGTTCTGGATAAAAATTTTATATTTGGCAAGTGAAGTATTTTTATGGTATAATCTTGACATGTCAGAAAAAGAATCACCTGTTCAAAAAAACAACAATCTAAATATCAACGATCAGTTATCTCCACATTTAGTGGATTTAAAATCGCTGATAACTGCAAAAAACCAGCCGAAAGCAAAACGATTCGGTTGGTTTTTAATTAAACGAAAGGCAAGAGGTAGGGTAGTGCCACCTGTAATTATGGAAGTCGCGTCAAAAATAAAAGCAGAGACTCCGCAGATAATTAATCAAATCGCACCAAATTTAGCACTACCCGAGGCTCCTACACCCCCTTCTGAAGTAATTATTAAAGCTAAAACCAAGCCACTTAAGCCACGGCCAAAACCAGTAAAAATACTTAACCCCAAAATAACTTTTTTGATACCGCTGGTAATGCTTGTAGTTATTATCGGTAAAATAGCACTCAATTTACTTTTGTCTTTGCGGTTAATTTTTAATGCACTGTTTAGATTGGCGCGGCGTTTTAACCAAATGAGTCGCAATTGTATTGTAAATACCAAACAGCTAATTAGACGCTCACCAAAAGCTAAAAATCAAGAACCGCCGGAGAATATTTTAGAGGTATTAGTCCCTGTTGAAGCTCCTAATAAAGTACCGGTGTCGCTTTTTTCCATGGTAGCCTTTACTTTAGTTTTGTTAGTTCTGATTGTGCCCTTTGTTGGTCTAAACTCAATTGCGGATGCCGCTAAACAAGGTGGCGTGATCATCGCCAAGGCTAAATCTGCCTTGTCAGAAATATTGCTAGCTAAAGATGCCACCGCAAAATTTGATTTTACCTCGGCTGGAAAAAATCTTGAACAAGCCAGCACCGAATTTTCAGAAGCACAAGGTGAGCTTTCTAAGATTAATGGGTTATTACTCGATTTAGCCAAGCTGGCGCCCAATCAACAATTAAAATTAGCTGGCAACAGCAAGGATATCTTAACTGCTGGCACAACCGCTACCGAACTTGGCGCTATACTTGCGAAATTAGCCGACACAATCAATAACTTGGTGGCTAAAAAAATTGATTTAAGTTTGGCCATGTCTGATGGAATAAATCAACTATCGGCAGCAGTGCTAAAGTCTGATAGTCTGGTCGAAACCATGCAACATATTGATGCAAGTGCATTACCCAGTTACCAGTCTGGCCAATTTATTGCTATGCGTGAAAAGGCCATCGTGCTTCGCGATACCCTAAAATCGCTTCAGCCGATTGTAACAAGTTTAAGTGATTTTATCGGCATTGAAATGGATCGTCGATATCTGATTATTTTTCAAAATAATGCCGAGATGCGCGGTAGCGGCGGTTTTTTAGGCAGTTATGCGCTGGTTGATTTTAGTAAAGGCAAAATTAAAAAAATTGAAGTGCCGGGTGGAGGCAGTTACGACACTGAAGGCGGGTTATTGGAGCGCATCGCGGCGCCAGAGCCATTACGATTAGTTAATCCGCTATGGCATTTTTGGGATGCTAACTGGTGGCCAGATTTTCCTACTACAGCCAAAAAATTATCTTGGTTTTTGGAAAAAAGCCAAGGGCCGACAGTTGATGGCGTAATCAGCCTTACGCCGAATGTTATTGAGGATGTGTTGCGGATAATAGGCCCAATAACGATACCCGAAGAGAATAATTTAGAAATTACTGCTGATAATTTTTGGCTAAATACTCAAACGATTGCCGAGGCAAAATCACCAACAAATCAACCGAAAAAAATTATCGGTTCACTGATAAATGTAATAATGCAGGAATTGCCCAAACGACTAGATAAAGAAAAATCAATCGCTTTGGCTAGCGTATTAAATCAAAATTTAAAAGGCAAGCAAATAATGTTCTATGCGAAAAATGAGTCTGTTCAAGCCTCGTTAGATCAACTTGATTTCAGTGGCCGTATTAAAGATACTAATTGGGATTATTTACAGGTAGTAAATACCAATATCGCTGGTGGCAAGAGTGATCGAAAAATTTCTGAAACAATTACTCATCAGGCTGAGATTCAAGCTGATGGCAGTATTATTGATACCGTCATGATTACCCGTAAACATACCGGCGTGAAAGGTGAAGAGTTTACTGGTAGGCGCAATGTAGATTGGGTGAGAATTTATGTCCCATATGGCAGCCAGTTTATTTCCGCACAAGGCTTTACTGCTCCTGATCAAAGCTTGCTTACCAAACCCGATCCTTCGTGGAAACTAGATAGTGATTTAATCAATGAGGCAATAGCCACAATTGACAAATCCAGTCAAACAAAAATATATCAAGAAGCAGGGAAAACCGTATTTGCCAATTGGAGTATGGTTGATCCGGGGCAAGAAAATACTGTTTGGGTAACGTATAAATTACCAATCAGCCTAAAAAACAAAACCGAACAAACTTGGTTGGATCAAATCAGTCAATTATTAGGTTTGAATACTCCGAATGTTTTGCCTTACGCTCTGTTGGTCCAAAAGCAACCCGGATCACAAAATAGCCAACTAGACAGTACCTTGCGATTCGCCGCCGGTGCCAACCAGCGACTCATCGGCCAATGGCCCGATCAGCTTAAACAGCCCGATGGCTGGTCTGTCAATCACCAACTAGATAGTGATCAATATTTAGCTGGCTTTATTACCAATTAATATCAAATGTTAATATATTTATATGCCAAAAAATAAAACAAGCGAAACGATTTCGGCCAGAGAAATTGAAATGGATGCAGGTTTGTCTGAAATTTATCAAGATGAATCCGGTAAGTTGGTCAATGTATCTAATATGGCCATGAGAAAAGGCAGGGGATTACTCGGTCGTTTTGCCTTGATGCTTGGTGTTCTAACTCTTTTGATTGGTTCAGGGTGGTATGGCTATCAATATTATTTAAACAGTCAAGCACAAAAGAACGATACTGTTAGCCTCTCAATTGAAGGCGAAAAATCATTTGTGGCGGGTCAACCGCTAACCTATACGATTAAGTATAAAAACCTTGGCGTGATCGCCATAAAAAATATTAATATCACGGCAACGTATCCGGATAATTTTGTGGTTGAAAAAACCGAACCTAAAGCGGATAACAGTGCTAATAATAGTTGGCAAATTAACGAGTTGTTAAGTCGTCGTTCTGATGAAATTAAAATTGTTGGTCGCGTAATTGGCGAAACAGGACAAAGCAGTGCTATTTTAGCTAAGATGGTATACCAACCAGCTAATTTTTCTTCGCAGTTTAGTCAAGAGGCAAGCTTTAATCAGAGTATATCTACGACAGGAATAACTATTTCAGTTAATCCACCAACTGGTGTTTTTTTAACACAGCCGAATTCACTTTTAATTAACTATCAAGCCGAGGTTAAAAATTTTATCACTTCTTTTCGCGTTGTTGCCATGCCAATTCCTGGAGTTGTTTATGGCACCACCTCGCCCAGCTCAACTGAACCAACGTATTTTACGATTGCTAATGTAACTGACAAACAAGCGAGCCTTACCATTCCTTTTACGGTAATGCAAAGACCAATCGACAGTGCCGCCATTAACTTGCGATTTGAATATTCCCCTGATGGTAAACAGTACTATGCCTTTTTGCAAAAAAACCTCACGTTAGATATTTTAAGTCGTAGTTTAAATGTGGGCCTATTTATTAATGCTACTTCCACAGATCAAGGAGTAAACTTTGCGCAACCATTAAATTATTCCATTACCTATGCGAATAAAGGTGATATCGATTTACATGATGTGATAGTTATGGCGGTAATTGATAGTGATTTTGTCGACTGGCCTACGCTTGATGATAAAAATCAGGGCGTGGTCGACAATGGTAAGATTACTTGGAATAAAGATAGTATCCCGGCCTTGGCTGATATCGCCCCTGGCACGAGTGGTTCGATTGATTTTGTCGTTAATGTGATGTCGGCCAAAGAAATTGACCCAAGTCGTAATTATCAAGTCAAAAGCTATGCCCGCTTTACGATTGGAACTTCTACAGCACCCACCAATGATGATGATAAGAGCAATGTCATAACCAACAAAATCAACAGCGATTTAAAATTAAGCGAAGAGGTGCGTTATTATAATGATGACAATATTGCGGTTGGGTATGGACCCATCCCACCCAAAGTGGGTCAGACCACCAGCTATAAAGTGTATTGGCATTTAAGCAATAACTTAAACGAATTAAATGGCGTTAAAATTGAAACTACGTTGCCTTCCTATGTAAACTGGGATGCAAAAAATAGGGCTGATGTGGGCACGATTCAGTTTGACGCTGCAACTCGTAAAGTAATCTGGACGATCGGACGCTTGCCCATCACAGTCTATAAGGCTGAAGCAGAATTTAATATCAATATTACGCCCGTGGCAGATGACCAAAACAAGGTTTTGGTATTATTGCCTGGCTCAACAATCGAAGGTGTAGACGTTGCCACTAATTCTCAAATTAAAAAAACGTTAAACGGCAAAACCACAAAGTTGGTTGATGATGCCATGATTACCGACGACGGCTTGATTCAATAATGATCATGGAATATTTCACCCTAAAACAGTTAAGTAAAAAATCAGGCGCACGAGTCGGTGAGCTGGCAACTGCGCATGGTGTAGTGCCAACGCCATTTTTTATGCCAGTTGCCACACAGGCGGCCGCTAAACATATTACCACTGAGGAGATCAAGCAACTTGGTGCAAAAATTATATTAAGCAACACCTATCATTTGTTTTTGCGTCCGAATGAGGCTAAAATAAAAAAATTGGGTGGTTTACATCAATTCATGGCTTGGTCAGGAGCAATTTTAACTGATTCAGGCGGTTTTCAGGTTTTTAGCCTTGCGGGCAAAACTAACCGCGGTGGTAAGAGCCTAGTTAAAATCTTGGCAGATGGCGTAACCTTTACCTCACATATCGACGGCAAAAAACATCACTTTACGCCAGAGTTGGTGTGGCGCATTCAGCGAGACTTAGGCGTAGACATTGCCGTATGCCTTGATGTCTGCCCAGCCTTGCCTGCCGGTGAAACAGAGCTTAAGCGTTCGGTAGAATTAACCAGCGATTGGGCTAAGCGAACCATTGTTTATCATCGTAAGCAACGTGGTTACAAACCTCGCTTGCATTGCGTGGTTCAAGGCGGAGCCAGTCAAACGTGGCGCGAACAAAGTCTTGCCGATTTAGCCAAGCTTGATTTTGATGGCTATAATATTGGTGGCTTAGCCGTGGGTGAGGATACTGAAACGAGAAATACCATTTTGTCGAATGTCGTTCCATTGTTACCAACCAATAAGCCCCGCTACTTAATGGGGGTTGGGTATCCAGAACAAATTGTTTCGGCAGTGAAGCAAGGGGTGGATATGTTTGATTGTGTTATTCCCACTCGTGAAGGTCGACACGGTCGCTTGTTTATTTGGCAAACAGGTCAAAAGGCAGCCAAACTTGACGACAAGGGTAGCTTTTATAAAACCATAAATATTTTAAATAGTGAATTTAGCTCAGACAAGAAGCCAATCAACGTTGAATCCAAGTTGCCTATTTTAAGACAGTATAGTCGCGCTTATCTTCATCATCTCTATAAAATTAACGAACCACTCGGCCAACGCTTGGCTAGCTTAAACAATGTTGAATTTTATCTAGAATTAATGCATCGATTGCGACAAATGATTATTGCCGGTAAATTATAGTAGCAATGAAATTTTGTTTGCTCGTCAAGATATGATATAATATAGCCATGATGCAAAATATCAATCCAAGTTTTTCAAACTATTTAGTAAACAAAGGGGCGCCAATTGAACCAAAACCTAGTGTTCAAAAGCCCAAATCTCTACCAACTGCGAAACCAGTCAAGCAGTTGCGTAAAACCGTAGCCAAAATTTCGCAGCCAATTATCATCGCACCTGTGGAAAAGCCAAAGATTAGCCGAGTGCCTGATCAGGTTTTGAAAACTGCTGTCGAATACAAAGCGCCCGCTTTAAAGGTTGCACCTATTGTGGCAAGTAAAAAACTTTGGCACCATCATTTTATCCCAAGCGAACATAATCAATATCATCCTACCGCCTTAAAGTCAAAACGACTTTATTTTCATGCGGTATCCGCAGTTGCCATTAAAGCAACTTGTTTACTTTTTGCAATGATGTTGCCAATTGAGGCTTGGATGATGCCGGATAATTTTGGCCAACAAGCCCAAACCATAATTGAAAAAACAAATCAAATTAGAATATCTGCTGGACAAAAGCCACTCAAGTCAAATGTAAAACTGATGCAAGCAGCAAAAAGCAAAGCTGATGACATGATCCTTAATCAGTACTTTGCGCATATCAGTCCACAGGGGCAAGGCTTAGCCTATTGGCTAAGAGGCTCAAAGTATAAGTATGACTCAGCAGGTGAAAATCTGGCGATTGGATTTACCTCGCCCGATGCAGCCTTGCTGGCTTGGCGTTTAAGCCCAACCCATTATGCTAATTTAGTCGATCCGGATTTTAGTGAAGTGGGGGTTAGTGTAGCGGCAGGGCAATTAGGCAAAACAGACACCTCTGTCGTGGCTCAGCTATTTGGTAAACCCCAAGGTAGTCCAGTTGAAAAAGACACTAATGTAAATATCGAAGCCCAAAAATTACTTTCAAAATTGTTTTTAGTGGTAGCTAAGGAAAAATCTATTGTCACCACAACAGCATTGGCTCAGGTACCAACAAAAGAAACTAAAGTATTGGGTGTAAAGGAATTTAATCAACCAAACACGGCAGAGCAGACAGTAAGATCAGTTGGTAATATTGCTACCACTAAACTGCAAATTCTTTCCTTAGGTGACAATAAAAAGTTAGTCAGTATCGAGGCAGCCATTACCCAACGGCCTGCACGTGCCCAGGTTAGCCTTTACAATCGCACTATTGATTTAAATTCAGTCAATCCAAATTCAAAACTTTGGACCAAGACAGAAATACTCTATCTTTCCAATGTCGAGATGGCAGCCGCTACTGCACCAGCCTCGCTTTCCGTCTGGTATGCGGATGGCACTGGCCAAACAACCGACATTAATTCGACCATTTTGCCAGCAACTGCCGGGCTGACTGCAAAGTATCAGATGATTAAGAATAACCCCACACCGCAAACCAAAGTTTTGTTTCAAACCGCAAATTATTATTATCTTGGGTTGTTAGCAGCTTTACTCTTTTTAATCACCGCAGCCGTTGTCTTTGAATTTAAACATCAACATCCTCGTTTGATATTTGAGTCGATTGGTTTAGTCTTGCTCCTTGGTTTCTTAATCGTTATCTAAGAGAAATACCTTAACCGCCGGCCAGTCCGGTGGTTTTTAGTTGCAAATTATACGGTATTCTTGTATAACAAATTTATGCAAAAAAAAGCTAAAAAAATAATTGTTGCCATGTCTGGTGGGGTGGACTCCTCTGTGGTTGCGGCAATATTAAAAGAGCAGGGCCATGACCTCCTGGGAATTTTTATGCATTTTTGGGCTGAACCTGGGCCAGTTAACGATGCAATAAGGAATAAGTGTTGTTCGATTGAGTCTTTTAACGATGCCAGACGGGTGGCCTTAAAACTTGGCTTTCCTTTATATACAATTAATCTTGATGAGCCCTTTAAAGCTCAAATTGTTGATTCATTTTTAGCTGACTATGGTAATGGCCTCACTCCTAATCCGTGTGTTAATTGTAATCGTCACATTAAATTTGATTATTTACTACAAAAAGCCGCTGAATTGGGTTACGATTATATTGCCACTGGCCATTATGCCAAGATAATTGTGCAAGCCGACCAATATCAGGTGTGGCGTCCTGTGGATACAAACAAGGACCAAACCTATTTTTTACACACGCTAACCCAGAATAAATTAAAACAGATTATATTTCCATTAGCTGATTTAACTAAACCAGAGGTTCGTGACTTGGCTAAAAAATTTGATTTGCCAGTGGCTAAAAAACCAGAAAGTCAGGAAATCTGTTTTATTACTGGTAAAAGTCATAACGATTTTTTACGTCGGCACTTACCGCTTAAGTCTGGCAATATTTTAACCGTCGATGGCCAAGTAGTTGGTGAACACCAAGGCTTGCCTTTGTATACGCTAGGTCAACGCAAGGGCGTGGAAATTGGTGGCGTTGGTCCGTTTTATGTTGTAAAACTTGATTACGCAACCAACACCGTCATCGTTTCAAACGATGGCGACGATCCGTTATTATATCAATCTAGTTTAATGGCCAAAAATGTATCTTGGATAGGCGGAGAAAAATTAACAACTATACTTGATTGCCAAGCAGTTATCCGCTATCGACACAAACCGATTAATTGCACCATTACTCCCCAAGCAAATGACAAGGCAATGGTTATGTTTGAACAACCACAACGAGCCATTACCCCGGGGCAAAGCGTTGTTTTTTATAACGGTGAGCAGTTGTTAGGGGGTGGGGAAATAGTCGCATAGCCTATAGTAAAGATGTTTTGTCTGTTTATTGCCATTTTTACTTATTTTTCTTATACTGAGTACACAATATTTATTTGTAAAAATTATGACTGCACAAGAATTGCGCCAAAAATATCTTGATTTTTTTAAGTCAAAGCAGCACACTATTATTCCTAGTGCTTCTTTGGTGCCAGGTGAGACCGATGCCTCGACCTTGTTTACCACTGCCGGGATGCATCCTTTGGTGCCTTATCTCTTAGGTGCAGAACATCCTGGTGGCAAGCGTGTAGCTAATGTGCAGAAGTGTGTCCGTACCGGCGATATTGAAGACGTTGGCGATAATCGACATTGTACCTTTTTCGAAATGATGGGTAACTGGAGCTTTGGCGATTATTTTAAAGAAGAGGCGATTAGCTGGAGTTATGAATTTTTAACCGATCCGAAATGGCTCGGACTCGACCCGAAACGGTTATATGTTTCTACCTTTAAGGGTGAGAATGGTATACCACGCGATGAGAAAGCAATTGAAGTTTGGCAAAATATTTTCAAGAAGGCAGGCCTTAGCTCGGGAATTGCCAGTGAAGATGAAATAATTTCTGGCGATGTTCGAATTATTCCCCTTGGCACTGAAGACAATTTTTGGATTGCCGGCGCGACTGGTCCGTGTGGTGGCGATACCGAGATGTTTTATGATACCCGACCTGAAGAGGGCCCACTTGCTGGCAAGTTTGGTGATTTGGTTAACAGTTACCGATTGATGGAGATCTGGAATGATGTCTTTATGGAGTTTAACAAGACCGAAGACGGGCAATATATTAAATTAGAAAAGCCGAATGTCGACACTGGCATGGGGGTAGAGCGCACTTTAATGGTCTTAAATGGTGAATATACAGTGTTTGAAACCGAGCTGTTTCAGTCGATATTAGCTAAATTGGAAAAATTATCTGGGTGTACCTATCAAGATAGCGAAGAAACCAAGCGATATTTTAGAATTATTGCCGATCACTTAAAGGCAAGTACCTTCATGATTGCCGATGGCGTAATTCCTGCCAATGTTGGCAGAGGGTACGTGTTGCGCCGACTAATTAGACGAGCAGTCCGTTGTGGTAAACTAATCGGTATCAATTCCGTATTTAGTGATGGCATTGCTAAGGAAATTATCGCGATGTATGGCTATTTTTATACCGAGCTTGAAGCAAAATTAGGAATAATTTGCTCAAATTTAATCGAAGAGGAGCAAAAATTTAATAAAACCTTGGTAGCTGGCGAGCAGGAATTAAAAAAAATGCGTAATTCCAACATTGAGATAACTGGTGCGATTGCTTTTGATTTATATCAAACCTATGGCTTTCCCTTGGAAATGACTGAGGAAATTATTACTGAAACTGGTGGTCAGATTAGCGACAAGGCCGGTTTTGAATTGAAAATGAAAGAGCATCAAGAGCTGTCCCGTACCGCCTCGGCAGGTATGTTCAAGGGTGGATTGCAAGATTCGGGTGAGGAGAGTAAACAATTACACACCGCCACTCATTTATTATTAGCCGCTTTACGCAAGATTCTTGGCGACCACGTTTATCAAAAAGGTAGTAATATCACTCCAGAGCGGCTTCGTTTAGATTTTGTACATGCCGACAAACTTACATCAGAGCAACTTCAATCGGTTGAAGCATTAGTTAATCAGGCGATTGATCAGAATTTACCCGTAAGCTTTGAAGAGATGACTGTTGAAGAGGCGAAAGCTAAAGGAGCAATGGGAGTTTTTGAATCAAAATACGGAGAAACCGTCAAGGTTTATACGGTAGGCACTATAGAAAATGTTTTCAGTCGAGAGATTTGCGGCGGTCCCCATGTGGATCATACCGGAGGACTTGGCCGTTTTTCCATTCAAAAAGAAGAAAGTTCTTCCGCTGGTGTTAGACGCGTTAAAGCGGTATTATTGCCAAAATGAGCCATTTTTAGTCTTAGATTAGATTAAATGACTTATCCACCGCAAGCACTTGACAGTATATTCAATACCCTATATAATTATGAAGCAATTGAATAAAAATAACTTTATTCTTAGCTTAAAAAGATTTACCAGGTATTGGTAGAATTTTTGAATTTTACCAAATTTTTTGTTAATAGATGAGGAAATCACATCAGAGCGAAAGTAATAGCTCTAAAGATTTTATTGAAGCCGAGGGCGAAGTTCTTGAACTTTTACCCGCCGCCAGCTTTAAAGTATTACTTATTTCTGGACATGAAATCTTGGCTCACCTCTCAGGTAAGATGCGAATGAATAAAATCCGCTTATTACCCGGCGATCGAGTCCGTCTAGAAATTAGTCCCTATGACCTATCCAAAGGTCGAATAACTTACCGTCTATAATTTTTATGAAAGTTAGAGCATCCGTTAAAAAAATCTGTAAAGATTGTAAGACCATCCGCCGCAGTGGCCGCGTATGTGTCATTTGTAAAAATCCGAAGCACAAGCAACGGCAAGGTTAATTATCTAAGAAGTTTTATTTCCTATGGCAGTGAGAATAGCCGGGGTAACCATCCCAAACGACAAACGAGTTGAAATCGCATTAACCTATATTTTCGGCATTGGTGTGTCAAAATCCAATGTTGTTTTAACTACTGCTAAAGTAGATCCGAACATTCGTGTTAAAGATTTAACAGAAGCTCAAGTTAATTCGATCCGTAATTTGATAGAAAAGCAAAATAAAGTCGAAGGCGATTTGCGCCGTGAGGTGTTTAGCAATATCAAACGGTTAAAAGAAATCGGCAGTTACCGTGGTAGTCGCCACGCTAAAAATTTGCCAGTACGTGGCCAAAGAACTAAAACCAATAACCGTTCAGTCCGAGGCAACGTTCGTAAAACTATGGGTTCAGGTCGTGCTAAATCTGCCCAAAAGACTTAATATTTTGATAAATTACCATTTTTTCTTATGTCAGAAGACAAGACTGTAACAACCGAAGAAAAAGACGAATCTACCGCAACAACCGAGCCTGTTGCCGATGAATCTACGTCAGAAGCGGAGTCAGCCGCTGGTGAGATTTTTTCTTTCCGCGAAGATAAAACCAATGACAAACCAATTAAATTCGGCAATGCTGCCCAGGAGGAACTCCCAGACAGTGTTAAAAAGATTTTAGAAAAAAGAAAGGAAAAGGCAGATCCAAAAAAGAAAAAGGGTCGTAAGAAAAAAGTTGAGAAAAAAATTACTATTGGCAAGGCATTTGTTAGCGCCACTTACAATAATACCATTATCACCTTAACAAATCCTAATGGTGATGTTATTAGCTGGGCTAGCGCTGGCGTTGCCGGTTTTAAAGGAGCTAAGAAGTCTACTCCCTATGCTGCCCAAATTATTACCCGTATTGCAGTAGAGCGCGCTAAGGAAGTTGGCTTGCAAGAAGTTGGCGTATTTGTCCGCGGAGTTGGCACCGGTAGGGAAGCCGCCATCCGCGCATTGAATGCAAGTGGTTTAACAGTAACTTATATTAAAGATATTACTCCTATTCCTCATAACGGTTGTCGGGCAAAGAAGCCAAGACGCGTTTAATCCAAAGATATATGGCTAGAAATCTTGATCCAAAATGTAAACAGTGTCGTCGCCTTGGAGAAAAACTTTTTCTTAAAGGTGAACGTTGTAATACCGTTAAGTGCGGAATGGTGAAGCGCAACTTTCCACCTGGTTTTCATGGGGCAAAGGGTCGCCCTCGTCCAACGGAATATGGCTTGCAGTTAGCTGAAAAGCAAAAAGCCATGAAAGAATATCGAATTTTAGAAAAACAGCTTCGTTTAACCTTTAACAAGGCCAAGCACGTTAGTGGTGATCTTGGTGAAAATTTCTTACGCTTACTTGAAGCTCGTTTAGATAATGTTATTTATCGCAGTGGCTTAACTGATTCACGTGATCAAGCTAGACAACTTGTTAACCATGGTCACTTTATGGTGAACAACCGCAAGGTTAGTATTCCTTCATTTCAAGTTAAGACCGGTGACCTTATTACGATTCGCGTATCAAGCAAACGAGCTAAACCATTTGTCAATCTTACCGATAGGATGAAAAAGCAAAAATTACCAGGTTGGTTAAATTTTGATCCTGAAACCTCCGCAACTAAAGTGTTACATCTCCCAAAGAAAGACGATTTGGCAACCAATATTAACCCATACATGATCGTCGAATTTTATTCTCGCTAACATTCAATGTTAACCATAAAAAAATATGGAAAAAATCGCTCTACCGCAAAAAATTAGTTTTCTTCCTGGCGAAAAGCCAAACCAAGAATACGTAGTTATCGAACCATGCTATCCTGGCTTTGGTATTACCTTAGGTAATTCTTTGCGTCGAGTATTACTTTCATCTTTACCCGGTGCAGCCGTGATTGGTGTTAAAATTGAAGGTGCAGACCATGAATTCATGACCTTGCCTCATATCAAAGAAGATGTATTGGAAATAATTTTAAATTTAAAAAATTTACGATTACGAGTCCATAGCAATGAAGTAATCAAACTTGAATTAGATGTACATGGTGAAAAAACCGTAACAGCTAAAGAGTTTACGCCTAATGCCCAAGTTGAGATTATCAATAGCGATTTAGAGCTTGCTCATATTACGGATATGGCTGGTAATCTTAAAATGGAGCTTTATCTTCAGAATGGCCGAGGCTATGAAACGATTGAGAGTCGCGAAAAAGCAATCAAGCATGAAATTGGCTATATCGAAACTGATTCAGCATATTCCCCAGTACTAAACGTTAGTGTTAAGGTTGAAAACGTCCGTGTTGGTAAAATGACTAACTGGGAAAAATTAGTGTTAGAAATAATTACCGATGGCAGTATCAAAGTTAAAGATGCCTTTACTGATTCTGTTAATGTGTTAATCAGTCAATTTGGTTCTTTAATTGGCAATACCACTACCGCAGAAGTTGAAGACGAATTGGTTGCAGAAGTAGAAGAAGCCATTATTTTAAAAGAGGAAGATGAGGAGGAAGAGGATGACAAGAAAAAGCGCGGACGGCCAAAAAAGAGTGAATAATTTAGTCTGATTTTGTTATATGAGACACCGAAATAAAAATGTAATACTTGACCGAGAGAAAGCACCACGTGAGTTGATGTTGCGCAACCTTGCATCTAGTATTATTATGTATGAAAAGGTAAAAACAACCGAGGCTAAGGCTAAGGCGGTTAAACCCTTACTAGAAAAGATGATTACCAAAGCGAAAACCGGTGATTTGGCTTCACGCCGAAATTTAATTGCCACTTTGCCACAGACATTGGCAGTTCGAAAGGCCATGGAAGTGTTAGCTGATCGTTATAAAGAACGTCCTGGTGGCTATAGCCGCATCATTAAACTGGGCAGCCGCAAAGGTGACGGAGCGGAAATGGTACAAATTGAACTGGTATAAATAATATTATGGCTACTCCTATTGTAAGAAAACTTCATCAGATTGACGCCACCGACCAAGCAGTCGGCCGTTTAGCGACCCGCATTGCTACGTTACTACGTGGCAAACACAAGACTACCTTCCAACCACATATTGATGAAGGTGATATTGTTGAAATCAAAAATATTGCCTTTTTAAAATTTACTGGCAAAAAGCTAGAACAAAAAGTGTATCATCATCATTCCGGTCATCCAGGCGGTTTAAAAACCACCTTTATGAAAGATATTCAAAAGAAAGATCCTGCTAATATTTTATATCGAGCAGTCCGCGAAATGTTGCCGCCGATTAAGGCCAGGACCGATTTACTTAAACGCTTAATCATCCGCTAACTATGTCTGAACAGAGCAAAAAAAATGAAACCAAGGCCCAATTCAAAGGCCGATTTATTGAAGCAATTGGCAAGCGTAAAGCCGCTATTGCCCGCGTGCGCCTCTTTCAGAAGGGAGAAGGTGTTGTTATTGTTAACGATCAAGAAGTTGAAGCATATTTAACTCCGTTGTATGCCAACATTGCTTTGACCGCTGTCAAAATGACCAATCACACTGATTTGAATTTTTCAATTTTGGTTAGTGGCGGTGGCAAAAAAGGGCAGGCCGAGGCGATTCGCCATGGTATTGCTCGCAGCTTAATCAAGCTTGAGGCCGATTTACGACCAGCCTTGAAAGTTAAAGGCTTGCTAACCCGTGATTCTCGTATTAAGGAACGTAAAAAACCTGGCTTGAAGAAAGCTCGCAAAGCCCCACAATGGGCCAAACGTTAACCCGCTATTCCGTTTACATATCAAAAAATCCTCTAATTTTAGAGGATTTTTTGATATATGCACTTTGTTGGTGCAGATATTGATTATTATGCACTATTTATAATAAAAATATGGCACTTGACTTTTCACCTATAATCGCTTATAATCACCTATATAGGTTATAGGTGAAAAATATGAAAGATAAATTTGCCAAAAGGTTAAATTTCTCCGATTTAACTGAGGCGCAAAAAATCCAAGGTTTGATCGCAGAGATTGAACGTTATCGCGGTATGTGGACAGCTGGCGTTAAACTATCTCCACAGATTTTAAACGTGCTTAAAAGATCAACTGTCATTAGTTCAACCGGTTCTTCAACTCGTATTGAAGGGGTGGTTTTGACTGACGAGCAAATTGAACAAATGTTTAAGGGTTTAAAACCAAAGAAATTTTTAACTCGCGATCAGCAGGAAGTTGCTGGCTACAAAGAACTATTGGAAAATGTCTTTGAAGCGTTTACTACGATACCCTTTAGTGAAAATACTGTTAAGCATTTTCACTTGGAGTTGATGAAATATTCAGAAAAAGATCAAGGACATAAAGGTAAATATAAATTTGGCGACAATCGTGTGGTAGCCACGGATGATGGCGGCAATGTAGTTGGGGTTATTTTTGAACCGACTCCGCCATATTTGGCACAAAAAGAAATGACCGAGTTAGTAGATTGGACTACTTATGCACTAAAAGAAAAAAAAATTCACCCACTGTTAATCATTGGTAATTTTGTCATGGAGTTTTTAGCAATACATCCATTTCAAGATGGAAATGGCCGCACTTCGCGCGTGTTGACGAACTATTTGCTATTAAAAGAAGGTTATGATTTTGTGCCGTATGTTTCTCATGAAAAATACATTGAGGATAATAAAGATTTGTATTACTTGGCACTCAACCGAAGTCAAAAGACTTTGAAAACGGATACGCCAAATATTTCACCTTGGCTAATATTCTTTTTTGACATTATACTGCGTCAAGTAAAATATGCCATTGATATTGCAGATAAGGTAAGCATTGAACCATTGTTATCAAGAAAACA
The DNA here is from genome assembly GCA_037137775.1 of Candidatus Falkowiibacteriota bacterium. Lineage (GTDB taxonomy): Bacteria > Patescibacteriota > Patescibacteriia > Patescibacteriales > GWE2-39-37 > JBAXJQ01. The sequence goes on along the minus strand of JBAXJQ010000020.1, from coordinate 2,622 downwards.
GTTAGATGTTTGGCAATTTATTCAAGAGCATAAAGAGGTGACACCCAAAGAAATTCGCGAGTCACTCGAAATGCCAACGGCAACAGTCCTACAAGTATTAAATAAACTTGTCGACTTGAAAAAGATCGAACGTCTTGGCGCGGGCAGAAGTACGAGGTATAAAATAATATAACCAAATGATTAAAACATCTTCAAATAAAAATTTGCACCAGGCAGGGCGGGCGAAGAAGGATGAGTTTTATACTCAGATTATTGATATTGAGAAAGAGTTGAAACATTATAAAGAACAGTTCGAAGGTAAGGTGGTATATTGTAATTGTGACGACCCGTTCGAGAGCAATTTTTTCAAGAGGTAATTGCCTGGGTGCGCCAGACTTTTACCAATTACCGCAAAGAGATGAGCAGTGTGGTCTGGGGTGAATTATATAATCAATTTAAAGATAAAAAATTAAATCCTGCCAAACTGGAAACCGAAATTAAAGAACTGATGCAGGATGAAGATGTAACCAAAAAATCTGGCATTTATCCTTATGTTTTAACCAGGCAAGAAAGATATTTGTCTGTCCGTGCCTTTACTGACAAGATGAAACGCGAGGCCTATGAACGGCAAAATGGCGTTTGTGTCAAGTGCCAAGCGCATTTTGAATTAGCCGAGATGGAAGCTGACCATATCACACCGTGGCATGAGGGCGGGAAGACTACGGCCACAAATTGCCAGATGTTGTGCAAGCAAGATAATCGAACAAAGTCGGGGAAGTAAATTATTCGGCATCTTCTCATCCAATAACCATTTACCATATAAAAATCCTCAATTTATGAGGATTTTTATAGCATAGTTTAATCTAAAGAATTTAACTAGGCACTGATTACACCGTTTTCATAAGTATGCTTTTTATCTTTGGCTCTACCATAATTCAAGACTTCAAACGTAGTCGGGTCGGCTTCACTAATAATGCTCGTTCCATAAAAAACTTGGTTTTTATCTTTCGCATATCCGCAATCAAGCACCTCAAAGGTGGCCGCGTCAATATTTGATAATTTTTGATCGTGATAGTAATAGTTAGCACTGTCTTTGCCATAACCACCCCAAAGGGATTGAAATGTTTTTGAATCAGCACCAGCGATTATTTTATTGGCAAAATATACTTTGTTTTTGTCCTTGGCAAAGGCATTGCGAGCATCAAGAAGAGAACCGTTTAGTGAAGTTTTATTTTCAAGCACCTCAAATGTATTAACATCAGCCCCTTCGATTTTGTAAACACCCTCTTTGTCAAAACTGGCATATTTTTCGGTTCGCCAAGGTAGATAGGCATAAACCGCATTACCAGCCATCAAGTAGTGAGTCATGGATATGCCTATTCCATGATCACTTGATCCGATAAGTTTCAATGAATTTTCTCCATTGGCAAACCTTCCTTTTATATCCCCGCTGGTTCGAACAAAATACAATCCTGTTTTATCGCGATAATAATCAATCTCATCAACCGTTAAAATGAGTTGTGCTGATTGCACATCAAAATCATCTAGTCGTTTAATGGTAAAAATACTGTTTATACTATATTGATATAACTTGTCCTTACCTAAATTTTTAGCAACAAGCTCAAAAGTTTTCGGATCGGCAATGTCTTTAACTATGCTGGCATCTCGGTACACGTAATTAATGTCTTTTGCCCAACGCTCATCTAATACAACAAACGAGCCTAAGCTAACTGTAGCCGGCATTCTGGTGCTGTTGTTATAAATATATTTATCATTGCGAGAATAAGGTGACCGCGATAGACCAAAAAATGAAAGATCCACGTTTCGGTTAAAAATTTTACTCATAAAGTAGCCATCGCCTAAGATAGGAAATAAATCAACTTGATTTAAATTAATTACAGCGGAAGAACTGGTGTTTGTTGATGCTGATTTGACTGGTATTTTTTTTGACTCAGTCATTACTTTATTCAAAATATCATTTTGGCGCTCTTCGTTAAGTGCCATAAACGGTTTATAGCTTTTTAGTTTATCTTTAATTTGTACAAAAAGATCAGTTTCATCTGTAAAGTAAAAATCTATTGATTTTTTTATATATAAATCAAAAGTTTCCTCATTTAACTTTTTACTGATAATTTTATTAGATTCGGTGGTTTTGTTAGCAGTAAGAACTTGTTTCCAGTCTAATTCTGTTTTAGGAACCTTTTTATTTTTGGCAGTAAACGTTTTTACAAGGTCGTATCGTTGTTTAGAGGTAAGTTTCTTCGTCTCCCCTGTGCCATAAGTTATAAAATTATTAATTGCATACCGTTCGTTTAATGAAATTTTTTTATCTGATTTAACTAACGGTTCAGTGTACTTAGCCATACTACTCTTTTGCGTCTCGATATTTTTTTTATTTTTGGTATGGGTTAGGATTGCATTTAGGTTTTTTCCACTGGTTACAATGATTTTCGCTTCTTCATTCTCATTCTTAGCCAATGAAATATTTGTATAATTTAAAACGAATACTATAACGATAATTGAAATAATGGCATTTTTTTTCATAAATATTTAGTTACAATTTTAATATTATTATTTTATCATATTTAATATAACTTAGTTTTTAGAATCTAACGCAACAGTGTTAACTGTTAATTAGTTGAT
>JBAXJQ010000019.1:0-27159 GCA_037137775.1 Candidatus Falkowiibacteriota bacterium | reverse complement strand
AGCTATTACGCTATCTTTAAAGGATGGCTGCTTCTAAGCCAACCTCCTGATTGTCGGAGTCACGACACCACCTTTTACACTTAGTATATATTTAGGGACCTTAGCTAGCGATCTGGGCTGTTTCCCTTTTGACTACGAACCTTAGCGCCCGCAGTCTGACTCCCGAATTATACCTGTAGGTATTCGGAGTTTGGTTAAGAGAGGTACCTTGCGGCCCACTCTCATTCAGTGCTCTACCCCCTACAGTCAACATTCGAGGCTAGCCCAAAAGCTATTTCGAGGAGAACCAGCTATTGCCGAGTTCGATTGGAATTTCACCCCTAACCACAGCTCATCCGAAAGTTTTGCACAGCTTACCGGTTCGGTCCTCCGTAGTATTTTCATACTACTTCAACCTGGCCATGGTTAGATCACCCGGCTTCGGGTCTTGTGCGTGCGACCTTCTTAAATATTAGAAAGGAGATTATGAATAATCTTCTTTCTAATAAATAAGATACGGGCTATTAACCCTCGCTTTCACTATGACTTCCCCCGCACCTTTAAGCCGAACGCTCCTCAAATTTGGCCCATCTGTCCAGCAGACGCGTACCATCTTCGAGATCGCTCTCAGCCAAAAGGGGCGGGGTTAATCAAGCCACACACAACAAACTCGTTGGCTCATTCTTCAATAGGCACACCGTCACCCGTATTGCTACAGGCTCCGATTCCTTGTAAGTATATGGTTTCAGAAACTATTTCATCTCCCTCACCGGGATGCTTTTCACCTTTCCCTCACGGTACTTGTTCACTATCGATCATAGAAAGTATTTAGTCTTAGATCATAGTCGACCTAGCTTCATACGGGATTTCTCGAGTCCCGCACTACTTAAGAATCACCACAGCAGAGCAGATATGTTTTTCACCTACGGGGCTATCACCCTTTATAGCAGAGCTTTCCAGCTCACTTCGATTAAACATAACTATTTATGACTCTGCCTCGCCAAATCTGAATGGCAAACGCAATAATCTTGCAACCCCCTATGGCCATGTGGCTCCAGAACCTTCCGTACAACTTGCCGCGCAAGCGGTTCATCGTACTCAGGCCATACGGTTTAGACTTTTCCCTTTTCGCTCGCCACTACTCGGGGAATCGAAGTATATTGCTCTCGCGGCGCTAACTCGGATTACTCCTGGCTAGTGTTTCGCGAAAGCAAAATACTGTATAGTTCTTTCTTTTCCTCCGGTTACTAAGATGTTTCAGTTCACCGGGTAGTCCACTCACTCGTCTATGTGTTCAACGAGCGGTCGCGCCGACTTCATCGGCGCAGGTTCCCCCATTCGGAAATCTTCGGGTCAAAGGTTGCTTGCCACCTCACCGAAGCTTATCGCAGGCTGCTACGTCCTTCATCGTCTTTCTATGTCAAGGCATCCACCATACACCCTTATTGAGATTTTCCCACATTTTCGTCTTGAAAATGCGGTATCATTAATTGATGCTTGTTATTCTTACTTTTACTAACTTCAGTTGTCAAAGTTCTGCCCATTCAGGGTCGAAGTCTTTCGCTTGGACAAGCGCCAGGGATTCGAACTTCAATGTTTGAGAAACAAAAAACCGCTCTCGGAGCGGCTCTAACCAACAAAAAAAGTGGTTCTAACCGCTAATTGCCTTGATAATATTCAATCGATGTAACATAATTTACCTAAAGTAAAAGTAATATTATTATACAGTATTTTTGGGAGCTGTCAACACCCCGAGGTGGCAACAACCCAGTAATTCCAAAAATATAAATTATTGGCTAATATTAAATAGATTATTCACTAGAAATGCTATCCAGCATTTCCGGATTTTCCATGTAGCTTTGGGCTACTGTCTTACTTATCATCCCATCCCTACACAACCGTTTTAAATCCTGATCCAAGCTCATCATGCCCTTACGAGAATTAGTCTCAATTACGGTACGTAACTGAGCAATTTTGTTTTCTCGAATCAAGTTGGCTACTGCCGGAATATTCAACATGATTTCACGTGCCGCAATACGCCCGCCACGTACGTGTGGCAACAACCGTTGTGAAATAATACCCGCCAAGGTAGTTGATAGCTGCATGCGCACTTGATTTTGCTGGTGTGGCGGAAAAATATCAATAATTCGATCAACGGTCTGAGAAGCGCTATAGGTATGCAAAGTAGCTAATACCAAATGACCAGTTTCAGCCAAAGTTATGGTTGTGCTAATGGTTTCTAGATCACGCATTTCTCCTACCATAATAACATTCGGATCTTGGCGCAGGGCATGCTTTAAGCCTTCGGAAAATGACAACATATCGCTGCCGAGCTGGCGTTGGACAATCACGCTTTTATCAGATTGAAACACGTATTCAATCGGATCCTCTAACGTTATGATATTCGCTCTTCTGTGCTGATTGATATAATTTATCATCGCGGCCAAGGTAGTAGATTTACCACAGCCAGTTGGACCGGTGACTAAAATTAAACCTTGATTCAAATTTAACAATTCATACACCACATCGGATACGCCCAAATCACTAATTGTGGGTGAGGCATTGGAAATAACACGGGCCACTAGGCCACAATTACCTTTTTCAAAAAACATATTTACGCGAAAGCGAGTGTGTAGCTCGAGTGAATACCCAAGATCTAACTCACGTTCGGCAATATATTTTTCCTTAGAAACATCATCTAAAATAGAGAAGCACAACTCCTCAACCTGTTTGGAAGAAAGTTTGGTCTTGCTCATGTCAATTAACTGGCCGTCGATACGAAACAATGGTGGCATTTCAGCAACCAAATGAACATCAGAAGCTTTTAACTCAATAGCTTTTTTAAAAATGTCAATTAGGGTCATAAAAATATTTATCACAAATAACGGCTCGTAACATTTAGTATACCACATTTTTTGCGTGAACAAAAATCACCACCCGCCAGATAAGCGAGTGGTGATTAGAATGTAAGTTACCACTTATAGGTTGTGAGTGCGTTGGCAGCGGCATCAATCTGCGCCTCTTGCTTCGACGAGCCCCGACCGCGGGCCACCATGTCATCGTGTAAAAAAACACCAACGTCAAACATCTTGGCATGATCTGGCCCGGTTTCAGACAATATTTTATAATGCGGTGTTATCTTGTATTTCTCTTGGGACATTTCTTGGAATTTTGATTTCGGGTCAACGTATAATTGGTTTGAAAGAATATGGGAAAGTCTACCCAAAATATGCTTCACGATAAACTTTTTTGCCGCACGCAAACCCTGATCCAAATACATTGAACCAATTAATGCCTCGATAGTATTAGCTAAAATGTATTGCCGGGCTTTAGAATTTTTATCTTTGGCCTCACCACGAGACAGATATAAAAAATCTTCGATGTCCAATTCGCTAGCTACTGTTGCCAACATTTTAGCATTAACCAAACTGGCGCGCCAGTTGGTTAAATCACCTTCAGGCGTATCAGGATATTTATGAAAAAGGTATTCGGTTACAATAATTTCAAGGACAGCGTCCCCTAAAAATTCTAAGCGTTCATTGTGAGAGATAGGAAACTCAGGATGCTCATTTAAATAAGAACGGTGAACGACAGCTTGTCGTAACAACGACTGATCTTTAAATGTGAGTCCGATAATCTGCTCGAGTCGAGCTAGTTCTCTGTTCATAGAGACGAGAGCAGTCAAGAAAGAATAAAAAAAATTCTTTTATCCATTCTTCACGGCTGACGAAAAAATATTAAACTTGTGCTTTGGCGGGTTCTGGCATGGCATCGATTGGCTTAATCCGTCCGTTTTGGGCCAGGTCTTTGTAGATTGCCCCCAAGACGCCATTGACAAACTTACCCGACGAATCACCGCCAAACGCTTTGGCTATTTCAATCGCTTCATTAATAGCAACCTTGGCTGGAATATCTGCATCATGAATCAATTCATACACGCCAATGCGCAAAACATTGCGGTCAACAATCGTAATCTGTTCCAAGGGCCACTCAGTTGCGTAGCGAATAATATAGCCGTTAATCTCGTCGAGATGATCGACAACACCAATAACAATCCGCATGGAAAAATCAACATCCGCCATTTGCGGTGCGAAATGTGAAAAATTTTGCGTAATCGCCGCCTTAAAATCCATTGCCTGCCTCCCATTAAAGTCCCATAGGAACAAGGTTTGCATGGCAATCGTTCTGGCTAAATGACGATTGGACATAAAATGTATATATAACAGCGTTAAAAGAGCTATTACTTTTTGGCTTTTACTTCCTTGGGGGTGATTACCTGCTTACCTTTATAGTTGCCACAGAATGCACAGGCACTGTGAGGTAAAACTGCTTTGCCACATTTTGAACACAAGGTAAGTTTAGTTGGTTTAAGCGCTTGATGTGATCGGCCGCGACGGGCTTCACTTCGTGGACGCTTTTTTGCTGGTACTGGCATAATTCAATTCAAAATTCATTAGTTCTAATACTATAGCAAAAAAAACAACGACTGTCAACTTTTTAGGCTAATATTAAATATTAGTTTACAATTTAAATAATTTTATCCTAGATTAGATAAAAAAATTTATATGCAATTGTTTTTTAACATTAGTGAGTAAATCTTGCCAAACCATTCTAATCAGAGTAAGCTAACTATATAAGCAAATCATATGGATGAAACAACATCAGAAATCTACGAACTGGTTAAAACTAAAGTGCAAGAACAAGGCGCCTACGATCCAGATGCCTATGAAGCAGTGGTAGAAGAAACGATTGATTATTTTTTTGAAAAAGGCAAATTAACTGATGATGACAATGTTGAATTCATCAAAGAAGAATTAATGGCCATGCTAGATACACTTAAAGACGAGGTCGCAGAATAATATTGTACTCACTAAAAAACAGGCCGCTAAAGCGGCCTGTTTTTATATTTTATACCTTTATTACAACCGGTAAAACCATGGGGCGTCGCTTGGTTTGGCTAAATAAAAATTGTCCAACGTCATTTCTTATTTTATTTTTAATAAAATCATCATCAGCTGGGGTGCGAGGATCGTGGTCTTTAACGATCTTCTTTACCTTCATTCGAGTTTTTTCAATCAACTCTTTATGATCTTTCATATAGACAAATCCTCGAGAGATGATGTCTGGATTACCGATCGGTTCACCGGTAGCATTATCAATCGTAGTGATAATAACAATCATACCATCTTCAGCCATAACTCGACGATCTCGCAAGACAATGTGAGAAACATCACCCACACCTAAACCATCAACCATGACGTAATCAGAATTAGCCTTTTCCTTCGTTAATGTGCCAATAGCCTTACCTGAATTATCTTTAACAAACTCCGTTACCTGGCCATTGTCCGGTACAAAAATTTTAGCCGGATCAATACCGACCTGCCGAGCCAACTCCGCATTTGCCTGCAATAAGTAATGGTTACCCTCAATTGGCATGTAATACTCTGGCTTGAGTAAACGAATCATCAACTTCAGGTCCTCTTGCTTGGCGTGTCCACCAGCGTGTACATCCATCATGTGATAATGAATTACTTTTGCACCTTGGCGAACTATCATATCACGTAAATTTTGAATCGAGCGTTCATTGCCTGGCACTACTGATGAAGAAAAAATTACGGTATCGCCTTTTTTTAATTCAATCACGCGATGCTCTTTGTTAACAACACGATGTAAAAATGCACTAGATTCGCCCTGGGCGCCGGTGCCTAAAATGATAATTTTATTATCCGGATATTTATGCAAGTCATTTTCATCCACTAAAATACTAGGGTTAAACTTTAAATAACCAATTTGGTGTGCTACTTCAACATTGTCATTCATCGTACGTCCCTGCAAACAAACCTTACGGCCATGTCGCTCGGCTAATTCAAGAATCTTTTGAACACGAGACAGTTGAGAAGCAAAGGTGCCGATAATAACGCGGCCATCGATCTTCTCAATCAGCTTTCCGATTTCTTCACCAATAACAGACTCTGAAACCTGATAGCCAGGATGACTGGCGTCAGTAGAATCAGCCATTAACATTAATATTCCTTGATGGCCGATTTTAGCAATCAAGCTTAGGTCGGCCGGCTTATCGTTAACCGGGGTGTAATCAATTTTAAAATCGCCAGTGTGCATCACAATACCAACTGGCGTGTGAATTATCATGGCAAAATCATCCGGAATAGAATGATTAACTCGTAAAAACTCAATTGAAAAATTTCTGCCTAACTGCAACCGTCTATTTTCATCGATTTCACCTATGTTTAAAGTAATGTTACGATGATATTTATCAACCAACTTGCGCACAATGCCTGCTGTGAGTTTGCCCATGAACATCGGTGGGTTACCAAGTTTTGGAATTAAATGAGGGATGGCACCGATGTGATCCATGTGCCCATGAGTAATCAAGACTCCCTTGATCCAATCTTCCTTACCTTCGAGATAGGCCACGTTCGGAATGATATAATCAATACCGGGCATATCCTCTTCAGGAAATTGCAGGCCCATGTCAACAATGATAATTTCATTTTCATACTCGAATAGCGACATGTTACGACCGACTTCCTCAAGACCACCGAGCACCATAACGCGTAATTTACCGCCTGCGAAACTTTGTTGACGAATCGGTCGCATAGCAGATAATCGACGGGGTGATTGCTTTTCTGTAGATGCTTTAAGCGTGGTTGCTTCTGAAGTAAACTCTTTTTTTTGTCCAGTTCGTCCGCGTGCAGCATTGGCAACGCTGGCAGAACCAGGTTTGTACTTTGTAATCATACGTGAATAAATAATGAGTAGCGATCCACCCTGGGCGAATCAAAATGCATGTTAAATGCATGAGACTAAAGGTTTAAAAAATTTCAAACCAAGTTCGTTGCTAGCTCGTTTGTTATTAAATTATTATTGAATACGAATTGTGCCGAGGAGAGGACTTGAACCTCCACGGGATTGCTCCCACATGCACCTGAAGCATGCGTGTCTACCAGTTTCACCACCCCGGCGGATGAGTTACTTTTTCTGCCAAAAAAAACGTTTGTTCGTATTAATATACCAATCGACAGCATCAGCTAGCCGATCACTAGGCACCACAATGGCCGTGGTTGTAAAGTTTTTAATTTGTTTGTTCTGAATATAATTGTAAACCGGGGAATAGAGAAAAATGGCTGGTTCATCTTCTGCAATTAATTCCTGGAACTTGGTGTAAATTGGCACGCGCTCTGTTTGCGTTTTTGCTGCACGTGCGCTTTCCAATAGTTTATCAATTTCTTTGTTGGCATAATTACTTAAATTCAAACCAAACTCACCGGATTGCGACGAGTGCCAAAATGCATACACGTCCGGATCAGCACCAATCATTTCTCCATAAAACAAAGCTTCAAAACTATGGTTACGCATTATCTCACCCTGTATCAAACTAGGATCAACTATATTTAAACTAACTCGCACACCCAAGACTTCCCAATATTTTTTAATTGCTTCAAGCACAGCTGGTCCATCACCAGCATCAACGCCACTTAACTTTATAGTAAAATACTGTCCATCTTTGTTTCGCCAATTACCCTTACCCAAAGAAAGTAATGTTTCCGCCTTTACACTTATTTTTTTATCTTTGCTTGTCTTATCCTTTTCAGCTTGTGCAATAATTTCATCCGTAACTGCTATGCTTTTCCAGCCGGCAGCATCAAGTAAGTCACTAGCTTTCTTAGCATCAAAGGTGTACGTTTTAACCTTGTCAGTATAGGCAAAACTTTCGGGCAAAATTGGACCATTAATTTCTCGGGCATTACCAAGTAAAACCTGATTTAACAAATCATTTTTATTAATAGCATAGGCTAGTGCTTGTCTTACTTTTTTATCTGCCAGGTTGGTATTATTTTTTTGATTTAAAAACACTGCCATTGATTGTGGCAAATTCAATTTGTAATAATTGAGATACGTTTTGCCTGCCACTTCAGCATATAAACGATTCGGCAAATAATTTATGCCGTCGATTTTATTATCTTGCAAATTACTAATCAATTCTTCGTAGCTCGGATAAAATTTAAAATCAAAATCCGTGATCAACGGCTTTATGCCGTAATAATTATCATTAGCCTCCAGCCGATATGCAGCGATATTGCCCGACTTATCTTTGGCCAACGTCTTTGCTTTATATGGCCCCGACCCGACGGGCTTTAAATTCAATTCGGCTAAGGCCGCCCCATTTGGTGGTATTTGATACCACAACTCCTGAGGTAAAATGCCAAATGTTAATAAATCCTTAAAACCAGCATACGGTTCGCGCAAAGCAAAAATTATTTTAAAATCATCCACCTTATCAATCGCGACGCCATTAAAACTTGAACGAAGCGGTGATTTATACAGGGGGTCGCGAATGGCGTTAAACGTAAATATAACATCAGCGGCAGTAACCTTTGATCCGTTGTGCCACTTGGCATCTTGTCGCAAGGAAACAGTATATGTTTTAGCATCTGGCGAAATTTCAATGTTTGTCGCCAAATCGTTGGCCAATACCCCCTTAGTATCACGTTTTAACAATGAAGAATAAACTAGCTGAACAATATCAGCATCAACGTCATTCACACTTGAATATAACGGATTAAGATACTTAGGTGAACCAACCACGCCCTCGGTATAGGTGCCGCCTTTAGCTGGAATGTTTTCTAAATGCCTCAGCATAAACCGCGTACCTACAAAAATAATCGCAATGCCTAAAATCGTGCCTGCTACCGACATGACAATTTTTTCCTTTTTATTTAAAAAAGTGCCGATATACTTTAGCTGTTGAGTTGTTGGAATGCGACTACGATTCAAGGAATAAACCAGTTTATGATCAATGGTTGCTTGTTTGCTATTGCCTGCAATGGCACTTATTGAATCACTTTTTTTATTTAAACGAAAAACTGAAAAGATCCTGGCCTTAATTAAAGACCAAGCCCGAAGAGCTTTTGATTTTAGATTGAGAGAGTTCTGTGCCACAAGGCAGTGCTTACTTTTTTAAGACAAGAGTTACTAAGGCCGTGCCAAAAAATAAAACGGCCATTACAATAGTTGCAACAAAAAGATATTTTTCCAATCCTCGCTTTGTACGATAAACGCTACCTGCTCCACCAAATATACCGGACAAACCAGCACCACGGCTTTGCAGTAAAATTGCAGCCATTAATAAAACGGCAAATACTAGTTGGGCAATTTGAGCAGTCTTTATCCAATTCATAGATATAAGTATAACACAAAATTTTTACTGAGGCACGTATTAAACTTTTTTAACCTCTGCTACAATCTTAGCAGCAATTACAGGATGATTAGCAGCTAAATCGGCTAAAATCTTTCTATCTAAAACAATATTATTCTTTTTCAAATCACCGGTTAGCTTGGAATAGCTGGTGCCTTGTTCTTTAGCCAAAGCCCCAATTTTAATTTGCCACAAAGCGCGAGCGGTTCGCTTCTTTTTACGACGATCCACAAATGCATGGGCACCAGCCTTAACAATGGCAGTTTTAGCCTGTTTGATTAAATTCTTACGACCCCACATAAACCCTTTAGCACGGGCTAAAAGTTTGCGGCGTTTTTTAACATGGGTAATACCTCGTTTAACTCTTGGCATATGTTTTAGAAAATACTGTCTTGCTTACCGGGTTGCGGCTATTCTGACAGTCGATAGTTATACGTTATAAGGGATAAATTGTTTGATGTTTTTAGTAAACGCCTTACTCGCTGTCATGTCGCGTCGTTTTTTTGTACCTTCAGAGCCAGTATCACGCGCATTGAAATGATCTTGTCCTGGTTTGCGGTGTTTAAGCTTTTTGCTTTTGGTTACTGTAAAGCGTTTAACGGTTGCTTGGTGTGTCTTAATTTTAGGCATATAATCGCTTTCCTTAAATAAAAAAACAGGATAACATCCTGATGGTCTACTTACCTAAGAGGTCTTATTGATGAGTATAATAATAAAGCCATTTCCCTTTCTTGTCAAGTCTTGCTCGCGCACAAGCTTAAACTGCTCTAATTTTTCAAGTTCTATAATAAACTCTTTAATAGTTTCAACCGCTTTTTCTGGATGTTGGCGTTCTCTGCCCTTTAATATTAGCTCAATTTTTAACTTATTACCCTTTTCTAAAAAATCTATGGCCTGCTTTAGCTTAAAGCCAAAATCATTAGTACTAATACGAACGGTTAAACGAATACCTTTTAATTCAACTTTTTTCTGTTGTTGCTTTTTTTTGTGGGCTAATTTTTCTTTTTCGTATTTAAATTGACCATAATCTAATATTTTTGCAATTGGTGGTTCTGCTTTAGGATTTACCTCAACCAAATCCAGCCCAGCCTCTTCGGCGAGCTTTAAAGCATCTGCTGTGCTCATAATCCCTAAATTCTCACCATTTTCGTCAATAATACTCAGCTCTAAGGCACGAATATTTAAATTGGCACGAAACAACTTACCTTCATCTTTTTTTTGCGGTCGCCGCCAGGTTCGCTTCATTATTATTTACAGTTAAAACTTAATATTTAGGCTTATTATAGCTCATATTTATAATTAAGTCAATTTTAAAATTGAGAGCCGGCTTTGAGAGCCGGCTCTATTCAGATTACTTTAATGTTCTTTCAGGCTTAAATTGCAAAAAATCGAGTATTGATCAGTTCCCAGTTTTCCGGATGCTCCTTATCTTTAGGCTTGATCGGAATTGAACCGGCTTCACACATGGGACAAGTCACTGATCCGGGCTCATACTCATTTAACTTTTGCCGAATCAAGCCCTTAACGTGTAGCCACAATCCATTTGTTGTCTTTACCCAGCCCAGGTTGCCACGATTATAAATACCATAGACCTCTGGCAAGATAACCACTGACGGAAGCACTGCATAGATCGCGTTTACCGCTCCGGAACCGGCAGTAAACCGAGTAAAAACATCTTCGACAATCATAACAATATCGTCAAAACGTAAATGCCTGGTTATGCCAGTGATGGCGTCAGTTATCGTGTCAGAGGCAACAAATGTCTTGCCGTGCCCCTTGATCATGTGACCATAAGCCACGCCCATAACCTGGGCAACCATTTTCCCCAACTCGGTTGCACCTGTAGCAATGCCATAGACCACGGTTGGTTTTAGTAGGCCGGATTGCTCATGTTGCCAGACAATTTGCTGAGCCATAATTTCCAGCCAATTATCATGGCACAATACTAATCCGCTGAAATAAAACCCATCACTACACAAATCTGACTTTAGCTTGGCGTGATATAGCATTCCTGACTCATACTTCCAGCCTGCATCAAATGCGTTATAAACCAGCGGTATTTCCTCCGGAAGCAGTGGACGATCGACTTTTTTGGCAGGTAATTCTCTGATTTGTTTCGCTGTCATTTCTGATAGGGATGGCATGGGATGTTTCATGACAATAATCCTCCGTACTTTGGGTTGGCGGCCAGAGCTGCGTTTATGTAAAAAACGGGTACAGGCGTATTAAAACAAAAAATGTACAATTTGGCAATAACAAAAACCGACTTTATTAAGTCGGTTTTTGTTCTGTGGAGCGGGTAGGGGGAATCCCTGTCCGCCCACTGGCGGGGAACCCCCATTCTCATCTTGAAATAGTAACAATGGAGCGGGTAGGGGGAATCGAACCCCCATCTCTACCATGGCAAGGTAATGTAATAGCCATTATACGATACCCGCAAAATCTTAATCAGCTTAAAAATGATATAAACTTTAACGTAAAATATATGCGTTGCATGTACTTTTACTAAAAATTAGTATAAATAATATTCCCAATCTTGGCAAGGGGTAATTTTTGCCAAAAAGAAAGAGGCAACCTAAGTTGCCCCCATCTCTTTTTCAGAGAATATTAAATGTACATCATCTTATGGTAATAGCAAAGCCATCGACCACCAGCGCCCCTTTGGAAGACCAAGGAGTGGGTGACAACTCGGTAAATACTGGCGGAGTCTGACTACCATCGAAAGAAATTGCCTTAGCTCCCTTTGACATCAGCCAGTGATAAAAGTTGTCACCGGTCAACCCTTGACCGATGTTTTGGTGAGTCATACTACCATTTATCTGGACCGAGCCACCGGAAACTTCCTCGACGTATTTCTCCAGGTGAATGGTTCCTAGGTTGCCACCGAAAACCAGAATGAACCGATTTTCAGGTGAAACCACTTTAGCAAGATGCCATGACCCATCGATCGTTAATGGGATAGGCGTCCAACTGAAATCACCCATCACTTGTGGCGTAGCTAGACCAGCTACAGTTTGATCAACCCGAAAGACATATTCGGTCCCACCCGTAACTGTCAGGGCGCTAACAAGAGTGATCATATTCTGACCACCGACGTCAAGCGACAACTTCAGATTGCCCATGGCCGCATCGTAGAACATGGTCGATTTGGTAATGTCAACCCAGTCAATATCTGCGGGTGTTGTGCTCCAGTGACCACCGCCAGAGAGTCTCAACTCAAGAGGGTAAGCCACATCCGTAAAGACATAACTTGCCCAACCCCAGCTATTTACAGGGGTAGCGTTCACATTCGACCAGTTGAAACTGTTAGCCACCATAAACGGAGCGTCAAATGCCCCGCCAGATTGATAGGCTAAGTTCAGAAACGCTGTTACTGACAGCCCGTTCTGAATGTAACGAAACACGTTGTCACCAGTCGAACCTGCCGGAAACGGATCAAGTGGCATATTGGCCTTGGTATAGGCAACGCCATCACAAGCGCCAAACACCATACTGTTGTCCACGTCGGACCAGTAGATGGTGCCTTTGCCATTAAACCAAGCCCCATTGCTTGATATCTCAAACTTCACCAACTTGTTGTAGCTGGTGATGCTTCCATGCCACCACCCAGTTGCAGGGTTTTTTACCATCGGTACGGGAGTGTGCCGATTGTAATCACCCTTGACCATCAAGTTGGAGCGATCTGTCATTCCCGTTGGGTCCGCCTTAAAATCGTAACGATACTGCATGTTTGATTCCAGAGTGGCACCGATAAACTGGATTGGTTCCAGCGCCCATGCTGACGAGGCTGTCAATATTATGTACAGCCACAAGCCTACACTTAACAACTGACTTTTTCTCATGGTACTGCCTCCTTGTTGGTATTGTGCCTTATTGGCACTGTTTCTTTCGAGGTGAACTATTGTTCTCCCCGAGTAAGAAAATAACAAGGGAGAACAGACCGAGTAAACTAGCGCGGGCTAGGTAAAATTAATTTTTAAAACAACAATTTAACTATCCTTAAATGATAATATAAATAACATTGAATCTTAGCAAAATTCTGTAAAATAGCAAGTTATTTTATTATTCAAACCCATAATATTCACAACTAGCCCGTAGTGTGTTAGATTAACTACAGATTGATTAGAATATTTTATGCCAACCTTAGCCTACAATAAACGAGCCAATTTTGACTATGAAATCAGCCAAACCTTTGAGGCTGGATTGGTTCTGACTGGGCAAGAGGTAAAATCAATTAAAACTAAACATGTTAGTTTAAAAGGCGCGTTTGTTACCACTCATCTAACCACTAAGCAACTACCTGACTTTATTTTAACCAACGCTCATATTCCTCCCTACAAATTCGCCGGCAAGGTGGCGGACTACTCACCCGAACGACCCCGCAAGCTACTCCTAAAAAAAAGTCAGATTAAATATCTACTCGGTAAAAAACAGGAACAAGGCTTGACACTAGTGCCCATAAAAATATATACTAAAAAAAGCCTAATCAAGCTTGAATTTGGCTTAGGTAAGGGCAAAAAAAAGTACGACAAACGGCAGAGCATTAAAGAGCGCGATAATGCGCGACACTTGCGAACTTTGGCTAAAACCAAGGCGATCAAGCCCTAATCCCCCTTGGGGATGTCGGGATTCGATAGTAGATTCTCTGCAATATAGGCAAGCCGCGCTGAGCCAACGCGCAAAACTAGCTCAAAATTCATAAGTGCCAAAAACACTTTAGCCAAAGGCTTTACCTGGAAGGTACCTGCCTTTGCACCTGTTGCCGCTTAACTGCCGCAACCATCCGCAGCAGCGATGGCCTGATAGCTGCCAGTCGGGTGTTATTTTTTCAGGATCGATTTAGTGGAGTCTGGACACTAGATTTAAACAACAGAATCGCATGGACGGGTTTTGCCGATTTTTCATCGGACATGCCAAACAACAAACTCGGCTAAGCTTGTAGTACTATACTGTAATGATTTGCTAGACGGGGGTTCAACTCCCCCCATCTCCACCAAGCCGTGGTGGCGGAACTGGTATACGCGACAGACTTAAAATCTGTTGAGGGTAACCTCATGAGGGTTCGAGTCCCTCCCGCGGCACAAACTAAATGAACTGACCTTGTGTCAGTTTTTTTAGTTTGTGTTGAGTGTAGTGGTGAATGAATCATCACCTGAAAAATTAAAAATACAATAACTAGCTACTTTATTATTATAAATATTTTAGCAACACAAACTGTAAATAATGACCGAGAAAGGGCTTCCGCCCTGTTCGAGTCCCTCCCGCGGCACATACAAAAAGAACCGATTTTATCGGTTCTTTTTTTATTTTATTCTGTTATTTTTTTACTACATTCCACTCTCGTAATTTTTCAATAACCTTACGATTTGAAATTGAGTTACGCAAATATTCCTTGTACTGTTTTGAGGTGACTTGTTTTTCCACTTCTTTATTGTCTGGATAGTGCTCAAGAATATGTTCAATCTCATGTTCTACATCGTGATCACTAGCAGTAATATTTTCTTTTTTAGAAATCTCTCGGATTATCAAGGCACTCTTTACCCGCTTAACTGCTTGCGGCATCATTTCTAATTTAATTTGCTCCGGTGTTTTATTTAAGCTTTGTAAATAGTCTTCAAACTTTGCTCCGCGTTCCGTGATGTCGTGTTCCAGCTCGTGTAACATCGTATCACCTTCATTTAATATTAACAGCTCGGGAATATCACCAAACTTCGTTTCCTCGATCAATTTATCTAAAATCTGAATTTCAACCTTTTGGCGTGTTTGTTGTTCTTTGTCTTTTTCAATTGTTTTCTTAATATCAGCCTCTAGCTCGGTTAACTTTTTCATGCCAAATGCCGTGGCCATATCATCATCCAGGGCTGGCAGTTTTCGTTCATACACTTCTTTAATGGTGACATTAAATTCTACTTGCTTGCCAGCTAAATTTTTCTGATGATGATCTTCGGGATAATGCAAAGTAAACTCTCGATTATCATTTTTCTTTGCACCAATCAAATGCTGGTCAAAACCTGGAATAATATAATTTTTACCCATAATTACGGCAGTGTCCTTGGTTTGTCCGCCCTCAACCGGCACTTTGTCAAGAGACATATTTATATCAACAATAACTTTATCACCCTCACCAATTGCACGGTCAGTAATTACTTCTTTTGCGCGCCACTCGCGTAATTCATTCAAGGTTTTCTGGACTTCTTCAGTGGTAATTTCAACCTTTACCTGTTCGATGCCAAAATTTTTATACTCAGCCAATATTATTTCTGGCAATATAGTAACCACTGCTTTGTATTCCAATGGATTATCTGTCGCCAATTTAGTAATAGAAATCTCTGGCTGACCAACAACTTGCTCGGTAATTTTTTCTTCCAAAGCCTGGCCAAAAGTTTTGTTAATTGCATCACGAGCCGCTTCTTCCCAAATAGCCATCTCGCCAATCTTGGCTTTCAAAACCTCATAAGTAGCCTTGCCTGGACGAAAGCCTTCAATTTTTACTTCTCGTGACAAGTGCTCAACTGCTTTTGGTAAATAAATTTTTAGCTCTTCAGTTGAAACTTCGACAATCAATTCTATTTGTCCTTTGCCTAATTCATTTCGTGTGATTTGCATATTTTAATTTGCTTATTAATGTTTGGGAAGGGGACGGGCCTTGCGGTCGTCCCCTTCGTAATGCATTTTTACCTGCCTGGCGCCGGACAAGCAATGCCTATACCGGCTTTTCTCACCTGCGGAAAGTAGCCGTTGGGCGCAATTTCCGCCCGCGCACGATCTGAAATTTTTGTAGCGACTACTCGGAAGCAGTCGCGCTTGGCACAAGAATAGATTTGAATTTCTGGTTGATTTTCTGCCAGAGACTCTTCCCATTTCAAGATGGCCATGTGTTCAGATGGCGCTTTGCAGTGAGCACACTTTCCAGAAGTTTTTGGCTTTACCAATAGCACCTCTCCGATGCCCTTGGTGACATAGGCCAGTGAATGAGCCGTATTAAGCAACGGATCAATCCTTTTTGCCTTACGACGGTCTTCATCTGATGTCCGTGAAAATGGTTCGTCAGTCATGACAGCCACCAACGCTTAAGGCTGCACAGGCTGACTTTTTAGCGGCACGCTTCTCACGAGGGGTGAGCACCCGAATCGGCTGATTGCTTGGTACATGGCTGTGTGTGCTACCTGCACCTTGTTGTTTACCCTTGCCCTTGTCGTTTCCACGATGCTGCGGTGAGTGTCCATTTGGCATAAAACAATTTCCTCCGTTGAGGATAATCTCTGGCACGCAGGGGCCAGAAGCTGCGAATATTATAATGAAACAAAACGCAAACTAACTAGATTAATAATCCAATAATTAATAAGGCAACGATGTTTACAATTTTAATCATTGGATTAATCGCCGGTCCAGCAGTGTCTTTATATGGATCGCCAACCGTGTCGCCTGTAACTGCCGCCTGGTGAGCAAAGCTGCCCTTGCCGCCATAATGTCCTTCTTCAATATATTTTTTGGCATTATCCCAAGCGCCACCACCGGAAGTCATTGAGATGGCAACAAACACGCCGGTAACAATCGAGCCAACCAATAGCCCACCCAAAGCCTCAACACCCAAAAGCCAGCCAACCAAAATTGGTGCAACTACTGGGATTAAGGCAGGAAAAATCATCTCACTAATTGCGGCCTTGGTTACTATATCAACTGTTCGACCATAATCTGGTTTTTCTGTGCCTGCCATAATGCCAAGCTTTTCTTTAAACTGTTTACGCACGTCTTCAACCACAGCGCCGGCTGCACGGCCAACTGCCTGCATCGACAAGGCACCAAAATAATATGGCAACAAACCACCAATAAACAACCCAACTAAAACCTGGGGATTGTTTATTTCAAAAACCCGCCCACCAGTCTTTTGCGAAAAGTCTGCAAACAGCACCAATGCTGCTAAGGCAGCAGAACCAATGGCATAACCCTTAGTTACCGCCTTGGTAGTGTTGCCCACAGCATCAAGCGGATCGGTAATGTTACGCACGTCCTCGCCCATTTCTGCCATCTCAGCAATACCGCCGGCATTGTCTGTAATTGGCCCGTAGGCATCAATCGCCACAATAATACCAGCCATGGATAACATGGACATCGCAGCAACGGCCACGCCGTAAATTCCTGCCACATTGTACGCACCCAAAATTGCCAATACAATTGAAATAATTGGCAAGGCGGTTGCTTTCATTGATACTGCCAAGCCAGCAATCACATTTGTACCATGACCAGTAACCGAGGCTTTGGCAATATCTTTTACCGGCTTATATTTTGTTGAGGTGTAATATTCAGTTATCACCACCATAGCGGCAGTTACCGCCAAACCAATTAAAGATGCAACATAGATATTGGCCCAAGTAATTTTTTGTCCGTTGGCATTCAAATCAAGACTTCCCAACAGATATTTTGTTACTGGATAAAATGCCGCGGCTGCTAAAACACCTGACACCGCTAAACCCTTATATAAAGCGGCCATAATATTTTTACTTGAACCAAGTCGTACAAAAAACGTACCAATGATTGAAGTAATAATCGAAACTGCGCCCAATGCTAAAGGATAAACAATAATCATTGGGTCATAAGCGTAAGTTATGCCACCCAAGACCATTGTAGCGATTGAGGTAACGGCATAAGTCTCAAATAAATCAGCGGCCATACCAGCACAATCGCCTACATTGTCACCTACATTATCCGCAATTACGGCTGGATTGCGCGGATCATCTTCTGGAATACCAGCCTCAACCTTGCCCACTAAGTCTGCTCCCACATCGGCTGCTTTAGTAAAAATACCACCACCCAAACGAGCAAAAATAGAGATAAGTGAGCCACCAAAACCCATGCCAATTAATACTTTCAAAGCATCTTCAGTTTGATTTACCGAATCAGCAAAAAAACGAAAAGCGATTAAATAAAAACCAGCGGTGCCCAAAAGAGCTAGACCAACTACTAACAAACCAGTCACGCTACCGCCGCGAAAAGCAACATCAAGTGCTTTTTGCATGCTGGTGCGTGCTGCTTCGGCGGTACGGACATTTGCCCGCACCGAAACATGCATACCAATATACCCAGTCAATGCGGACAAAGCAGCGCCAACTAAAAAAGCGGCTGCCGTCATCCAACTAATATATGGATTAACATTTACACCTTCTTTTAAGAAAAACCCGATAAGCAAAAATAAAACTGCGGCCACCATGGCCACGGTCTTGTACTGACGATTTAAATACGCCTTTGCGCCTTCTTGAATAGCACGAGCGATTTCCTGCATTCTTTCGTTGCCAGCTGGCATGGCCAAAACCTGGCGAATTAGGTAGGCGCCATAGGCAATAGCTACTAGTGCGCTACCAATAATTAGTCCGTTGATTGTTCCGTTCATAGATCGTTTAATTACGAATTACGAAATAAATTATTATTCCTCCAATGAAATATTTTCTTCACCTTTTTCCTCTGCTGCCTCATCAACAACCTCATCGGCAACAAACTTAACTCCGCTACCAACAATATCAATCTTCCAGTTAGTTAGATGAGCAGCCAACCTGGCGTTTTGCCCACCCTTGCCAATTGCCAAAGATAATTGATCCTCTGGTACATGCACAATTGCGCGATGATCCTCATCATTAGCTTCAACTGAGGTTATCTTAGCCGGAGCCAGTGCATTAGCAATATACCGAGCAGGATCTTCATCGTAATTTATGATATCAACTTTTTCTCCACCCAATTCCTGAATTATGGTTTGAATGCGAGAGCCACGCTGACCAACGCAAGATCCAATCGGATCAACTTTATCCGAGCTAGTCCACACTGCTACTTTTGAACGAAACCCTGCTTCACGCGCTACTGCCTTTATTTCAATTAAACCATTAGACACTTCGGGTATTTCTAAATAAAATATCTTCCTTAAAATTTCTTCCGAGGTTCGAGAAAGAATAATCTCAGGACCCTTAGATGAGATACGCACTTCTTTAACATAAACCTTGGTGCGCTCCCCTGGGTTATAGCGTTCACCATGAATCTGTTCTTCGGGCAACAAGATACCAGTTGCCTTGCCCAAATCAACCAGAACAACCCCGCCTTCGCGACGCTGAATTACGCCAGCAACCACCTCATGCTCTTTATCTTTAAATTCATTAAACACCATGTCACGTTCTGCCTCACGTAATCGTTGAATGATAACTTGTTTGGCTGTTTGGGCGGCCATACGACCGAATGAGGCTGGTGGCTCCAATTTAATTCGCAACTCGTCATCCAGTTTAACGGTTTTTTTAACTGCCTTGGCATCTTTTAACTGAATTTGAGTTTTAGGATTAAACTTCTTTTCTTCATCATCCTCACTGTCAGCTTCAATGGCAGTCTTTTCCCCATCCTCACTGTCAACTTCTAACTCCTCTGGTAAGTCTTCAACCACCTGCTTAACATCATAAACTTTAATTTTGGCCGTTTCAGGATCAAATTCCACTTTTATGTTTTGATTTTTTTCACCATAGTCTTTGCGATAGGCAGCGGCCAAGGCTGATTCAACCGTTTCTAAAACGGCCTCATAGCTTAGTCCTTTTTCTTCGCAAATCTGACGCATGGCATTTGTAATGTCAGACATGATATTTGTCTTTAAAATAAAATATTAGTAAAGAAAAAAGCTAATTGTTATAGAACAACTAGCTTTAATTTCATATTAAGACATATACTAATTTTTGTCAACTAACTTGGCCATGAAAAAAGGGGCCCGACATGGGCCCCTTTTTTGCATATGAAATGCGAAAAATTTATAATATATAGGCCGTCGGACCCCGACCTAAGAGTTCATTCTGTTTCATCCTTAAATGAATAAAGATGATTTGGAATAGCGTACGCTCAGGTTGAAGTTTTTATTGCTCTCCTTGCCTTTTGGATGAGCAGACACTTACCTCGTTCATGGTAATTCGACAAGGTTTTTGTTTTGTTATGTCGTTTTACCTTTTTTTTATTTTTGTTTTTTTCTCCCTAGGCTTTTTTGGGAGTCTAAAACGAAGAGGTGTCTTTTGGTTAAATGTGCAAGTAACTGTCTGTTACTTATAATTTAATAATAGCATATTTTTTCATACTTGGCAAAGGGTGTTATAATATACTTTTTATCAACACTATAATGGCTAATATTAAATATAATATTTTTTACATCTTAACTTCTGTCTACATTAATGTGGACAGAAGTTATTAATTATTAACCACTTATCCACAGACTTCTGTCTACATTAATGTAGACAAAAAGATAATTGGCCCAAAAATAATTAAAATCTCCTATTTCCTAAAGGAGGCTCAAGTACTTACAATATTAACTTTAGAGTAATAATTTTGAGGTCACGGTGGGAATCGAACCCACGGTAAGAGTTTTGCAGACTCTGGCCTTACCACTTGGCGACGTGACCGCTTAGCTTTATCTTATAATAACAAATGGCTCAAACAAAAACAACAGTCAATCCAGACTGTTGTTTTTGTATATATAAAGCTGTTTATTTAAATTGGGCTATTTAACAACTTCGATTTTAGCATACCGAACACCAAACTTTAACGCATCACCTCTGTTTTTAAACCAAACGTCTAAACGATCTGGGTAGCGCGAGTTCATACGATCTCGAACCACAAATTCCCTGTCTCCAAATAACTCAGGTATTCTAACCTTAGTGCCAAATTTTAAAAAATTGGCCGCAATTGAGTCTTCCTGGTTGTGCTTGCATAAATTAAAGCCATTAGCAGTCGTACATGGGTCGTCATCGGTCTGAGCCGCCTCAGAATTGTAGGCAGTTAATGAATGATACCCATGATTAATAATCGTTGATGCTTTTTCAACCACCGGAATCAATTTAGGGGTATTTGCACTTACTTTTGCCTTGGCAACATCGGACACAATACTTTTAGCCATGACTGCGCTGGGCAAAACCAAACACTGAATAATCGGAGTTATTGCTTCCTCTTCATTATTCGCTAATATTGGTAACGGAAATAATAAATAATCAAATACCACTACTAATATTAGCACATAAACAATGCTACGATATTCATTTTTTGGTAAGCGGACACATAAACCACTTAAATCCATAGTAACTTGTTTAGGAATTAAAAAAACCTACTATTTACTGTAGGTTCCTCGCTTGCCTTTTTTGTTAATATGCCAATATAGCACAGATACTAAATTTTGTCAATCATAAAAGTCAATAATTATATTGACAAATATTAATTTTTATGCTTATATATAATATCAGTTTCTCAACCAAAAAGGGATAAAATCCCACGTCCAAAGGAGGACATCATGAAAAACTCGTTCATTATCATTTTTCTCCCGATACTTCTCAGTGGGTGTATTCACTGGGGCAACATCAACGAGCGCCGCGATGAACACGGTAGGCTAGTTGAATCTAGCTACACTGGAAGCAGTTTCGGTTTGGGCTATCCTACACCACCACAAAGCTGGGCCGATGCCGACTTTACCGCAAGAATGGATGTCGGCTCAAACAGTGTATCAGGTGGTGGTATAGAGGGCGCAGTGTGCAATATTAACCATCGAGACAGTGACATGTCTTTAACTGGACCCGTTGTCAGAGGTTTTCACTTCGAAAGAAAGGAAATGAAGACCATAGCCCTTCCACCCGGAACATATACCGCCTCATGTAGCCGAAACGGCCAAGTTTATACAACCGACACCTTAACTGTTCGGCCAAATGGGCAAAATGTCTTTAATTTTGGGGGGAAAAGCTACAACCTTGGTTGGTATATTTGTTGCCCATAAACCTTGGCGCAAATCACTACACCAAAAAAACCTGCATCCAATTTTTATGATGCAGGTTTTTCAATTGTTAGATAAAGATTTTTACGGACTGTGCGGCATGGTTGTACCGCTACCGCCTCCAGTCACCCCAAATCCTCCCGCGGACTTAAAGACAAAATAAGTAATCGAATATGCTGCCAAAATAATAATCAAACCAATAATTGCCCTAGTAATTGTCTGCTGGGCTGTTTCCACCTTAGTCTTATCCCCCGAAGCAGTCATCCAATTATAACCAGCGTATATTATTAACACAATAAAAATAATTCCCAGTAGACTTAAAAAAACCTGAATAATACTAGCCATTACTTCAGGTAAATTTGCACTTGCATCATACCCTGCTGGCTCTGTAAAATTCAACATTGTATCAGCAGGAGTAATCTTTAACTTACTAGCGTCAATTACACCAGCAGAAGCAGAAAAGAAAGGAACAAGTAAAACAAGAATAGCAAAAAAATTTATAAGCAACCTGTTTTTCATATTTATTTATGAAATAAAATTATATAGAACAAACTTCCAAATAGCAAAAGCACCCAGCACTATTAACAGGCCAATTATTGATTCCCAAATCATTGTTTTACCTTTATCAACCTTAGCCTTATCACCAGCAGCGGTCATCCAATTGTAACCGGCATAGATAATTAAAATAATAAATATAATACCCAATAAACTTAAAAATACATTAACTACCAATCCAATGGTATTTAAAAATTTATTTTCTGGACTGCTTGTGTCATATGCAGCACAATCTCCTAATAAATTTAAATTTTGTATTAAAGACGGATTTCCTGTACTCGGTTTACAATCACCAGCATGAACTGTATTAAATGATAAAAAGTTAAGCACTAAAAATATTATTACACTCACTTTTAAAAATTTGATTCTCATTTTATTTTACACCTTGATTAATTAATCCACTCTCTGCTGTCGTAAAAAAACTAGTAACAAAAAACGTTATGGCAAAAGCACTAATGACAATAACTAGGCCGATTACGGCTTGGGTAATTAATATTTTTGATTTATCAACTTTAGCCTTATCGCCAGCTGCGGTCATCCAATTGTAGCCAGCAAAAATTATTAAGATAATAAAAATTACTCCAATTAATGATAAAAATACATTAATAAAACGCCCCACAATTATTGGCAGGGCAGAGCCAACTTCATTTGTGTTAGGATTATTAAAGCTAGTTTTATTGCCAGCTTGGTTAATCAAATCAATCGCCGAATCAGCCAAAATAGTTTTGACGGAATAACCAAAAAATACCATCAAACTTATTATAATAATTAATAATTTTGATTTTTTTATAATCATTGTAGTGTATATCCGGTTATTACACCCAGACTTGAAACTATAAAATAAATCATTGCATAGGCACCAAAAAATAATACCAAACCAATAATTGCATTTTTAATTCTTTTTTGCGCCTCTTCAACCTTTTTACTGTCACCGGCTGCGGTCATCCATTCGTATCCAGCCAAGACCATGTGAATAATAAAAACAAAGCCTAAAATTGGAATAACTAATAAAATATTGGCAACGTATATTGAAACGGTTGATTGATTTACGGTTGTATCATAAGATTTGCTGCCACCTTTTTCTAAAAAACTAGACCATTCACCCAGCTTTGCAAAAACTAAAATTGGAAAAGTAAGCGCAAGCGTTATAATTAAGAAAAATGTAGTGCGTAAAGTGTATTTTTTCATATAAAAGGTGCCTGTGGCGGCTTGTCGCCGCCAATTATAAACAACCCATTACCTGAAGCAATAACCAAAATAAGCTTAGTTAAAACAAACGCGCTAAAAACAATTAGCATACCAATGGCACCGTTTTTTATCCGCAGCCTACCCTTTTTAACCTGCTCCTCGTTGCCACCCGCGCCAATAATATCAAACGCACCCATCCAGACTAAGACAAAAAATATTACTCCAAGTAACGAAGCAATATAGTTTATAATAACGCCAATATAGGCCGCGGGGGTGGTTGTGTCAGTAATTTTATAACCAGAGCCTCCTGCGGTGGTGTTTAAACTTTTATAAAACAGATTTTCCGCTAAAACGGGTGATACGGCGGCACAAATAACCACCAAAGAAATTACAGCAAAAAAAACGAGTTTTAATTTAAATAGTTTATTTAGCATTGGGAGTGATCAATAAATCGCCAACGGTCTTAACAATAATATAAGCCGAAGAAACGATAATTAATCCAACAATTGCTTGGATCATTAAAGAAATTGATTTTTTTACTTTTTCTTCATTACCGCCAGCCGTCATCCACAACATACCACCATAGATTACCAAACCCAAAAAGATCAAGCCGATATAGCTTAATACCTGCCCCAACACCTCACCAATTTTTACAGGCAAATCAACTTTGCCTTGTTCTTTTAGACCCGTATTCTCTGCGGCCGTATTTAATCCTCCCCTAATTAATGTTTTCGCATCATCAGGAGCAGCAAAAGAATTTTGAACGGAGATAACTCCAAAAATTACCACACTTAAAATACAGAAAGCTAGAAGATTCTTAACATTTTTTTTCATATAACCCGAAATACATTGCCGCGGCTACCAATAATGATAAACGCGGCAATGTAGAGTTAGACTCTACATTGATATAACTATGATGTACTTGCTCCTGTTGAGGTTAATAGACTTGAAACCACATAAGTGGCGACGCCCCAAGCAGCCAAGATAATTATCAAACCAATCAAGCCGGCAGCCATTAACTTTTTAGCCTCACCAACTTTGTCTTCATTGCCACCGGCAGTCATCCACTTAAAACCACCCATCAGAATAATAACAACTGCGATAATTCCAAGGAAGCCAAGTGCCCAATTAATAACTTTAGCTGCCATTACCTGTGGAGGTGAATTACCCAAACCAAGCTGTGCTTCAACATTTGCAGCGGGAGCTGCATTTTCATCCCAACCAGTGACATTAGCTGCGCTTACCGACAACGCGGAAGTTAGCGCAATGCTTGCTACAAAAAGAAAAACGAATAAACGCTTTGCAATTTTCATATTTCACCCCCTCTCTTCATAAGCTTGAATGTTAATAATAATTAGCGCTGTGGCTAGTATTGATATTTTACCAAATTTTCATTAAATTGACAATATTTTTTTACAAACTACTAATTACTCTAAATAAAGTTAAGTTTTACAGGCTTTTAAATTTTTACTACTTGTATCATCCTTCTTTATATATATCTCTCCAAATCTATCATTATAAACATTTTGCCATAATTGACTATTTTTCAGATCTTCTTGAAGCTGCACTGCTTTCTTATTATACTGATTCGCATTAAAACCAAACAACCACTCATCAATTTTTGTTGGTTTTAATTCAACCTTTTTCTTATAAAGTATAGCTTTAACACCTTGGCGTTCGAGTTTTTTTAGCCCGCCCGTTTCGTATATGATTTTATTATATTCCTCAAGAATTGAATGTTTACCAAAATATTGCTGGGGTACTCGACCATCCAAATACAATTGTCTTTCTGGCCAGACCCAATATAAAAACCCACCCCAATCATAAGAAGCAAATAGCTTACCCTCGCTATTTGACAAAATTTTTTTCAGCTCAACTGTTAAGGTGCATGGCATATAGCCACAATAGGACTTAAAAGGATCACTAACTAAACTAATTTTTAATATAAGTCCAAAAATTAATAAAATTATTGGGGTAAATATAAAAAATTTATAAATTTTTTTAAGCCAACTTAAGGAAAAAAAATTTTCTGATAAAACGCCAAACTCAATTGTGTAAAAGTAGGCAAGCCAAGGTAAGCCAATTATAAACAAAATAGGCAAATTTCGCCGCACCATTAAACTGGAAAATATCAGTCCAATAACCAATATAAAATACAAAAAAGTAATTTGGGGAAATGGAATAGATGGTTTATATTTTTTTTGAAACAGTGTTAACACCAATAATGACACTATAAATACTAAAAACAATGATATTCGACCTAATTTTAAGCTTGGTCCGACAAACTCAGGCAGCCACTCCTCAATATGACTTAGGTAATATTTATCCGTATAAGTGAATAAAAAATCATATAACTTTAAACCGTATGGAGTTAAAAGAGTTGAGATGGTAATTAGTACAACCACCATCGAATACTTAAATATTTCAATTTTACTTAATAAATAATTAAAATTTATGAATTTAAGGCTATTGCTATATTTTGCTAATATACTTTCAACTATTTTTATAACTAACCAGCCATATAAAACAGCCAACCCAAGTAAAAAACTTGCATGCATGTTGGCCCAAAAAATAAACAATGGTATGAGCCAAAATAGATAAGTAAAATTTTTATTTTTTACAAATCTATCTAATAATACAAGTAGTATGGTGATATTTAATAACGCAATTTCTTGCAACCGCACTCCAAAATGAGCTCTGCATGCAAAAATACCCAGACCAGCAAAAAACATAAACCAAAATCGCTCAAATTTAAAATGGGCTATTTTATAATTATATAAAAGCAGCAAAGGTAATAATATTATGGCAACAAAAATTAATTGTAAAAAGAAATAACCAAGATAAGTATAAACAAGGTAGACAAAGGCATTAAACATCCACTCATGATCTACCCAGGTAGTACCAGCTAGAGTATATAAGTGACTCTCAACCCATGGAACTTGTCCTGATTTCATTATTTCTTTGCCAACACCGAGATGCCAGCCGAAATCATTATCTAGATATGCAAAGCCATTTTGCAAAAGAAACAAGCCAAAAACTAGCCACAACAGATAAAACCAGGCATCTTTTGCTAAAAATTGTTTGATGTTTTGCCAATTCATGATTAAAAATTTCATTTTCAGTATACCACAAACCTTGACCGTGATAAAAACAATAATATCTCACAATTAAGCACCAAACCTTGACTTAAAGCCTTTTTTATTGTAATTTTAGTATACACTAAACATAAATATTTTATGAATGTATCTGAATTAGCTCGTATTCTTAGGCTACCGCCACAAGAACTACGTGAAAAACTACCCCAACTTGGTTTTCATATTGGTTTTAAAGCCATTAAGGTTGACGACCGTACTGCCCAAAAAATAATTAGCCAATGGCCAACTTTAAGCAAAAAATTTCAAACCGGGGGTTTTGTGGGCGGCAGACAATCGGCGCTAGCCAATGCCCAACCATT
>JBAXJQ010000018.1:0-28586 GCA_037137775.1 Candidatus Falkowiibacteriota bacterium | reverse complement strand
TTGTACGCCATCCAGTTTGTGCACAGGTGGGGGCTGTGTGGCTGCGTGTACTGCTAGAGTATCTGGTTGTGCTGGTAAAACGTGTAATGTAGATAGTGATAGTTGTACGCCATCCAGTTTGTGCACAGGTGGGGGCTGTGTGGCTGCGTGTACTGCTGGATTTACCGGCTGTAATCCGGGCAAGGTCTGCAGTGTAGACTCTGATACCTGCACTCCCTCAAGCGTGTGTGTGTTTGGTTCTGGATGCACGGTTTGTGGCAATGGAATTCTAAATCCAGGTGAAGATTGTGATTTTGGTGTTGCTAATAATGGTAAAGGGCATGGCTGTGACTCGGCCTGTAAAAAAGAGGCTGGGGTAACATTTTGTGCCGGTGGCCCATTCGCTGCTAATCAAAAATGTTGTTATTCGAGCTTTGTAGTGGCGGCGAAAGGGGTTGTAGATCTCATCACGGGAGCACCGTCCAATGGAGCGGTGATGAATTTTTATGCTGGTGATTTTGCTACGGCGTGGTGTATACCACATCCGCCTAATGTAAAAGATACAAGACCCGCTATGTGTAATTTTAATCCTGCTGATAATGGCTCAGTATACAAAGATCAATGCATTACCGTTAATGGTGAGTGCACTTTGGCAAATCCATTACCGGCGGGGAATTATATTTTAACCGGTCCAACAAATGTAAATATGACTAGTGTTTCTGTACCGTTTTTCTTTTGTACTGATTATTTGGGTAACTTAGTTTAATAATATATTTAAATGAAAATAAAAATCGTATTAATGCTTTTAGGGATATTTTTGGTTATTGATTTGGCGATATTTTTTTATTACTCAAGTAAAAAAAACGATTTACCAAAATCAAAGAGTGCTGGCGTGGTCATGATTAAATCAAGCTCTACGCCTAAAATATTATTAAATCAAAAACCAAGCCCACCCCCGGCAATAGAAATTAAAGCGCCTATGCCGGCATCGAATTTAATCGAAGTTGATGCGAATAAGAGAATTTATAAAATTAAAGAAACTGGACAGCTGGTTCAATTAATATTAAATGACGGCAAAAGTTTTTCAAATGGATTTACGGTTGGATACTTAGGCGCTGCAACGGCAAAATAGCGTTATGCCAGAACTTCCAGAGGTTGAAACAATAGTTGCTGACTTGCGCAAGCCGTTGACCGGCTTGTGTCTTGTTGATTTTGGGTTGTTACACCCACTTAGGGGGCAATTACGGCCGCAAATAAATCTATCTGCAAAAGTTTTTAAAACTAGAATTGTTGGACAAAAAGTAATTACCATTAAGCGACGAGCCAAGTTGTTAGTTTTTGAGCTAGATAAGGATATTTTGCTTATCCATTTAAAAATGACCGGCCAGTTGGTTTTAGAGTCTTGTAAAAATGATAATTGCTCCATAATTGTTGGCGGTCACCCCATTGTCAATGTTAGCCAGGATTTGCCTAATAAATTTACTCGAGCCGTTTTAACATTTAGTGATGATTCAAAATTGTATTTTAATGATGTTCGTCGTTTTGGTTGGCTGCGGCTGATTGGGCCTGGAGAGTGGGTGCTCGAAGAAGCGAAGTTGGGTCTTGAGCCGTTTGACCGAAAGTTTACAGTTGATTTTTTAGCCAAAATGCTCGCGCGGAAACCAAAATCAACCGTCAAACAAACCATTCTCGAACAAAAATATTTAGTCGGAGTGGGTAATATTTATGCTGATGAGGCTTTGTTTATAGCTAAAGTCAAGCCACTACGTTTGGCAAAATCATTAACAATAAAAGAAGTGCAAAAATTACATCAGGCGATTATAAAAATCTTACGGCAGGGCATTAAATATCGCGGCACCTCGTTTAGTGATTATCGGGATGCTAGTGGAAAAAAAGGCAATTTTTTACCGTTTCTGAGGGTATACGGCCGAGCCAAGTTGCCATGTAAGATTTGTGGGCAGCCGATTAGTAAAACGAAAATCGGTGGGCGCGGTACCCACTGGTGCAATCTATGCCAAATGTAGTATAATATAAGGTATGATCAAGGAGGAAAAACGATCTAATCAACCAGTCACGTTAGCGGCTTTATGCGAAACTGATCGCCGCTATCGGTTGCTGACGGATAACGCTATTGATGTGCTTGCCACCACTGATTTATGGGGCAAAGTTACCTTTGTCACGCCTTCAATCAGGCGATTAACTGCTTATGAACCAGACGAGGTGATTGGGCAAAAAATCGGTTTTTTACTCAGCGAGGCAGATACCATAAAAATCAGCAAAGCCATTGCGGAAGAGTTGATCAAAGAAAAGCGGCCAAAAATCAATCATCGACGCTATTGGCGGGCAGATTTAAATATAAAAATTAAAACCGGGGGTACTGCACCGTGTGAAGTTCGCACGGCTTTTTTGCGTGGTGTTGATAAAAAACCGATTGGGGTAATAATGGAGTTTCATGATGTGGCAGAACGGGTGGATAATCGGCAAAAAATGCAGCGCTTGGCAGAAACAAATCAGAAAATTTTGGACTATTCACCCATTGGCATCTTTTTAACCGATGCGTTCGGTGTGGTCGAATATGTGAATGAAGAGATGGTTGGCATTTCGGGCGGACCGAAAGATAAGCTGATTGGTTTGAATATTTTAGAACACAAGCCATATCAAGAAATTGGCGTGGTTGATATGATTTTATCTTCCATGAAATCGAAACAGCCGTTCCGTACCGGTGTTGTGCATTACAAATCAGTGTATGGCAACAAAGCAACCGATCGAATTTTTGGTGGGGTGCCAATTGTTGACGAGGTTGGTGAAGTAGACAAATTTTTATTGACGGTTAAAGATGTTACCGATTTAATCGAAGCGAATAGCGAGTTGGAAAAATTTAATCGGTTAATGGTGGGCAGGGAATTAAAAATGATCGAGTTAAAAAAAGAAATAGAACAATTACGGCAAAAATTAAAATTAATTAATAAGAAGTGACCAGTAAATTGAATTTAAACCGCAAAATATTTTGGTCAAGCTTTGCCATAATTTTAGGGTGTGGTTTAATCTTGGCTATTATTGTTGGTGTATATTTAAAAGATTTTTTTGCTAAACAAAATAGTCAAGCCTTAGTTAATCAAACAAAAATTGCATCTGATAATTTATCGGACGTCTTTAATGGGTATAAAACCGATGTTTTTAGTCTGTCTCAAAATTCGGAAATTATTGCTTTTTCTTCAGATTGGTCGCCAAGTAGAATTGATACCATAGAGAAAACAACCGCTTTGTTAACCTTTCAAGCTCAAGCGGTAAATTTGGCAATTATTGACGTTATCGGTCAGGTTCGATACCGAAGCAAATCTAGTCTTGAGGATGAAATAAATATTGTGCCGCAATTAAAAATAATCCCCCAGACGCCAACAATTATAGCGTCTTTGCCAACAGGTAAGACTGAAGTGGTCTATTATTTTGTAGCGCCGATAAAAAACAGCGATGCGTTAGTTGGTGCAATAATTTTAGCTGTAGATAGCAAGCAATTTCATCGTCAGTTTGCCATTATAAGTAACACATTTGATCAGAACGATTTTTTATTTGTGGATGAAAATGGAGTGGTAGTAGAAAGCGCTCGGCCTGAATTCCAATTAAAATCAATTGGTCCGTTATCCCAAGACGAGCTTAACCGCTTAACGGCTGAGCACCGGTTTGGTGATTTACCATTACCTTCTTTGCAATATAATATTGTTTTTTCTGAGATTAAATCACGAGGTGGTACAAAATTATATAATATTTTTGATCAGGCCGACGGTGACAAGGAAACCCTAGTGGTGAGTCATGTAAATAACACACCCTTTTCCTTGTTAATGGAAATAAAAGAGGGGGCATATGGCCATAGTAATGTATTGGTCTTATTAGATATCTTGGCTTTAATTTTAATTGCGGCTTTATTCGAAGCATTTTTGGTGTATGTTGCCGCTAGCCGATTATTAAAGCCGGTAGGCGAACTGCGCCGGGTAGCCGATAGTTTGTCTCAAAATCACCTTGCCGATCGTGCCAAAATTTTAAGTGGAGATGAACTTGAAGATGTTGGCTTGGCTTTTAATCGGGTAGCAGAACGTCTGGGGCACACCATTGAGGAAACCAATCAACAAGTTGAAACACAGACCAAAGACTTACGTTTAAAACAACAAGAATTAGCCAATCAAAAAGCCGCCGCGCTTAATATTTTGTCAGATATTGCCGAAGAAAAGGACAAGACTCAACTGGAAAAGGATAAATTTGCCTTAATTATTTCAAGCATTGGCGATGGCGTTTTGGTGGTCGATGAAAGTGGCAAGATACTTATATTTAACCATGCCGCCGAACAAATATCCGGCTTTGTCGGTCAGGAAATTATTGGCAAGCCGTTTGAGAAATTTTTTATACTATTGGATGATACCACTGGACAGCGAGTTGAAATCATTAGAGAAGTTTTGCATGATCGTCAAATTCGGTATCTCTCAAATCAGGCCGCATTGATTCATTGTGACGGTCGTCGCATTCCAATTGCTGATAGTGCCGCCCCTATTTTAGATGCCCATGGCGAGATTGCCGGTTGTATTATGGTTTTTCGTGATGCGACCAAGGAGCGGGAAATTGATCGGCAGAAAAATGAGTTTGTCTCAGTCGCCTCACATCAATTGCGCACCCCGTTAACCAGTATTAAATGGTATTTGGAGATGTTACTTGATGGTGATATGGGTAGACTTAATCCAGACCAGAAAGAGGCGTTAACCCTTTTAACCGAATCCAACGAACGTTTAATTGATTTGGTTAATCGGCTGTTAAACGTTTCTCGCATCGAGGCGGGTAAAGTTAAATTAGATCCCAAGCCATCTAATTTACCTGAAATAATAAAAACCATTATCATTGAGGATAAAGCCATGGCAGAAAAATATGAGGTCAAGATGGTGGCTAAAATTGAGAAATTGCCAATTATTGAACTAGATCCTGGTCTAATTCGTGAAGTGATTAGTAATTTAATTACTAATGCGATTAAATATACGCCAGCTAATGGCAAGGTAACGGTCAGGGCTAAAATTGAGAATGATCAGGTGTTGGTTAGCGTGGCTGACTCAGGTATTGGTATTCCTCAGGCCGACCAGGTTAAAATTTTTCGCAAATTCTATCGTGCCACCAATGCCGTGGCTAAAGAAACTGAAGGCACTGGCATGGGATTATGTGTGGCCAAATCAATCGTTGAGCTTTCTGGTGGCAAAATTTGGTTTGAATCAATTGAAAATCAAGGTACAACCTTTTATTTTACCTTGCCAGTAAAACGTGGTATAATAATTAAAGAAAACAAAGGATTAATTTAGTCATTTTTCGGACAATGAATGCAGTAAAAAAAATAGCAGTAATAGAAGACGATCGATTTTTACGTAAAGTCTATGAAACAAAACTGCCAAGGCAGGGTTATGCAGTGGTTTCAGCTGAAGATGGTGAGGCTGGCTTGGCGTTGATTAAGCAAGAATTGCCAGATGTGGTTTTATTAGATTTGATTATGCCCAAAATGACTGGCTTTGAGGTCTTGGCCGCATTGAAGTCTGACAAAAAAACTGCTAAAATACCAGTAGTAGTCTTGTCTAATTTGGGTCAAGAGGAAGATATTGCCAGGGCCAAAGAACTAGGTGCGAGTGAGTTTTTAGTAAAATCAAATTTAACCATTAAAGACGTGATGGATTTGATAGAGCAAATATTAAAGTAATTAACTAACTATAATTTTTAAGATGCATATGCAACAAGCAAACATCAAAAAAGGGTTTACCCTGCTTGAGTTGCTGATCGTCATTGCCATTATCGCTATTTTGTCGGTAGTGTTGGTGTTGGTCTTGAACCCAGCAGAAACCCTTAAAAAGTCTCGTGATGCTCAGCGCATTTCGGACATGTCCAGTCTAAAAACGGCGCTCGGTCTGTATATTACCGCAGTTGCCAGCCCATCGTTAAATACAGCCGTAGCAAATCTCTGCTTAACTGGTAGTAATGCTCAGGCTCAAATTGGCTATAGTTACACTGGCGGTCAGATGGTTTGTGCAGGTGCCGCGCCTGCGAAAGGAGCCGATGCAGTATCTGGTAGTTCTTTTAGTGCTTCTGATTGGTGCTACAACGCAACCACCACAGCTACTTCGACTGTGATTGATGGTACCGGTTGGTTACCAGTTAATTTAACCCAAATTACTGGCGGTTCACCAATTTCTAATTTACCGCTTGATCCTACTAATACCGTAGCAACACCTAATTCGCCAGCTTCTTCTGATTATGTTTATCGTTATGCTTGTCAATCGGTTGGTGACTCCACCCACCCTTCTTATGTCTATGAAATTGATGCGGTGTTGGAAAGTGACACTTATAAAGCTGGTGGTAGTGATGATAAATCAGCAAAAGATGGTGGTGATAACGTAAATTACTACGAAGTCGGTACCAGTTTGCGTTTAATAGGCGGTGGAACAACTTTTTAATGATTCTTTAAAAACAACCCCGATATACTTCGGGGTTGTTTTTTTTGATAAATCGATATGTCTCAAATATTTATTCCAAATTTGCTCAGCTGGAGTAATCTTGTCTTACTGGTAGCTTGCTACTTGTTGGCCTTGTTTTTGTGGTTTGCAAAAAAACAGCAATTACGGAGGAGAATTCAATATTTGCTTTATTTTTGGCTTGGGTATCAACTCATTTATGCGTTGAGCCTTACTTGGTCACAATATCGGACGTGGCAGCAGACCGCGGCCGTGCTAACAGAAATTACCTTACCGGTTTCAGTAAAGTTAACCGGAATTTGGCAATGGTTCGATGGGTTGCATCACGTTAAGGGCGGCTATTTTATTTTTTATGGGTTTTATCATTATTGGCAGAGCTTAGTAATTGCTGCAATTTTAGGTATTTTGTTTTACATATTATTGCGGGAACTACAAAAACGGCAAAACACGCTGTTTGACCAAGGGGAAATCTGCCTCATGTTATTTGCTTGGTTTTGGCTTGGCTGGCCGCGATTGGTGTTTTTACTTTCTGGTGGCTTATTGTTGGCGGCAATTTTAGCTATTATCAAGCAATTGAGCCACGCAACCGAAGAAAGCAGGCGCATAAGTTTGGGTACCGCCTTTATAATTTTGGCTCCAGTTTTGATGATAATTGGGCACTGGCTGCTTGGGTTATTTGGACTTAACGGCTTAAAAATATAGTTGTTTCACCTGCCTGTTTTGTGGTATAATTATTACACCAATCAAGGTGTAATTTTTTATTTTCATGCACATTAAGGAAGAACAATTAAAAAAAATATTGCTCGAATCCGGCATTATAGACGATAAGTCTTTTACTGCGGCTTCAGTGGAGGCGGAACGCGGTTCTCAGTCGATTGAAAATATTTTGATAGCCAAGGGGCAGGTGACAGAGGATTATTTGGCTGAGTTGCTCGAAGCTTATTTTGGCGTACCTTTGATAAATTTACGCCAAATTGACATTCCGCTGGAAGTACTTACGTTGCTGCCAGAAAATTTTGCCAAAGGCAATTTGGCGGCGCTGTTCGAATATGATCAGTCACGTTCTGTAGGCAAACTGGCCATGATTGATCCGTTTGATTTTGAAACACTTGATTTTGTTAGGGCAAAGCTGGGTAATTTTATCGAACCATATCTTACTTCTCGACCAAGCTTGTCATTCGCCTTGCGCCAATATCGTCATCAGTCTGGGGCAACATTTAATCAGATTATTGATGAGAGTATAAAGCAAAGCGTTGATCTGGACACGGCCAATGATTTATCTAAAACCGCAGAGGCGGTGCCGGTGATTACGATTTTGGATAGTATTTTAGAAAATGCTGCGTTAAATAACGCCTCGGATATTCATTTTGAGCCGTTAGCTAAAAAGTTTTTAATTAGGTGTAGAATCGATGGTGTGATGCAAGAGGTGGTAAGCTTGCCTAAAATGCTTGGACCGCTGGTTGCGGCTCGGGTAAAAATTTTATCTGGTATGCAGATTGATGAACATCGCATGCCACAAGATGGTCGTTTCCGTTTTGAATATGAAGCCGGACAGAAGATGGATGTGCGTGTTAATGTAATGCCGGTACTCCATGGCGAAAAAGTTGAAATGCGTTTGCTAAAATCTTCTAGTAAACCGTTGTCGCTTTCAGAGCTTGGCTTGAGCGAAGCTATGATTGCTCAAATTACCATTGAAATCAGTCAGCCTCACGGTATGATATTGATCACCGGTCCGACCGGGCATGGTAAAACTACAACGCTATATTCGATTTTGCACATGCTTAATACGCCCAATGTTAATATAACAACGATTGAGGATCCGATTGAATACGAAATGGGCGGCATCAATCAAACGCAAGTAAACACCAAGGCGGGAATTACTTTTGCTTCGGGCTTGCGTAGTTTATTGCGACAAAACCCTGATATTATCATGATTGGTGAGGTGCGCGATAACGAAACAGCTGACATTGCTATTCACTCAGCATTGACCGGCCACTTGGTCTTGTCCTCGCTACATACTAACGATGCCGCCGCCGCCATTCCGCGTTTAATCGACATGGGGGCACAACCGTTTTTACTGGCCTCCACTTTGAATTTAGTAATTGCTCAACGTCTAGTGCGTAAGATTTGCATGAACTGCATCGAGTCCTACAAATCCACTCCACAGCTCAAAGCCCAAATCAAGCGGCAATTGGGTAAAACAGTAAGTGGTAATGTTGAAATCGAATTACCAAAAGATCTATTTCGAGGCAAGGGGTGTCGTGTTTGTGGGAAAAGTGGTTTTAGTGGGCAAATTGGAATTTTTGAGGTATTTAAAGCCAGTGAGGCAGTTCGTCAGGCAATTAATTCTGGTTCTACGCTAGCTCAGATTCACAAGATTGCGATGGACGAGGGCATGGTTTCGATGTTAGTAGACGGTATGGCTAAAGTAACCCAGGGTATCACCACTCTGGAGGAAGTAATTCGCGTAGTGCGAGAATAATTATGCCAAATTATTATTTTGAAGCAATTTCCAAGGCCGGTCGCACCCAAAGGGGCGAAGTAGTGGCTGCCAATCGCAGCGAGGTAGCAGTTCAACTGGAACGAAAAAATTTAGTACCGGTTAAAATTGAACAAGTTTTGCCCCCAGGGCAGGTAGCTGCCTTGGTTGGACGTTCTTGGGAACGATTTAACGATTTGGACAAGATTATTTTAGCCAGAAATTTAGCCGTGGCCCTGCGTGCCGGATTAAGTCTGTTTGAGTCGATTGATATTATGCTGAACGATGCCACCAAACAGGTAACTAAAAAGGTTTTACATCGCATCAAGCAATCATTACAGAATGGATTAAATTTTTCCGAAGCCTTGGAGGCATTTCCCCAATATTTTAACCCAGTATTTGTCGGCTTGATTAAGTCGGGCGAAAATTCCAGCCAGTTAGACAAAGTGTTAGATGAATTAGCCCGCCAGTTGCAAAAAGAATATAGCCTACGCAAAAAAATAAAATCCGCCTTAGCGTATCCGGTTATTTTACTTTGGGCATCATTCGGCATCGTGCTTTTGTTAGTAATTTTTGTTTTGCCTCGCTTATCCAAGACGTTTGTGCAAATGCATGCGAATTTACCTTGGATGACCAAGGTATTGATGGCGATTAGTGATTTTGTCAGTGGCAATTTTTTTATCGATGTGCTAATAGGCGCTTGTGCCTTGATGCTGTGGTGGTGGTTAAAGTTTACGCCTCAGGGCAAGCATTTGTTTGCTCGAGTCTTGTTTGGTTTTGCGCCAACTCGACGTTTAGTACAAAAAATTATCTTAGTACGAATAACCAGAACCTTAAGCGGTTTATTAACCAGCGCGACAGGAATTAGTGATGCCCTTGATTTAACCAAAAAAGTGGCTGACAATCATGTCTACGAGCAGGCGTTAGAGCGAGCCAATAATTTTGTCCGGTCGGGCAGATCCATTGCCGAAAGCTGGAAGCTGCGGCCAGATTTATTCCCACTGTTTTTAACAAGCATGGTAGCGGTCGGCGAAAAAACCGGTACGTTGGATCAGGTGTTAAAAACCTTTGCCGATTTTTATGAAGAAGAGGTTGATGGTGGCTTAAAGGACCTAGCCACCATGCTTGAGCCAGCTATGTTGCTTATTATGGGTGTGGTGGTGGGCGGTATTGCTTTGGCCGTACTACTACCGATTTATCAGTTGGTAGGTAATTTTGTGTAACGGTATGATTAGTAATTTTACAGGTAAACCCACTGGCTTTTCTCTTTTGGAATTATTATTGGTTATGGCGGTGCTGATGATTTTGGCCGTGGCAGGACGTCAACTCTTTTTATCCTACACTGCATCTGGGGCAGTAGATGATGTAGCACAAGAATTAAAGTCTGAGATAACGATTGCACACAACAAGGCAATAGCCGGTGCGTATGGAGTAAATTGGGGCATTCGTGCGGTGCAACCAGACTCAGGGCAGTCTTATTATCAATTATTTTATTCACCGGGCGATTTTGCTCATCCGAGCACGACGATCGTTAATCAAGTCTATTTACCCATCCAGATTAGCTTTAGTAATCCATTAAGTGGTACAGAAAAAGAAATTAATTTTACCGCCTATGGCGGTACCACTACTGCCACTAATGTCATTTTTGTCGCTGCCGGTACGTCACGTCAGGTTACAGTTGCCACTTCTGGGGTTATCGAAATATTATGAAACCACCGTATCACATATTATTGTCGCGACCTAGCGGTCAACTTTTATTGGAAGTTCTTTTAGTTGTCGGCATTGCCGCCGCGGTGAGTGGCATGATTGGTACCATGACATACAGTGGCTTGCAATCGGGTAAAACAATGACTGAGGCATCAACTGCTCGCTGGTTAGCGAATAAGTTCTCAGACGGGCTTTCTGCCGTAGCGTATAGTCGTTGGCAAAATATTTCTTCAGTAACCAAAGGCAGCTCCAGCCCGCTGCACTTAGATGAAATCGACGGTGTTTGGCAACTGGCAATGGGCACAGCCACCACAACGATAAATAATATTGAATACGCTGGTTCAATAATTGTTGAAGATGTCTGCAGGGATGATGCAACCAACAAGCAAATAGTAGTCCAATCTGGAGTGCCGCCGTGTGGTGCGGAGCAACACCTTGACCCCTCGACTGAAAAAGTCACTATTGAAGTCGCTTGGCTTAATGGCAGTCAGCGGGTGGTTAAATATCTTACTCGGTGGCGCAATAAAGTTTGCGAGCAAACTTCGTGGACGGCAACGAGCTCCGCAACCTCTACCTGTCCGGTTTCAACTTTCGACACAACCAACTCATTAGAAGCATCAAGTAGTCTGATGTTAATAAATAAATAATTAATAATGATAAAACTTGCAACCAAAAAAATAACGCTCGTAGCCAATATCAAAGTTATATCGGTGATTTTAATTTTGTCTTTATTTGGTAATATCGGATTATTGTTGTATGGATCAAAAGAAGAACAAGCACATGGCCGCGTGGCGGATTATACCATGCTTAGCCAGGTACGAAATTATATCAAACAAAAAGATCTCATTGTGAATGTACAGCCATTGCGTGATCAATTTAACGAGATGGGCAAGGATAAACGCATTTCAATTTATTTTGAATTTTTAAATACCGGAGCAAATATTGCAGTTAATAAAGATGCAGAATTTTATCCGGCTAGTTTGATGAAAATTCCGATTGCCATGGCGGTGATGAAAAAGATTGAACGAGGTCAATGGAGCATAGAAAATGAACTGGTGTTATTGCCAGAAGACAAAGATCCTCGGTTTGGAAATTTGTATAAACAATCAGCTAATACCAAAATTTCCATAGAAGATTTGCTTGAAGAAATGTTGGTTAATTCAGATAATACGGCGCGGGCAATTTTTATGCGCAATCTAGCGCTGAGCGACATTGGTGAGGTGCTGTTACATCTTGGCCTTGATGATATTTTTAATGTCAATCAACAAGTTGGCGCCAAAAAGTTTTCAGTATTTTGGCGCTCATTATTTTATTCTACCTACTTAAATCCAGAATCATCTGAAAAGTTGATTGATATTATGTTGCATTCCGCTGCCACTGATTTTTTAGCCAATGGATTGCCGGAAGGCACACCATTCAGCCATAAAATCGGCGTGGTAAATGATATCAACACCTATTCAGATTCCGGTATAGTCTATTTTCCGAATCGACCATATATTTTAACGGTAGTAACACAAAACATGACTCAGCTGGAAACGAAAAATGTAATGAAAAATATTGGTGAAAAAGCATATAATTATGTGGCGAAGTATTAGAAATAAATATCATAAAATAATAGCAATTGGGTTAGTAATATCGATTTTACTAACTGGTTGGCCGTTAGAAAAGCTATTGACTTTGATTAAGCCATTAAACGTGGTTGATGACTCCGTTATAAATGTTGCTAAAAAAATAGTTGAACAAGTGGTGCCACAAAGGGTTAAAGCCGTCTTACCTCAATTTACCCCCACCTCTGGCTGGGTGGTTACGGGTACGCCAGTAGCGCTATCAGCTACTAATGTTGGTTCATATCGGGGGGCACTAGCGTCTGACAATGTCTATTGGTCGGTAACTTCTTCTAACACCGGATTAAACTTTGGGGTTAATTTTGGCACGGTCGCCTTAAATAATGCCAATAAAATAATTGTCACCACTGAAACTGCCAATGTCACCACGGCGCGTAATTTTTATATTCAAGTCTGTGACTGGTCAAGTTCAACTGGTGTGGATAATCCGGTTGATGGTCAATGTACTGGCGGCGGGTGGCGGACATTAAACAACCCCAAGGCAACTGCCTTTGCAGAAACAGCTGACACCTCGCGTACGTTTGAATTGTTTAATGGTTATTTTTACACTGGCACTGCTTCAGGCACCCCGGTAAATACGCCACTTAATAATTTTGTTACCGGCGGCTCCGGCTTGAAAATTAGAATTTATGCCACCACCACTCAAGCTGTGCAATTTAATGTAGACCGCATCCAGGTTGAGACAGCGATTGATCCCGTCTATTATGCTGCGGGGGTAACTAATATCGCCCCGTTTACCGGAGCACATACTGGATTTTATTCAGACACGTTCGCCAATCAAAATGGTACAGTGCGCCACAGCGTCGCTAATACTGCTGGCAATGCGATGAGTTTTTACTACTCATTTAAGGACGTGCGGTCATATGTTGGCGCGAACACATTTTTGGTAAATTATATTGGGGCGTATGTTTCCGCCACAACCTTAACCTACAATGTAGCAATTTATAACTATGCCGCTAGTACGTGGGAAAATTTAAACACAACTGCAATTACGGCTAGTGGTGCTACGACCGACCAGACGAATTATTTTGCTAAATCAACCAGTACCATTGTAAATTATATGTCTGGCGGGGAAGTACGCATTAGAATCTACTCAACGGCAACTGGCGTACAAACTTTTCAAACCAACACCATTTCACTTACCCTTGGTTCGGTTAATCTCGACACG
This sequence comes from Candidatus Falkowiibacteriota bacterium, assembly GCA_037137775.1. Lineage (GTDB taxonomy): Bacteria > Patescibacteriota > Patescibacteriia > Patescibacteriales > GWE2-39-37 > JBAXJQ01. Next base: position 15,137 of record JBAXJQ010000018.1, on the reverse strand, counting down.
GCTCAATTTGAAACCTCATTTGGCCAAGCAGTAGCAGGTTCTGTCTCGACCAGCACGGCCACTTTATTTGCTACTACCACCTCAAGTAGTCTAGATGACTGGCGCCAGTCAACCTGTAAAAATAATACTTCACCTTGTGCCACCACGCCATATCCCTCGGACTGGGCTGGTACCTGGGGTACTAATCATTCCGCCGCTTCAAACCTTTCATTTCCTATAACGCCACCAGCCAATGCCCAGGTTACGGGCATTGGCTATGCCGCTCGTTTCCGTACCAACACTACTACAGTCACTGCGCAACTCGGTCTGCAAGATTTTTCCGGCCTCACTGGAGCGACAGGCGGTTGGATTGGTGTGGGCACAACTAACGCCTTAACTACCTACACGTACACCGAGGGAATGTATCAAACTAACCCCGATGATTTTATTGATACGGTAAGTAACGTCGGTAATATGCGCTTGCGCACCTCTGGCTCAACCGCAGTGGCCACCTCCACTCGTGATTGGGATTTTGCTTTGATGAGTATTCGCTGGGTGGAAAATGGTCAAAAAACTATTACTAAGTTACCTCAATTTACCCCCACCTCTGGCTGGGTGGTTACGGGTACGCCAGTAGCGCTATCAGCTACTAATGTTGGTTCATATCGGGGGGCACTAGCGTCTGACAATGTCTATTGGTCGGTAACTTCTTCTAACACCGGATTAAACTTTGGGGTTAATTTTGGCACGGTCGCCTTAAATAATGCCAATAAAATAATTGTCACCACTGAAACTGCCAATGTCACCACGGCGCGTAATTTTTATATTCAAGTCTGTGACTGGTCAAGTTCAACTGGTGTGGATAATCCGGTTGATGGTCAATGTACTGGCGGCGGGTGGCGGACATTAAACAACCCCAAGGCAACTGCCTTTGCAGAAACAGCTGACACCTCGCGTACGTTTGAATTGTTTAATGGTTATTTTTACACTGGCACTGCTTCAGGCACCCCGGTAAATACGCCACTTAATAATTTTGTTACCGGCGGCTCCGGCTTGAAAATTAGAATTTATGCCACCACCACTCAAGCTGTGCAATTTAATGTAGACCGCATCCAGGTTGAGACAGCGATTGATCCCGTCTATTATGCTGCGGGGGTAACTAATATCGCCCCGTTTACCGGAGCACATACTGGATTTTATTCAGACACGTTCGCCAATCAAAATGGTACAGTGCGCCACAGCGTCGCTAATACTGCTGGCAATGCGATGAGTTTTTACTACTCATTTAAGGACGTGCGGTCATATGTTGGCGCGAACACATTTTTGGTAAATTATATTGGGGCGTATGTTTCCGCCACAACCTTAACCTACAATGTAGCAATTTATAACTATGCCGCTAGTACGTGGGAAAATTTAAACACAACTGCAATTACGGCTAGTGGTGCTACGACCGACCAGACGAATTATTTTGCTAAATCAACCAGTACCATTGTAAATTATATGTCTGGCGGGGAAGTACGCATTAGAATCTACTCAACGGCAACTGGCGTACAAACTTTTCAAACCAACACCATTTCACTTACCCTTGGTTCGGTTAATCTCGACACGGCTCAATTTGAAACCTCATTTGGCCAAGCAGTAGCAGGTTCTGTCTCGACCAGCACGGCCACTTTATTTGCTACTACCACCTCAAGTAGTCTAGATGACTGGCGCCAGTCAACCTGTAAAAATAATACTTCACCTTGTGCCACCACGCCATATCCCTCGGACTGGGCTGGTACCTGGGGTACTAATCATTCCGCCGCTTCAAACCTTTCATTTCCTATAACGCCACCAGCCAATGCCCAGGTTACGGGCATTGGCTATGCCGCTCGTTTCCGTACCAACACTACTACAGTCACTGCGCAACTCGGTCTGCAAGATTTTTCCGGCCTCACTGGAGCGACAGGCGGTTGGATTGGTGTGGGCACAACTAACGCCTTAACTACCTACACGTACACCGAGGGAATGTATCAAACTAACCCCGATGATTTTATTGATACGGTAAGTAACGTCGGTAATATGCGCTTGCGCACCTCTGGCTCAACCGCAGTGGCCACCTCCACTCGTGATTGGGATTTTGCTTTGATGAGTATTCGCTGGGTGGAAACGTCAGGACCAACCATTTCTAATTATGTGAATTCTGCAGAAGTAGGTTTAAACTACGCCCCTGCCTGCACTGATTGTGGCGCGCGTATTGGACCAGGCGCGTCGGCGAGGCAAACTATTGTCATTTCTGGCACTGGCTTTGGCAGTGACCCTGGATTAGGCAACCGCGACAGTGCTAGCTTTAAAGTTGAAATTGTGGGCCCAACTTCAACCACGCAAATTGTTGATGACGGTTCGGCAGATACTAACGTGGCAAGCTGGTCGGATACCTCTATTACCATTCGAACTGATACAACAATTACGGGCAATGCTGATAGTGATTGGGCTGACAATTTCGGCGGTGCTGATTCATTGGTTGTAACGGCAAACGGACAAGAAAGTAACGAGCTGAATTTTTATATTTTGCCAAATATTATTTCAATCACCGCACCGACGTTAGTGGCGGATGCAGCGCGGGAATATGACGGTGGTGATACGGATGGCATTATCACTATTAATGGCACCCGTTTTGGTACGTCAAGTGCTGGTGGTTGGGTGCGAATATTGGGTTGTGATGCTATCACGTGTTCCAGTCCGACCGGATCGGCTACGACCACTAATTGGTCAAATACTGCTGTATCCGTCCAAGTGCCTACCTCGATAAGTGATAGCGCCTATACGGGTGACATAGCGCTACAGCAAAGCAATAGCGGATGGCCCAATACAGATAATTATGGTGCTAATGCGTTTAGAATTTTACCGCGAATTACCAATTTAAAGGCCACTAGTTCGCCTGCTGATTGGCTTACTATTAATGGAAATCATTTTTGCCAATCTGGTTCGTGCCCAGGATTTTTTTCTGCAACAAACTCCGTAACTTATTCCAATAATGTTACCTCTTCTTTGCTTATGACTTGGTTAAATGGCTCCTTGATGCATGGCGTGCCTTTATTAGCGACAACTGGCCCAATGTATATAACTAGCAATGGTTATGATTCGAATCAAAAAAATATTATTATGTATTCGAACACACCATTCGATCCAGCAGGATCCAATCAGTATCGCAATTCGGGATTAACCTTAACAATGGGTGTAGGCGCTAGTATAAGCAGTTCTGCTGTTTATTTTGCCACAATTATGCAAGCTTCCAGTAGTGAAGGCTTATTATATTCACAGTTCGAGGTTAAACCACTAGGTACTGCATTCAGTTGTGGCACTAGCACGTGCGCTGGAGTAATTGAGACAACAGCTGGACGAATGAGTCCTGGTCCGATTGATTGTAACTCGTTAGCAACTGCTTGTGCCACCTCCACCACTTTTGTAGATGATAGTTATCATTGGCAGGTCAGGGTTAAAAATGTTAAAAATAGTTATACGTTTTTCGGCAACTGGGTTTCATTCGGAGGAAATGCCGAATCAGCAACTGATTTTCAAATCGACACCACTGCTCCAAATATAACCAGCATTGCTTCATCCACCACATCTAATTCAGCAACAATTGATTGGCAAACTTTGGGTGATCTTTCGACCAGTCAAGTCCAATATAATAAAACAGGTAGCTTTGTTAATAATTGTGCGACAAACAATGATTGTACGACGCTTGATTCTAACTTGGTTACGAATCATACCGTGGGAATAACCAGCTTAGACGTGGCTACCAAATATTTTTTTCGTGTTCGGTCGATTGATCAGGCGGGTAACGAAAGTATTAGTGCGACCTCAACTTTTTACACAAAAAGCTCTTCAACACAAGTTGCTGTTGAAGGTGAACTATATTCTTCGGTGATTGATTTATCAAGTGATGATGATGGACCGGCGTATAATGCGATTAGCTGGCAAGGAATATTGGGTGGACCAAGTCAGGATCAAGGCACGGTTAGATTTCAGGTTGCAGCCTCGCAATGTGCAAATGGCGCCACTAATTTTCCAACCTGTTCGGTTGGCAGTTGGTCGTTTATTGGCGGGTCGACGTGCAGTGCTGGTGATTGGTATGATGCACACCTGCCAAATGTTAGCTATGAATTAGGCTGCGCCACCACCTTGGTTGACAAGCGATATTTTAGATATCGTATCGAACTTTGTTCTGATGATTGCTCAGTTAGGGGTGTGTATACACCTCGAGTTGATAGTGTGCAATTTAGTTATAGCCCATAAATATGCAAAATTGGAATTCGACCAAAAATAAAAAGTTTATTTATATTATTGCGGGATTAGTCGTCATGCTTTTAATAATGTCATTGGTGCGATGGCGGGTGATTGAGCGAGAAAAAGGCGTAGTTGTTACTGAAAGCTTAGTTGATTTAGCTGAAATCAAGTCAGCGAGCGCAGTAACTGGGCGGACACTTCAACCGAGTAATTATCTTACTCCCTTATCACCGAAAAACGCAGAGGAACGCCGTCAATATCCCTTAGCCATCTTTACTCTTGAGGAAGTAATGAATCAAATGTTAGCAGATGCTAGGCGCTGGTCAGCCGATGCCAAACCGCTTTATATTCATTCAGCGGGAGCAGTTGGACTTGATGGTAAATCAAGTCAGTGGCAAGCCGTCTTCACTTCTCGTCTTAAGAACGCTGCTTTCGAATTGGTTTATCGCGGTGATTCCTTGTGGCGTCAAAGTCAAATTACTAAACAAGATGAGGGTGAAAATTTACCAGTCACATTACCATCTACTCGTTTGCAAATCATGAGCAATTCTGATTTACCGCAATTCTCCAATCGTAGCATGACTTCAATCGGCTGGTATTACAATTTAGATGCTAAAAAGTGGTTTTATCAAATCGCCCTTGATGGTAATCAATTAGTTTCCGGTCCATTATGAAAATAAATAATAAAAATTTCGGTTTTACTTTGATTGAATTACTCATCTATAGTGCGGTTTTGTTAATTGCAGTTGGCATCGTTTCTACCATTTTAATATCAATTAGGCAGAGCCAGGTTCGCTTGCAAATTCGTTCGGACATAACCAATGATTTAACAATGGCTATGGGTAGCATTAGCTACGATTTGGCTAAAGCTTCATCCATTGCCACTCCAGGAGCTGCAGACGCAACTTCATCAACTTTGGTGTTTAGTAGTCAAGGAGTAGATATTTCTTATTGTGTGACTGATAACGTTTTGCGGCGACAAGAAGTTAGCGCCTGTAATTCTTCAAGCCTCGCGGTGCATTCGAGTAAAATTTTAATGAATCAGCCGCTGTTTTTTCGGTTAGAAAACACGAACACTAAATTTGATAAAAAATTAGTTTCACTTTCAGTTAATCTTAGTGCGGATTCAGCTGCTTCTACCACCTTGGGATTATATGATCAAACACTTGAATCTACCTTTTTACTGCCCGCTGAGCAATTTTTCACCTGTGGCCAAACAATAGTCGATGCGCGTGACGGTAACAGCTACCCCACGGTGCTCATTGGTACTCAGTGTTGGACTGCTGACAACATGGCTTATCTTCCTAGCGTAGTACCGAGTGCCACTGGTGACACCACTAATCCTTATTACTATGTTCAAGGTTATCAGGGCGAAGATGTTACATTAGCTAAAGCACAAGTTAATTATACTGCCTACGGAGTACTCTATAACCATGTTGCCGCCCGCACAGCCTGTCCTACGGGTTGGCATCTGCCAACTGATGATGAATATGCTATGCTTTCTACTACGTTGGGTGGCATCAGTGTCGCCGGCACCAAGCTCAAAGCAACCTCTACCGTCTGGGACGGCACCAACATCTCTGGATTTAATGCTAAGCCGGTGGGTGATCGTATGATTGATGGGTCGTTTTACGACCACAGTGTTAGTACCTATTTTTGGTCGGACTCGATAAGTGATCCGCCGTATGCATGGAGTCGCTATTTGGGTTCTGATTTTGCTGAAATATTCAGGTATGCCGACGATCTTGGGTATGGCTTTTCGGTTCGCTGTCTTAAGGACTGATTTTATCATAACTTATCTTAGTTAATTTTGGTTAAAATCGCAATAACTATGGCCACGGCGAGGAACCCAACTATATCAATATGAAACAATATACTAATCAATCTGGAATAGCCTCATTGCCGATTATTATTATTCTATTGTCGGTGGTTATGCTTATGGCCGCAGTCATGGCATCTTTAGCGGAACAAAACCGTAGTACCTCGGCAGATCAGCGAGATTCGGGGCTAGCACTTAGCTTTGCCAAGGCCGGAGCAGAAGATGCCTTGTTAGCCATTGCGCGTGATAAAAATTTTAATCAAACCTATCAATTAGCCTTAGTTGAAAATGGATGCAGTGCGCCACTTAATGGTTGCGTCAACGTAAGCGTAGATGTTGGCAGTAGCCCAAAAAAAATTACTGCTCGAGGGCAGTATCGCGAATATGTACGAATCATAACCGCTGAGCCCATGATTGATGTTTCCGGTGCAATTACCTCGATAAATTGGCAACAACAATAGTTAGCGATTACCGATTGAAATTACTACCTGGTTTGGTAGAAGAGCTGGATTAACCACTTGTTTAATATCGTAGCGCTTCGATATGGTAGTAATTATTTTTTCAAGCTCAACTTGGTTAATCGGCTCCGCATAGCTGATTTGACTTTTGTTAAGGGTGGGACGCTGATTGCCAACAGAAATATTTATAAAGCCTAGTGTGGAAAGCTGTGATTTTAGGCCGGAGGCAATACCGGTTTTATTCGTGGTATTAATAATTGATATTTTTTGTATAGGCAATAATACAGCTTCAATAGCTGAGCTTGTTGCAATAACAGAATCAGTAGTAGAGGTTACCAGTGCACTAGGCAAAATATCGGTAGGCGTAGAAGTTGAGGTCGTAGTGGTTGCTATTTCTGGTTCTTGAGGTAATTGAAGCTTGCTTACGATTTGCCGATATTCAGCAATGAGTAGACGTGGACGATCGTTGGCAGCGGCCTCATTAGTGGTAAAGGCACGATCAAGCGCAGACCAGAGATAGCGAGTCGATAGGCCAAAAACAAGCACCCAACAAAGTAAAATAAAGGTTGAAACTATGGTGTATTTCAAGCGATGCCAATGCAAAAAATTACGTACTGATGTTAAATTAACGTTGCGCATAAAAATGACCTGTTATAATTGCGTTAGAGTTATCGTTCCAGCCATTAGCCCCTGACGAATTAAGGGAAAAGGTATCAGTTGAAATAAAATAGGGTAATTTTTCCGTATCAGTAATCAGATTTTTTATTGAATCCACAGTCAAATTGGCCAAATTTAAACGGTATGGTACGAGATATATTTGATTATTACCAATGAGATGATTTGCTAAAGTGGGTGTTTCGATTTTAATGGCTGCGGCCATTTTTTGTTTAGCGCACAGGCTTTCAAGCGTGTCGATAATTTCTGAAAGATCAGAGAGACTGGGCAAAGCTTTGGATAACGGTGCGGAAATGTCTTTAATTTGGCTGAATTGATGGCGCAAACGGGCTTGGTCTTCTATTTGCGCTAAAGCAGCCGCATTATTCAATCGGCTATCAACCGATTCCTTGGCCAAGGAAGTGATTTGGTTTTTTAGGGTAAAAACAATTATCAAGGTAATAATTAAAACTAAAGTCAGCCAGGCCAAACTGAAGATAGTTTGTCGTTGTAGTGGTGAAAAGTTATTTAAGACCATAATATTTTTGCTGATTTTTGATAATAATCGTTAACGAGAAGGGAATTGCTGTTTTTTTATCAAGATTTTCCAAAGGCTGGTTTTGAACCGTAAATTCCACAGATTGGTTTATCTGGGCGATTAGATTATTTAATGCTGATCTGGTGTTGGCAGTGCCAATAAGGGTAACAACCGAGTTTACTTTGTCTGATTGCCCTTGATTGATAATAATGTCTTTGGAAATTAGTGGCTGTAAATCGCCAATCAGTAGACTGAAATTTGTACCCGAGCGCATAATCTGATTAAAAAAAGAAACATTATCATTAAAATCCTTTGGTGATAGCTGTTCAAGGCCACCTTTGACAGAAGTTATACTATTTAGTCGCTGCACTTCAACCAGCTGACTTAAAAAAAGCCAGGTTAAAGCGAACACTGATACCAATAAAAAGGCGAGTAACGTTGAAACGCGAGTATAAAACGTCCAGAGTGAGCTGGCTAGTTTTTGAGCATAAGCCATTTGAGTGCTAATTTCGGTAAGGCTAATATTATTGTCTTGTTGTCTCGGGGAGATGCCTCTCATGGCCGCACCAAAAGCCACCGCCCATTTCTCGGTTAACTTAGTTTGGTCTTCGATGATTGGCAGTAACTTAATGGTGGTAAAATTTTGTTTGGTTTTTTGGGTATTGTCTTCTGTGATGCAGAAATAATCATGTAGGGGTGCGTTTTCACTCTCGGCAAACTTTGCCAATCGGCCTAGATCTTCTCCAATATGCGCATCGGTATTATTTTCTTTAGAAACGACATGATTGAGCCAGGGAATAGCACCCTTAAATAAGCTTAAACTGGTTGTATTGTGTCCGCGAAAGATTCCTAACCAGCTACTGCCGCTCGGCAGTACAATAGATCGAGCCAGGCTTAAGCCATGATATTCAATCGCCACGATATGAAAACCTGCTTGGCTAAATATATTACGGATAATATCAATTTTTTGACGTTGGGCAGTAGCTATGATTGCCAAAGTTTGTGTTGGTAGATTATAGCGTTGCCAAGAAACATAGAGCTCTTGTGGTGGTAGTGGTAGATGAAAGTTGGCAGTCAAACTGATTGATTCTTCAAGCTGGGTGTCGTCAATTATCTGAGGTAATACAAGCTGTTTTTGGTAGACAAAATCGTTGGGTATGGAGAGAATAATTAATCGCGAAAATTTTTTAGTCTTTTCCGCCAGATTAGCTACGCTAGTCTTAAGATTTTCGGGATTGATTATCTGGTCGCCTACTAAATCGGTGTCACTAATCGGCTCAAACGCTTGAGTGGCTAAGTTTGTTTTGCCTTGACGGTTATTTTTTAGCAAAACAAAACGTAATCCAGTGTCGCTAAGTTCGACGCCGGCGATTGCCTCGGTTGGAATAAAAATATTTGACCAGTGCATAAGTTGATGTCTGAATATTATACCATAAAAAGACCCAGCATGGTAACTGGGTAGTCAAGGTGATTATTATTGTGGTATGCTAATTAGGCAAAGAAAATAAAATGAGCCAATAGGCTAAGACAAATACCTAAAATACCACCTACTAAAACCTGTATCGGGGTGTGACCAATTTTTTCCAAAACATGCGGGTACGGTTTTTCTAGCACGTCATCGCTTTTTAATTCCTTAACCATAACATTCAGCATGTGGGCGTGCTGGCCAAGATACCGGCGCAAGCCGATAGCATCTCGAATAATGAGGACGGCCAAAATAAATGAGATGGCAAAATATGGCGAAGCAACACCTTGAGTTAAGGCAGCTGTCGTGGCAAGACTGGTCATCATGGCGGTGTGGCCTGAGGGCATGCCAGAATAGGCAGCAATGTTTTTTAGACTCGGCTGGCTGTGATTGCTGGGGATAAAAAATTTAGCCACTTGAGCAATAAGGGCAGAGGCAAGGGGGACGATTAATAATTCTAGATTATTCATATGGAATTTATTTATGCGATTTGTTTGGGGGTGGTGCAGGGTTTAACTGAGTTTTTGCCAGTTTCAAGCTCGGGACATTTAATATTGTTACACCAATGGTTGCCAATTGGCTTAGCCGATCAAATGAGTTTTGATGTAGTTTTGCACCTCGGTACTCTAGTAGCGGTAGTTTGGCTATTTTGGTCAGATCTGAGGCAAGTAGCTCGGGATTGGCTAACAAGCTTTACCCCAGGACAATCCAACCGCGGACGAGTTGGGTGGTTAATAATTATTGCTACAATTCCCGCTGCTTTACTGGGGGCGTTATTTGAAAATAAAATCGAAGCTGCTCTTCGTTCGCCCATATTGGTAGCCATTATGCTCGCCTTGGTTGGTGGGTTATTATTGTGGGCAGAACGAATTGGCAAACAAAGCCGTAATTTTTCCGAGCTAAGTTTTGCGGAGTCGCTCGGCTTGGGTTTTGCTCAAGCCTTGGCTTTGGTGCCTGGCACCTCTCGGAGCGGTATTATTACTATAGCAGGAATGTGGCTAAAATTAAAGAGGGAAGAGGCCATCCGTTTTGCTTTTTTATTAAGTGTACCAATTATTGCCGGGGCAAGTCTGAAAAAAATTCCGACGTTATGGCATGAACAACTATCTAGTCATCAGTGGTTGGTGCTTGGAGTGGGCTTCTTAAGCGCCTTGTTGGCCGGTTTTTTAGCTATTCGTTTTTTACTGCGCTATGTTCAGAACCATTCATTAAATATTTTTGCCTATTATCGTTTCGCTTTGGCTGCAATAATTTTGTTGTTATCGATTTTAAAAATATAATTTTTATTTACCCTTAATTATGGTATAATAATTGATATGAAATTAATTATCTTAGCGGGTGGCTCGGGTACACGCTTGTGGCCGGTATCACGTAAAAACACCCCCAAACAAACCAACGCTATCTTGGGCGAAAAGACATTATTGGAGAAGACGTACGACCGGCTTCGTCGAGGTTTTGAACCCGCGGATATTTATATTGCCACCAATCAAGCACAAGCCGAATTAATCCAGCAAATGATTCCGGAATTGCCAGCCGATCATTATATTGTTGAGCCGTGTCGACGGGATACGGCGGCAGCCATCGGCCTGGCGATGAGTCGGGTATACAGCGAAGACCCCAATGCAGTATTTGTTGATATTTATTCAGATCATTATATAAAAGATGAAGCTGATTATTTAAATAAATTGCGCTTGGCAGAAAAAGTGTTACAGCAATCACCAGAATGCGGTGTTTTAATTGGCATTAAGCCAACCTATCCCGAAACAGGCTATGGCTATATTAAGATGGGTGAAGAATGGGCAGATATTGAAAAAACCAAAATTTTTCAGATCGATGCCTTTAAAGAAAAACCAGACCTTGAAACCGCTCAGCAATATTTTGAACAATGGGAGTATCTTTGGAATATTGGGTGTTTTATGTTTAGGGTTGATCGATTATACGAACTTTACCGTCAGCATCTTCCCGAAATGGCCGCGCATCTTGATGTAATTACTGCTGCCTGGGGTAAACCAAATCAAGCGGAAGTTATTGTTGCCGAATTTGAGAAAATTGAGCCCATTTCTATGGACTACGGTATTATCGAAAAAGCCAGTAATTTATTAGTGATTCCGGCCGACTTCGGCTGGGCAGATGTCGGTCATTGGCGCACGGTTAAAGAAGTGTTAGCCAGCGAGCCCAAGGATAATGTTTTAAAAGGCAATGTTGTGGAGGTTAATAGTGAGGGTAACCTGGTCTATAGTTATACCGATAAGTTAATTACTTTAGTTGGAGTAAAGGACATGGTTGTAATTGATATGCCCGATACCTTATTGATTTGTCCGCAGGAAAAAGCTCAAGACGTGAAGCAATTAGTGGATAAGTTAAAAAATTTGGGCGAAGAGCAGTATCTTTAGTTTTTATGCGCATTGTAGTTAAAATAGGATTGATAATTTTTAGTGTCATTGTTTTTTTTGGTGTTTTAAGTGCAGGTTTGTTGTGGTGGCAATTAAATCATCGTCCGAGCGTAGCCAAGCAAGAGTTGAAAACAATTACTATTCCGCGCGGGGCAGGGGTTGAACAGATCGGAGCACTACTTGAAGAAAAAGGAATCATTACTTCGCCGTGGTTGTTTAAATTAGCCGTCCGTTATAGCGGAGAAGCTCAACGTTTACAGGCGGGACAATATGTTTTGCCAACTGGTTTAAGTCTATTAGAACTGGCAACTAGGTTCAGTCAAGCTAAGCGCGAACAAGTAAAGGTAATACTTCGGGAAGGGGAGAGTTTGCGTGATTTAGCTAAGACACTTAATGCAGACAACGTAGTGGCTAGCTCGACTTTTTATCAGGTTGTAGGTCTGCCTTTGGTTGATTACCGCACAATTAGTAGTAACGTGACGCCTTGGCCTAGAAATTATAGTAAAGAGTTTAATTTTTTAGCCGACAAGCCCGAGTATTTTGGTCTCGAAGGCTATCTATTTCCTGATACCTACAATTTTGATCAGAATAGTCAGCCCGAGCAAGTGTTATTTAAAATGTTAAATAATTTTGAGCGCAAGGTTACGCCAGAAATGCGCCAAGCAGTGGCCAGTCAAGGTAAGACACTTTGGCAGACAATTATAATGGCCTCGATTGTGGAAAAGGAAGTTCGCGATCCGGAAGAGATGAAATTAGTTGCCGATTTGTTTTGGCGACGAATTGCCAGAGGGCAGGCGTTGCAATCCGATGCCACACTCAGTTATTTTTTAAATGATACGGTGGCGGCGCACTCGGGCGCGGACCTGGAAACAGATACACCATATAATAGTTATAAATACACCGGCTTACCGCCGACGCCGATTGGCAACCCTGGTTTAGCTGCCATTACTGCAGCCATTTATCCCACCGCCAACCAATATAATTATTTTTTAAACGATTTGACTACAGGTAAAACCTATTTTGCCAAAACCTACGCCGAGCACATTAGCAATAAACAAAAATATTTAAAATAACCTATGTTCGACCAGTTGCCGAGCAATCAAAATTCATCGCCGTATTCCGGCGATGATCGCAAGCAAAATAAACTCTTATATATTTTGGTAGGTTTAATTGTTGTTGGCTTAGTGGTAGCCGCAGTAGTGGTTACCCAAAAATTAATTTCTTCCGCTAATCTAAAACCCGTACCAATTATTGTTATCAAACCAGTTGCTTCTTCGACTGGAATTTTGCCAACAAATCAGAACGCTACTTCAACTTTTGACGACTCAACCGATTTTAACACCTTGAAAGCCGAGGCGTTATCCTTTGGTCAGTTTTATATGGCACCAACCAGTACCTGGAAAGACAAAGGCACACCCATCACATTACCCCTTGAGGCAAAAAAGGATATTGCCAATTATTATGACTTTACCCGTAAAATAGATTTGCCGGCAACGGTTTTAATGCAAATCAATCAAAATGGTGCAGCGTTGATTGATACTCCATTTGTAGCTAACGATTTTACCTCTTTTGTGGCAATGGCTAGAGATCGTAATTTACCCCAGATGGTCTCAAGCGATTATATGTTGTGGTATTATCAAAACACAATGAAACAGATTTTTACTGATATCAAGGCTAATACTTTTTATTATGATCTGTGGCGGATAAATTATGACTATTTTACCCCGGCCATTGCTCGGTATCGCAGCAATCAACAAAAAGTCGGTTTGGTTAATGACCCTGCCTTCGAAGCCCAGCGTCGGGCGGCTGCTTTTTTTGCGGTCGGCCTCGAACTCTTAAAACCGAAAAAAAATCAGCTTACCGATCAGCCAATCAGCCCAGAAGGGAAATTTACTCCAGCCGAGCAAATGAAATTGCGTTACGATGTGCCTGAATATTTGGCTACGGATGTGGAAAAAGAATTAAAATTAATTTATGAGGCTAAAAGCGAGGTAAAATCACCGGTTTTGCTGTATCGTCGCAACTATAAAGAGTTTGTGATTCCAGCCGAATTAAAAAATAATCCTAAGCAGGCAAATTTTTATTTAGCAATTCGTTGGCTGAACTCAAATTTTCCATTATACAATCAAAGCGACACTTGCGAGAATTGTTTGCTTGATGCAAATGACTGGTTAATTAATCTTATCTCGAACATTTATATTACCAATGATTTTGCCAAAGATCAGGCGTTAAAAAATCGTTGGGCTAGGGTGTATAAAGTGTACGCCTATTTTTCCGGTTTGCGAAAAGATTTAACCTTTCTACATTATGCGCAAGTCATGGAAAATTTATATGGCAAAGAGTATAATCCGGCCACTGTTTTTCCGTTGGGTGCGAAACGGGCCACTGCTGAGGCTGAGGCTAAAATAATCCAAACTGCAGTGGCGGACTTGGGTAAATTTAGTGCGCTAGAAGGCGCCTATGATCGAGACAATACGAGCACCATACCACTAATTGGTATGCGTTTGTTGCAGACGGATTACTGGCCAGATGATTACATCGCCAAACAACTTAATTATCCACAAGTTGGTACCTATCAAATGGAAACCAAGGAGCGAGCTACCTTGCTAAACACTACCAGGTGCGGTAAGCAATCTGGGGATAGCACAATTTATATCCGCTGCTTAAGTTCCGGGGTTGATATTATGAATATTTTATCACCAAATGTTTCCAGTCAATATTTTATGGAAAATTCTTCCTATGAGGGGTATAGCAGTCAAATCGAAGCGATGCGGCAAGAACTAAGAAATTTTAATGTTTCCAGTTGGCACTCTTCTGATTATTGGAATTATTTAAACTTAACGGCCAAAACCATATTACCGCTCAAGCAGTATCAGGCTCCTATAAATATGTCTAATCAATTTTGGATTGATAATCAATTACGATTAGGCTTGGTCGGTTGGTTAAACCTACGATTGCCACTGGACGATGTCACCTTAAATGGAGCCAAGCTTAGTCCAGAAATGCCAGATGAAAGCCCAATTTTTATTGAACCAAACCCGGAGTTAATGGACGAACTATACGCTAGTACAAAAATGGTGGATCGGATGTTGGTTACATTGCGATTAGTCAAGGAATTAGATTCAACCGCAAAAAAATTAACCGATTTAGAAAATGATTTAACACTTGCCAAAGAGCTTATGGTAAAAGAATTAGCCGGAGAAACATTAAATTCAAGCGATCAGTCTGCTTTGTTTACTATGGCAACTAAGTTTACCTTAATTAAAGCAGGTAGAAAGTCTAATGCAAAATTTAGCGGTAAAAAAGCCATTACCTATTCAATAGACAAATTGAAATCAACTATTTTAGTCGCCAAGAACAAGGATAAACCATTTTTAATGATTATGCCAGTTATTAATTACAAAGAAACGGCAAATTAAAATTATTTGTTAAACTTCTCCTTTCTTGCTATAATATAGTCAAATATTATATCGTTAATGACTCCTAAAAAATACTACCTCGCCATAGTTTCTCTGCTTGCTGTTTGTCTGACAGCTGGCATTTTTTTTGTGGTAAAGCA
>JBAXJQ010000017.1:0-28625 GCA_037137775.1 Candidatus Falkowiibacteriota bacterium | reverse complement strand
GCGGAGAGGGAGGGATTCGAACCCTCGAGGCCCGTGAAGACCTAACACCTTAGCAGGGTGCCCCTTTCAACCACTCAGGCACCTCTCCAATCTTATTTATCATAGAAAAAATAACCACTGCGGTTATTTGATAATATTCTAACCCAATACTGCCACTTTGTAAACCCTAGGCTTTAAGCAGAGTAATTGCCCAAATTTGGCCTGCTCCGGCTTGTTTTAGGGTTTTGGCAGCTGAAGTTAGGGTGGCCATAGTGGTCGCTACATCATCAACCAAAATTATTAATTTATTATCTAAACCCAAGTCTTTTTTTACGGTAAAACACCCACTTACATTTGCTAGTCGAAGCTCGTTTGCCAATTTTGCTTGAGGCCTGGTACGACGGTTCCGTTTTAGTAAATCAACCTCCAACGGCACCTGAAACACCTCGGTTACTGCCTTGGCTAATATTTCAGACTGATTATAACCCCGCCACCGAAGCCGTGAAGCGTGCAAAGGCACAGGAACAACTAAATCAAACGTGATGTTACTCAATTTATTATCTTTCACGCCCTTAACCAGCCAACCTGATAATAAATTAGCCAGCTCTAACCCTAATTCATGACAAAATTGATATTTATAGATTTTTAACAAGTTACTCACCACTTGATTGTGATAACTAAACGGCGCCAGTAGTCCATCGATATTGGTTGCTTTGGCGCAGGCTGGGCAACTGTAACCAGGGCGAACTTCTTTGCCACACTGCCAACAAACAGGTTCAACAGCAAGATATTCCAAGCTCTGGGCGCACGGCAAACACAACCAATCACCCTCTTGTCCGCAGCCAGCACAGCTTAGCGGGAAAAAACAATCCAACAAAAAACGTCGAGCTTGTATCGCGCGACGTTTTATATCTAAAAACATAGATTCGTTATTTTTGCCAATAGGCTTCGTCTACTTTCCAGGTATCGCCTTTTTTAATCAAAGACAAACTAATTGCTTGCGGATAGACTACCGCATTCTGATCCACACCTTTTACCTCACGCCGCTGCGTGTAGACGGTTACTTTGGCCGTACCTGCTGTCTCATTAAACTCATCCACCTTGAGGGTTACTGCCTGAGTAGTAATACCGTAATAATTCATGCCAGATGAAGTGGCTTGAGAAGCTTTTTTCACATAGGCGTCTGCCCAGGTTTGCATCCGTGGAGTCATAAACAGCTTCAAATCTTGCATATTCTGAAAATTGGCATGATTGGAAAAACTGCCAAACCGTTCAGTAAAATTTTTAGCCAGCTGCTTATATGTTTCCTGATCAACCTCTGGTTTTGTGGCAGGGGTTAAATCAATTACCGCAGCCTTATCGGGATTTTTCGGTGTTGCAACTATTCTTGGCTTAGCTGGCTGCTCAACGATTGGCGCCGGCTTGGCGACAGGCTTGTTGGGCAACCAAATTAAAAAATAAATAATCACCGCCAACAAAATTAAGCCGATAATAATGATAATTATGCCTAGCGTACGTCGATTGTTGGTCATATGATTAGCTTATAAATCGATTTCCATGTCCTCTGCTTTGCTTTGCGCAGGCGTATCACCGCCCATGGTGTCCGCAAAGTCACGTTTCGCCTGTTCAATTTCTAGTAACTGTTTTGGATCGGTAGTAATCAACTGGTCTTCGGTATAGCTGGCCACCACTTTAATGGCGGCATGACGTGGTCCGGCAAAAAAGATGCCCTCACCCACGCCGCATTCCAATAATAAATATTTTTCACCCTCGGTTAAATTAAAGGTTTTTTGGATCAAATCAATGGAGGCTGGCGATTGTTTTAACAACAATTGAAGCGAAGAGTTAGTCACAATTGCCTGACCATAGGGCGAGCGTAAAAAGTCGTTTACATCTTGGGTAATAGTGGTTACGCCCAGATAATATTTCCGGCACCGTTTTACCAAGGCGTAAATAAACTTGGCGCTATCCTCATATTGCATCATCCACCAGGCCTCGTCAATAGTTAAAATTCGCTTTTTTACTTCGGATCGAACGATGTTCCAAATGTAATTAACAATCGTGTAAATAGCCATCGGCCGTAGTTCGTCCTCCAAATCACGCACCGAAAAACAGACCAACTGATTATCGGTTTTAACATTAGTTGGATTATTCAATAAACCAGCAAAGGTGCCCTCGGTATACTTTTTCAAACGCAAGACAATATCCGAGCCGCCCTCCATACCTTCAAGAATGTCCTGAAAATCTGATAAAATTGGCGGTTCAACATTCGACAAGTCCGCATCCGGGGTAATATCTTTTTTAGCGTACGTTTCAAGAATAGCGCGATCGACAATCGAATCTTCTTGGTAGGTTAAGCCACCAAGCATGATACGCAACAACCCTTTAACTGTGATAACCGCACTACGGATAATATCTTCAGCCTTCGAATCGCCGCTTAACGAACGGGGCAAATCGAATGGATTAATTTTATTTTCACTCGACAACGAAATATTAATATAGGTGCCGCCTACGGCATCAGATAAATGTTTGTATTCCAATTCCGGGTCGATCACGATAACATCGGTGCCCAACATTAAACTGCGCAAAATTTCCAGCTTCACAGTATAACTTTTTCCAGAACCAGAAGTGGCAAACACTACCGAATTAGCATTTTGCAACGAAAACCGATCAAACAAAATTAAACTATTGTTGTGTCGGTTAATGCCGTATAAGACACCGTTATCGGTGGTCAATTCCGAAGACATAAACGGAAAAGAAGAGGCCACTGGTGAGGAATTCATATTGAATGAAATCATCAACTCGTCATTGGCTACGGGAATGGTCGAATTAAAGCCCTGCTCGGCTTGGAAAAAAACTTTGCGGGAATAGACCAAGCGTGAGCCAAAAATGGTTTCGATTTCGTCTGATTGCTTATCTAATTCTTCTTTCGAGTCGGCGTACAACGTAACATACAGCGCAAATTGAAAAAACTTTTCTGTGCCTTGGGTCAGCGCATCGCGCAAAGCCTCAATATCGCGCAAGGCGGTTTCTCGTAACGGGTCACGAGCCGCCCCTTTTTCGGCATCAGCCACGATTTGCGCCTCAAGGGTGCCCACTTTATTTTTTAACTGTTTTAAAATGACCCCGCTCGCCACCGGATAAAAAAACATGGCGATATCGAACGTGGTGTTCAAATTGATAATTGGCGCAAACCAACCCACGCTAATATAACGGGGGTAGCTGATCACAAACATACTCCGGACAAACTTCTCGCCCAAACGGATAAAATCGGAATTCACCTGCAAACTGGCTGGTGAAATCAAATCACGGATCGAAATAATGCCCCGCCGAAACGCAGTTTCTTCTTCGATTAACTCCGAAGCCATCTTTAACTGCTCCGTGTCCTGACGCAGTTCAGGCGAGACGGTTGGCTTGGGCTTTACTTTATCAAAATCTTTTGGATTAAACATAGTTTTTCTTATTGTTCGCCGACCTGCAATTTATTGATATCGGCTAATTTTTCGTGCGCAGAAGCGACGGGATTATAGGTATTATAATATAATTCAACCAAGCTTTGTGTATCTAACTCCGCTGTTTTCAAGCCGATTGAAGCTAATCCGCTCATGACATTATCCATGCGGCGGGTTAGATTTTGGCGCCGTTGTAAAAAAGCCTCGCGTTTAATTTTAATCAAATTTGCTGGTTTAAATAATTCCTTCATCGAGCTATAAAAGCCTTTTTGTCGATCAGAGGTTGGATTATAGGGCACGATCACATAAAACCGTTTATTCATAATTCTGCCCATTGAAATCAACTCATTAATATATTGGATATAATCCCCAATCTGAATTTTTAAGAGTTCATTAGTCTGCTCTTTTTCTTTTTGATGGAGATTTTTCAAATATTTTTCAATATCAAGTTCACGGGATTGCACTACAATCTGCAAAGGAAAATCGATATTATTCAAAAAGCTGACATAGGCCGAAACAATGGCGTTTTGCTCATCCTCACTTTTCAAGGCAAAGTTAATACTCGATACTAAGATTACACCACGAATCGTACCATCGCGCATGATGACGGTATTATCTCTGATTTCAGCAATATCAAGATAATGCTGGGTTGATTTTGACTTGTTGGCAATATTTGATGTCGCCATAGATTAGTTTTTTTGAAATAAATCATTACCCCGAAAGGCACCTTGCGTATCTACTACCAATGCAATTTCGTCCAATCGTGAAGTTGAGACCATGGGGCCAGCAACTACCCGAGCGACGGCTTTTACCACATCAGCTTCCTCTATTACACGCATATCACTTAACTCTTTTAACCAAATTCGCAGCTTGGGACGTTTAAACGTTTGGATAAAATTAAGCATAAAAAAATGAAAAGGTCGCCCATTAATTCGCACAAAGGCTAAGGTGACAGACACAATCACTGCAACTGCAGTTACCGTAACGAATAGAGAAAAATCAAAAATCTTATAAAACAAAGCCACGAGTAAGCCGGTTGATAATAAAATCACAAATTGGCGGGTTGTAATTGGCCCGATAATCTTATCTTCCACATCAATAAATTGGGGAACGGTAAAAGTTTGCATAACTTAAAAACGTAAGTCTTGGTTTAATTTCATTATACTCTCAAATTCACTTTGACTCAAAGTTTCTTCTTTTTTACTCGTTTTTTCTTCAATAATTTCACTAATTGGTTGTTTTTGTGCAATCGCTAAGTTATTTAATTGCTGATACAATCGATTAACAGGGGACAAACGCCAGGCTTGTACCGCTTCAATTTTTTTACTATATCTTTCCTTTTCTAAAATTGCGATTTTTTGCTTTATTTTTAAAATTGCCTCTTCCGAGGTCGGTGCAACCCGTCTAAAGCCAACTAAATCCATAAAACGCAATTCATCAATTGGGGTAAGGCTTTTGGGCACAACGGTAATATCGTCCATCCGTTTTTTATTATTGATTTCTGGTTGCCGACGCCAAAATAAATGACTATGATGTGCTGGCTTTTCTTCTATTTCTGATTCGGATGGTGGTGGGGTTATTTTATTCGCCGGATCTAGAATTAACTTACCTAATGGTTTTGGTGCAACTGATGGAACAGGGGGCTTAAATGGTATAGGAGCTGCCGATACAAAAGCGCTTACTACCGGCTCAGTTTTAATCGGTGGCTGGGTATCTACTGTTGGCACGGTTCCATGTATGGTTGGTGCCAAGGGAATTGACGGAGAAGGCGCTACTGGGGCGGCTAAAATTTCTTCCACCGGTTGGTTTTTTTGCCGTTCGGCAATCGCCTTGGTTAAATCATAGTCCACATCACGACCACCAATTGCTTTTAAAACCGCGGCTCGATCATATTCTGCCTTGTCTTCTGGCAACATTATTTTTTTAGGTGCTCCGCTTTTACCGAATTTATTTTGCGGTAACTCCGGCTCAGCTAATGCCAGTATTTGATTAATTTCCGATTGTACCAAATCCAAACCACCTGCCTCAATCGGTTTGGCCAAGGCTTCACGAGTATCAATTTTTTCTCGTATACCGCGAATGTAGCTGGTTAAAATCTGCCGGTAGCGATCAGATAATAACTGGCTGCTAAAATTAATTTTACTGCCCACCATAACCACCTCCACGCTCACCTCAAGTTGGGCATCTGGTATTTTGGGTGGCAAGGTTTCAATTAAATCAGCATGCGCTTGAATTTCTAACGCATCAATTTTTGCATCGTACAAATCACCTGGCTGATTAAGATTTTTCAAGGCAGTTTCAATATGGTCCTCGTTTTTTATTTCGGTAGATAGCTTATTAATAGATAACTCGGCCTGGGCTTTGTGCACGGGATTAGCTTGTGGCACTAAAGTACTCTGCTTAGGCGTGACCGCTGGCAAATTATGTTCGGACGTAATTCTTTCTAAAGGCTTGCCGTTTTTCAACTCGGCTGACAATTCTGTTATCGATGTCTCGGCCTGGGCTTTGTGCCGTGGTTTACCCTGTGGCACCATCGTGCCTTTTTTGGGTGTTACCAAGGGTAACACCGGGGGGACGATTTTGACCGGCATTTTCTTTGGATCATGCACTGGCTCGGTTTTTTTGGACGGCTGCTGTGGTAAAACTTGAGGAACGATGGCCGAAATAATCTGACGATTAATTTCAGTGCTCAGAGTTTCCGCTTGTTCCACTGCCACACCCTGAGCAACAAAGGTATTTTGAAGGGCGGCAACACTAACCTCGCCGACTAATAAGCGGATGACTAAACGTGCGAGCTTGATGCCGTATGACTGTTCTAACTGTTTGATTGTTTCTACGGTTTTGGCATCGTTGGCGCGTTGTTGTATAGCTTGAGGCAAGGCATGAAATTTGTCGATCAATGCATCACTCATGATTTCTGTTGGTTATTTTGTTCCTCTTCAATAGCAAGCTCCTCTAAAGATGTTTTTGTTGGCTTGATTGGCGCTGTATTCATTCGAGATTCTATATTTTGCACCGTCTTTTGTATCCAGTCTATTAATTCTACATCTTCACCAAAATTTACCTTATCTATTTTTTCTTCCTTTCCGTTTTTATGTATAGAAATATCATCACCATCAAAAACTACCACCGACTCGTCTATTCCCTCTGGAGTAAAAACAGAAACTGATAAATAGCGATAAAACTCCATTAATTTGCGGATGCCACTTTTTTGTATCTGAGTTAACTTTAAGTATTGCGGAAAGGTAGTAAAAAAATTCTCAAATTTAAATGAATCCTGAACATTACCCCCACAAGCTGCGATAATTGATTTTAACCAAAATGATAATCGAGAAGCTTCAAATTCTCCACCAGTTTCTGGTAGAATACGCGCCTGACTTTCGGGTAAATGTTCAAACAGCCACTGCTTTATTCTATCCCTATCTTCGTATAGGGTAACGCCCCGCATATAGATTTTGAATTTTTCTAGAATATCAAACTCGGGGTCATATAAAACATGATGGATATAATTCATGAACAAATCATTAATCTGCGCTTCGGTTAAAAGTGGCAACATCGCCCACTGCAACTTAATACCAAGCTTGGTAAAATCGGCACCATTAATCAACGGCACATTCGGTTTAATTTCGTTATAATACGCCCAGTATTTATTCAACAACGCCAAATCATCAAGCGCAATCGCCCCGTTCGCTGCTTCAAAAAATTGTTCAAATTCTTGACTAGTCATATTTTGGATTTATCTGAATTTACTTTCGACGATGTTCATGGTTTCGTCCAAGTTGGCACCGCCATAGGCTTGCAACTTTGTAATCAACTTATCAATTCTTTCTTCTACTGTACTATTAATGGTTAATCCAACACTCGTAGTAAATTCAGCATCATCAATATTTATCTTCTTTTCATTAGCAGCTTGTATAAGTGTTTCTTTTAAAACATTTAAGTTGGATGCACCGGCTATCTTGGTGGCGGCATTAATATTAAATCTGTTTTGCCTTATTTCCTTGGCTATTAAGGCTAAATTTTTTACAAACAAGCCCATGCCTTGCTCGTTGATGCGAAATTTATTATTAACATCCTCGTCGCCATAATAAAAGCGGTTCATCTTCCGGACCGTGCCTTCGCTTTCTCCCTTAATAATCTCACCCAAGTTAACTTTCATACGAGTCTTATGATCAACCTGTTCAAGCTCACCTGACCGGCTGTTAACGCCAACCGACTTGGTTAAATACGAATGGGAGCCACCTTCACCGATACTTGCCAAATCACTCTGGGTAGACAACATGGCCGAATTGCTTAAACCCAGCTTTTCTCCAAATTGTTCGCGCATAAAATCATGGAAGCCAGACTTCTTTTTCACTTCTGCCGCAATCTCGGCGTCAGACTTGCCATTATCTTTTAAATCTTTCTCTATCTTCCTTAGCTCTTTCAAGGTTAGGCCGTCAGCTGCATTGTAGCCGTATTTATTTAAAAGTGTGTTCATGCCACCAGATTTAACAGTCTGTTTTGCGATTGCGATTGCCAAGGCCGTATCTCGGTTGGCCATTGCAGCGGAAAATTGTCGAACCAGTTCGTCCTCATTTGTCGACGTAGCTTCTTTTTCTTTTTCTTTAGCTTGCTGTCGTAAGGCATCATCGCCAGCGCTAGATTTAACATCATGATATTCCCGGCGCTCTGAAGCAGAAAACATCTTTTTGCGAATGTCATTGCGCTCCTCTTCAACTAGCTCACTAGCCTTTTCAAGAGGAGAAGTACTAACATTGGCTCTTGTTTCAATTCGACTTGTGCCAGCAAGTAATCCTTCCAATTTTTGTACTTTAGCCGTATCTTCAATAATATTTTCAGACTTACCATTTTCAATTTTGGTCTGTAAAACATTTATAGCCTGAGTAAGCGAATCTTTGAAGCCCTGACTAGTAACTTCCTGTTGAAATTCTTTTGGTCCGCCAAGTGGCAATTCATAATTAACACCCAAATCACGAAGGGTTTTTTGAAATACTGGCCGGCTTTTTTCAATATCATCAACCTCGGAAACTGCAGCATCACGATCGACAATCATTTTACCACCCTTCTCAAATGTTTCCTTTAGATGCGCAATGCTTGCTTCCAAATTTGCAATCATCGGATCAAGGGCAAGGCTTGGATCCGCTTTTTGTCTAGCCTTTGCCTCGTCAACATAGCGTTGAACTTCATCGGCCATTGTGGTTGGGTTGGCTGTGGCTCTTGCATCCTGAATAGTTTGTGCCTGATCGAAATCACTAAATTTTGTATTTAAACCGTTATAAAATTCGATAGCCATGGCATCGGCAATCGGATCCAAATTCATAGCGCCAAATACTTGGCTCATGTTATTACGGAAATGATATTTTTGATCACGCATTTCCTGATCTTGAATAGCTAAATCAAGAACACCCTGATTAGAGCCCTCATAATTTTCCACAATTTCTTTATTTTTGGCATGGCTTAAAACATTATGTGCTTGATCAAGCATCATTTGCTCACCCTCTAAATTGTTTACCTGTGCATCTGCTGCTCCCATGGCAGATTTTTTCCTACCAAAACCCTTGCCTGGTTTTAAGCTCCGCAGAGCCATTGTTAAACCTTTGCCATTAACATAGCTTTGATACCATTTTGGATTAGAAATTCCGGTTACACCACCAACCGCGCCACCCATTTCAAAATTTCGTTGAGCCGCGCCTTCCATTTTGCTTAAGGAAACATTTTTAGCTGAGGCTGCGCCTGATTTAATCTTTTCCCAATTCCGCTTCATGTTCAAATCAACACCCGTACCTTTGCTAGTAAGGTCATTCAGTGATTTGCCATTGAATTTAATCTTATCGCCAACCAATGGCACTTTAAAACCACCAGCCACCTTAAGGTTGGTCCAGTCGGCCACACCCTTAGTTGCCTTCCACGTACCACTTCGTGCCAAGGCGGCGCCGGATTGAATTTTATTCATTGCCTTGCCGGCAATGCCAGCACCCACGCCTCCAACCTTTTGCGCTACGGTAAGGCCGGCAATCATTAAGCCGATAGTGATAAGATATGTTGTGAATACTCCATTAGTTAAAAATGCCGATATAATTGATGCGGTACCATTGTAATTAGAATATATTTCATTTTTAATCGATAACTTATTTGCAGAGCTTTGTGCGGTTGAAAAGGCCAACCACATGAAAAAAATTAATATTGGACCAGTAAGCACGTTAGCAGTAAATTCCTGCCACCACATCTGTGAGTATTTTTGTCCGGATGGAAAAGCGGCGAGTAGATAGGCAAAGGGAGATAAAATAACATATACCCACAACATCACTATTCTCATTATTAAGGTAACAACAATGGCTATAATTACCACCACAGCAATTAAAGTTGCCACTAAAGCTAACAGTAAGCCAGCAAGGGTAGAAAACCCCAGATCTTGGTTGGATTGATTATCAATGCCAGTAAAGCCTCCGCCACCACTTTTAGCCATCGACCACATTTTGTCCATACCTAAAAGTGATACCAGGTTGTTGCTTGCGCCAGTTGAAACAAAAGCATTGGCAAATGTAATAGTAAAAATCTGAGCAAAATCAATTAATAATCCGCAAATCGTCTTGGAAAAGTTAATCAATATCGCCATAATTATCAACTTGGGCAATGTTTTTTTGGCCTCATAGCTATCGATACGTAAAATTGTACCAAAGGCTATAATTAATAATATCAAAATAAAAAACATGTTGCACAAATCACGTGAAATTTTCCAACCCTCTCTGACCGTATCATTGTCAATGATGTTATTAAACATGGCCACATCGGCCATAAAGCCAATTAGCCATGCACCAATCGCACCAACACCTGACGCAATCATGTATACAACCCAGCCCAAAACTACCACAATACGATTTTTAACCCATGAAGTAAATGTTCCACTATCTGTTGCGTTTGGGTTAGGAGCAGCCGAGGCGAGATGTGGCAGTACAAATAAAACTATAAGCAACAATGATAAAAAAATCATTCCACGTTTAAATGATTTACTTTTTACCAGTGAAATAAAATTGTTGATTATCTTATTACTCATACTAATTAATTTTTTACTACTGTGTCCTTAACCGTGTCCCAAATAAGGTCAAAAAAATCTGACCATGAAAAATTTAGAATCAAGACTACAACCATTATTGCCATCAAAATAATAAATAAAACCAATATATCCACAAAGGCTAATCCCATCTTTTCCAAAAAACCCAAATTACGCACCTTACTTTCAACTAAATTCGGATCAATTCCCGGCGGCAACCACTCGGCGCCAAGGGGGTGAATCATACCTCGCAAACCTGGAATACTACTCATAAACCAGACAATATTTGGCCAAATCAGGGTTAACCCAAAACTGTCTAATGTATTTGCCCAAGCCGACCTGGTTAACTTTGCTCCGCGGGTGTTTATCTTTTTTGGGTTTTGCTGTGTTTCAATTTCCTGGCTGCGTTCTGCTACATTCTGGGCCAAGCGTTGTTCCATTACTTCCTGTCGTAGTGACCTGCTCGATTCATCAGCTTCGTTTGGTTCGGTCGTCCCACTATTCTTATCCTCACGCATCTGGCTCGCCTGATTTCGTTCAAGTGCTCTTTGATCAATATTGTCTGGCATTTATTTAAATATTGTAATTGTATTGTTCATCAGAATCACCCCGCTTGACTTACCCCAATTATCAATTATTTCAACCTCCGGCTGGATAACACACTTAGTAGCATCACAGCCAGCAACACCCTTAGCATACATTTTCCAATAATCATACATATGATAAAGTGTGTGTGGATCATTTAAATTTGGCTTGTCAGATACTCGAATCCCAGCTATCCCCGTCATGGTGCCATCTTTCCACTTGACTTTATATCCGGTCAATGGCCTTTGGTTAATATTAACCTCAGAAGTAAAGGTTAATTTCACAAAGCCATTTCGATTTATACTATTTGGTGTTGCAATTATATTTGTTATTATCGGTGGCTTGTAGCAGTTAATTCTTGTGGTCTCATTTAGCTGTGCTGGAGTAATACACAGATTCGTTGGCGGAGCCCAATTACCAGCCGCGGAAATTTCATACTTTCTATTAAATCCATCCCAATACCAAGTACCATAACTTTGGGCAAACAAAGATTTAACATAATCATCACCAACTGCGGGATAATTTACATGCTCACAGACACCATCGCCTGAAGCACAAATAAAATTCTGAGTAGGCAAAGCTGGGCCAGCATTATTTACAAAACAAGGCTTATGCGAAATAGTACACTGTCCAAAATAGGGAATGCTTACATTCAAGCCAGTAAAAGATATACTATATGGCTGACCAGCATGGGCATACTTATCGTAATCGGTCATATCAACAAATCCAAGATGATATAATGGATCTTTATTGGCCTTACCGCTCATTTCCGAACCGTCCCAATCTGATGGATCAACTGCAACTGGTTCTAAAATACTACCAAACGGTGATGAAGGAGTGTCATAGGTGTAATTTAATCGGTTGACACCTGGGTCTAACACAAATTTGCTACCTGAAAAAACACGCGCTGACCAATATTTATTATCGCCCGACTCGGTCACAACCCGAGAAATCTTGGTGCAGTAACCATATAATTCGTCTGATTTAGGATCTACCGGGGGTGCGACCGAGGAGTTGTCTATGTCTTTATTGTATAGTTTAAAATCAGAAAAATTAGGAAATCTTGTGCCTGCAGTTACCGGATTGTAAACTACTTTTGAATAAGGACCGCCAAATGCTATATCATAGGTTGCATCATATTTAACATAGGATCTATTAGCGTTTGCCCCCGTTCCATTTGCAACGTAATAATTGGTGTAATCAATCACACAACCATAATCGCAATCTTTTTCAGTAGCAGTAATATTGCTTTCAGTGGCTCCTGATACATAATAATGAGGGCAAGAAATCGCCGTAAAGGCTGGCCTTGAAGCGCAGGAAGTAGCCAGTGGTATATTACTTTCTGTTCCTTTGGGAATCGCTGACATTATCAGAAATGCATTTTGCGGAGTGCTATTAAATGAACCAAGACCATCCATCTGACCTGGGTACTCAATCCAAGCATCAGTCCCGTCATCTATTACAATTTTACTGGCATCTAATTGACAATACGTTGTACACAACGAATCACATTTTGAGAATAAAATATCTTGAGTTACACCTCTCGAAGTCCCAGCCGGGCAGTTTAAATTATAGTAACCAGGATAAGCATCACAATTCATCGGATATCCCCCAGAACTGCACCCTTTACCGACTGTATAAACCGAGCCGGTTACCTGTTTTATGGTTTTTACTATTGGCATATTAGCCTGAGATTGCGAGCAGAAATATAACGGAGCTTTACCATTATAACCAACGCCCTCATCAACAATTTCATCACCCTTAACCCGGTCTACCGGATACCACAACAAACAAGCATCAGGATTGCCTGGCTTACGATCGTGTTCTAAACAATATCCTTTCCAGCCCTTATATTTCATGCCATTAGAGCCTATATAATCGCATGCTAACGCCGATTTTTCTGGAAAAAGCCGACAAGACTGATTTATATCTACGACATTTTTCTTACTTTCCAAATTTGCCGTTACCAAAAAATTATCAAAATAAGCATTTCCTGAATCAGACAAGCCTTTCAACCTTATGATATTACCGAGGCCATTTGGAGTAAACTCCGAAGTTATAAATTGCCAATCTTGACCTTGTTGTATCACATTTAAACGTATATCGTTCATCCAAACTTCAACAGTGCCGGTAGACATGTTTTTGGTATTAACAAAGTAAGAAAGGTAATGCGAAGTATTGTCAATGGTGTGAATCGCATCGGATTGAGCAGCAAACCCGCCACCAAGCTGAAAAATACTCTTACCAGAAATCGGATATTTCACACCCTTGGCTTGAGCCGTAACTGGGTTAGTTACCACTTGAAAATGATTAGCGTTCCATTTTACAGAATTATTTGTAGCATTATCAATCGACGTCCAAGATGACGGCTTTAATGTGCTATTCCAAAATTCAAAATCCCCATTTGGCACGGCAGCTAAATTGCCAACTTGGGTCATTTCACCAAAGGATAAGTCACCAATCATCTCTTTTTCAAGCGCGTTATTATAACCAACTTTACTGTAGCCACTCATGTTTTGATATTCCGATTCTAAACCACTAAATAATTTTGTAGAGTGATCTTTATTGCTATTACTAACGGAAACTAGGCAGTTGCCTGAATCATCCGCCCGACTACATTCGGTAATGGCAGAACAATACGTGCTAGGATGTCCACTTTCATCCTTGTAACCAATCTTAGTTTCACACGACAACCACTTATCACAAACGCGATCAGGAGAAACTTTAAGTAATAAATTAGAATCATTTAACGCTGGCGTGGCAACATTGCTTTGCGGTGCCTCAGGCTTGGAAACTGCGGTAATATCAGCATCGTAGGTGGTGCTGGCCAGGCCATATTTACCATTTTGTGATCGCTGGTTAAACAGTACGCAGCCGGCAGCAGGGTCAACAAGACCATTGCAGGTTTTTTTATCAAAATTTTCATTTAAAATATAATCCACTGGCACTTCTTTTAGCTCAACACTGTCACCACCATGAATCGTGTTAGCTAATACACCAACACTGCAGTTGGACGAACCCCATGTTCTAAAAATATAAGCTTGTGATCCGCCATTAACTTGGAGGGTATAACCAGCTGCAATATTATCCCATTTATTTGAATTATTCAATAATTGAACCGTGGAATTATTCAAAGCATCTGTGCAAGTAATGGCTACGTCAATATAGCCAGTGCCGCCAACTCGGTATATAGTGTATTTCGATAGACCAATTTTTTGATCAAAATATGCCCCGTTATTTTCCCAGCCTTCATACAAACCACCGGAAGCTATAAAGCTACCATTAACCAACAGATTAGAGCCATACCGATTATTTGGCTCGACCAATTCGGTACAACCAGACTGTTCCAAGGGACAACTGCCAACCCATTTATTGTCTGGGGTGTATATCGGCGCATCGCCTATACCCAAAGTTTTACCCGTAGAAACAAATGGGCAGGCTTTGTCTGTTGTTTCCAATACGCACTTTTCTTTAACGGGAACATTACAATCCGCATCGGTTAAACAATAACTTTTGCTGGTTGCACATCGGCTAACTTTACGACTCACCCACTCCAAAGGACTGCTTGTGCTTTTTTGCCGCCATTCACATATTTGCTCTTGAGGGTTTTTAAAATAACTAAACCCGTCCTGACCCTCGATTGCGTTTTCACTACACTGTACATTTTCAAATTTACATAAACTACCACTGCTGGCATTGTAACTATCCGGGTCATTAATAATATATGCTGACTGATGAATTCGTTCACCGGCATAATCGGTTGACTTGCCTAACAACTGGCAACCTTTAAACTTAGCTTCGCATTGCTTGGTTTTGTCATACACCGCGTAAACAAAGTTGTCAGCGGGTACGGTAACATTATCTGCGGTATTTGCATTGTCCTCGTTAAACTTTAACTCTTTCGGATCGGTTGAGTTTTTGGTATCAATCATCATCTCGCAACCAACTGCGTTGTCTTGGCACAAATAAGAAAATGATTTGAGATAATGGGTCGTCTTGTCCCTGTCCCTATACTCTGCACAACCAAGCATATATAACGGGAATGGTCGCTTGTTCAAATCTTGATTACAGGTATCTGGCGTATTCCAACTGTTTTTAATCACATAATACCGGTCAGCAATCATCGTCAACTTGAACCAATCTACATAATATTTTCCCGGATTAACCGCGGTTATTACAATCTTTTCGACCGACGATGTTGGCACATTCATCCAGCTACCACTGTAACGATTCCACTCACCACCGATTGGTGTGGTAGTGGCTGTTGCTAAAACATTGCCCGCAGTATCCTGCATGGTAATTTTAAGCGGACCAACGGATTCAGTTCTAGCAATAAAATCAAAGGTATATGTCTTGCCATCTACCAATAAGCCCTTAACATCAAGGGTTGAAGCGTTGGTGGCAGCAGATAAATCCATTTCCAAGGAATGACCGTTCAGATTGATTGAGGTAATAGCAAGGGCCACATTACCCGACCAATTTTGGGTAGTGCCATCTTCAAAATCATTCAGCACCACCGTGCGCACATTTTGACCAAAACTACCGGTATATTCTCTGCACCCAGCCGCTGCCGCACTACATGTCTTACCCTCACCTGGAATAGCATTATATAAACAACTCTTTTTATCATCGGAGAGTTCGCCGCCATTAATACAAACAATACATTCTTCCTTATCATTATCCCAAGCGCTGACTGGCAAAGCGTTGCAAGCTGCTAAATCAGTTGCATTGGGATCAGTATTCACCTCACTCCGACGATATGGATGGCAATTATCACTACAGCTCTTGGTTTTTGACAATAAATGATAATATCGTTTGCCTGATTTGTTATAAAACTCCCTACAATCTGGATTGTAGTTCGGGTCATTTTGTTTGATAGTTGTAAAAATAGTTTCATTACAAGTCGCGCTATCGCTGGCTGTTACTATAGGTTGAGAATCTTCGGTTCCTTTGTCTTTAGCACTTAAAATCAAGACTTTCAATTGATAGCCAGTTTCATTTGAACCTTCCCAAGTATAATACTGATCGCACGTGCCATCATCGGCTCTGACGCATTGGCGCAAGTCAGAATAGTATTCAATCGCCTCGCCGCCAGCAGTTAATTTGTCCAAATTAGTAAATTCATCGCAACCGACATTAGCCGCGCTGCATTGTTTGCCCGTCCGAGGGATAAAATGCTCTTCGCGCTGTGAATCAAAGGTGGTAACGCCTTGAACATAGCTATTAAAGCCAACACATTCCTGTACACAGTAATCAGTGGCTCGCACTTTGGCAGGTACGGTGATATCACCATTTTTCGGAGTATATAGTTCGCAGCCAACTTCTTCGGCTGTACAATACCGAGCGAACTGATCGCATTCTGCCGGACGATTAGTGGTTACACTGCAGGCTGAAGTTAGATAACTTGGCATTATTTTTTCATAAATCATGCCTTGTTGACCATAATCAGAATAGGCGGTAGCAGAAACGCTGCGCTCCAATTTAATCGCATCAATCAAGCATGCACCATTTGGATTAACAAATTGTAATGTCACTTTATTATCAAGCGCATTCATAATCTGCGTTAGCTCAACACCCTGCCAGTTTGAGCCAATGGGCAATTCGACTGAATTATCCTCATCAACAAACTGAAACATACTGCCAGCTAAACAATTTTTGGCCTGAAATGTTATTGTATATGCTTCGTTTTGAATACTATAATCAGTTGGCGCTACATCCACCGCAAGAGTAGTTGTATCAATCTTTAAATTTAAGCTATTTGATCCTAAATACGAATCGCTTGAGATAGCACCAATCGTGTTCCAACTGCTCGAAGCTAAATTATCTTCAAAATTAGAATTAATTAATAAATTTGCACCCAAGCCACCCTTGGTGCGGATAAATTGGTGACAACCTTCAGATTCTGCATCACAAGACTTGGCATCACGATCTAAAAATATTTTATCACCAGTTGAAGTGGTGCAGGTGAATTTTTTATTCGCATAAGAATATTCCGTACAATAGTCGGCACACCCCACTACACCTGAATTGCAATTATTATAATCCAAGGTATTTTCTAAATAGCCAACCTGCGTGCCATCCGCTTTATTAAAAGCTTGGCACGTATTGTATTCTGGTTCACATTCACTGCTGCCAAATTTCCACTTCCGTCGTTCTTCAACGCAATAGCCATACAACTTGCACGTGCCATCGTCATTTTCCTTAATACAAGCCTGCTCATCGGCACAATATTTATCATCTCGGCTCACCGTAACTTGACTTTCGGTGCCCTGCCCGGTTACATTTTGACTGGTTATTTCTGGTCCGGGACCTTCTTTACGGCAATAGTTCAGTGGTGCTTTTAATACCCAATTCGGATCAACCAAGTTACGACACCATTGTCCAGTATTACCCGATGTGGGACAACCAGCATTGTTAGCAATATAGCTATCATTATCACTATAACACGCCATTAAATCACCCAAAGTACACTTGCCAGCTAGCGCTGTACCACCTGGCAATGATTCTTTTTGAATATATTGTGCGGCAATCTCCCACCCGACCGGCAAAATTCGATATTTTCGTAAAATAATTAAGGAACGATAAGGATAGCCTTCTAAATAATTAGGTTCCAAGTCTGGTGCCAAAAAGCCGATGGCCCCTCCGCCATTGATATAGCCATCTTTAACTGCCTCGGCCACGGTTTTCTTAAGCGATATTGCCTGGCTAAATTTTTCTGGCAACACACAATCGGTTGGCCCGGCCTTGGTTGGGTCTTGGCACTGGGTTAGTTCTGTTAAAATATTGTAATCGCCACGAGAATTAAATTTTGGTTCGATTATTTTTAATAATTTTTTAGAGGCAGAGGTAACGCTACCACTAGTGCCAGCGCCAGTTGGGCTGTCTGAAAAATTGGAAAGTTGTAATTGCGTCCAGCTATATGGCTCTGGGCCACTATTTATTGATTCCCCCAACTTACTCATCATGGTATTAAACGCGGAAAGTGCTAACTGGTTAAGAAAGATGCTCAACGAATCAGTTAAGGCACTACCTGTGTATTTTCCAAGGCCATCAATTAAAACACTATCACCTTGTTTTTTCAAATCCTCGGCATTTTTAGGCGTAGATAATATTTTATTACTAATCAAAGATTTTACATCCAACCAACCACCATTTGTTTGGCGTTCCAGTTCGCCCCATTTCGCCTTTTTATCAACCGTCTCAATCATGCCAGTTTGAAGTGTTAAGGAAGCACCCCAATCGTTTTGTGAAATATCAAACATACCCACAAAACGGTTTACAAAATCTTTTTTGGTAATCTCGGTCTCCCAATTTGTTTGTAAATCAGAAAATTTACAATTAGGTGCTGCCGGCTTGCCCATATTCACCAATCCGAGACCGAGGCCGATTTTGGCATTTAAGGTTGGCTTACACAAATTAAATTTTCCCCAACTAGTTGCATCAAATGAATTGCCAAAGGCTTCAACAAACTGACCCGCGGCTTGATCGCCCAAATTTGTCATATACGCTCCCCAGCCCTTGGTTATAAATAATGGTTTTTGTCCTTTTCCGCCAGAACCAATCCATTTACCAGCATCATAGGCAATCTGACCAAGGGCAGTACGTAATGTGCTTTGAAAAATCGAAGACCAGGTGGAGTCTTTACCCCATTTCGCCACCCACAGGGCAATATCTTCAGCAAAACCGGCCACGGTAGATTGTGTGTTGCCTTGAACGCCAGTAGCAACACCTTTGTCGGCAGTTTTAATAGCAGTTGGGTCTGCTGAATAAAGCATGCTAAAACTCCCACCCCAAGCGGGAGTTACTGCAAAAACTGATTTTACATTAACCAATTGAATGCAAAAAATAATTATTAACAAAACAAAAAAAGTTTTAAAAATTGTAATTAATCTGTTGTTAAACATAATTATTATTTGCTTTTTAATTGTTCTTGATACAACTGGGCTAATTCCTGATCAGATAATTTATCAAGCACTTTCTGGTCCATGCCAGCGTTTTTTAACACTAAACGCAGGCTAGCTATGTCGATTTGCCCATTTAATATTTTTTGCATCTCCTCGGTTGAGACATTACCCGGAGTAAGCCCGACATTAGTTGAGGTTGAGCCGATAATAATATTTTTTGTGGTTGTTGTTGGATTATTTTCAGGAATAATGTTCAGCGAAGTTACCGGCGTTGAAGTGGGCAATGTATCAATAGAAGGCATATTACAGGCCTTGCCCTGAGCACATTTAGGGTCAGTACCTTTTTTTATCTCATTACCATCCAATATACTGTCACCATCCGTGTCTTCTAAATATGGAGAGGTGCCATAGGTATTTAATTCGGCCCAATCAGTTAAGCCGTCGCCATCAGTATCTTTAGTTTTCGAAGCCTCGTCTACATTATCTGCCGTTGCAGTAGTATCACTAGAACCATCTGGATTAACTGGCTTAAAGGTGCGCACTAAAGTGCTATTAAATTGAATTATCCACAGCGTAACTAAAAAAAAGCCGAACACGACTAAGCCAATCAATGCCAGCTTTTGTCCTCTGGCCAAAAATGTGACCTTCAGATTTTGCGCTGGAACTGTTTCCTGGCTATGTGGTTCGACGTTTGGATTTTGCTCTGATTGTTGCTCCTCCACGTTGATAAAAATATTTTCGAATTTGATAAATTTACTCTGACAATATTATACCACAAACCAGCAAACTTAACCAAGGATTTTTTTGGCCGATAATAGCTGGTATAAATCAAGCCAGTGCTCGAGCGAGAGATCTTCAGCCCGAACATCGGCTGACAATCCGATTTGCGTTAAATATTCACCAGCTAAAACAGCATCGATAGATAATCCACCAGCTAAATTATTTTTTAGCTTCTTACGTTTGGCACTAAAACCAAATTTAGCCAAGCGAAAAAAACTTTTTTCTGAAACTTTTGGCGCTTCAGATTTAATAATAATCGAAATTAAGGCACTATCTATTTTAGGAGCCGGCCAAAAAGCTTTAGCCGGTACAATCTGTACTATTTTCGGCTCGGCATAGAATTGGACTGACAAGGCTAATAGACTCATCTCGCCCGGCTTAGCTACAATTCGTTCGGCTACTTCTTTTTGGAGTAACAAGGTAAGACTTTCTGGTTTATGCTCGGCAGTTAAAAATTTTCGTAAAAAAATGGAAGAGATATTGTATGGTAAGTTTGATACTATTTTATATTTAGCCAAACCACTAGAATTGAGGGCAAGCTTCAACACATCTGCCTCGATTAATTCAACATTAGCAATTTTTTGGCTTACAAAAAAGTTTTTTAAAAAATTGGCCAAATTACTATCAAGCTCCACCGCAATTACTTTTTTTACTCGTTTGGCCAATCTAGCGGTTAAAAAACCAAAACCGGGCCCCACTTCCAACACCAAGTCGTCTTTAATTAAATTTGCGGCATCAACTACTGCCTCATAGACATTTTCCTCAATTAAAAAATTCTGCCCCTTGGAGCGGGCAGGTATGATGCCATGTTGACGGCAAAGTTCTTGTGTTTGAAGAAGTAATGACATTTGTTTTATATACCCCATTTTCCAAGTATGCCGGCTAATACACTAATCTGAGATGGCAACAAGCCACCAGCAATAACTTGGCTGCCTTCAGTTACTCCCGTCAAAGCAAGAGCAGTCTTTAAGGCAACAAATTCTGCTCCAGTGCCACCAGACATAACACCCAATACGTCAGAGCTAAGCGCACAAGTTGGCGGATCTGGCACCATAAAACACATTGGCGCCCCCACACATTTAACAACCTTCCACTCACAATCAGTAATTGTAATCACCTTGCCTAGTCCAATCTGAGTCGGCAACCCAGTACTAGCAACCAATCGTTTGTAGTAAGCAAAACGAATATACGGAAAAGCGCCGTAAGCTGTGGCTGACAAAGCTGTAAAAATTACTACAAACAATATAATTTTAATTTTTTTTGGTATCGTTTTCATATTTATAGTATAATAAATTTATGCATAAAAAACAAACCATAATATATCTAGTAGTTATTTTATTTTTTTCGATATTACTCGCCAAGCTTTCTTTTGCTGCGGAAACACCAAAGCAAATGAAAGGCAGGTTTTATCTCCAGGTCGAACAACGAGGTAAAATCTGGTATATCAACCCCCGAGATGGTAAAAAATATGAAATTTATGACAACAAATTAGCGTTAGATGCAATCGCCAAAACTGCCCTTGGCATAACTAAGGAAAACATCAATAAAATTCCCACGTACGAACCAAAAAAAATCTCCAATCAACCATTGGCTAAGCGTTTTGGCGGCTATTTTTTACTGGTAACTAATGAAAGAGGTGGCTTGTGGTATGTTGACCCCCAAAATTTTCAACGGTATCAAGTTACCTCCACCCAAAATCTTCTTACATTAGCTAAAAATAATTTTCGGGGCATTAAAGACAGCTTGCTTAACACCTTTCCAACTGGCCATGAAAAATTAGTTGTAATATTACCACCCATTTCAACTCCACCAATTACACCGCCACCAACCCCATCAACCATATTAGGATTAGCTGCCGAGGCAGTACGGCAAAAAAACGACCAAAAAGCCTTAACCTATTTTACCAATGGACTAAAGCTGGGCGTTGAATATGGATTAAACACCTTTAATAATGATAGCCGATTACTCTTCGCCAACCTACTTTCTGGTGCCACGCTATATCAAGACGGGGCGACAGAAAAAATTTATACCATTAAAACCTATTTCGGAATGGCCAGTAGTGATGTAACATTAAAATTTCACATCCAAAAACAATTGGATAATACGTGGCTAATAAGCAAAATTTAATTATTCCCCTCTTGAGAGGGGTGCCCCGAAAGGGGCGGGGTGTGTAACCCTCTTGAGAGGGGTGCCCCGAAAGGGGCGGGGTGTGTTATAAAAAATTTATTTTACTACAATATTAATCAGTTTATCTGGTACAAAAACAATTTTTACCATTTCTTTGCCTTCTACCCATTTTTTTACTACTTCGTCCGCCATAACTATAGCCATAATAGCATTTTGATCCAAGCCAGCAGCCACTGTTATAGTCTGGCGCACCTTGCCACCCACTTGCACCACCATCGTCACTTCGACATCTTGCATGGCGGCAGTATCGGCCATCGGCCAGGTTGCTTGAGTCACACTCCCCTCGCCAGCCAAAATCTGCCACATCTCTTCGGCCAAATGCGGTGCCAATGGACTTAGCATCAAGGCCAAAAAACGATAATCATTGGTGGCAATGACTGGTTCTTTTTCCAATTCATTTAATAAAATCATCAACGCGCTAATGGCGGTGTTAAACTTGAATTGTTCAATATCCTCACCCACCTTTTTAATGGTTTTGTGCAGTAGCGACTGTACCTTTGCTCCACCAGTTTGTGTCAATTTGGCATCTATTTTTTCGGCTAATCGATACATTCTATCTAAGAAACGACTAATACCTACAATTCCATTGGTATTCCATGGCTTCATATCTTCGAGCGGGCCCATAAACATTTCGTACAAACGTAAAGCATCAGCACCATAAACCTTAGCAATTTCATCCGGATTAACCACGTTGCCTTTAGATTTGCTCATCTTATTACCATCGCTTCCTAAAATAATACCTTGATGGCGTAACATTAAAAATGGCTCGTTAAACTCCACCAAACCTAATTTTTGCAACGCTTTCGTAAAAAAGCGGGCATATAAGAGATGTAAGACAGAATGTTCAGCGCCACCAAGATAGACATCAACGGGCAACCATTGTTTTAGCGCCTCTGGACTAGCAAATACTTCGGCATTTTCAGAATCGGCATAGCGTAAATAATACCATGACGAACAAACAAACGTATCCATTGTATCCGACTCCCGCCGAGCTGGTGCGCCACACAGCGGACAGATTACTGTGTGAAATGCCTCTGAATTTACTAAAGGCGATTCGCCGGTCGGCTTAAAATCAACATCGGTCGGCAAGGTGACGGGTAAATCTTTCTCTGGCACAGGTACTACCCCGCAAAACTCACAATAGATAATTGGAATTGGTGCTCCCCAGTACCGCTGGCGAGAAATCAACCAGTCCCGCAATTTGTAGTTCACTTTAATCCGCCCTTTTTGATTATCTGCCAGCCAAGTCGCCATTTTTTGTCTGGCCTCAGCCGAATGTAAACCATTATACAACTCTGAATTTATCAATTTGCCATCATCCGTAAATGCCTGACCAGCCTCGACGGCTATATTTTTTTCCGAAGTTATCACCTCGACAATCGGTAAGTCGTATTTAACCGCAAACTCGTAATCACGCTGGTCATGCGCCGGCACGGCCATCACTGCACCAGTACCATAGCCACCCAACACATAGTCGGCCACAAAAACCGGCACTGCCACACCCGTAAACGGGTTGCGAGCGGTAACACCCTGCAGTAAAACCCCAGTTTTTTCCTTGGTTTCCATCCGCTCCAGCTCGGTCTTACTTTTAGCTGTCGCTAAGTACTCCGCCACCTCGGTGCTATTTTCAATTTGCAATTTGCTCACCAATGGATGCTCTGGTGCTAAAACCACATAAGTACAGCCAAAAATAGTATCAACACGAGTGGTAAAGACTACGATTTTTTGGTCGCTATTATCCACGGTAAAATCCATCTCTACTCCTTCGCTTCTGCCAATCCAATTGCGTTGTGCCGCCTTGGTTGATTCTGGCCAGTCAACGGTTTCTAAACCACTCAGTAAGCCTTTTACGGTCTTGCCAGCAACCATCTGATCTTCAATAAAATCAGAGATCTTAAAAAACCATTGTTCTAAATCCTTTTGCACCACCATACTACCACAGCGATCACAAACACCGCCCTCAGCTTGCTCGTTAGCTAAAACCGTTTGACAGCTATCACACCAATTCACCTTGGCCTTTTTTTTGTACGCCAAGCCTGCCGCATATAATTGTAAAAATAACCACTGTGTCCATTTATAATAACTCGGATCAGAAGTATTCAGTTCCCGACTCCAATCATAAGAAAAGCCGAGTGAATTAATCTGTCGAGTAAAATTTTCAATCGCTTTTTTAGTAGTTTCACTGGGATGCACTCCGGTTTTAATCGCATAGTTTTCCGCTGGCAAGCCAAAGGCATCCCAACCTTGGGGGTGCAACACATTAAAGCCCTTCATCCGCCAATATCGACTATAAATATCAGTGGCGGTATACGATTCGACATGCCCCATATGTAAACCATCACCGCTCGGATAGGGAAACATGTCTAAAATATATTTTTTAGGCTTTGTGCTGGTCTGTTCTGCTTGAAACAAATTTTGTTCTTGCCAAAACTTTTGCCACCTCGGTTCTGATTCCTTAAAATTGTATTTTGCCATAAAATGATATTATTAAATATTGTTTAACTTTAGTGAAAATTACAAAAATAGTCAAATCACTTGCTCGCCGACTTTTTTACAATCAATCGCTGTAATTTTTTTACCCCTGCCCCGCTAACTGGCATTTTTTTGCGTTTGCGTTTGGCTCGACGAGCTAATTTTTTTTCAATAGTCATTTCCAAATTAATGTCATTTCGACTTAGCATAAAAAAATGGTATAATATAAAAACTATTCGCCTTATAATTGTAGCACAATGAACTTCGCCGCAACACCAACTCCCATAAAAAAAATAAAACCCTGGTATCGCCATTGGTGGGCAATGATTTTGTGGTTTGTGCTAACCTTTTTTGCCATTGTGTTTATTGCCATGGCATTTGTTTTTGTAGATGCCGTTAAAAAAGCCAAAAGCGAAATCTCAATTTTCGGGGACACACCTCGCTTCGAAAATACCGAAGGTGTGGGCAACTATTGGTTCGGCTCGGCCAAGCCAGTGGTAACCATTGTCGAGTTTGCGGATTTTTCCTGCCCTTTTAGTAAAAGTAGTTTCACTAAAATTAGAGAATTAGGCAATAAGTATAAAGGCCAAGTCAAAGTCATTTACCGAGATTTTCCCTACATCAGTGAAAACTCAGTCGAATTGGCACTGTCCGCCCGTTGTGCTGGTGAACAAGGCCTGTTTTGGCCGATGCACGACATGCTTTTTCAAAATCAAGGCATTACCGATCAAACTCAAGTACTGGCTCTGGCCAATCAACTCGCCCTAGATCAAACCCGTTTTGCAAAATGTCTTACGGATCAAAAATATTTACCGCAGATCAAGGCTGACGTGGCTGACGCGGAAAAATTTGGCATCGAGGGTGCACCAACCTGGTTTATCAATGGTTATATGATCGCCGGGGACATGACGGTGAGTGTTATGGAAAAAATTGTAACTGATTTAGTCGGCCAATCAAATAAAAAATAATCTATTTATAAAACTTTAAGTTCGAATTAAGCCCACAATATACTATGTTTTCAAAAAAATTGTTTTTTATTATTTTTACCTTAGTATTCAGCTTTTTTTTAATCATTGGCCACACGCCCGTCTCGGCTGAAACTAAGGTGCAAACCACTATTCAAGCTCCCATTCCCAATGTTGGCCCTGCGACTGGAGCAGATGACAGTAAATATAACTTTTCGACCAACAAATTAGATATTACCGGTGACGGCACCACTCGTCCATTGGCGGAATATGTTCGAGCCATCATTCGTTTTGGCATTGCCATTGTTGGCATTCTGGCTACAGTAATGATGATGTTTGGTGGCATGATTTGGCTGACCTCCAGTGGCAACAGCTCCAAAGTCGGTGAGGCGCAAACCTACATTGTGGGTGCCTTTACTGGCCTTGCTCTTGCCTTGTTCGCCTGGCTTATTTTAGCCATGATCAATCCTAATTTGGTAAATTTTAAAGTTCAATCGATTAAGCAGGTGTCACCAAACAAGGCCACTCACTCTGAATGTAAAACTGTTGAAGAATTGACTGCTGCTGGAACCAATATCTCTACAATTCGTTGCGTTCAAGTTGATGGTTCGGGGATAAATCAATGCGCAACAGACGCGGCCTGCGAATTAACTTTAAAGAAAAAATTCAATTGTTGCAAAGGAACTAGTGGAGTAAACACAAGTTGTGAAACAGGTGAAAATGTTACGTTAGCATATTGC
This sequence comes from Candidatus Falkowiibacteriota bacterium, assembly GCA_037137775.1. Taxonomy (GTDB): domain Bacteria; phylum Patescibacteriota; class Patescibacteriia; order Patescibacteriales; family GWE2-39-37; genus JBAXJQ01. The sequence goes on along the minus strand of JBAXJQ010000017.1, from coordinate 2,507 downwards.
GAAAGTAAATGGAACACAACATGCAATATTGTGGGTGTATTTAAATCATGCTATTTTAGTCAAAATAGTTACTGTGATGCCTCAAAAAACTGTGTTTCAAATTAAAATATCATTATCTGTCTTTTACCACACTATCAAATTCAACTTTACAAAAAAGAAATTCATAAAAATCTATGAATAAAAAAATTTTATCAATACTAAGTTTTATTTTCTTTTTTATTATTGCAAATTCTGCCAATGCAGGCGTTTGGTGGAAAGAAAGTGAAATGAACATATTAAATCAATCTTTTACTTCTGCTAAATACGCTCCGGTTTCCGAAGATAAATGCACTACATCAAAACCAGGTGCAGGATATGTTTGTTACGATTTATTTGACAATGGAACTTTTACCTCACCATCAACAAATTTAAATTTCGTAAACCCAACCGACAACCTCCAAATAAAATTACCTGAAAGCTTTTTTAAATTCACCAAAGAATCTGCCTGCCCGCCTGACCCTAAAGATCCAGACGCGGAGAAAAAAATGTGTATTCCTTGGATTGGCGAATATGTAGCTGGTATGTATAATTTTGGTATTTCTATTATCGGCATCATCGCTGTGGTAATTCTTATGTTCGCCGGTATGATCCGCATTACCTCGGGCGGAAACTCCAGCCGGGTTACCGAATCAAATGCCTGGATTTTTGCGAGCATCTCTGGCCTGGTTATTGCCTTAACCTCTTATGTGATTATGAAACAAGTCAATCCGCAATTGGTTAATGTGGGGAGTAATAGTTATATTAAAATTACTATGGTAGAAAAATTACCCGAAATTAAGTATGGGAGCGAAAGTGAACAGAACCTAAGCACGACTGGTTCAGTTTCAACCAACCTTCAAAGTATTAAGGGTATCGATGGAATAATTATTGCTGGGTCGGTTTCAGATCCAAATCTACCACCAGAAACCATTGAATTTTTAAAAAAAGCCGCCGCTATTGCAGTCCAGAATGGCGTAAAATTACAAGTTACCTCTGCGCATAGGTCAATTGAAACTCAACAACAGCTGTGGGATGCTGCAGTGCAAAAATATGGCTCAGAGGAAGAAGCAAAAAAATACGTTGCCAAGCCGTCATTAAATGCCCCTCATGTAAAAGGTGTAGCAGTTGATATTTGTATCGCTGGCTCAGCATCATGCCAACAAGTTGGACGCAACGCAACGTTAGATAATGCTGACACACAAAATCTTGATAAAATAATGCACGATGCGGGCTGGAAAAGGTATTGTGGTGAATGGTGGCATTATCAACCAAGCACAAATCCACCTACTAAAGCTTGTTAATTTTTATGATTACCTTCTCAACCTACGCTAATAAAAAATTTGAAATCTTAAACCAGCACAAAGTCTATTTGCGACAAGAACAAATTGAACAAGTGGTGCTGCAACCAAACCGTGTCGCTAAAATCAGCCTCTACCATCACGCCTACGGCGATGACGCCAATGTTGTTTATAAAAAAAACGGTGATGATATCATCATCTTAACCTTTTATCCCGCCTAATATGCAATACGACGCAGAAACCAATATTGCCATGTGGGAATTATCCCAAGAACCAATCGCCAGTGCCCGCATGTTTGGCAAATTAATCGTCCATTTCTCAGCTGGCGGCACGCCAGTTATCATCGAGATGCTTGATGCCTCCAAGTTTGTCAGTCAAACAGCGAAAGCAGGTAACCCTGCTCCCGCGCTTGGCTAAAAAATTTTATCAAACAAAAACAATCGGCTCGCCAGAATGTGGCGAGCCGTTTTTGATTTCAGTCAACGCGTAATTGACCTTGATAGATGTAGTTATCCAAATTTACCTGCATGAGAAGAAATACGCCAAACTTGTCTGTGATGTGCATCGCATACGCAATGCGAGCATGCCCCAGAAGCACTTTTGCCATAAAATCATCAGGATCATGTTGAGCATAGCTAGGCTTTAAGCCAAAGCAGTTTGCTGTGGCTTGCAAAGGTTGGCACTCTTCTGGCGAACGATAGGAAACTCCGGTAATAGCCAAATTGTGAATAAAATGTGTTTTGGCTTTAAGGGTGTTATAATGCTCGCTTTCGACGTCCATGTTGGTAGGCAAGTTATCCACAGTGCAAATCCATGAAACGATTTTTCCTGCCCATGTAGTCATGAAAGAAAAATCACCACACAGAATAGCAACGCTTGCGCCTGTGTTGCGCCAACAATCTTCGGCTAACTGAATAACCGGTACCATGTTTATTAGGTTATATGTCTCCTCTCGATTTTCGGCAATCACTAATTTCGGCTCGATGTCGATATGTGACACCCGGGTCTGTTTAATAATGCTGGCCATAAGTTTCGCCTGATTGCCGATAACAATAATCTTTAACATGTCAGTCTCCTCAATGGACTATGGATAAATTTAGGTAATTAATATGAAAGGAACTTATTTTTTTACCTCTAAGCTATATCATATTATGAATATTGTGTCTAATTGATTAACTTGTAATATATATG
>JBAXJQ010000016.1:0-28731 GCA_037137775.1 Candidatus Falkowiibacteriota bacterium | reverse complement strand
ATAAAGAACTTAATCGTTTACTATCTTACTAGGCGCTGACGAAAGCCAGTACCAGCCGGGATTAAGCGACCAATGATAACATTTTCTTTTAAACCTTCAAGATTATCGATCTTACCGGTAACTGCCGCCTCAATCAACACCTTAGCGGTTTCTTGAAATGAAGCCGCAGATAAAAAGCTATCGGTTGAAAGCGAGGTTTTAGTCATGCCCAGCAACAACTGTTCACCTTTGGCAGCCACTTTACCTTCACTTTCAACTAATTCATTGGCATCTTCAAAGACAGAGCTTTCTACGGTTTCACCTGGCAACAACTCGGTATCGCCAGAATCAAGCACATAATATCTTGAGAACATCTGACGGGCAATAATTTCAATATGCTTGTCGTTCAATGGCTGACCTTGTGAGGAATACACCGATTGAATTTCGCGGATAATATATTTCTGAGTCTCTACTCGGCCACGCAATTTGAAAAGCTGTTGCAAATCTAAATTACCTTCAGTCAGCTGCTCGCCTTTCGTTACGACATCGCCGTCTTTTACCCAGATATTATACCCCTTCGGAATCAAAAATTCTTTCACCTTATCAACTTCACCGGTAATTTTAATCGCCTTTTCCTCTACCTTAATTACACCAGCGTTTTTGGCAGTCATAACCACATCGGCAATCGAAAATAGCTCATCGCCTGCCTTAACCGCCTGGCCATCCTTCACTAACACTTTAGCCTTGAGCTTCTTATCTTCTTTTTTCAGCTCGCTCATTAAATCAGTAAACAAATAGCGCTCTGATTCGTTGCCGCGATAACTAATTTTAAGGATTTTGACCTGAGGATTACTTACTAACACAGTTCTCCCATGTTCATCTTCAATCGAACGCTGAGCGGTTTCAATCTTAACCGTGCCGTCAACATCAGAAACAAATGCCTTGCGTTTTGGTGAGCGAGATTCAAAAATTTCTTCCACACGAGGCAAACCTTGGGTAATATCATCACCGCCGGCCACACCACCTGTATGAAACGTACGCATCGTCAACTGAGTACCAGGCTCACCGATCGACTGAGCAGCAATAATTCCAACAGCGGTACCCTGTTTCACCAACTGATTATAAGCTAAGTCGTAGCCATAGCATTTAGAACAAATGCCTTTATGCATCTTGCAAGTCAAAATCGAACGAATAGCTATCTGAGTAATTTCTTCTTTCTTAAATTCCTCTGCTTCTTTTTCAGTAAACAGTGATCCAGAAGGTAACAACACCTTACCCGAGGCATTGGTTAAGTCGGCAGACAAGTAGCGACCAATAACACGTTTAACCAAGTCATGGCCAGACTCTTCACTTTCTTTCTTGGTAAAAATAATACCATCTTTATCACCGCAATCCTCGGAAACGATAACTGCGTCCTGTGCCACATCAACTAACCGTCGAGTTAAGTAACCAGCATTTGCCGTACGCAAGGCCGTATCGGATAACCCTTTACGCACACCGTGAGTAGAAATAAAATATTCCAATACACCAAAGCCCTTATTAAAGTTACCTTTTACCGGCAACTCAATAATATCACCGGAAGGTGAGGTTACTAAACCTTTCATACCGATGATTTGAGTTAACTGCGCCCAAGAACCACGAGCCCCAGATTCAATCATAGAATACACTGGCCCATCAATCGGTAGACGACTCTTACAAATCTCGGTAATCCGCTCTTTGGTTTCGGTCCACAGCTCAATCACCTTACTGTACCGCTCGCTATCGGTTAATAATCCTTCTTCGTACTGTTCCTGAATTTTATCCACATTCACGTTGGCAGTATCAATCAATTGGTCACGTTCTTCAAAGTTGGGTAAATCACCCATCCCCCAAGACAAACCGCTCTTCGTAATATATTTTAAGGTAATCAATTTTAATTCATCAACAAACTGCACCGTACGTTGTTCGCCATAATGACGAAGACAGTCTTTGATTAAATTTTTTAATTTGGTTTTGCCCACCACTTCATTTACAAAGCCCAATTTTTCCGGCATACAGTCGTGAAAAATAACGCGTCCAATTGAAGTACGCACCAGGCCTGTTGGCATTTTAACCACTATCGGCTCGTGTACTAAAACCTTGCCCAAATTGTACGCCAATTCGGCATCAAGCGGTGAAGCAAAATGCTTTAATTCATTATCCTTTTTATCTTCACCACCTTTAATTACGGTTAAATAAAATGAGCCCCAAACAATATCCTGAGCAGGCGCTACGATTGGATCGCCAGTGGCTGGCTTAAGCAAGTTGTGTGAAGACAACATAATATCACGACATTCAGCCACTGCCTCCTTAGTTAACGGCACGTGTACCGCCATTTGATCACCGTCAAAGTCGGCATTAAATGCAGTACAAACCAAGGGATGGATCTGCAAAGCCTTACCTTCAATCAAAATCGGTTTAAACGCTTGAATACCCAGACGATGCAACGTTGGCGCGCGATTTAACATCACGTAGGCATCTTTGGTAATATCTTCTAAAATGTCATACACTTCGTCGTGCCCAGCGTCAATATAACGTGAGGCGCTGCGAACATTATGGACAATCTCTTTTTTAATTAACTGGCTAATAATAAACGGCTTAAATAGCTCCAAAGCCATAATCTTAGGCAAGCCACACTGGTCGAGATGTAAGCTTGGATTTACCACGATAACGCTACGACCAGAATAATCAATACGCTTACCCAATAAATTCTGACGGAAACGACCCTGTTTGCCTTTAAGCGAATCGGCCAATGATTTCAGCATTCGCTTTTGTCCAGTCGAAGCCACCACAGTCTTGCCGTGCCGTGCCGAGTTATCGATCAAGGCATCAACCGCTTCCTGTAACATACGCTTTTCATTGCGGCAAATAACTTCCGGGGCGGTAAGTTCGATTAGCTGTTTTAACCGATTGTTACGGTTAATAACACGACGGTATAAATCGTTTAAGTCTGAAGTAGCAAAACGACCACCATCAAGTGGTACCATGGGTCGTAAATCTGGTGGAATCACCGGTATTACATTCATAATCATCCACTCAGGGCGGATATTATTAGCACGCAAACTCTTGAATAATTTTAACCGGCGAATTAATTTGCCGCGTTTAACCTCGTTAGCATCAACTAAGTCAATTTCAAGCCGGGCAATAGTTTCATCCAAATTAATTTTTTCAAGCAACCGTCGTACTGCCTCAGCGCCAATGTTAGCTTCGAAGATGTGGCCATATTTTAAACTCAAATTCTGATAGCTGTTTTCGGAAATAATGGTTAAGGGCTTAATTTCTTTCAATTCTTTCAAAGCCTGGTCAAAGGCTTGGTTAAGGGCTTCGGTTTTTTCATCACGGATTTTGGCAAGTGAATCAATTTCTTCAGTCAAGTGCTGATCAATCTCTAATTCAGTCTTACCCTCAGCCAACAACTTACCTTTGCGATTCTTAATTTCATTGGTTTGTCGGACAAAATCGCCTTCAAGGGTTTTTTTCTTAGATTTGAATTCCTGTTTAATCTGTTCAACGGTCGCTTCCTTTAATTCTTCATTAACATCCATGATGATAAAGCTGGCAAAATAGACTACCTTTTCAAGAGATTGCATCGACAAATCAAAAATTAAGCCGATTTTTGAAGAAATACCACGCAAAAACCAGATATGAGTTACTGGTGCTTGCAAAGTGATGTGGCCCATGCGTTCACGGCGAACAATCGAGCGGGTAACTTCTACACCGCACTTGTCACAGATAATGCCTTTGTAACGAATTTTTTTGTAACGTCCGCAATAGCACTCCCAATCCTTTGAAGGACCAAAAATGCGCTCGCAAAACAAGCCATCTTTTTCCGGTTTCTGGGTACGATAATTAATCGTTTCCGGCCGTGTTACTTCACCATGCGACCACGCCATGATGTCGTCTGGAGAAGCTAACTTCAGCTTGATAGCGTCGAAGTCAGTAGTCTTGATCGGATTAAGCATAATATTGTATTTCTAGCAGCTCATTGTTGCGTGAACGGCTAGATATTAGTTATTTGAAATTATTCTTCGTCAATCGGTTCTGGCTTTACTACCGGTTCATCAATTACTTCTATAATTTCTACTGGCTTTTCGACTACTAAAGCCGTATCTTCTTCATCTTCGGTCGGATGACCGCCTAAGAGTTCGACATCTAAACCAAGGCCCTTCAATTCACGCACCAAGACATTAAAAGATTCAGGTACGTTGATCTTGCGGATCGTCTCGCCCTTAATAATCGATTCATACGCCTTGCTGCGACCAGGCACATCATCCGATTTGATAGTTAAAATTTCTTGCAGCGTGTGAGCAGCGCCATACGCTTCAAGCGCCCACACTTCCATTTCACCAAATCGTTGGCCACCGAACTGTGCTTTACCACCCAACGGCTGCTGAGTGATAAGCGAGTATGGACCAATCGAACGTTGGTGAATCTTGTCCTCAACCATATGGTTGAGCTTTAACATATATTTATAACCAACGGTTACCTTATGATCATATGGTTCGCCGGTCTTACCATCAAACAATGCTACTTTACCATCCTCTGGCAAACCAGCTCGATTTAATTCTTCGCGAATCTGATCCTGAATAATACCGTTCAAGGCGGGAGTAACTACTTTATATCCGAGTTTTTTAGCAGCGAAGCCCATGTGGGTTTCAAGTAATTGGCCCAAGTTCATACGAGAAACGATACCAAGCGGTGATAAAATAATATCAAGCGGAGTACCATCTTCTAAATATGGCATATCTTCTATCGGCACGATGCGAGAAATAACACCCTTGTTACCGTGGCGTCCAGCCATTTTGTCACCAGTCTGAATCTTACGTAAATTGGCAACTGAAACTTGAATTGATTGAATAACACCCGTAGAAAGCTTGTCGCCGTCCTCACGGGAAAAAGTACGAATATCAACTACTTTGCCATGTTCACCATGTTCAAGATACAAAGAGGAATCACGCACGTCTTTAGCCTTTTCACCAAAGATGGCACGCAATAATTTTTCTTCGGCTGATAATTCGGTCTCACCCTTTGGCGTAATTTTACCGACTAAGATATCACCGGAGGAAACCTCGGCACCAATGCGGACAATGCCGCGATCATCCAAGTCTTTTAATTTTTCTTCACCGATGTTAGGAATATCGCGAGTAACCACTTCTGGTCCAAGCTTGGTATCACGAACATCAATGGTATAATCTTCAATATGAATCGAGGAATAGACATCGCCCGAAACCATGTTTTCTGAAATAATGATTGCGTCTTCATAGTTAAACCCCTCCCAAGACATAAAACCAACTAAAACATTGCGACCTAGAGCGAGTTCGCCTTTATCAATTGCAGGGCCATCAGTTAATACCTGCCCAGCAAAAACCTTATCACCCTTTTGGACGATTGGACGTTGGTTAATACAGGTTGAGGCATTGGAGCGCAAAAATTTAACCAAAGGATAATCTTTAACTTTACCATTCTCGCCTTTAACACTAATATGCCCGCCGTCAATCTTGGTAATTTCACCTGCTTCTTCGGCAATTACCACCTGTCCGGAATGAACAGCAGCCACTGCTTCGGCGCCGGTACCAACAATTGGTGCCTCGGGCATAACCAAGGGAATAGCTTGACGTTGCATGTTTGTACCCATTAAAGCACGCTGACCATCGTCGTGTTCCATAAATGGAATCAATGAGGTAGCAATAGAAATAATCTGATTTGGCGCTACACCAATAAAATCGATATTAACAACATCTTCTGTGGTCGGTTGACCGAATTTACGGACATCATATCGTTCAACTAAAAACTGATTTTCACTATCCATCGGAATAGTAAATGAGGTGGTAATATACTTTTCTTCTTCAAATGCATCTAAATAAACCGTATCGGTAGTTACGACCGGTTTAATCGGAATTAAAATATGGTGGCTAACTTTTTCATGTAATAGCTTAGCCTTGGCTTCGTCGATGCGTTCGCCAGCGGCTAAAACCACCTTGCCAGCGGCGTCAGCCACGTCTTCACGTAAAATCTTGCCAGCAGTAATCTTCGGATCATTGGCAATATCATGTAATACCCTACGATATGGCGTTTCGATAAAACCATAACTATTCAATTTGGCATAACTGGCCAAATGACCAACTAAACCGATATTTGGACCTTCTGGCGTGGCAATCGGACAAATGCGACCATAATGAGTGGTGTGCACATCGCGGACATCAAAGCCAGCGCGCTCACGAGTCAAGCCACCAGGACCCATAGCTGATAGGCGACGTTTATGTTCAAGCTCGGCCAACGGATTAGTCTGATCCATAAACTGGGACAACTGGGATGACATAAAAAACTCTTTCACCACACTGATAACCGGGCGAGCATTAATCAATTTATTTGGCGTTAATGAGTCCATGTCCATAGTACTCATGCGATCCTTGATGATACGCTCCATACGAGCCAAACCAACGCGGAATTTGTTCTGCACCAACTCACCAATAGCACGTACGCGACGGTTGCCTAGATGATCGATATCATCTTCTTTGTCCTGGGTTAGGTTAAGGCGAATAACCTCCTTAATAATATCTACTAAATCTTCACGACGTAAAATTCTCGTATCCTTATTGTTCGGAATATCAAAATTAAATTTGCGATTCAATTTATAGCGACCAACACGATCGAAATCGTATCGATCAAACCGGAAAAACATGGAATGAATCAATTGTCGAGCATTATCAGTGGTAGCCAAATCACCTGGACGAATACGCTTGTACACTTCGCGCAAGCCATCAGCTTCGTTTTTGGCAATATCCTTACCAATTGTCGCTTCAATATAATCATCGCCACCGGTTGGTAAATTTTTGAATAAGGCTAAAATCTCTTCATCAGTGCCAAAACCAAAAGCACGCAACAGCGAGGTAACTGCTACCTTACGTTTGCGATCGATACGTACCCAGATAACCCCATTAGCATCGGTTTCAATTTCTAACCAAGCGCCGCGATTTGGAATTACCTTGGCACCGTAATATTTTTTACCTTTAACAAATTCTGAAGTAAAAATCACACCAGCGCTACGAATCAACTGAGAAACCACCACACGCTCGATGCCATTAACGATTAATGTGCCACGATCAGTCATTAAGGGAAAATCGCCCAAATAAACCTCTTGCATGGTAGTATGCTCAGTTTTTTTATTAACTAAACGCACTTTAACGCGTAATGGCGCTTCGTAGGTGATATTTTTAGCCCGACTTTCTACCTCATTAAACTTGCACTCGTCCAAATAATAACTATCAAAATACAATTCTAGATCTCGACCAATAAAATCGGTTACTGGGGAGATTTCATCGAATAAATCCTTCAACCCTTCATCCAAAAACCAGCGATAAGATTCTTTTTGGATTTCGATTAAATCTGGGATCGGGGCTGCAGCCCGATAGCCAGTAAACTGCTTACGTGTGGCCAGGTTAGTGCTAGCCGTGGTGTTATTTATGGACATAAAAAAAGCTCAAGGCTCTCTCGCTTGAGATATGTTAATAATGTATTAAATTTATTTAAGAAAAGTAGCCACTCGTTTGATAAAGTTTAAAGCTCAAAAAAAGTATAAAAAAATGACAAACGTAATGGAAAAAAGGCTAATATTATTCTAAAAAATAATACAAAAAAATTCAGTCTAATCCCATGTGAATGCGGTGCAACTGAATTTTGCCGTAAAACGATTTGATAATATAAAAATAAGCCAACTAAAATCTTCGTTTATCTTACCAACCTAGCATAAAGTTGTCAAGAGGTAATACAAAAAATTAATATTTTGGCAATATGTTTTATTTTCTGCTAATATTAAATTAAAATTTAATTAGCTGGCCTTGGTATGTTTAGTAATTTTTTGGCAATTTCTTCTTTTGCGACTTGCCGATCATCCCATGGCTCTATAATGCCATTCTTGACATAAATTCCCTGTTCATTTCCCTTGCCGGTTAATAGTACGATATTACCACTATTGGCTAATGTTAAAGCCTTTACTATGGCTTGTCGGCGATCAAGAATTTTAAACAGATTTTCATTCTTCTTTTTACCAGCTTGTTCGGCGCCAATCATGATTTGATCGGCAAGTAAATCAGGGTCGTCATCATAGGGGTCGTCATTAGTAGCAATGACAAAATCGGCGTTAGTGCCGGCAATCTTGCCTAAAATTGGCCGCCTAGCAACATCTCTGCCGCCACCAGTAGCGCCTAAAACATGAATAATTTGATTATGCGGTAACATGGCCACGGTTTCATATAATTTCGTCATGGCATTAGGCTCAAATGCATAATCAACTAATACGCTGAAAGGTTGCCCAACATCAATCCGTTCTAACCGCCCTGGCACTCCAGAAATCTTAGCCAAGCTATCTCGAATCGCCGGCAAGGCCACGCCTTGGGCCACTGCCACGGTAACTGCAGTCATGGCATTCGCCGCGTTAAAGGCGCCAATTAATTGTAATTGAAATTTTACCCCTCGCACTTTAAACCCAGTGCCTGCTTGAGTAGCGTTAATTTCATCATAGACTAAAGTTGAAATTAAACAGGACGCATCTGGTGTCTGCTGGCTAAAGCCCAGCTTTTGTTCCGCCCAAAAACCTAAAAAATATTCGGCATGTTCATCGTCGCTATTCACAATAATGGTTTTTTTAACTCGCTCTAAACCAAGCTTACTTAAATTGGTAATCGTCTTACTGACCTGTTTATGCTGATCAGAAAATTTCCCCTTACACCGTTTAAGATGCGCAAATAATTCACCTTTAGCGGCTTTATAGTTTTCAAAACTACCATGAGAGTCGATATGTTCTGGATACAAACCAGTAAAAACTAAAATATCATAATTGATAAAGCGGTGGCGAAATTGTCGCACCCCTTCCGATGTGGTCTCCACAATAGCAAACTGACAACCATTCTTGACCATGTCTGCCAACATGTTTTGTACAAAAAAGCGGCCGGGCATGGTCATTTTTTTGTTATTGTTCCATTCCTTCACGCCATCATGAAACATGGCGGTCGAAGTATAACCCACTTTATACCCCAGGCCGATTAGCGTATGTGCAATCAAATAAGCACTGGTCGTCTTGCCAGTTGTGCCAGTAACCCCAATCACAATCATTTTTTCTGATGGTCGACCATAGCGCACCGCCGCCAACCAACTGAACACAAAATGATAAATTGGTTGCAACCGTTTAAACAATTTTTTGGGGATTAATTTTTTGATTTGGTATAAAAATTTATTCATGACTTTTAATTACACAAACTTTCAACACTATTACCTCGGTAATCATTTAAACAATATTGGCAATTAGCCTCACATATTAAATCTGAATAGTCGTCATTTTTACATCTTTCATAACAAATTTTATTTGATTCAACACAACATTTGCAATATTTTTTGTTTATTTCGTCGCTCTGTAAATTATTACACAATTCTTGATCTCTAAATATTTCCGAGAATAAACTATAACATTCATTCGTGACTTTAACATCATTTATTTGGGAGCAAACCGCAACATCATTTTTAACAACAATATAATTTAATTTTGGTTCTTTTAAATTTTCATTATTAATAAAATCATATAGAGGTTTTTCTAAAAATTTTATTAGCAAGTTATAACAAATTTGTTTTTCTGCTTCAGAAAAAATTTTCAACTTACAATATTGATAAAATTCAGCCACACTGTCAAATTGTTTTTTTTGAATTAATTCTTCAACCTTTTTTTCCTTTTCTACATAAAATTGATTAATACAAACTTCTGCTTTATTTGCATAACTACAGATCGATTCATTGTTCTTTTTTAGCGCTAGCTGATTTACACAAATATCATGATTTAAAATAAATAGGTAACTAATATATGAATAACTTTTTATTGTTTGATAGTTACAAAAAGCGACATTATTATATTTTATTGCCCTATAAAAAAGCACATCATTAAAACACTGACTTTCGTCTTTACTTAATGAGCATAAAATTTCAGGCTTAATTGAACTCCAATACAATTTACTTTCTATAAAATTAAGGGGTATAACATTACTTTTAATAATTAAGCCAAGAAATAAAAAAATTACGGCATATAAAAAAACACGTTTAAATTTTTTCCTAAAAATAATCAAAACGACTAAAGCTAACATTATTATACCCACAATCATTCTAGATAAACCAATACCAAAAATTAGGTGACAATAACTAGAAAATCTAAAATACATTTCAATAAAAAAATATGTTACCGATGTATTGTTATAAATACTATAATTATTGTAGTTAATAAAATTCTCATTTAGACGGTTAAACGAAAATGGCAAAACTGGCAATAACAAATATTCAAGTATTGCATTTATAATGAGAGCCAAAAAAACATTAAGAGATCCTAAACCTAAATATTTAAAATGATTTTTTAAATTAATTTTATCCAACATACAATTAAAAAATTATTAAAAACTGCGTCGCACCTTTCGCACCATCTTATAGATCGAATACCAGCCAGAGTCGAAAATTAAATCAAAGCTGCCGGGATATTTTATCTCCTCCCCACCAAAGCCTTTCTTGAAGCGAGTTACACCAGGCCAACGCTCTTCATCAATGCCGTATAAATCGTAATAGGCATAACCCTGATCTTTAGCTTGCATTATGCCGTGCCACTGCAACGCATATGGCGCCATTAGATTGCGATCATCGTTTGCGGAACCGCCATGAAGGTAAGTTGTAGTATCGCCAAAAAACCCTAAAATACTAGCGGCAATCGCCTTGCCCTTGTATTCTGCGAAATGCATTTTTATAAAAGTTGGATCTAGCTCTAGCATGGCTTGATAATAACTGCGTCCGTGCGGATTAAATTTGTCTCGGCCACTAGTTTGATCGAGTAAACTCCACAACTCTTCAAAACGATCATTGCCAGCTTCGACAATTTTTAAACTTTTTTTCTGAGACAGTTTAATGTTATATCTAGTTTTAGTGTGCATCTGTTTTAACAATTCTTCTTCACTTAAGGATAATGGCAAAACAATTGTCTGGCTTGGTTGAACGTCTATTGTTTGATCAAGTGGCTTTTCACCAACAAGGTCTCGCAATTGTTCGATACAATCTAGTGTTGGGTCAAACCGAAGAAACATAATCATCTCTTCCTTAGCTAATCGCTCAATTTCAGCAAACAAAAGCTTGGCTGCCTCCTCATGCCAAACATTTTGCGCAAACACCGGTCCTCGACCGCAGTAAAAATAACTCTTGCCCATCGGTAACGTTTTTTTAATCAGCTTAGCCGAAGCAATTAGGTTCCCTTCATCCTCAACGGCCACGCGCCAAACTGTGCCACTAACTTTCTGTTGAAATTCACCCCACTCCCACGACTGCAGGAACTGGCTGTGCTGCTGCGCCCCCACGAATTGATCAAGTTGCTCTTTAGTTTCGAGATGTATAATTTGCATAAAATAATTTTATTTAGCTAATAATTTTAAGGCGGCACGAATACGCTCACCGCTTTTTACTACGAGTGGATCAACTTGACGCAACACATCACGAGCTTGTTGTAAGGAATAGCCCAAGGCAATAAGTGCATCAATCTCATCACTATTGGTAATGACTGATTCCTGACCGCTGGATAAAGTCGAACCGAACGAAATAGTCGCCACCTTATCGCGAAGTTCAAGCACAATCCGCTCGGCAGTTTTTCTGCCAATGCCAGACACCTTGGTTAACAGCGACGAGTCGCCTCGAGCGATCGAAGCACTTAACTCATCCAAGCTCGAAATTGATAAAATACCTTGCGCCGACTTTGGACCAACGCCAGAAATAGATAACAGTAATTCAAACATCTCTAAATCCTCAAGCGTTTTGAAACCATATAAATCCAGGGCGTCTTCTTTAATATATTGATGAGTGTATAGTTCAACTGGCGTACTAGTGGTAAATTCATTAAACAAGGTTTGGTTCACAAACACCTGATAGCCAACGTCAGCCACCTCAATAATAAAATAGTTCTTATGCTTGGCTAAAATGTTACCTCGTAAAAATGAGATCATGCGCGATTTAAATTTTTAGCGAAAATTAATTCAACTTGCGTCGAATTACGGCAAATTCCGGAATCCCTTTACCTAAATCAAGTTGAATCAGCTTGCCTTGACCACCATGTGCGGACTCCATTGCCTCTCCGGTTTCTGCATTATATATTTTAGTAACCCTTTTCTTTATTATATCATATCCTGGCAAAAGCACTTCTATCTGATCACCAACCCGCAACGCATTGTGAACTTTTACTAAAGTAAGCTCTTTTTTACTACTTTTTTGATTACCTACGCCTACTGTCACCTGACCACAAAATTCCCATTCGCAGGTGTTATGTGAATTAACCAAATTTTGAGATAACTTACCTTCACCAAACATAAAGCTCTCGGTATAACCGCGATGGACTAATTTCTGCTCCAGTTCGGTTTGCAACTTTTTAATCAGTTGCTTTTGTGCGGCTGCTGATAATTTACCACTCCACAATTTATCAATTGCCTTGCGGTACGAACCCACTACCATGGCGAGATAATACACGCTCTTGGCCCGCCCTTCGATTTTTAATGAATCGAGTCCGCTCGCGACTAACTCTGGCATGTGATTCATCATACACATGTCGTTGGAATTCAATATGTATGAACCATGCTCTTCCTCCACCAATTCAAATTCAGCTTGATGACCATCCGGCTTAATAATTGTGCTGCGAGATTGGCAAGATTCACCCGCATCATCAACATCATATTTCCAGCGACACGGCTGAACACAATCACCCTGATTGGCACTGCGATCCACAATATATTTAGACAGAAAACACCGACCAGAATAGGCCATGCACATTGCGCCATGGATAAACGTCTCAATTTCAAGGTCCGGTACCAGCTGTTTTATCTCGGCAATATCAGGAAAGGCCACCTCACGACCAAGAATCACCCGCTTCACACCCGTTTTATACCAAAACTCTGCAGCAGCTGCATTAGTGCAATTAGCCTGGGTGGATAAATGAATTTCTGCGTTTTTCCAGTGTTTTTTAATTGTACTAATTACACCGGGATCAGAAACAATTAAGCCGTCCGGTTTAATTTTTTTTAACACGGCCAGATATTGCGGTAGTTTAGCCACCTGCTCGTTAAACGCAAAAATATTAATCGTCACGTATACTTTTTTGCCACGCTCGTGGGCGTATTTCACTGCCTCGGCCAAGCTTTCGAGCGTAAAATCGTTAATGCGCACGCGCAAAGAAAAATCCGGGATGCCGGCATACACTGCATCTGCCCCAAAGGCAAAAGCAGTTTTCATTTTTTCGAGATTGCCTGCCGGAGCCAAGAGCTCCGGCTTATTTTTGAGTATCTTCATGTTCTTTATCTTCAATTTGAGTTAACTTAACCCTAGCCCGAACACAACATTTGGCTTGTGATTTCAAGATGGTTTTCATCACTGCATCAATCGGGTTATTTTGCCCAGTTTGTTTTAATTTATCTTGTAATTCGTTATCCATATAGCCTTACCTTAGCCTAAAAAATAAAAAAGGGCAAATTACGCCCTAATTATAATTAAATGCGAGCCTAAATAAAATCAGTCAGAATTCAAGCGGAGGTCAATGAGAAAATGCCATGTTTGAGCGTCAGCGAGTTTGGCATTTTCCCTATGACCGGAGTGAAGATATTCTGGTGATTTTATTTTCTGCTCGCGCTTTTATGAAACTTTTCTAAAAAGTTTTCCCCGTCCGGGTAGGACCCGCCAGAGGCAAAAATAACTTTAAATTAATTTTTTATTTTTACAAGCCGCTTCACGACCGCATCCTGAAACAGTCGAAAAGCTTTTCGATTTTCTTTGATAAAAATATAAGGCATTGCCACCACATAGCCACATTTTGGGCAACCCAGCGGCGAAATCTTGGTTAAATCATTATATTGCAATCCGACGAGCGAATCAGGTGCAAAAATTCTATCCATATACAATCTTCGCAAACTACCTGGGCCGTCTTTTTGATATACCACAATAACACTGTCACATTTGCGACAACAAACATCGTACAATCTGGAATAGCCGCCTCGAGCGGATTTAAACTTATCTCGTTTTAATTCGATTTTCGCTTTCATTTATTTCTTTATTTCGTAGCCGTCAAAATATATATTCTCATCTAGAAGTTTCACCACTAAATATTTGCCCTTCGTCTAAATTTCACCATTCTCCACAAAATGCGTTTCTTCCAATATCTTTACGCTCGCAATTGGGCGCGAGAGTTGTTCACCGCCCTTAGTTTCGCGAAGTGGTAATTCGCCATAAAGCCAGTACAAACGAGTTTCCTTTTTTAGAAAATCGTAAACTCCACCCTCGGCCAAATCTTCTGGCAGACATTCTTCTGCCCGACGATTGCCATTTTCATATTCTAACCAATGGCGCAAACATAAATCTGGATTGAACTCTACTCGAATACCCATATTATTTCGCTTGATAAAAAGCTACATATGCCTGATAGGCACTATACACATCAGCTTTGGATGAAATCTCCATCGGCGCGTGCATATTAAACAAACCAACGCCGATATCTATTACCTCCATATTACGTTTCGCCATAAACATAGCAATCGTACCGCCACCACCTTCGTCCACCTTACCCAGGCCAGCGGTCTGCCACACGATATTTGCCCCGTTAAAAATTTTACGCAATTGTTGAACAAATTCTGCGCTTGCCTCACTGGTCATTGATTTACCGCGGTGTCCGGTGTACTTCTCCAAGGCCACACCACAACCTAGTTTGGCCACATTCATTGGGTCGTGCACGCCTTTGTAATCGGGATCATAGCCCGCAGTCACATCGCTCGACAACGCCCAACTTTTTGACATCACCTGAAACACCTGGCGCATACCGCTTGGCTTGCCGCTTTTTTCAAGTAAATCAGCAAAAAAATTTTCAATAAATATCGATTGAGCACCAGTCGTGCCTTCGGAACCGATTTCTTCCCGATCAATCCATAAACAAACTTGGGTATATTGCGATGGTTTCGAGTCTAAAAATGCCGCATGCGAAACATAAGCACATACACGGTCGTCCTGGCCGTACGCAGCAATCATGGAGCGATCGAAACCGAGGTCGCGCGCTTTGCCGGCTGGAGCAATTTGCAAATCAGCACTAAAAAAATCTTCTTCAGTGATGCCATAATTTTTATTAAGATGTTCCAAGATGGCCAATTTTACTTTTTGCTTTACTTTTTCATCCTTAACCGGAATAGAGCCGACCAAGATATTCAACTCCTCGGCTGCAATTGCCTCATCTAAAGTTTTTTTCATCTGGTTCTTAGCCAAGTGAGGTAATAAATCCGTAATCATAAAAACTGGATCGCTCTCTTTTTCACCAATAGAGATATCAACTTTCTTACCGCTCGCTAATATCACTGTGCCATGCAAAGCCAAGGCAATTGTTGGCCAATGATATTTTTTTATACCCCCATAATAATGCGTCTTTAAAAAGGCCAATTGTTCATCCTCGTATAGCGGTTTCACTTTCAAATCCAAATGTGGCACATCGATATGAGACATCACCAATCGAAATCCATCCGCCAATAAATCTTTGCCCAAAACAGCAAACACCACACTCTTTTCTTTGTTTACAAAATACACCTTGTCACCGACTTTTAATTTTTTTACATTTTCCAT
Organism: Candidatus Falkowiibacteriota bacterium; assembly: GCA_037137775.1. Lineage (GTDB taxonomy): Bacteria > Patescibacteriota > Patescibacteriia > Patescibacteriales > GWE2-39-37 > JBAXJQ01. The sequence goes on along the minus strand of JBAXJQ010000016.1, from coordinate 13,086 downwards.
GGATTTAAACCCTTTCGCCTCGGCCATGGCCACGCCCACCTTTACAGATTCACGCTCAGTCTTAGCTTTATTTAAAAATTTCTTATAGCCTTCCGCGAATGCAAACGCCTGCTTGGTGGTTTTTTCATCCCACACTTCCCAACAATTTCGTTTTTCAAACTGTAATTCTTTTTCTAATTTTTGATAGTCAATTTTCGCCATATGTATTTCTTAAAATAATTTACCTAATAAAAAAAATATTATTAGTAGAACTCCGGTTAATAAAATATAAAACATAATTTTATCCAAAACATGCATGTTACTTTTTTCCCTTAAATATTTTATAGACAACACCATAAAATACACTGGATAAAAAAAATATATTATTGGCAATAGTGGCAAAAGAAACATAAATCCAACCATCCCACTACCTGGATCAGAAGGAATCGATAAAATTGTTGTTACAAATATTGCAATGGCAATGGTAGCAAATAAAACTAATTTTTTAAAAAACGTATTTTCATTTGTTTCTACTGTTATTATTCTCCCGACTAATGGTTTATTTTTAATAGTGGTATTAATATCTTTTTCGGTTTTAACTTGTACAGTACTTGCCTCAACGATATTATATGGCTTAACTTTTATAAAGTTATCATAAATATAATATAAAATAATAATCACAACCGCAAAAAATAATATTGATATAGGATTTGAAATTGCAATAAAAAAAGTAAAAAATGGGTTAATCCAAATAGATGGATTCGAGAATGCCGCTGATAATTTTTGATTTAAACTTGGTGGATTATTTGAATAAGCTCCAAAAGTTATAACAAATGCGATAAAATTAGCAAGTAGAAGCAATAAAATAACACCAAAAAATAAAATGGCTTTTCTTTTCATAAAAAATAATTAATTTAAAATATTAATGTTAATTCTTTTTGTACTTCTGAAGTAATAATCAATTGTAACTCATTATTAATATAAAAATCAATCTCACTCCTAACGCCGAATTCGTTTTCAAAATATACCCCCGGTTCAATAGTGTAGCCCAAATTTTTTAAGAGTGATCGCTCGCTTTTCCAATTAAGCCCAAATTCTTTGCCATGGGGCGAGTCTAAACCAAGGCTATGCCCGGTGGTGTGGGGAAACTTATCCGCCAAACTAGCCGTGACAATTACTTTGCGTGTGCATCGTCTAATTCTTTGCCATTTGGCATCTGGCCTTTTTTTAAATTACGCCGAATCAATTTAAGCGATGCGTCACGAGCCTTAATTACCAATTCAAATATTTCCAAAATTCGAGCGCTTGGGTTTTTGCCGTAATAGGCCATCCAGGTTATATCCGCAAACGGCGCGTCCACTTCATCTAATCGCGCCCAGAGGTCGAGCATAATCAACGATTCAGGCTCAAGTTGCTTTGCATCATCAACAGTTGGGTAATAATGGACAAAGCCGGTGTTTTCCCGAAAAGCAACAATGGCATTATCACGATCCGTTACCAAATTATTATTCTCAAATTGTTCAGCAATATATTGCTGAACATCAAATTCCGTAATTGTTGAATTTTTTTTCAGTAGCACTAGTACATTATTTTTAATCGCAACCAATAACCTTGCCGCTTGTTCGTGTTGTTTAATTTGTTCATCATTCCAAGACATAATCCACTTAAAATGAGAGGAGCAAGACTGCGGCTACGCCAAAAACGATACCAATTATTTGCCTTACATTCAACGGCTCTTTAAAAATAAGTAAACCAATAACTAAAAAGCCAATAATATAGACCACACTCCATATAACCGAAGAAATTACTAATCCTTTTTTTAATAAAGCTGGGAGATAAAAAAAGCCGGACCACAAATAACCAAATATTGCCAAAAGAAAAAATGAATTCTTGTGATTTACTGACCACAACTTACCCATATAATCTCCAGCTATAGCGCCGCAAGACGCCAAAAATACTGAGACGTACCACGGCATCATTGCTATTACTGAAATTATTTTTCCCATGATTTTATTTTTTATTTATGCCTCGTAAAGTTGCAACTCGTTCTTCAACCGGCGAATTGGTCATAAAGAGTTTGGTGAACCAATTAATTCAGCCATCTTCATCATCTTTAAATGGTGAGGTAATAAGTTGTTAAACTTCAAACTGTTAATATATAATTTTTATTCAAACAAACCTATAATGCTATCTTTAATATTGCTATACAGATCAACCGCAAGACGATGCACCTCAAATTGCCTTTGATTCCACATACTTAATTAATCTATGTCTATATGATCGACGTGCAACCACTCATAAAAAAGCTCTGAATTCTTAATATAATATCTACCTATATATCCACTTGAACCAGAATAGCTAACACTATAGTTAGCGTCGGGATAATTTTTATACACCTTGCAATATCCATAATATTGTCTACTCCCATCAACTAATTGATCTTTAATGTCCGTGCTGCACGATTCTGATGTAGGACATTTCTTCACTTTTTGTCTATGAACTTGAAATTTTTCTGGTATTGATTTCAAGGGGAACATACATTGTCCACTTACGCACTCTGACTCATTTGAACATTTTTTCCCTGCATCGATATATGGAACAATGCATGTAATTTTATCAGTGCTGATACTAATTAGCTTAAACACTGAAACATGGTAATTACGCAATCTTGTACACCCCAATATTGCCGGACAAAAACTATAATCCATTGGTAATAAAACCCCATTGTTTGCACGGCATTGTGAACGATTAGCAACTTCACCATCCTGACGTTTAATTGGTGGCATTACTATCTGAGAAACCCTATAATCAGTAATTAGCTCGATAAATAAAAAAATGAAAAATATAAACAATAAAACCCATGACAATTTTTTTTGCTTAATTTTAGTTTCACCAATACTTTTGATGCCCAAATTATATCCTCTAGTCCATCTAAATAAATTTATTAGCTTAATAAACAAAGCAACAAAAACTACTACTATCAAAATAAATAAATAGCTATCCGCTTCGCCGAACAGCAAAAAGCTCAAATTATTAATTGAAAGAGAGGCATAGCCATCAAACAGTGTCTTTATCAACATTAGAATAAAGTATGTCACCATTAAAATAAAAAATAGTTTCAATGGTTTTTTTGTCCAATTCGCTGTTGTTTCTGGTTGCATTTGTGCTGACAGAGCCGGAATTTGTTGTGTTGGCATATCTGTTATTAAACTTTTAACCCTCGTAAGGCGGCTACCCGTTCTTCGATCGGCGGATGAGTCATAAACAGTTTCGTGAACCAACCTATCTTGCCATTTTCATCTTCTTTAAAAGGTGAAGTAATATATAAATGAGCCGTGGCACGATTCGCCACCTCGAGCGGTTCACGATCAGCGCTTATTTTTTCCAATGCACGAGCCAAGCCTTCGGGATATCGCGTTAATAAAGCACCGCTGGCATCAGCTAAAAATTCCCGCTTGCGAGAAATAGCAAACTGCATCATGTAGGCAAAAAATGGTGCTAAAATTGAAAGGATAATCGCCACTACCGTAATAACTACTGCCAACTGGCCACCACCTTCGCGTTCACTTTTACGACCACCACCAAAAAATGACCAGCGACGAAACCAATCCGCTAATAAAACTACCACACCAACTAAAACGGTAACCACCGTGGCAAGCAAGATATCACGGTTACCAATATGACAAAGTTCATGAGCAATTACCCCCTCTAATTCTGCCTTATCTAATTTTTGTAAGATGCCTGTAGTTAAAGCAATGACCGCATGTTCAGGATCTCGGCCAGTGGCAAAGGCGTTTGGGGCGGTGTCATCGATAATATAAATTTTTGGTAAAGGCAAGCCGGCAGTAATGCACAAATTTTCCACCAAATGATACAACTCCCGATTGCTTTCATGATCAATCTCGTTGGCGCTGCTCATCGCCAACACAATTTTGTCACTCCACCAGTAGCTGACAAACGAAGAAATAATACTGAAAGCGACCACAAAATACAAAATCGCCGAATCGTTCATGGCCGTGCTAAAAATATAACCAACCACCATTAAAAACACAAAAAAACCAGATAATAAATACCACGTTTTGCGCTGATTGGAATCAGCATTATTGTACAGTGTAGACATATTGATTTTATTTATTACTCGGTTATTTAAAGACAAAATAAGTAAAAAAGCAAATGAATCAATTTTATTAACTACCAACTACCTCCTCCACCGCCACCCATACCACCGCCACTCGAACCGCCGGAAAAACCACTACTCCCACCCGCGCCATGACTGGAGGGTGGTTGAAGAGCATTACTAAATGAATTTAATTCGCTAGCAAAGGCAACGGCTGAAAAATTTGCCATATGCCCATTGTACCAAGTCGGATTATTCATTGGGATTTCGGCAAATTGCTTCACCCAAAGATCAACCACATCCAAGGCAATAGCGTATGGCAACAATTTTTCAAAAAGTTGTGGATTTTTTTCTGGCGCGTTATGAAATTCCAAGCGGTCTTTTTCGGCCACGGTTAAATACATTTTTAATCCAAGCAAATGATCTTTAATTGCAACGCCTTTTTGCGTTTTTGCGGGCATAATATAAGCAAATACGACAATAATAATTATCGAAATAACACTACCAATCATAACTCCCAAAAAGGCCAATATTATAAACGGAATAGTGTATTTTGCGTATTTCATAATTACCTGACTGGGGTTAGCGGAATACAAGCCAGATTCTGCTGCTTGCTTACTCACCTGCTGATTAAAATTTTGCACTTGAGTACTAAAGCGACTTTGCACGGCCGAAAATATTACCTCGGACTCCATACTGAATAATGCAGACATTAAATCCCGCTGATGTTGAAATGGCAAATCGGTCCAATCTTTAACCTTTATCATTTTATAATCAATTTTTTTTCCAAAAAATTGCTTTTCCATAACTTGCTCAATTCTTAAATAACCATTTACCGCAAAATTAATAATTTCACCGGTAACATCCTTTTGATTTGTAGCCTGATTCATGATAATTCCCACCATGCCAGGCGCGACGCCATCAGGCGGAGCATACTGCGGCACGACTGCATTATGATTATCAGGATCTTTACCATATAATCGCCACAATCGAACCATCCAAATAAAAACAATGATCGGTAAAATAAAATTTAGCAAAAACAACACGATTCCCAAAATGCCAAATGTCAAAAAACTACCCGTTAACAAGATATTTTTTGATTTTAAAGACAATGGTTCACCCATCAACTCATCAAAGGTTGCGTTAACTGGTCGACCAGCAAAGTTGTTACCGGCTTTAATAAATGGTAAAACCTGAGCAACGAGACCTTTAGGAAAACCTAAAACCGCTGTCATACCCTGTTCTTTTGCTAAATCTTCAGCCAAAAAAACTACCGGCAACTTATTATCATATGGGTTAGTTGTTTCCAATGACATAACCTGTGACTGACAAGAATTCTTTTCTCCAACCAACCCTCTAAAACAGGCGAATTGTAGACTTTTTTCGGAAGTTAGCCCGTTAATTGAAATTATAGCAGTAGCGGATTTTATAGCCACTGGCCAGCCATTACCTGTCACATTCCAATACAACTCATCATGATCTAAAAAATAATTTAATGCTCCTTCAACACGATATGTGATGTTGAATGTTTTTTGTCCAGTTACTGTTCGATTGGGATCACCGATTTTGATTCGATAATAATTACCTATTTGACTTTCAGTAAACGAATAAACGGTGCCAGCTTGATCAAGTATGGTAACCCCAGAAATTTTTAAAACGCGCGTGCTAGTTCCTAGTGGATATTCGATGGGGATATCACGAAATATTCCATGTTTCGCGTCGGTGCCAAAATTATATAAAATTGTTTCCTGAACAGATAAGCTGGCGTCTTGATTAATCTCAATTTTAGCATTAAAGGAATCTATTTGTTCACTGGCAAGACAAGAGCTGGCCAAAAGCCAGCTCGTTGTTAAAACTATAGAAAAAAGAAAATAATTACGAAATAATCGTGACATAAATACCCAGGTAGTTATTAAAACCTAACCTGAACGTTTTCCTTTTCTTCCTCGGCGGCAGCAAAAAATTCTCGCTCAGAAAAGCCAAGCTGTTTCGCAAACATGTTGGTTGGAAACACTTGTAACTTGGTATTGAAGTCACGCACATTGCCATTATAAAAGCGGCGAGCAGCCTGAATCTTATCTTCAGTGTCGGTTAATTCACGTTGTAGCTCTAAAAAATTCTGATTAGCTTTTAGGTCTGGATAGGCCTCGGATAAGGCAAACAAACTTTTTAATGTGCCAGACAAAGCGTTTTCAGCATCAGCTAATTTTTGCGAATCACCACCCGACATAGCACTCATAGCAACATTGCGTGCTTGAATGACGCGATCTAAGGTTTCTTTTTCATGACTCGCATACCCCTTAACTGTTTCGATTAAGTTAGGGATTAGGTCATGACGGCGTTTCAGTTGGACGTCAATATCGCTCCATGCCTCGTCTACGCGATTTTTTAATCGAATCAAACCATTATACACAGCGATTAGGGCAATGGCAGCCACTGCGATAATTGCGATTAATACCCAAAGTGCGTTCATATGATTGTCTTTAATGTTTAATCTCCTTCTCTATAGTATACCTTTTTTATCTTAAATCGTTAAGTAACGAGATAATGCTATAAAGTGTCTATTTTTAGCACTTTTTTATGCCAAGCCAAACTACTTCGCCGTTAATTTTAACTTCTTTTTCTAAATCAACCGCCATAGTGTGTTCGGCAATAATCTCGTCGGCAAGCACATCTCGTTTAATTGTCTCGCCCATCTGTTCAAAAACACCCTTAACTTGAGGTTGGGGAAAATCAGCATCAGCAATGTTCCAATACACCACTACCCTATCCTGAATAGTAAGGCCGGCATTTTTGCGCATGGCATTGATAAAACGAACCAACTCTCGCTTAGCACCCTCCATTTTTAATTCTTCGGTCATTTCTGTGCCCAGCTCATTAACTCCAAAACGCAATTCCAAAATATTTAACTCATCTTTAATTATTTCTTTATACGCATCAGGCAAGGCTTTGCCTGTGTCGGTCGAATAATACGGCAATGGCTGGCGAATTTTAATTCCAGCCTCGTCGCGCTTAGCCAATCCGGCTTCGACGACTTTTTTAGCCAACTCCATTTGCGCTACCACCGTTGTTTCAACTGGAGAAAATGTAGGCCACGGTTCAAGGTGTACTGACTTAGTCTCAGTATTAAAATTATTGCCGGTCACTTTTTGCCACAGCTGCTCACTCACAAATGGCATAAAAGGCGCCATCACCTTAGCAAGCTCCACTAGTACCTTTTTAGTTGTTAATAAAGCGGCTTGTTTATCTACCTCATCGTCACCCTTAAAACGATCGCGTGAACGACGAACATACCAGGTTGATAAATCATTGATAAAATCTGTAATTGGACGAACCGACCGAGGCAAGTCGTACCCGTTCATCTGCTTTATTACCTCTTCAATTAATTGATTTAGCCGCGCCATAATCCACTTGTCCAATACATTTTCACTTTCCACGGATTGATTTACGTTCTGAATTTGATCAGCGTACATCTCATAAAATTTATATACATTCCACAAAATCATGATATTTTTTCGCAATGCCTCTTCAACACCTTTTTCAGAAAAATTTAAATTCTCAGCCGCAACTACTGCAGAGCTAGCCAAGTAGCAGCGCATGGCATCAGCACCATGACGTTCTAATACCTCCATTGGGTCAGGATAGTTGCGATCACGCTTCGCCATCTTCTTGCCATCTTCGGCTAACACAATCCCATTAACAACCACGTTTTTAAACGAAGGCTTACTCTTGATTGCTGTAGCTAAGATATGCAGATAATAAAACCAAGCCCTGGTTTGATCAATGCCTTCGGCAATAAACTCGGCCGGAAAATTGGCTTCAAATTTTTCTTTATTTTCAAAAGGATAATGCATCTGAGCGTATGGCATCGAACCGGAATCAAACCAGGTATCAATTACATCCGGAATCCGGTGCATCGTGCCGTTACACTTCTTACACGGTACCGTGATTTTATCCACCACGTGCTTATGCAAATCAGTTACGGTAACGCCACTTGCATCTTTAAGCTCCTGAACCGAGCCGAATACCTGTCGTTCGCCACACTCACATTGCCAAATCGGCATGACCGAAGCCCAAAATCGTTGCCGACTAATAGACCAGTCACGTGCCCCAGCCAACCAATTGCCAAACCGACCTTCTTTAATATGCGCTGGCGACCAATTAATTTCTTTGGCGTTTTCCAGTGCAACATCTTTGACTTTTGTCACATTCACAAACCAAGAAGTGGTAACATAATTGATCAATGGCGTTTCACAGCGCCAACAATGCGGATAACTATGCTCGTATTTTTCCTTGTGAAACAACAATCCATTGTGCGCCAAATATTTAATAATCTCGATGTCAGTTTTGGTGTGATCATCAATCGCCTTAACCTGCATGCCCGCAAACTCACCAGCTTCGGACTTAATGACGCCATCCATGCCGACATGTTGTACAAAGGGCAAGTTGTACTCTTTACCTAAATTCAAATCGTCCTCACCAAATGCCGGAGCGATATGTACCACACCAACGCCATCCTCTGTGGTTACAAAATCACCAGCATAAATCTGCCAGCCGTTTTCTTTTTTTTCTAAATTATCTTGCTTGGCATAATAATCAAATAGTGGTTGATATTTTTTACCAACCAATTCTTTGCCTTTGAATTCAGCGATTATTTTATATTCCTTTTCTTTTAAAACATCTTGCACTCTTGCTTTAGCCAATATATATTTAATATTTTCGACTTCGATTTTAACATAATCAATATCGACACCAACTGCCAAGGCCACATTGCCAATCAAGGTCCAAGGCGTGGTAGTCCAAGCCAACACGAACGTACCTGGCTCGTCGAGTAATTCAAATTTCGCAATGGCCGATAAATCCTTAATATCCTTATACCCCTCGCTTACCTCCATTTGAGATAACGTAGTTTCACATCGCGGACAAACCAAGATCGAACGATAGCCTTCATAAATTAAATCCTTGTCCCAGAGTTGCTTAAATACCCACCAAATAGATTCCATATAATCCAAATCCATGGTGCGGTAGCTGTTTTTCATATCTGCCCAACGACCAAAGCGATGAATCACTTTTTCCCACTCCTCCACATAGCCTAACACTTTAGAGCGGCAAAGCTCGTTGAATTTATCAACGCCATATTCAAGAATATCTTTTTTCTGTTTGAAACCTAATTCTTTTTCGGCAATATTTTCAATGGGTAGACCATGACAATCCCAACCCCATTTGCGTTCTACGCGATAGCCTTGCATGGTCCAGTAGCGCGGCACCACATCTTTCATTAAACTGCCAACGATGTGACCATAATGAGGTGTACCCGTAGCAAACGGTGGGCCATCATAAAAAACATAGTCCCCTTTAGGCGCTTCCCGCTCAACTGATTGTTCAAATACTTTAGCCTTATCCCAAAAAGCCAAGACCTCGTGTTCCATTTCAACAAATTGATTGGTTGGTCGATTTGAATTATGTTCTGCCATATAATTAAAAATTTATTTAATGATAGCAATAATTTACCCTAATTTAAGCGATTTGTCAAAAATATATTGACCAAATTGACTGGCTGTTGTATAACATAGTCAACCATAAATTTGGCGAACATTCAACAATCAACGAGCTATATAACTGTCAACATTAACCAGAAAAGGAGAGTGGCGATGAATAAAAAAACCTTTGTGTTACTGATTGGGTCTGGACAACTTGCTATTGAAACCATCAAATCGATAAGAAACTTAGATGGATTTACCTTAATTCCACAAATATTCACCTACAACCTTACCGTGGACGAACCAGTTGAATGCAACTGGCATAAAGACATTGAACTGACAAAATGGCTAAAGATTGCTACAGAGTCGATACTCGAAAGAAACCCCAACGTTATTATTATCGATCTCTCCGAGCCTGAAGCCGCTTTAACCCATTTGCCAATTCTACTTGAGGCAAAAATACCTATTCTCACAAACACCAACACAGCCACCCACATATCAGCAAAAAATCTTGCACGTAGGGCAACCCAGCCAATCTTTCTTTGGCAAAACCGTGCTACCCTGCCAGAGATTTGGCTCAACAACTTGCTAACACTAAGCGCTACCTGTATTGGCGATTGCTTTGCAGATTGGAGCGTTGAAATTTTCACCGCCTACCAAGACAATCCGTTGATCAGCACCATTGAACAAGCTGTTTGCGAAATGTTACGAGTAGCTCCAGGCAGTGATCGAGTCATGATCAGGGGTTCGTCAAAGAATACCACTGACAGTGTAGATGGAAATTATTATTCAATCCACCTTAAATCACCTCAAGGAGCTCTAATTGAGCTCAAACTGACATTTGATGATATCGAGACACTTTGTCACACCTTAACTCGAGCACTCAATTTCATTAACATCGTTGAGTATCCTGGCGCTTATTCCCTAGATGACCTCTTGGGTCATACCCTTTCGAATGACGAGCTAGACGAGAACGAAAACTCTAACCGGTGACACCCACCATACAAAAGGAGAACGACATGAACATCGTACTGAGTGGATTTGACCCAAACAACACTAATCATCAAGACTTGGTATTAACCCTCCAACTCGAAACCGGTTTCAATTTGGTACCAATTGCCCTCAACACAAAGGAAACATCACTTCGGCCGTGTAAAAATCAGTTGCGATTGTATCCAGCCGACAAAATCATCAAAGGCCTCGAAGCTATTGCTGCTGAACTTCACGGGCGGGCACAACCCTTTTCCGTAATCGAACTGGGTGAAACGCCGCTCAGTCACTGGTCCAAAAACCACATCCCCACCGTCTACGTGGTGCCGTTCGAAAAAGCTGTCTCAATTATCGAAAAAACTACTCCGATAGTTATTGTCGACACTCCCTCCGACAAATATTTTACCGAGGATGTAATGCTTGGCCTCAGCACCTTGGAAACAATGATAAACAACCACCAGGGTGGCATCCATGATTACAGAGGCGGCTTGTAATCTCAAAATAAAGAACCGTCAATACCCTTTGCCCGGACCACCATCCGGGCATTCTTTTTTTATATTTTCCCTCTTGGCAGTATGATATAATTCTGTTAGAGTAAAATACTATGTCATTCCAATTTCACTCCCCTTTTCAGCCGGCTGGTGACCAACCTAAAGCCATTGCTAAACTGGTTGAAGGGTTACAAAAAAACTTTCGTGACCAAACCTTGCTTGGCGTTACCGGTTCGGGCAAGACGTTTACCATGGCCAAAATTATCGAAGCTGTCCAACGGCCAACATTGATTATTTCGCACAACAAAACCTTGGCCGCCCAGCTCTATGGCGAATTCCGTCAGTTTTTTCCTAATAACGCAGTTCACTATTTTGTTTCCTATTACGACTACTACCAACCGGAGGCTTACATTCCCCACACTGATACTTATATTGAAAAGGAAGCGACAATTAATGAAGAAATCGACCGGCTACGCCACGCCGCCACCCAATCGCTTATGAATCGGAGCGATGTGATTGTGGTCGCCTCCGTTTCCTGTATCTATGGTTTGGGTGAAAAAGCCGATTATGAAGCCTTGAGTTTGCACTTGTCGGCTGACCAGATTATTAAACGTAACGATTTGCTTTTACAGCTCATCCGCTTGCAATACGAACGCAACGATGCCGAATTTAAGCGAGGCCAGTTCCGCGTCCAAGGCGATTCGATCGATATCCACCTCGCTACTGGCGAGGGCATGGTGCGTGTACTAATGTATGGCGACACCATTGAAAAAATTATTTTGTTTACGATTCACCCGGGCAAAAACCTGCCTTGGCTTGAAGCCTTCTCAGATAAGCTTGGTCAGACGTTACCAACTATTAAAATCCTACCGGCCAAACATTTTATGACGCCGGAAGAACGCTTGACTGCTGCTCAAGAAACCATCCGCGCCGAACTAAAGGACCGTTTAGATTATTTAGTAAAGCATGGCAAGGATGTGGAGGCTTATCGCTTGGAGCGCAAAACCAATTACGACTTAGAAATGATCGAACAAGTCGGCTATTGCAATGGCATTGAAAATTACTCCCGTCATCTCTCCGGCCGTGCTGCGGGTGAACCGCCAGAAACGCTGATCGACTTTTTTCCCAAGGATTTTTTAATGTTTGCCGACGAATCGCATGTTACCATTCCTCAGATTGGTGGTATGTACGCTGGTGATCGTTCGCGTAAATTGAATCTGGTTGATTATGGTTTTCGCTTGCCATCCGCTATCGACAACCGACCACTTAACTTTGAAGAATTCAATAGTAAAATAAATCAGATTATTTATGTTAGTGCCACGCCAAGTGCATATGAGTTAAAAAATTCCAAGCAGGTTGTGGAGCAGATCGTCCGCCCTACTGGCCTACTAGACCCAGTCGTGGACATTCGACCAAGCAAGACTCAGGTGCCGGATTTGATCAAAGAAATAACCGCTACAGTGGCAAAGAAGCAACGTGTTTTGGTAACCACCCTTACCAAACGGATGGCCGAAGAGCTAGCTGCTTATCTTTTTGAACACCATATAAAAGTGCAATATTTACACAGCGAAATTGATACCATGGAGCGGGTCGCCATTTTACGCGACTTGCGTTCTGGTAAATACGACGTGTTGGTTGGCATCAATCTCTTGCGTGAAGGTTTAGACTTGCCCGAAGTTGCCTTGGTGGCGATTCTGGATGCAGATATGTCTGGCTTTTTACGCAACGAAACCTCACTCGTTCAGACCATGGGCCGTGCTGCCCGCCACGAAGAAGGCAGAGTGATAATGTATGGCGATAAAATCACCCCAGCAATGCGCTATGCCTTAAACGAAACCAAGCGCCGTCGCAAAATCCAAGAAGCGTACAATATCAAACACGGCATCACCCCAAAATCCACCACTGCTCAGATGCATGGTAATATTTTGGATCAATAATTTATATAAAAAACTCATAAATTGCTCAATAAAAAACTGTTTTAGGCACACACATATGGCGGATTAGTTATTTAATAATATTTCATTTGGTG
>JBAXJQ010000015.1:0-29107 GCA_037137775.1 Candidatus Falkowiibacteriota bacterium | reverse complement strand
GTAGTATATAGTCTACAAAACATTGTATTTTATGCTAAACACTCAACTCTTTGAGCAATTCGGGTTAAACGAAAAAGAGGCTAAAATCTATTTGGCTGCCTTAGGGTTAGGCACGACAACAATTCAACAAATCGCTACCGCTTCTGGGGTTCACCGAGTAAGCACCTACGACTTAGTAGAAAGCCTTTTAGCCAAAGGGTTTATTAAAAGTACTAATCAGGGCAATAAACGTAGCTATATTGCAACAAGCCCCGAAGAAGTCCAAGAAATTATTCGTCGAAAAGAGCGACAATTTGCTGATATCTTGCCGGAGTTAAAAGCCTTACAGGGCTCTGAGGATTCCCCGCCAAAAGTTAGTTATTTTGAGAGTAAAGACGAAATTTGGTTAATGATCAGTCAAATATTCAGTTCACCGCCCTGGCAAGCAGAAGTTTGTATTTATGGCTCACCGCCGGATACCATTTCTAAACTAGGCAAAAAATCTTTGGCCAACAACCTTTTTAAGCAGTTAAAGCCACCAGCCAAAATTATTGTCCAGGCAGCAGATTTCGAGGCAACCGAGCGCAACTTACGCAAAGATCCACACAAACTCAAACAATTGCCACTAGGAGAAGAGCTTTTCGGCCTCACCATCATTGCCGGTAATCGCACACTAACCATTAATCCAGACAAGGCCACGGCCGTACTTACCGAAGATAAAGATAGCGCCCGAAACCAACTCGCTATCTTTACCGCCCTATGGAAAGCCTTACCAGAAAAATCTTAACTATTTTACATATCATCTAAATTCAAAATATGAAGCATCAATTTAACAAACCGCTCGCCGTTATCGCCTTACTGGCTATATTGGCAACTAGCTTTACGGCAAACTATGCCGAGGCAGCACAAATATCGTCTGTGAATGATAAAATCAGCAACTCAGGACCAAGCGTGGTCGCCACACACACCATTTCACTCACCACACATTACAGCTTAATTGCTGGCGATTACTATAGTGTAATTTTGCCCTCTGGCTTTGGCAGTATTCTGGTCGGCAACATCACCTGCCCAGCCAGCACCACCGCCAGTGTATTAACGCCAGATGAGGCACGCTGTGATGTTACTGCGCCTATATCTGCGGGTACAAGTACTATAGTTATTGCTAATGTCACCAACCCCGCATCCGTTGGCATAAACACTATTTTAATCACTACTCGCCACAGTAATGACGTGGTTATTGAAAATGCGGATGTTAAGGTTGCCATTATTAATGGCGTAGCGGTCAGTGCTAGCGTAGCAGCCATTCTTAGTTTTGAAATTAGACCACTGGCAACTAGCACCGCAGTAAATGGCACAGTTACCACCATAGCTTCGGCTACCAGTTCTATGGCTTATGGCATGCTTACCGCTGGTGTGTCCGCAATTATGGGCCAAGAGCTTCGCGTTTCTACTAATGCAACCGAAGGCTACAGTGTTACCATCCAACAAAATCAAGATTTATTAAATGGTATGGCCGATATAAACGCGTTTAGAGATGGCTTGGCCTCAACTACCGCCTTAACGTGGTCAGCTCCATCTGCCATTCTTGATGCTACCACCACGTATGGCCATTTCGGCTTTACTTCAGAAGACGCCACCTTATTTGACGGCGACGTATTTGGCAACAACCTGTGGCGCGGCTTCCCCAGCACTTCACCTGTAGAAGTTATGTACCACAATGGACCAGCAGATGGTGCTTACCCAGACAAAGGCTATACTAAAGTGGCCTATCAAGTCGAAATAAGCAGCTTACAAGAACCAGGCGACTACACCAATACCATCACCTACATCGCCACTCCAACATATTAAGTATTCTTTTCCTCCCCATCAAAAAACAGCCCACTAAAGGCTGTTTTTTGATGGGAAAAAATTGACAAATCATATCCGGAGTGTTAAAAGAATAGTGCAACTGAACGTTAATAAAAATGGAGGTGATGCCCTATTGATCGGCAATAAAAAACTGAATATGTTTCAACCTGCCCATTTGAGCGGCGGGTACTTGGCCAGAGGCGATGGTAAGCGAATCTGTCTTTAAACTAAAAGGAGATACGATCATGGCAGAGACCAAAGGAACTGGCTGCGGCCTGGTAAACGCCGCAATGGGACGTCACGCCTACACCACCACCGGCACCGACAAAAACGGCAACGAAACAAAGGGCTACGGTTCTGATCGTGCCAGCTCGGTAAAAGATTACACTGAAAAGGGCGGCACCAACCCGCCCAAGAAAAGTTAGCATCAACTAGCGCACCACACCCAAGGGGGCGAGGCAACAGCTTCGCTCCTTTTTAAATACATAAAAATGAGCTTTTCCCTCAAATCCAATTAATTGACATATATTTAATTTGCAGTAAGATATGATATTGCGTGATTTAAACCGCGCAATAATATAACATCGGAAAGGAGGTGAAATTGGTCATTACAACAGAAGTTGAACAAATTGAAACGCAATGTGTTGTTTAGCCAGCAGTTAGTCCAACGTCGAAAAAAACTACAAAAAAGGAGAAATACCATGAGAAATCTGTGCTTGTACATCGTTTTATTGGCTATCGTCGTTGTTATTACAGCAGGTTGCGGTGGAACAAGTGAATCTACCACCAACCAGACTAACGCCGTCAACAGTTGTGTCAGTATCGACAACCCGGCATATCACATTAATTACTATGAAATGTGTGGTAATGCCGCGCAACCCATCACTACCGGCTCGGAACAGTCGGTGGCGCTCTGGTTTGAAATCGACTCACCGTCCTCGACTGGAAAAGTATGGGTAGACGATTTGTACTTGGAGCGGTCTGACCGTCCCGGCGTCAACCTTATTAGCAACGCCTCGTTTAGCTACGGTTTATGGCCAGCCAAAAACAATGCCTTGTGCCAAGCAAGTGATCTGACTTGCACAAACATAGTTGAATTCAACGACTTTTCAGTTTGGTCGCTGGATTCCATCACCTTTTACTCAAGCGGGGTCTCGGCAATGGCAGATATGTCAAAACTGCCGATCGGTTGGCAATCGCACATCTTTCAACTGATTAACCTGCCCTCCGGCATCCCCGCCAACATCACCTTCCGGGCGCATGCCATGGTCAAAATCGAGGGCAACCTTCAGGTGCGCCTTGGCGTTGACTTCCGCAATTCTGACATTCAGAGTGGCAACCCCAGAGACAGTATTACCTCAGCCATCAATGGTATAGTGATTCGCGGAACAACGAGCTGGAGAAGAATAGATTTACGGTAAGCTTGTTTGCAGCACCGATTTTCACACACCCCCGTACCACGTTACGGGGTTTTTTCTATCAAAATATTTTATACAAATACCATGTTTAAACTTCTGTTTCAATTTGTTTAAGCAATTTTTCTACAGATTTATATTCAATATCGCCACGACTCGCATATTTTTGAATTCTCAAATACTCTCCCCAAACTCGACTTTTGGTAAATTCAAAATCTGGCCAGGTATTTCTAGATATGACATTATCTTGATTCTCATACAAAACATCGTAAGTTGCTTGTAAAATTTCAGCCATAGGAAAAAATTTACGCAGAGTAAGATACCCACGGCCTGCGCCATGGGATTTAAAAATTAAAATTAAAGTTTTACAATTTTTAAATTCAGGATTTTTCAACGACTCCGTAACGTTTTCTAACGTGTTTTTTGATTGTTTTTCATAATAAAAGTTAATGTCCTTATATTTGTTAACATCTAAATATTGCGGTATCAAATCCGCCTCAATTACATCCTCACTCATACCTAATTCACCAGCACGCTCCTTATTAATAAGCCCACCAGTAATAAACACATTTTTAGTAAACCCTTGTTGCAAAACTTTTTCAATCAAATCAACTTCTTTTTGTAAATCAACTAATGAAGAAAATATAAAAAGACCGTCGACGGGTTTAAGAATATCGTCATGACGAAAACAAAGCTCAGTAATTAGCTGTATGGCTTTAGCAGACAATTGAGGTGTTGTTGGATTACGATCTATTTCTCTCATTTTTACAATTTAAAATAATTATATTATTAATAGCATAAATCATGAATTGAAAATTGTAAAATTATAATTTTTTTTCATTGGTAATTATAAAAAAATGCTTATTGCATGGTTTTTGATTGTAAAATGTGATATATTCTAAACAAGGAGTATGTTATTAGTTACTAATGTATAGTCATGGTAAGTAAAATGACACCGATAGAAAAATACAACCAAGCCTGGTTAAAATTTAAAACTCAAATAGCATTTATAAGAAAAAAGCGCTTTGAAATTTTTTCACGTATTTTGAAAAAAATGGACCAGCAAGAGTTGGAAGGCCTAAGGAACGAAATAAAAAATCATGAATGAAAAAATTAATAAAACTGAAAATGTAGATAAAACCGAGAGCGTGCTATCACCAGATAGCTTGGTGGTGCAAAAAACGTCAGAGCAAGTTCGTCAAGATGCGCTGAGTGAATCAGAAGAAATGATCGCAAGCCTTGACCAAGATAGTAAAATAATGATTAATGACATTGAAAATAGAAGTAAAATTTCAAATTTGCCTATCAACGAAGAGGATAAAGCGGCGTTGTCACAATCAGACGATGACGTTACCATTGCAAAAAATAAATTAATAACAGAAATTGAGGCGGCTACCAATGGTAATGAAAATAATCTTGAAATTAATGATAATCACAATAATGAGGAAGCTGAATCACTACAACAGGAAAGATATAATAATTTGATTGGCAGGGTTTTAAGCTTATACAATTTAATAGAAACAAACGAGCTCGATAGTGAATCATATACTGAGATTGAAAATCTTATAACAAAAGAAGTTGACTCTAATATTGTATGGAAAAATATTGATGAAATAGATTTAGATGTTGTTGAAAAACTCGTTGATACGGTTTTTGATATTATAAATGAACCAAGTCAGCCTGGCCAAATAAAAGAAGATAACAACAAGGTGATAAACATTGATACGGTTGAATCAGAAGCAACAAATGAAAGAGAGTCAATCATCACAAGAATTCGCATGCTCGAAAAAAGAAAGAAAATTATTAAAGAATTGAAGGTGACAGATATTCAACTGGAATTAAGGATTGAATATTTAAAAAATAAAATTGCTGATTTTGGCGAGAGAAGAGAGAAGGAAATTGACGTGCCACTTATTACAGAAGCCAGGGAGCATCTCAGTCAAGTGCTTGATGATAGAGGTCTAATGACAATGTCTAAAACTGAATACGAAGAATTTTTTGGGTCTACCGATTTTGGTATTCATTCTGATTTAAAGCAACAAAATGTTGGTGATTGTTATGCCGTTGCGGCAATCCATGCAATGAGATGTTCACCCAATTTCGAATTATTAGTACGCACCTCAATGAAAAAAAATAAAGATGGTACTTGGGATGTTAAAATACCACTTTTAGATAAAAATGGACAAACGGTAAATATTACCCCAGAAGAGTTACTACCACAAAGGAATGAAAAATTTTTACAAAAAAAGGGCAAATATAGTGTTGATTTAAGACCGAAATTGCGACCAGCTGCGGGAAAAGAAGGGTTTTTAGTCCTAGAAGCTGCTTATATTAAATTGAAGTTTGGTGAGGTTGACAGATTAGCTGCCGAGGGTGGGCAAGGAGAAGAATTTTTAAAACAATTAGGAGGTGATAGTTTTAAAACTTACAATATTATTTCCTCTAGGTTCAATAACGAAGGCGAATTTGAAACCCCGGGCTTAAAAACACTTTCAGGGGAGGATGGCTATCTTCTTGATTACTTTTTAGAAAATTTTGATCCAGAAACCCACATGGCAACAGTGAATACAAAATTCTTTAATGAAAAGAACGTGGTCGCATCAATAATAAAAAAGTTAGGATTTTACAGGGAAGATGGATCAAGTAATTTTTTTGTTCCAGGTCACGCATATTCACTCTCCTGTGTTGATAAGATTAACAAAACCGTAACCGTCAACAACCCATGGAATACGACTAAAAAAATAGAAATACCCTTCGATATCTTTAAAAATACTTTTTCAGATATTAGGGCCATTAGGATAGATAATACCAAGTTATTAAATAGTGCGAGTGAAATTTTATCTCAAGCTGCCTAAATGATAAACGATAAATATGAACAATAATATTATTAACATGAAAAGTTTTGAGCAAGTTGTAGACCCACACTCCATCGCAAGGTCTTTTAACAGAGATCTGATTGGAGCAATTTCTGACAAATTTAATGTAGATCCAGATGACCTATCATTAATGCTGGATGATTTATCTGGTGTATATTTAAGCGCCGAGAAAAATGACACATTGTGCTGCTTGGCAAATGGCAAAAAAAATGGACACATATATCTTGTCACGGCTACTATTCAAAAAAATGGACAAGAGCTTGCAGATTTAAAGAGTGATATTATCTCATAACAGTCCGCTGTTGATTTATTTTATTATGTGGACCCTATCGGATTTACCCCTATGCATTCGCTCCGGGGCATAAACTTCTCATCCTCTCTTATAAGTCACAATAGAAAAACAGCCCTCAAAAGAGGACTGTTTTTCTATTGTGGACCCTATCGGATTCGAACCGATGACCCCCTGCTTGCAAAGCAGGTGCTCTAGCCAGCTGAGCTAAGGGCCCAAACAACTTCCCCCATTATGTTATATTTCTGGAGCGGTGTCAACCCTGCTGGCACGTAATAATGGGCCAAGAATCCATTGTAAAAATCCACCCACTAACCCAGTGGCCATTAAAATTCCAATAAAAGCAGCGACTAAGCCAATAAGCTTGTACCCCAAACGCGTACCACCTTCGGAGCCAAGATAACGATCAAAAAAGGCGATGCGACCAAAATTGTTAACGAGCCATTCGGTTTTTATTACCATGGCCGTACCCATTGCTGCAATAAGCAATCCCCAGACAATGTTCATAAGATTGATAAATTATCTAATATAATTTAATGGGTTGTATTTTACCCCATTAATAATAACTTCGAAATGAAGATGTGATCCAGTTGACCAACCAGTAGAACCCATGCCACCAATGGTTTGGCCCTTATCTACCTGATCGCCAACCTTTACATAAAACTTAGACAAATGAGCATAACGCGTCTTTTTGCCCCCGCCATGATTGATTAAAATCTGATTACCATACCCACGCCCCCAGCCAGCTGTCTCAATCACACCGGCATCTGCCGCGTAAATAGGCGTACCAATATGATCAGCAATATCAACAGCGAAATGACGCCAAGAAAAATACTGAGTTAAGCGATAGCCAGTAGTCGGCCAATTCATCTTATTACCAATCTTTGGCGCGGCGTCGTCTGGTGCCTCGCTTTTATCCGCATGTGGTGCATTAACCGGCTTATCATCAGTGACCAAACCTTTCAACAAAGCAATACCTGAAAGCGATTTGGTCTTTTGTTCCGCAAATGCATCTTTACGACCACCCGGTATAATCAATTGCTGTCCGATGCGAAGTTGATCTGCATCTGCTAATTTATTATATTCCATGATCTTTGACTCGGCAATATCATATTTGCCGGCAATCGCTTTGAGCGTCTCACCACTGGTAACCGCGTGTAATACTCCACTGATTGGCAATATCGACAAGGCATCACCAGGCCTAATAACACTATAGGCGTTCAAATTGTTAGACCAAAGTATAGTATTAACCCCAATACCGAACTTACGAGCAATAGTACTAATGGTGTCGCCTAGTTGAACGTTGTAGGTAATGATACTAGATCGGGGGGCTGTATCTTGGTTACCTAGTGCTAAGTCTTGATTGGCGTTGGCAATACCGGTATCGGTTGGGTCTAATGGCGCATCGATTGGATTACCTAACTCTAAATCTGCTAATGGCTGATTTTTAACACTTGATAATGAATCTAAATATTTTTGTTGCACCGGGGAGATAACTTGTTCTTGATCAAAGGTTTCTTCAATCAGCTGATCCCCTTCATTCGAACCAAATTCACTTTGTACCAAGCTAGAAAGTATGGTCTTATTATTAACATCGGTTAGATCCTCGGCCTTGGTGTTGCTGGTTAAGTTGCCAAAAATCAAACAGGCAGTTACCACGCCCACTGCCACATGAACCAATCGCTGTTCGAAAATAAAACCAAAAAACTTACCCTGGGCATTGTTCCAGCCTAACTTTTTTATAATAACTAGATACCAACGATAAAATCTGAGAGCGACTTTATAAAACAATAACCGCGCCACCCAGCGGAGCGGCTTGGCTAAAATCCGTTTAAATAAAAAAACGGCAATATTTTTACTTAAGATTAAAATATTAAGAAAAAATATCACCACATTTATCGATATTTTTTTAAATTGACGAGAAATATATTTTACTTTATCAATTAAATATTAGTATATACTGTAACATTTATGCCAACTTTAGTCAAATATTGGCTAAGTTGAGTCATAATATCAACATCGCATCACCATAACTAAAAAAACGGTATTCTTGCTCGATGGCAAGTAGATATAATCGTTTCAGCTCGCTAACAGATTCATTTTCTGCAAGATTCGACTGGGTGATAAAAGCTGCAACCAACATCAGAAGGGTGCTTTTGGGTAAATGAAAATTAGTAATTATGGCATCGACCACTTTAAATGTATATCCAGGGCGAATAAAAATATTGGTCCAACCATTTAGGTCGTTGCTGACTTCTACCCCCTCTGACCAAATTGACTCAAGCACTCGTACACTAGTTGTACCAACAGCTATAACCCGTCCACCTACTTGTTTTGTCTTTTTTAAAACGTCGAGGGTTTTGGTGGTAATTTCATACCATTCGGCATGCATCTGGTGCTTGTCCAAATCATCTTCTTTTACCGGTGCAAAAGTACCCAGCCCAACATGCAAAGTAACTTCAACAATAGCTATGCCCTTTTGTTTAACTTCGTTGATGAGTTCTGGAGTGAAATGTAATCCGGCAGTAGGCGCAGCTACAGCGCCGGTTTTTTGATCATTAGCAAAGACAGTCTGATATGAAGTTTTATCTGTTGGTTGTTCTTTATCACGTTTAATATACGGCGGTAACGGAACCTGCCCAGCCATAAACGCATATTTTTTAATTTCATTAACATCAACCGAAAATTCAACCAACCACTCCCCTCCTAAAATTTGTTCAATTACGGTAGCAGTGATCGTTTGACCTAAGTATAAGACTGTTTTTGTATTTATTCCTCTCCCACCTAATAAGCAGCGCCAGTGTGTTTCGTTTTCTGGTCGCAATAAAAATAATTCGATTGCTCCTCCGCTTAATTTGTGAGCAGTTAATCGAGCCGGAAAAACCTTCGTATTATTCACCACCAATACATCCCCCGGGCGTAAAAACGAGGCGATGTCGTAGAAATGAGTATGTAAAATTTCTTTATTTAGTCGATTATATACCAAAAGCCGCGAGTGATCTCGCGGATTCGCTGGAACTTGAGCAATGCTCTCCTTGGGCAAATTGTAATCAAAGTCACGCAATGACAACATAATTACTCATTCATTTGATTTAATATTTCTGATTGTTTTAAGACGCCAGCCTCACGCTCCCTGTCTTGCTCGGCTAGCCGAATTATGGTGTCACGCACCATATCAGGATGAGGCACCTGTTCGAAGTGAAACCGTTGTTTTTCTCCAGCAGTCTGGATAAAAACATCGCCAAAACGCCAAATAGTTGGCCAAAAGCCCTTAACCTCACTGGTAACATCCTGCACCCGAAATAATCGCTCTTCAGAAATGGTTCGTGAAAAAAAACCGTTCTGTTCAATATTGATAATTCGTTCATTAGTAATAATCCAGGTATCTAAGTAGTAATCAATAAAAGAAAAAAAATAAAACAACCAAATAAATAAAAAATAAGCGCTGCCAGCTAATAACAAAATCGGCTGATAAGCGTCTGTTAGCAAGCCAGGGATAAAGTTAGTAATAATAAATGCTGCTATGCCAAGTATGGCAAATAACAACAAGAACAGCATGGTGCGATTAAACAACACAAAGGTGTCGCGACGCAACACGGTGATTACTTTTTCATCGGGTAATTGATTAGGAATGCGATAGATATCCAACATATAATTATTAACTCAGTGGTGCCGAAATATCAATATTCGGCAATTCATTAATCGGCGTCTGCCATTCGATTGGCTGCATCGAGGTAAACGTGGTGGTTATCACTAAAACTGAAATTACTATATAAATACTAGCCGCGAAAAAGGTTACCATATTTTTTATCCCAAAAGTCATAAGATGAAATAGAGCAATAAAGCTCATTACCACCCAAAAAACTAAAAAGCCGTAAAAGGCATACAAAAAAATTGCGACAGGGATTAACATAGTTTTATACTAACCGATTTTGACCAGAGCGTTCCCGGCCAAGATGGGCATAGGCCGATTCGGTCGCCACCCGCCCGCGCGGACTGCGATCCAAAAAGCCCAATTGAATTAAATATGGCTCATACACTTCCTCAATAGTAGACACATCTTCGCCAGTAGCTGCGGCAATGGTATTTAAGCCCACTGGCCCACCCTGATATTTATCAATGATTAATTCTAATATTTTACGGTCGACCATATCCAGACCGGATTCATCTACCTCAAGCATCACAAAAGCATTCTGACAATGTTCTGCACTGATGTGGCCATCGCCCTCCACCTCGCAGTAATCGCGAACCCGTTTTAACAAGCGATTAGCTACACGCGGTGTCCGTCGGGAACGCTTGGCAATCTCTTCAGCCATGGATGGCCCTAGACTTACATTTAAAATCCGACTACTCCGCTCTACAATCGCCTCCATATCCGGCTGTTCGTAGTAATTCAAGTGATAAGTCATGCCAAAACGATCTCGTAATGGTGCGGTAAGCAAGCTGATTTTGGTGGTAGCGCCAATTATAGTAAACTTCGGCAAATCAATGCGCAGGGTTCGCGCCGACGGCCCTTTGCCAATCACGATATCCAAGGCATAATCTTCCATGGCTGGATATAAAATCTCTTCAATGCCACGATTCAAACGATGAATCTCATCAATAAATAAAATATCACCTTCTTGCAAATTGGTTAATATCGCTGCCAAATCACCGGTCTTTTCGATAGCTGGACCAGAGGTTACCCGAATATTAGCACCAACCTCATTGGCAATTACATGCGCCAAGGTTGTTTTGCCTAAACCTGGTGCACCATATAATAAAACATGTTCAACCGGCTCGCCTCGTTTTTTAGCCGCATGTAAAAAAATACGTAAATTTTCTTTAATTTTGCTCTGGCCAACATATTCCGCCAATCGTTGCGGTCGCAAACTAGTGTCCAGGACACCGTCGTCGCTATTTGTTTCCGGAGCAATGACACGTTCTTCCATATAACTATATTGTACTGGTAATGAGGCAATGATGCAAAAAAATATTCTAAAATTATTTTTCCGGCTTCATTAAAGGAAATAATACAACATCACGCAAATTAGATTGCTGGGTGAGAAGCGCCACAATACGCTCAATGCCCATGCCCCAGCCTGAAATAGGTGGCATGCCATACTCCATGGCCTCAACATAGTCATCGTCTTTGGCCATGGCCTCCTCATCGCCACTTTCACGAGCCAAGCCCTGTTGTTCGAAACGTTCTTTTTGATCAATCGGATCAATCAACTCACTATAGGCATTCACGATTTCCCAGCCATTAACCACTAGCTGAAAACGATCGGTAATATTTGGATTTAGATCATTCTTACGTGCCAAAGGCGACAGGTCGAGTGGATGTTTGGTTAAAAAAGTTGGATTGATTAATTTTGGCCGAGAAACAGTTTTATATAAAGCATCGATTAAATTGCCACGACCAAGCTTGTCCATATCCTCAATCATAATTTTCTGCTTTTTTATTTCTTGGCGCAGCGCTGTGGCTGTAGTAAAGACATCAATATCAATGCCGCAGTCTTCAATGAGTAATTCACGGAATGAAACGCGACGCCACGAAGGGGTAAAGTCTACTGGTTGTGGCAATCCTTGGCGATCAATAATTTCTAACTTGAGCGTGCCTTTTAATTTTTGAATAATGGTTGAAAGCATTTGCTCGGTGAAGACCATATTCTGTTCATAATCCCAATAAGCACAATAATGTTCTACCATGGTAAAATCTTGTAAATGACTAGGGTCCATGCCTTCATTGCGAAATGAACGTGCTACTTCATAAATCCGTTCATACCCGCCGACGATTGCTTCTTTCAAAAATATCTCTGGCGCGATCCGCAAAAATACATCAGTATCTAGAGCGTTGTGATGCGTAATAAACGGCTTGGCTAATGCGCCGGAAGCAGTATTGCAAAGTACTGGCGTATCAATTTCATAAAAATCATGCTGTCGATAAAACTGGCGCATCTCCCAGATAAACTCGCTGCGAAACTTAAACACCGCCCGAGTATCCTCATTGGCAATCAAGTCCAAATAGCGCTTGCGATATTTCAACTCAGTATCCTTCACCCCATGCCATTTTTCCGGTAACGGGCGCAGGGCTTTGCTTAAGAAAAAAAATTCTTTTACCATGATTGAAATCTCCCCCTTTTGGGTTTGAAAAATCTCACCCGTTACACCCACAAAATCACCCATATCTACCAATTTAGCAAAGTGTTTATAAACATCTTTTTCAATATTACCAACTCGTAGTACAATTTGCGCTTTACCAGAAAAATCTTGGAGTTGAGCGAATAAAATCTTGCCCATATCTCGCAGTAAACGCACTCGGCCAGCGGTTTTTACTACTGTACCAATCGGTAAGTTTGCAATATCTGCGCAATTATTTTTTTTATCAAACTTATCGGCATACGGCACAATGCCTAAATTTTTTAGCTCGCCCAGTTTTTTTATTCGATCAAGGCGCTCATCATTGGTTGGAGTATTTTTTTCGGTTGTCATAAAACGGGTATATTATAATATTTTCCTTTAGTTTAGCATAATTTACTCAATTTTACTAAAAAACACGGTTTAGTCAACCACGCTTACCTCGTCTGTTTAATTTTAGCCAATATCGGACAATCGGGCATATGAGCTCCCGGCAAATAGCCACAACTCATCAAGAACTCATTCACAATTTCTCCGCCAGTAAACACAAATGTTTGTTTAAAAAGCCTAGTCCACTCGTCTCGAGATTTCCCCCGATTACTTTCGAGCCAGGCTTTAAATGATCCAAATTGTTGCTGTAAGACTAAGATTTTCTGAGCATTGGTAATCGCGGCTTTAATTTTTAAGCGATTGCGAATTATACCAGCATCAGCAAGCAGCCGATCAATATCAGCTTGAGCAAATGCGGTTACTTTTTCAATAGAAAAGTTGGCGTAGGCGTTGCGAAAATTATCCTGTTTTTTCAATATCGTGTTCCAACTCAATCCGGCCTGATTGATTTCCAAAAGTAAAAGGCCAAACAATTCATCATCAACCTCAATTGCACGGCCGTATTGACGATCGTGATACCGCCGGTGCGGATTGTCCAGTGGCAAAGACAAGGCGTAGTCGCAATAATTATCGTAAGCCATGGGGCTGGGCTAAAGATTTTTTAATGGCACTAAACAACTGTTGATTGCCTGAGAGATTTGCCCGAATCATCATATCCCTGCCAGCCAGAGAAGACATCGAACCAAAAACATTCCCCTGACACAACTCAGCCAACCTGCTTCGTTTTTGTTTAGTTAATTGATTTAAGATTGCCTGGGTGTACGTGGCAACAATGTCTATTGATTTTGCAGCAACACGACATTGGCTAGCAGCAAAACCGATCACCTGTAACTGAGCGGCAACATAAAATATTTGATCATAGACCATCAACTGTAACATTTTTTTACTCACCGACGGATTACAATCATCAAAATCACAAAATTCGCCAGCAAGAGTAATGTCGTGTTTGTGCTGAGCCAACTTGGCATGGAGAATGTTATGATTAATCAGCGTGGCAACCTGCTCACCAAATAATTCTGCCATTTGCCTGACATAATCAGTAACCGACATCGCTGATTTTTTTTCACCCGCCAATATCGCAGCGGAAAGTTCGAGTATAGCTGAAATTTTTTGGGTTGATTTTGATGTAACACGTTGCGAAAGAACCTGCGCCAACTCACTCACCCGTAACACATTACGAAAGGCGCGAATGTTTTGCCCCAGCGCCATAGATTTAATACCGATAACTTCGCGATTAGTTATCACCTGGCGATATAACCCTGCAGACATAGCGCCTTTTGCGGTGGCAAGGTGTTTTAAAAAACTTTGGTTTGGTTTTATACCAACGTATTGACCTTGAAATGAATTTGAAAATTGAAATGTGGCTATGACTTTCGGCACACGCAAGCCGACTCGCTCCATCCGGCTCGTCTCAAGTGCTTCAGCACGTAACTCTTGATAAAACGCCCCACCCAGCAACCGCGGCAAAATGCGCCCCCGATGTCGCAAAATAAAAAAAGGAAAAGCACTCTGTTCATCCAAGGGGAAAAATATTCGATTGGCGGTTTTTTTGGCGTTGACCACTAAATCTTGCCCAGCCAAATTTTGCCCCACACCTTTCCACATGAAAAAATTATAATTCGTATTGCTTATATTGGCTTGTTGAAACTTGGCAACCGCCTTGCCCATGCCGGGGGTTGAAAAAAAATTCAAATTTTTTGTTTCTTTTTTTGTTTGTGCTTTAAACGTGCCAAAAACTGGTCGTAACAAACGTTGGGTTTGCTTTTTGACTGGATCGGCTACGGAATAATCCTGGCTGTTCAAAAAAAACATGGCCTCATTTCGAATAAACCCAATTTTTTGCAAACTTTTTTTATTTCTAATAATTGAAGCTCTGAAATTCATACATTTATTTAACTAAAACTGACTCTAGCCTATCACTAGAATCAGTTTTTGCCAAATCATATAAATCATTTTAATAACGAGGAATATATCGCTGAAACCATATCCCCAATAACCGCTTTTGATCTTGAACGTGCTAATTGCACCGCTGCCTTACCCAGTCGCAGCCTAAGTGATTCATCATCTATTAGTTTTTTGATGCATGCGGAAAACTCGTCCTCTGTTTTGGCCTTAAGACAGTTTTCATTGTGTACTAACCAACCTTCGTATACAGGAATATCTCGAACTAAAATTGGTAAACCAACTGCTGCCGCTTCAAGAATAACCATACCTTCGTTTTCTTCATGCGAAGCAAAAACAAAAATGTCTAAGGCATTAAAGGCAGCAATATTGTCTTCTACAAATCCAGTAAACTGGCAATTGCCAGGCAAGTCTTGAGGCAGCGGCTTAACCATTAAACTATTATATTTTTTACCAAACCAAATAAAGTTGTTGTTGCTAAATGTTTTGGCTAAGCCAATAAAGGTGTCCGTACCCTTTCGCGGTATAACGAGTGCCACCGTGCCAATTGTTATAGTCTTTAAATTAAATTGCTCGCGATATGATTTACGTTTAGCCTCATCTTGAAAAAATATCTCCGTATCTACGCCATTCGACATTACGAGCAACTTTTCATCTGACAAACCATAAGCCAAGAGTAAAGATTTCGTATATTCGGTTGGACAAAAAACCACATCCGCTAGGCCATAGGCATAGGTTAAATATTTTTTTATCAATGGAGAAAAAAGCGCAGCAAAACGGAACACATCCTTAGCGTCTTCCGCAGTAACATGCGACCAGATGATTACTTTTTTGCCTCGCTTGCGTGCCTTTTTTATAAGATAAAGCGATTTTATCCACGGGGTGTTAATCTGCAAAATATCACAATCATCAGACCATTTTTCCACATACTCGACACCAATCGTTGATAAAATTTTCCGTTGATTTCGATATGAGGTTAATAGGCCAGTACCAATTTTTTTAAACAAAGCGCCACCGGCAAAATGATAAAACTCAAGATAGAGACAAATTTTCATGCTTTTCGTTTATAACTTGTTGGTAATAAATGATTAATTTTCGTGCCACCTCGTCGCGCGACAAACTTTTCGCGAATGCGCTCGCACCTACTGATAATTTTTGGCGCAACTTCTGGTCAGTAATCAATGTCAACATCCGATCCGCTATACCGACAACATCATCCGGTTGCGCTAGTAGTCCAGTCTGCTGATCACGCACAATTTCTGGCATACCATTTGAATCAACTCCAATAGTAGGTAACCCGCATGCCATGGCTTCAATTATCGAAGCAGGCATGTTTTCGCTTTTACTCGCAGTCACAAAAAAATCACTAGCTTGTAAAGCTTTTACTAGATCATCACCATACAATGCACCTAAAAATTTCACTTTTTTATTTATAGATAACTCTTTTGATAATTCCATCAATTTTTTTCGCTCTGGCCCATCACCCACAATCACTAATTCTGCCTGTTTATATTTTTTAGCCACCGAGGCAAAGGCTTGAATAACTTGTTCGATACTCTTTTCATAACTCACCCGCCCCATATAAACAATAGTAGGCTCGTGCCAGCCTAATTGTTTACGCAGGTCGTTCTTTTCTTTGGGTGACAAGACAAAAAATCGTGCCGTATCCGCTGGATTAAAAATTACTTCGGTACGTGGTTCTAAACCATGCTCTTTTAAGGCGCTGGCCAATGCAGCAGAGGGGCTTAAAATTAAAGAACAGGCATTAAAATATTTGGTAAATATCGCCCAAGACAATTTTTTGGACCAATTGTAATCCATCTTAATATGCTTAAGATAGTGATCAAAAAACGTATGATGCGTACCTACCAAGGGTACTTTTAATCGCTTGGCACAAAGTACCGCCTCCCAGCCCACACCAAAGGGGGTGTGGCTATGTAACACATCCGGCTTGAATGCTTTAACCTTAGACAAACTCCATCCCACCGGCAAGGTTAATCGTTCTCCACTATAGCCGATAAACGGCAACGATAACGCATTAATAACTTGGTAACTGCCGCCAGTAATTTTTTCCAGTTTTTCGGCTGAATATTTTGAGGCAGTGACAACACACACCTCGTGGCCTAGTTCACTTAACGCCATGGCTGATTGGTGCACTACCGTAGCCACGCCATTAGTTTGTGGTAAAAAGGTGTCGCTAAAAATCGCTATTCTCATACTGGGTTAAAAATTGCAATAATAATTTATTCATTTCCGTTTTAGCCTTGGTGGCAATAAAATGGCTGTCGTTCTTTGAAGCAATCACTCGTACTTTAGGTAAAGCCGAGGACATTTCGATAATTTCACGATCGGATAAAAACGGATCATGTCGACTATGCACAATGAGCACCGGCATTTTTAGCCCTGGTAATTTCGAACGCATATCTAGCCGATGCATCATATTTAATAACCAAAAATTAACCGAGATGGGCATGGTTTTTAGTCCAAGCCGAACCGATGGCCAATACCCCGTCGCTGAATTAGGATGGTAATACTGGTATTTCCGCCAATTTTGCCAGCGTAACATCACCGCCATCACCTCTAAAAAATACGAGCCTATATTTGCCAACCACGCTAACCGTAAATACGACATTGGCCGGTAATGATTCGTACTCACGAGCATTACCCCACCAACACACGGGGAATATCGCCAGGCAAAATCGATGGCTACCGAACCACCAAAAGAATAGCCTAGAATAACTACCTTAGAGATTTTTTCCTGATCCAAGATTAATTTAAGGTCTTCGCTCATAACCTTCCAACAATATAAATCACGCTGCTTAGTTTTATCCGATTTGCCATGACCACGCAAATCTGGAGCAATAACCGTATAGTTTTTTGCAATCAATTCTTTGGCTGTATTCAGCCAGGTAGTATGATTTGCGGACAAACCATGCAACAGCAACACCGTTGGATTTCGGCGACTTCCTTGATGAAAATAATAATATATTTGGCCGAACGCCGTGACTACACTTCGCTCTTGTAATCGACCATTTATGTTTTGACTCATAATTATTCTTTAGCCTTACCGCGAAACATAACGTACCACAAACCACCGGCCAAGGCTAAACCAATAAACAAAAACGAGATGGCTTCCAACCAACTCTTTACCCGTGTTAACGCAAAGCCATAATAATATCCTACAAAAATCAATACCAATGATTTTGGAATCGTTGCTAAAACATTATACCAAAAATACTTACCAAATGGCATCTTGGCTAATCCAGCTGCAACTAAAAAAATCGCGCCAATGCCATGAGTTAACTTGCCCGTAAGTAATGTTTTGCCGCTGTGTTCGCCAAAATGCTTTTCAATTCGAAGAACTCGATCAGCGGTTATGCCGAGATATTTGCCCCATCGCTTAATGAAAGTTTCTTTGCCCCATCGCCCAATTGCGTAATACATCGAGTCACCGGTCAAATCACCCAAGACGACTACCACTAAAACATACCAAAAATTAAAATTACCCAAAGCAACGAGTAGCCCGGCTACAACAGTAATGATTGGACCCTCAATTACAGTTAACGGAAACAACAAAAAATATTTATATTGCAGTAATTCTTGTATCACTGGCCAAGTCGATATGTCCATAAAATAGCTTAAATTAGCCTAATACAATATTACACTACTTTATTGAATATTGCCAGAGGGTTATTTGGTTGAAAGATATCGCTCTAATCGCTCACAACCTTGAGAAACTGGCTGGAGCGAAACATCCTCGACCAGGCTTTCTTGTTCGGCATAGCCAAATGGGTTATCCAGATCTTTAATAAAAAAGATCATATAAATTAACATGAAACTAACAAAGGCAATAAAAAAGAGACTTTCGTAAAATGGTTCGATTCGTATGAATAAAAAACCAAATACTAATATACCAGTAATCAGCTCGACAATCGCGTAGCCAGTGCCGAGAAAAGTGGTTTCACGAATCGTGTGGACTCGATTGATGGTTTTTCTAATCAAATTCTGTTCCTGTTTCAACCGCACAATGAAATTTGCCTGGGTTAATGGTTCAAAAGCCAAAAAATAATAATTTAACCGCTCAATCACGTCGAGCAGTTCGGTTGTTTTTACTTTCTTATAAAACCAACCCAATAAAGTCCGGCCAAGTTTGACTACATGCATTAAATATTCTTGAGCAATTGGTGATTGTTTGGCTTCGAGAATAATCTTACCCTCGTCTGCAAGAGCTTCAAGCGATGCAGCAAGATCGCCAGGAACTTTCTCACTTTCTTTGTAGTCCACCAAGACGCCCGAAATTAAAAAACCGATTAAAAACACATTGGCGGAAATTAGGGCCGTAAATAAGGAATTTAGTGTTAAAAATTCCCAGCCCAATAAGTGAGCAAAGATTTTCAAAACAACAATTACCAGTACTAACGGTAAAATTTTTATAGCAATCCCCCAGCGCGATCCCAATAAATGACTCATTTTGCTAATCATAATTATTCTTATTTTTTTTAATCTGCTTTATTCTATTTTAATGCTTCTTGGCTAATTGTAAAGCCGGTATAAACCTTGCTGCCTGATAATAATCCAAGCTGACTAGCTGCATTGCCACCTCGAACCACTACTTCAATAAACCGATCAAACCCAATACCAGAACTGCCAACCACCAAAGCAGCAGTTACATCTGGCACATCCTTGAGTCGATAATAAAACGGCAACTCTCCTAAAGCCGTTTTAATAATTTCTCCTGGTTGACTGGCAATCTCTGAGGATAAAATAGTAGTCTTGCAATTGCCAAAATTATCAACAAACCAAATTGTGTCGGTAAGAGTTGGCACTGTTTCAAGAGAAATCGTCTCACTAGGCAACTCTCCACCGTGGGATAAGAAGGCAGCGGCTCGAGGTAAAAACTCATAACTACGAAACTGAGTCGAACTAATATGTTCACCTTGTTCTTCGGTGATAAAACCAGCCTGCGCCATGGCTGTAACTGCCGTGGGGATGTCTAACACTTGAATTGTTTGAACCAAGCTAAGCTTTTTAACCAAGCTAAGGGTGTGGCCATCGATTGAAATCAAGACCAAGACATTGCGGTAGTTAAAATAACCAAACGGGGTGCCGTTGGGCCACTTTTTCGCTACCCCGCCTCGAGGCGCGACATTAACCAACACAACCCCTGGTCGATCCTCCTGAGCATCTAGCACGTCAACTAACTGACCAGCCGCCTCAAGATCATTGGCCACACCAATAAAGTTTACTGGGCAGTCAAGTAGGCCAGCCAAGCGGACACATTGCCGCCCAGCTGCATTAGCATCACGGCAATCATTAATAATTGTTGCATTCATATTATAAAAAATTAAAAAAGCAGCCCTCTTGGCGAAGGCTGTTTTTGGTAATAAATCCTAAAATCTAGGGGTGAACACCAAAACAACGACCTCCGCCAGTCAAGCGGGACATCAACATCGCCATCATCATGTTGTTTTGGGTAATTGCAATCATAAGAATAGCCTAGCAAACCATAAAAATAAAATCAACCGCTAACTAATTTTCAAAAAAATGCTATAATATCACCATATCCTTAGGCAGAAAAAATGGAAAAATTCTTTTCACCACTTCAAATAAAAAACCTACAAACCGAACGCCAAAAAACTGCCGACGAACTTACTGAAAACGGAGCAAGCGTTGAGTTTGTAGACACAAAAAATGGCGCCCTTATTCCTGAAGACAAAAAACTACCTGCCAGGCGTATTGGCGAACAGTTAGTTGTGACCGAAGAGCAAATTGAAGACGCTCATGGATCAATGGCAAATGAGCTATCAGTTGAAGCAGAAAAAAAGCTTGAGCAGGACATGAGTATCAAACAAAAAACCTTGGAATGGTTAAAAAAATCACAAATTTTATCTGAACATGATGGCAAAATGGTAGTTGATATTAACGCCCTTACCAACCTAACCCACACTATTCAAGACGGAAAAGAAAAAACGACTTATCTTTATCAAATAACATTAACAGGCAAGCACATCAACTTAACCCGACAAATAATTTACGACGCCTTAAAAGACATTTCCGCAGTTGAAAAATCAGAATATGCGCAAGACCAAAACGCTGAACCCAGTCCGATTTTTAATGTACCGCAATCAGAACAAGGGGCCTTTGATGCAGAAGTGCAAAAAAACAATCATTACCACTTGAATCATTGGGAATTTATCAGTATCGGTGCTGACAAACCTGCCATCATCGAAGCTAAAAACGGAGAAAAAATTGACGCTAGAGCTTTCTCTGACTTTGTTATAAAACAACGCCCAGATAAAAATCCTATCAAAAGAAAATTGCTCGAATTCATGTTTGAAAATAACATTTTTGAACAATCGGGCAAACTCATTATTTTTGATAAAAATAAATTTGATACAATCATTAATAGTGATAAAAGAGTCCTAAACAACATAACAGAGTCCTTTTACGGCAAAACTTATCGAGCAACCAAAGATAGTTTGTATCATTTGTTAGGTGATATAGAAGTAGTGCCGATTGAGACATTACAAAAAGCACACATTAACCAGACTGAACCAAAGCCAATTCCACTGTTTAACGTTCCAGAAAGTCTGGCCGAGGCTATAAACCCAGAATCTATAACCAATAAAGAATACTGTCTTAATTTTTGGGATGCCTACAATAAAAATATGCAGGAATGGAATCAAACCCTGTTAGCTAAAAATGGTGATTCAGTTTCTTTGGTGGAGTTTGGTTTCGCTACCAAACTTTTTCGAGATCTTAAGGCCAGGCGCGATGAAGCAAATCAACTACTCATTTTCGACCAAAAACAAGATAAATATATTCCATGTTCTACGGACAATCTTAGAAAAGTTGGATTAAGTATGAGGTTTACGGATGAAAAGGAAAAAAATTACAATCTAAATGGCTCACCACACTCTTTTTTAATTAAAGGTTGCCCACATTTGCTCGAAAATCCCAACTCCGACAAAAAATCGCCACTAAATTTATACGATTTTCAAGTCAACTCGGGTAGTGAAAGTGGACAACTGCTTCGTCAACGGAATACAACCCATGCCAAAAATCCAATTGTTGGTTTCGGTGTTCGATACTACATTGGCCGAGATAATTTTTATTATCCTGTTAAAGATAGTAACGGACAAATACAAGAAAAAAAACTATCACTAAAAAACTGTGAAGTGGTTGAACTGGATAATGAATTAATTGGCATTGTAGAAACCATTACTATCAACAAAACCAAAAAGAAACAGCTTCGCTGTGTTATTGATCGTCTTACCGATAAAGAAACCGTAGATTTACGTGAATCTACTATTAATAAAATGGAGCAAAAGGGATTATCTGTCGGGGCTTCGAATGTTACGGCTAACATGATTATCGGCGCGCCCGAAGTGCGTCAACGCACTCATGCCTGGAATCCATCTGAAGCAAGCCTACCTGCTTTTGGCGAACAACCAGAAACCTATCTTAACCGAGTTAGTGGCATAGATGATTTTGCACTTCTTGATGACATATCAATGCAATTTACCATTAAATGTGGTGTCGGCATTCACAACTTGCCCTGGAAACATCAGCTTTGGTTGTGCCGCGCCGCTCTAGAAATGCATGATGAATTTGATCAAATTATTGATTTTGCTAAAAATTATGGCCTAGAAGGGTTAAAAACGTTTTTAGCAGTCGAGTTTGGAGGCAATGATTTAGGCAAAAAAATTCTTGCTTTAGGCAACGAACTAAAAGGTACTCCTGATGCCCAGAATCTATTTAATACGTATGGCTCACTTACCGATGAAGCCAAACATAACGCCAAACAAATTGTCGAGCTCTATCACGCCTCGACAAGTGCCCAAGGAATCAACACAAGTCAGGTTGAGGTTAACATATTACAGCGTGCCACTGAATTACTTTCTGACACATCCAGTCAAATCACTGGTCGTAAGCTTAGTGAAATCGAAAAACACCACATCATTAAAAGTCTAGTTACAGAACTACAACACGAAACTGAAATCCAACAACAACATCTCACTGAATTTAAAGAAATTTTAAAAAACCTTAACGGGAGACAAAATAGCGACAATCAAACAATTGCACCGCTCGAAGCAAAATTAAACCAAATCGTGTTTGGCAATTTTGATGCAAAAACGGAAGAGTTGCTCAAAAGTCGCTACGAAGAAATCAAACTGATTGCCTATGATCTTGCCGATTATCTAAAACAAAACTTCGCCGACCAACAACACCACTTAAGCCAAGACGAGATTGTGGAAAGTCTGCTTAAAGAGGCCTATGGCATCATAGCCACACCTTCGGCTTCAAAAGCTGAGCAATCTGAGGCAATGGCCAAACTAGACCGTTGCCAAGCCAATATCATCGCTATGGACAAGGTACTTCGTCGATTACCACGGGAAGAAGTGGCCAATCTTGATTTACGCAATATACCTGTCGTTGAAAGGCTTGAAAATATTTCAGCTGAAGCCCTACTACAAAATCAAGAACTGGTTGGTCAGCTTACGCAAATTATCGACAAGCAATTTCCAGCAGGTGATGCCGAAGCATTCGTCAATGAGCTTACCCAAAAGAAAAATTTGAAAATCACCATCGCCCTGGTGGATAGTAAAATCCTGTCCTTTTTCACGAGCGAACAAAAATCAGAGCACTTCCGCTATCTCGATTGGTTTATCTCTAATCCAGATGTGGGTGTTAAGGGACTGGGAGAGGCCACAGCCAAATTGGCTTTTGATGAAGAGACCGATCAAGCGGATAGCAATCAAGCGTACTATACCGTGGCTAAACCACACGTTAAATCATTTGCCTTGCTCATCGAAAAATTTGGCTTTGTCGGTTTCGGCGGGTCAACAGATGATGGCGAATACAAACACCACTATGCCCGCACCCGTCGCCTACCCAATGACCGCCGTTTTGCATCTAAAACCATTAATGCAGACAATCCGCTATTTCGCCAAACCATCTCCCACCTCACCACCGAATCAAACGAAATTAACGAATGGCATCATGCGGGTAAGATTCTTCGCGTAGCCAAAGTTGAATTTCATGGCCAAAATCACCACGACGACATTACTGAAAACCAACCGGATGGCTGGTTGCTCAAAGAAATAAAACATCAATACCAAAGCGGTTATGTGTTAACCCGCTATATTCCGGAAAGCGATGATAAAAATAACCAAACCTATTTTGTAGTCTTTGAGAAAGACCAGCCCGATCAAAATTTACAAAACGAACTTTGGTCAATCATCACGCCTCAAGATGATAACAGCGACCATTCAGCCTCAAAAAAAGCCTTAAATAGTTGAGCCATGCTACGACTCTGAATTACCAAGGCAAAATGCCGGCTATTATCGGTAGTCATAACATATAATTCATCGCTATAGACAAAAATCTCGCCACCCGGAAAATCCAAGGCGAGATTTTTTAAAGTTGCCAACTTAGTTTCACGCAAATTACTGTAGTCCGAGGCTTTTAATAATTCCCCTTCCTCGTTTTTAATACTAACCACCCGCGTCTTCACCTGTTTTTCGCGACGCTTAAACACAAACTGTTGCAAGGCGGTATTTAACTCTGCCTTGCCCTCAGGCAAAACTTTGGTAAATGAAATGATTTCCGTGTTTGGCTCGAGCTTGTTACCCAAATATGCTAAGGCCTCAATAATTCCCTCTTCACCATCATAATACCTAATGGCCGGCTTGGTCTTGGTAGTATTAAACAAGGCCTGAAGTTCAGGTAGCCCGGCTAAAACTTGTTCTTTTTCCCGTTCTAAGCGCAAGCTTTTTGCCTCCAACTCTTGTTTGGCTCGTTTTTCTTTAATCTCTAAGACTTTTTCTAAACTGGTAGGGTTTTCTGCTCGAAAACGGGCGATACCTTTATTTTCAATCTTTTCAACTAATCCTAGTAAAAATAAATCATCCAAGGCTTTATACACCACACCCCTCGGGCGTTTAGTGTTTTTAGCGATCTCTGAGGCTTTAATTGCTTTTTGGCCTAATAAGAAGCCATACACCTCAGCTTGTGCATCGGAAAGACCGGCATTTTTAAGTATTACTTCGTACATATATTATTGCGTTATTTAAAGGATATACATAAATTATAGCATACTCTCATATTTTGTCAATTCATTAAAATGACACTTTACTACAATATTTTATTAGTATTTATGCCATTTTGTATTTTAAATAGTATTATTTGACATATTATGTCTTTCATTATCATTGACATATTTACTCTTTTGTTGTATACTGTTTTATTAAGCTAAGAAAGCTTAAAAAAGTCAAGCACCTTACATACACATAAAGAGAGGAGAGAGAACGTCTAGGGCGGTTTTAGCGGACCAAGCCATAGACACCCAAACAAAATAAGCCAAAATGCCATATAACGTGCAAAAAGGCTTGATCTACTCTCTTTACGACTAGGCCAAGCTCTTTTGCACGTTTTTCATTACATAGCACCACGCCTTACGCCCAGTCATCTGCCCCGCGGCAAACAAGGAGGAAGCCGCGAGCCAGAGCATACCGGCCAAGGCCAGACCAATAAAACTCCGCCCCAGGCGGATAACGGTCATAACCAGTGCGGCCTTCGCCTTAAACCAAGACGAGGGAAACAGTGGTTAGCACCACGCACCTTACAACCCAAAGCTTTGCAGCAAGAATTATGTAGAGGAGAGAACAATTGCTACTTCCATGCTAGCGGCATACCAACATCGCTTCCTACCTTTCCGGGCGTACCCGGAATCGGTGGCAACCGATGCAGCACAAGTGCCTGGTCCAGGCCAAAAATTACAATCATACGCCCACGGACAGCACTACGCCATCTTCTACATAATCCTCGCCACAAAGCGCGAGACCGAAATAGTCCTTTACAACTTTTTTTACGAAATGTCTGGAATTCATTCTCATAATTTTTTTGGAGAGAGTGAGCCTTCTGCTAAACCGCAGAAAACGATGAACGTTAGACCTTTCTTAAAAAATATTCGTCTGACAGGGGTTGGACGGCCAGGCCAGAGTGCCCTAGACGAGCACAGACGGCCACAGCTATCCCGACCAAAGTGCGATCGATGATGCGATATAACAATATCGTGATTGTCCCACGAGAGTGCCCACTGTCACCCGACTTTTGTCACCAGAGCGGTGGCCAGGAGATCGGCTGAAAGCGAGAGCTTAACCACCTTTCACTTTCAGAAATTTCCTGCAAAGGAGTTATTTGACAATTAAATACACCTTGACTGCTCAAATCTTTAATTATTATTGATTCAAGATTTGAGCAGTCAAAACCAACCGCCGATCAACGGCAAAAAAGGAGAGTAAAATGAACCTCACAAAAATCGCAGCAATGGCAGCAATGGTACAAAAAGCAGAAATCGGATGGAGCTATGATGGTAACGGATGTTCAGCGCTGTTAAAGCTGAACATCATAACAGGTGAAAAAATGATACTTACGTCTCCAGAGCAGATTCGTTCGGAACCGGGATCGAGAATCACCTACATCAGTAACACCGGCTGCACCTGCGAAGGCAAAATCCGCTACAACCCCACGGAGGTTTTTTACGAAAGTTGTTCCGGTTACCGCACCGATACATCATCAGCCCAATGGTGGGTTGAGAGTAAGTTGTTACCTGGGTGGGGAATCTATGTTCCTACAAGGAATGGCAATCGTGACCAGAGGGGCTTTACCATGGACTACAATGAAACCATGGTTATGTCAAACGGCCACAATCTTTTAATCGGAACTTTGTACAATTTCGACATGATGTACGCTGATGTCAAGGCTGGTG
Source organism: Candidatus Falkowiibacteriota bacterium (assembly GCA_037137775.1). Lineage (GTDB taxonomy): Bacteria > Patescibacteriota > Patescibacteriia > Patescibacteriales > GWE2-39-37 > JBAXJQ01. Next base: position 2,515 of record JBAXJQ010000015.1, on the reverse strand, counting down.
AAATAACCGGAAGAGAAAAGAAATTTAACTATTTGGCGCCAGTATACGCAACGGATTCATCTTGGACCGCAGCAGAACCAATAAACTACACTGTTAAGTTGTATGAACGAGTAAATGTAAATGATGGATTTGTTCTGCGTTTCGTAAATCTCGGTAACATACTGGGTTGGACAGAATCACCCAACAGTTGGATAGAGGCAGCGGCTGGACTTCGCTGGCACATCCCATCAGATGACGGAGATTGTAGATGGCTCAAGCTTGGCTTCAAAGACATTCCAGTGGCTAGCTGTTCATCCGAAGAAATACCTCTCGATCAAGACCTCGATAAACCGCTCTATCTTAATCGGGGCTGGAAAGCACTGGGGAATGGTTTCTTTATTCGCCAGCAGCGTGACGACAAAATTCATGTTGTCTTTGAGTCTCTTGCTCCAGAGCGCCTCGTTAAGATGGTAGCAGAGGCCAGGGCCAATAATACGTGGGTAACCACATCAAGTTATTGGCCGAGTGTGGAGTTCGAAACAGAACTCACTCAAATTGAGTTCTGTCAGAACATTGATGGTATCCTCCGTACGGCACATGAGGGATGGAAAAATAAAGTACAGGAAATACGGAAAGATCTCTTTCGTGCACTCAACAACGAAAAAATACAGACAGAAAGGAGACGTGATCTCAAGGTAAGAATGGCAGAAAACCCGGAAGTTTTAGTTACAACAGAAGATTCATATGCCACTGGCAACTGTCGGGTCGGTACGGAGGAATTCATGCGAAAGTTCTCGCTCGAGAGTCCGAAAACTCTTGGTGAGTTACTTAAGCATCGGAGCATTGATGAAATGCTCCTGAACTCCTACTTCCGCCGTGTCATCGAGCGGAAGCTTGATGACAACTTCATCGATACGGAAGAAGCTGTCTACGAGGTCTAACCTCGGAAACGGCTCGCTACCTCTCCATCGCGGAGTTGCTCAAAAGTAGCTTGTTGTAGTTAAAACAAGTGAAGCCATGAGCGTAAAAGTAAGGGAATTAAATTTTTCTACTTGGTTTTTTAAAAAACCAGTTGCCAGGTCAAGCAAGGCATGAATCTTGACTAGCTGGTTCCGGCAAAAACGGACAATCATGAGCGATAGATTTATCGCTCACAGGTTAAAAGGTTAGGAAGGTAATATTGTTTGGTTACAATATTACCTCTCCTCCCAAAATCATAAAACACTTTGTGATTTTAGAAGGAGAGAGAAAATAAAATAATCTATGTAGCACATTACAAAGGAGAAAATCATGAACAGACACCCGGTCGAAGTAAGTGGACTGAAGAGATTTGTTAAAGCCCTCAACCTTAAATGGCGCCTAAAGTATTTTATGGTGCCAGGATCAGAGACCTGTCAAATCTTGTCATTCGCGGAAAATCGGTCGCATGAAATTATGTTGACTGAAATTGCGGTTGCCAGTCCAAACAATTTTGGCTGTGACCTGATTCATGAGCTATGTCATGCTCACCTGTGTGAAAAGGTGGACAGTAATTTTGCGACACTTGGGTTTTGTGATCGACTAAATATCATGTCTAAAACACACCCACAACAGTTTATGCAAATCTATGATCAGCTTGGCTTGATTTGGGCTCATGTTGATATCTGGGTCGATGATGTAGTTTTTTATCACTGGCCTCGGATGTTTATTGTGGACCACCAACGTTGGTCAAATATGATTTTACGATCGATTTTTGATGGACAAATCACCCTTAACCGCAAAGCTATAGTCGCTTTGGCTATGCAGCAGGCTAATCGACAGCGTCATCACATCGACGCCATGGATTTATTTGCCAAGCTGATAGAAGTTGGTGTTGTTATCGACCCAACAGTTGCGACCTTGGCAAAATTTTATGAATCCTTGCCAAAACTGACTATGCAAGCAGGCAAAGATCTAAAGACCCTTGAGGCTTCAATGGCAAAGGCGGCTAATTTACTGGGTTTTAGCATTAAGCCGAAGCTAGTCAAAGAAGCAGGTCGCTGGCTGTGGGATGTCACTTGATTTTCTTCCTGGGGTTGCCGCAAACAACCCCTCCCTTCTTCGGCACATGAAGCTTGTTCGAGTTCCGAAAATCGGATTTCTGCCCGCCTCGTTGCGGAGTTAAGCCTGTCTTGAAAGTGGATTGTGTTCTCAAAATCTCTCTCCTCTCCGCCACAAGCGGATGAGACAGAGTCTACTCTTGAGACGCTCAAACCGGCTCGCTGCAGTGCCGCTACACCGCAGACGCTCCGCAACGAAACTGGCAAAAGCCAAAAAAACAGAAGACAAATTCTTCTGTTTTTTTTAAATATTATAGCTAAACAAAGCTTCTTTGCATAAAACCCAAACATACCCCGTCCGCTGACGCGGACACCCCTCTCAAAAGGGGAATAAAACACTGCTGCTTACCACCCCTCAAAACCCAAACACACCCCGTCCGCTTATGCGGGCACCCCTCTCAAGAGGGGAATAAAACACTGCTGCTTACCACCCCTCAAAACCCAAACACACCCCGTCC
>JBAXJQ010000014.1:0-29153 GCA_037137775.1 Candidatus Falkowiibacteriota bacterium | reverse complement strand
GAGAGCCAGCACCAGTACGTGCTACCGGATAGCCATGGGTATTTAAATACTGTTGCAGGGCTTTGACCTTGGTGTCACGACTGCCTTGGCTGAGATTATGGGAGAACACCGCGGCTTCGCCGCGGTAGGCGAGGAAAAAGAAAATGAAAAATAAAAATAAATAAAGTATATGTATCTTTTTTTGTGTTAACTGCATATAAAAAATGTAATGTAATAACACAATTATACCACGAACGCTTATAATTTAAAAAACGAATCAATCAAAAAATTGATACCCTAAATACGCAAAAGCAAGGTTTTGTATAATTATCAACGGAATGCCAACCAAAAAATACCATTTTTGCGTCTTATGACGAAAAGCAAACATACCAGCATACACCCCCAAACTGCCAAACGCGGTAGCCATAAAAAACAGCTTACCCTCGGAAATACGCATAGCACCATCAATGCCTGATTTTATTTTATCCAGCCACATCATCATAAAAGCCACCGCATTAATGGCAATCAAAACTCCAAAAATAATCCAAAATATTGAATTTATCTGCATAATATTTTTCGCGCTTGTATTGCTATGGTACAACAGTATCTACCGGTTTTTCATCTGGGCAGGCAGCAAACTCACAATTCGGAGCAACTCGGCCTACTGCCGATCCATCTGGACATAGCTTGGCCTCCATGGTACATGCAACGGTTACTGGTTTGCCCGAAAGCTTAACCCAGACCCAAATACTATCGACCACAAAAACCATAGCAATTATGGCGGCAATAATTAATAACTTGGAAACGATTGAGTTCATATTTTTTGTTTACTAATTATTTTTAATTTATCTGTCCGACTCATTTGTTTAATCTGGTATTCAGCCATGGTTGCTTCTGAACGGTTTTTAAATTCACAAGCATATACTAACTCCACTGGCCGACGGACTCGGGTATATTTCGCTCCTAATTTTGTCTCATTATGCTCTTGCACACGCCGAGCTAAATCAACGGTTATACCAGTATATAACGAATTATCGCTACATTTAAGCATATAGACATAATATACCATACATTTTTCTAAAATAAATTTATTTTATACCCATCATAATTATAGCGCTTTATTATTTTTAGGAACAATAAAAAAAATACCCTCGGTGGTTTCGCTAAAAACGAAATTCGCCGAGGGTGCATTATAAAACCAAAAAACTAATAACCAAAAATTAACACAATTTTGCGTAATGAACATGCCGGCAATCTATACACTGACATTTTTTCCAAGCTGCTTCAGCAGCGGCTTGAAAATGCTTTAACTGTTTTGGCATCTCTATAAATGGGCCAAAATATAGTTGTTTAGTTTCTATCCAGGCCTCGCTTTCTTGTTGCCTTATCCAGTGTTGTTGTACCTCGATATCTACGATATTTTTTTTACGATATCCTGCCACCGTCGAAACCATTACCGGTACACCAAACTGTGCATGAATTCCACTAGGAATGGTCCGACCACGCGCTACGTAATACGGTGTGATTTTTTTTCCGGTCAATCCACCACAAACAATTGTAGCATTACCCATAGATTCCTTAGCACCTCCATTTTCTGAAACATCAATTAAAAAAATTGCATTCTCTAGATCTGAAACAATTTGATAGCGTAATTCCGCGTCAGGTTGCATCAAAACAAGTGGCAAATCAATAATCAATGTTGATTTGGATTGCTTAAAAATACAACCGCTTCTTATTAATTTTGTTCTCAATGCGATTTCGAAATTTTTTACACTAGCCACAATTTTCATATTCTACCCGCTTTCTTTGGTGGTACGCTGCCCTAGCTGCTCGGTGTAATTTCTGAAACACTTCTAATGGCTCTGCAAAATGGACACAAACACAGTTTGGACAATTAGCCTTGGCCATAGCGGCCTCGGCGGCTAATCGAAATTGAGCATGTTTTTGAGGAATGTTTTCAAATCGCCCGCTCCAAATAATTTGCGACCCAATCCAGGCTATAGTGCGAGTATAGTAGATCTTATGTACCTCTATTAATATTACGTTCACACTACTACAGGTTACAGTTACCACCGTGAGCGGGACAGCAAAATGAGCATGCACACCACAGGGCTTTACATAAGACTCTTTGGATGTGTAATAAGGGCGCAACTGCGATCCGCGCAAACCACACACCACCGTTCCACAACCGTTTTCACTGCTTTTTCCACCCCACTCAACCACATCAATAAATAAACGGGCATTCTTTAGTAATTCTGGTAAAACATAATGGTCTCGGTCAGTGGCTTGAATTTTTTTCTCCGTCCTAAGTTCAATTATCAGGCCACCTCTCACGGTTTTGGCACTGAGGCCAAGTTGTTGTATCGCCATTAACTCCGCCCTACCTCCATTTATTCTCGCCGTGATAAACATACCTTCCTCCTTGTATTGGCTTTAGTTGTATTGCCTGGCGGTAAATAATTTTCTCCCTTCTCTCTAATGTTAATGTTCGTATATTAAAGTAATTGCATTTGGTACAACTACATCTAATTTATAATAATTTAATATGACATATAATTATGTGTAAAGCAAATAAATTTATTATTATAAAAAAAATATAAATATTAGCCAAAAAAACATTGCCCCTCTTGACAAAATTATAAATTTTTATTAATTTATAAAATCATTTTATTCGCCAATCCCATATCACTCACCCAAGGGAATAAAATCCAGAACCTTCAAAAGGAGGAAGACATGCAAACCGCTAATTTCTATAAAAACCTTATCCCCGAACTATTAATTGAACTTACCAAAATCAGCGGTACCAACGCTGAACTTGTACCAGGAGAGGGGGGACAACATTATCGGTATTACCCCTAATGGAACGCAATTCACAATCACTGCACTGCCTAACGGTATGGAACTAAGCATGAACTGCCATGATCCTGTCTTTGCAAAAAAGGTTTCAACCATTCTCTTCATTTCACCAGCTTTCACCTTCATTTCAAATCAACGAATATGCTACCGTTGGTCAATGAACGAAGGAGCTACCTGCATCGAATTAGCATCACTCCAGGCTAATGGAGTAATCAGTGGCCTAACCCGTCGTTGAGTTAGCCCCCCCTCCCTGCTTCACTGTAGGGAGGGGTTTTGCTATATAATATTATCTTGAAGTAAATGACGCACCGTGATAAATTTAAGCTATAACCAAATAAAAAAATAATTAGACCATTTATGAAAAAATCAAACAAAATTTTTTTCTGGCTACTTGGCATCTACTTTGTCGAATGTATTATTCTAGCCTTTAATCCTATCGATCGTGCCACTTGGTTTGTGGAAAACTTGACGATGTGGATTATTGCCGCTGTTTTAATCATACTCTACCTTTTAAAAATTCGATTTTCAAATTTGGCTTATGCCATGGCTTTTGTTTTGATTTATCTTCACACTATCGGTGGACACTATACTTTTGCTTTGGTGCCATTCGATTGGGTAACCAACACCTTCGGCTTTGCCCGTAATCATTTCGACCGAGTAGCTCATTTTTCCGTTGGCTTTTATGCCTTCGCTATTGCCGAGTGGATTTGGACTAAAAAATTGGTTGCCAACAAATTTCTGTTATTTACCTATCCTGTTTTTGTTATTGCCACCATCGCCATGAGTTATGAATTAGTTGAATGGATTTATGCCGCCAAAACTCCGCCAGAACAAGCCATGGCCTACCTTGGCAGTCAAGGCGATATCTGGGATGCGCAAAAAGATATGCTAGCCGATACACTCGGCGCTATTTTTGCCACCACGGTTTTCTTTTTTACCAGTGGCGTTTGGAAAAAGAAGTTATAGGCTAAAACAAATATTACAATTCAAAAAACCGTCATTACGACGGTTTTTTGTTTGCGCTGATAATGATTACATTTTTTTGAGTGCCAACTATTGGCAAGTGATTGCCAGTTGGATAATCCCGAATTGCTTCATATAGTCGCTTTTCAGAATAACGAAAGCCTTGTCCTCGTTTCGTGCCAGGATCATTGGTAATAAACTCCTTGGTTTTGGCATCATAACCGATAATTAAAAGCATGTGCCGATCCGGTCCTGGCAGAGTAAAATATGGGTTTTTTAATTTCATACCGTTCATTGGCGCCACGACTACATTGCCAGCATTAACCGCACTCCGAAGATTATCGAGTGAGATGTTTTGTTTAACGGTATAGCCAGTAAAATCAAAATACCCTTTTAAAATCCGTTCCGCCGTACTGCTGGCAGAGGTGTCACGATAACTGCCGAAGTTTTTTTGTTCCCAGTCTGAAATTGCCACTAATTTTTTTTCCTTAGTCGCAGCAGTTGTCGGCATTTTGTGCCCTCGTGCCCAGACTACCGCCATCAAAGCCGAAGCCTCCTCACAGCCATCTTGCTGACGTTGATCCGACCAATAGCCAGTTGGCGCTTGCGAGGTAAATGCTACAGGCTGCAATATAAGTTGATTGTTTTCTGCCTTAACCACTGCAACAAAATTGTTACAACAAAAAATAATACAAATGCATAAATAAAACACTAAACGACGATTTTTTATTTTTTTCATAAAACATTTTAATTAATTACATTTTACCATGATTTGACAAGTAAAATACATGCCAATCGATTTAATTTGCTTTCTAAAATTATCTGACAAATTTCCAAAAAATTTGTTTGGAGCTGAACGATGATTTGTGTTATAATAATTAAACAATTTATCATAAGTTTAATATAATGCCATTCATATTTTGTTATGTAGTAAATATGAATGTTTCATTGTTGTAATAAAAAAATAATTAGCCGAAAGGCCGAAAGACTATTTTGTTTAAGACAAAAAAAACTTGCGGGCCATCATCGGCAGATGGCGGCAAGAAGCTAAAACCATCAACCAAACATTCTTTTAGTTTGGTCTTTTTAGCGTTGGCAACATTAAGTTTTGTGGTGAATTTTATAGTCCGTGCTGCCCCGCCCACCTCGCCTTATAACCCTGGTGAAACCCTAGATCCAAACTGCCCCCCCGGCGATCCTAACTGTACCGTTACCCCGCCAGCCATCTCTGGTGTTAACTCCAATATTTCTGGTCTAATCGGGTTAAACACCCAAGCCGCTTTGCAATTAAATCCGTATGGTACAAGTATTGCCTCAACCAGCGAGATTCGCTTTCTAGAATTAGCGGCCAATGGCAACAATTATGTTGGATTTAAAGCGCCGGCAAATATTGCGACGAACGCCATCTGGCAACTGCCCAGTAGCGACGGCACCTCTAATCAGGTTCTTATGACGGATGGCGGTGGCGCCTTATCTTTTACCACGGTAACCAGCAGCCAATGGGTTACCGATGGAACAGATATTTATTATAGCTTAGGCAATGTTGGAATAGGTGGCTCTAATCCTTCCGCAAAATTAGAGGTCAGAGCTGATAATCTTTCTAATGTTCAAGATAACGCATCTGGATTATTTTTGGTTAACAAAACCGATGCCGATCCTGAATTTATGGGTCAATGGTCGCCAGTTCTTAAATGGGAAGGTCAAGGCTTTAATAGCAACGAAGTTTCAAAACCACTTTCAGTTATGGCGTTTGTTGAAGCAGAATATGGGAACACCAATCCTTTTGGGCGTTTAGTTTTTCGAACCGGCCAAGGTGCTACCACCACTGATCGTCTTGTTATTATGAGTAATTATGGTCTGACTAACGGCAATGTCGGAATTGGAACTCATGAAGCCTCATCGTTATTTACTGTAGGTGCTACCACTTCGCAACAGTTCTTGGTTAATACTTTAGGGGTAATTACTGATGGCACCTGGCAAGGTGATATTATCGGTTCGGCGTATGGTGGTTTGGGTACTAGTACAACTAATACGGTCATTTTTAGAAACCCAACGACTTCAACTATAATTTCCATAGAAATACCCAGTCTTGATCGTGGTGTTGGCGCTGCCGGACAATTTTTGCGTATTGGAAATAATAATAACGCCACTGGGGGTGCTGGTTCATTGATTTTAACTACTCGGACAGGAACGAATGAATATTTATGGGTTGATAATGCCGGACTTGCAAGAATTATTGCCTCGACTCCGCCAACAAACGCCAATGATACTTCAGGTACGGTGATTGGCGCGCAAACGTCTTTGCGTGATTTCAAGCAAGACATTACTGAGTATACTGATTACGATCAAGCGTTGGCGCAAATCATCAACGTTCCTTTGCACTATTTCCGCTATAAGAATGAAGTGTCTGGCTATGGCGCCTCTAGCCCATTAGCTAAATCGCATATCGGTTTTATCGCCGACGAGGTTTCTAGCGACTTTATGTGGGGTAATGCTATTGATCAGGTTTCGATTAATGGTTTGCTTATGGGTTCAGTTAAGTCTATTAATCGCAGCGCCGACATGAGTTCTTTGCGTATCGATTTACTTGGCAATCGATTAAATAGTACTTTGAGCGAAATTAGTCAAAAAACCAAACAATTAGTTTTAACTGAAGATCAGACCATGTTGATTGGCGATCTAGTTATGTTTGATACTGTTAATACTAGCAAAGTGATTAAGTCGTTTGCTAGTACTTCAGAAGCAATGGGTGTGGTGGTGTCGGACCCAAGTTTAGCTATAGCCAGCAGCACCTTTACTGGAGTTGTTACCAGCACCTATCAATTATCAATCGTTACCAATGGCCAAGCCAGTGTTAAAATCGCCACTAATTCCGAACCAATTAATCCTGGTGACTTGATTATGGCCTCTGACATGTCAGGCATGGCAATGAAGGCGACTGGCACTGGCTGGGTTTTAGGCATTGCGCTAGAAACAGTAAATAATACTGCTAATATTGGTACGACTACAATATTTATTGATCCTCATTTTAACTTTGGTAGTATAGACACAATTGGCAATTTAGAGGGGGTGAATATTCCAACCAGCGCACCAGAACACTTATTTGGCAGATTTGCACTGGCGGTTAAAAATAGCTTATACAAGCTAGGAATCTTGATTAAGGATGGGGTAATGTCGGTCAAGGAAATTATTACTGAAAAATTTACCACTAAACAGCTTTGTCTCGAGGATGTCTGCGTTGACAAACAGCAATTGCAACAAATGCTAGATAATGCCGGCATATCACCATTGAGTTCGGTTCAAGTTGACTCGACCTCGTCCACAGATTTAGTAGTAACGGTAGTTGATGATGTGGTAGCTACGAGTACGAACACGGCAACTGTAAAACAAAACATCCCAACCACTGCTGTAGTTTCGACTACTGAAATTATCGTTCAGTAATTACTTATTTTAAAATTTTTATTTCAATAATTTTTATTTGCCAGGGTTTTTGCATTATTAAAATGATGATATAATGTAAAAAGGCTAATTTTGGCAAAATTATTGTTTTAATTATTTATATTAAATTATATTCATGAAAAAGTCATTTTCATTAAAAGGTGAAGCCTTTGTCAAGGAGGATTTTGGCTGGCAAGGACTAATTCAAAAACTTTTGCCCCGATCGCGAGAAAATTTGGCAAAAAATAAAAGTATTTGGCGGAAATTAACGGATTACAGTTTGTCTATTTTAGTAGTCGGATTACCGCTTTTCTTTTTACCTGCCACAATTTACCCGCTCGATATAAACAAAATGGCGTTAGCGTCAATACTATTATTAATTATCACTGTTTCAACTATTTTTGAGAGTTTTGAAAGTGGACAGATTATTTGGCCGAAATCAATTATCAGTTATGCAGTTTTGGGCGTCTTGGGTAGCACGATAATTGGTTATATTTTTTCTATCGCACGTGGAGTAAGTTTGTATGGCAACCTGGTGAGCTCTGACAGTTTGCTGGCTATAAGTCTATATGTTTTAACTTTCTTTGTTGGTGCCTTATATTTAACCAAGAATCGGATTATGCAACTCTTGCCCTATTTGCTAGGGTCACTTGGCTTAGTTTCTTTGTTTGGGCTTAGCCAGATTATTCCGACATTGACGTTGCCCTGGTCATTTACTCGTCAAGGCGGTTTTAATACGGCCGGCAGCTTGTTAAACTGGACAATTATTAACAGTTTTGGCTTTATTATAACTCTATGTATTTTAACGTTTCAAAAAGTTACCTTTTGGACTAAAATTTCAGGTGCTAGTTTGATGATGCTGTTTTTTGCCAGTTTATTGGCAATAAATTATCAAGAGGGCTGGTATATGTTGGTATTTTCCAGTTTGCTTATTGGGTTTTTCCGGTTTGTAAGCAAAGGTAAACTTAACCCGTTATTAATTGCTAGCATTAGTATTTTTTTATTTCTAGCCATTTTCAGTCGTTCGTTGCCATTATTGGTCACTTTACCAGAAATGAGGCCTAATTTGCAAACCAGTCTAAATGTTGCTCGTCAAAACATAAACTGGCCAAGAGCGATTATAGGTTCCGGGCCAGCTGCCTTTGAATATCGCTATGCATTTGCCCGACCAATTGAATTAAATCAGACTGGCTTATGGGGAATAAGGTTTCGGCAGGGTTATAGCTTTCTAACTACTTTACTGACCACAGGCGGTTTGTTGAGTATACTTGCTTGGTTAGGTCTGATAATTGCATTTATTTGGAAAGTTCGCGAGCAAAAAGATAATACGGTTTGGGCTGTTGTGGCGGTCGGCAGTTTCGCTTTAATTTTTGCAATGTTTATAGCACCATTATTCTTTTTACAAGGCATATTATTATTTTTATTTTTGGGTGCAACCGCAGGTGCAAGTGATAATTTTGCTAAAGTTAATTTAAATAAATTTAGTCGTCGCTCCATGCTCGGCATATTATTGGGGGCGATTTTAATAATGAGCTTAACCTTGGGTGGTATGTATCAAATCGCAAAAAAATATTCGGCGGCGCTTTTTTATAAAAACGCCTTAAATATTTATAACTCAGGTGGCGATTCTGACAACTCGTTGACTAAATTAGAATTAGCAATTAACCTCGACCCCGATTCCGATCAGTATCTAATTACAGAAAGCCAACTATTGTATGCGCGCACCAATGCATTACTGCAAGGTGGGATACCAAAAATCGCTACCGAGGGCAAAAATATTGAAGCCCAAAATTTATTGTATTCTTCGATTAATCGGGCAAAACAAGCCACCGTTGTTAATCCAGCCAACCCGGATACTTGGGCTAACTTAGCTGCAATTTACGACGGTATAATCCCGATTGCTTCAGGCGCAGATACTTTTGCCGAACAAAACCATGCTAAAGTGATGGCGTTAGACCCAAATAATCCACAAGAGCCAGTTGAAGCGGCTAAAAGCTTGATTGCCTCGGCTGATATCGTTCGTAGTACAAACGCAGCCGTTGCCGATCAAAAGATTGCCAAGGCTAAAGAGCTAATCACCAAGTCGATTAAGCTAAAGCCGGACTATGTGTCCGCTTATTTCTTAGATGCTGTTTTGTTGATGCGGGCGAACAAGCCTCAAGAGGTTGATCAACGTTTAAAAATTATTAAACAGTTGGTGCCGAATGATGCTAACGTGGCTGTCCAACTTGGCCAGATGTATTACCAAAGCAACTCGATACAAATGGCTCAAAAAGAGTTTGAACGGGCGGTTGGTCTCAATCCAATGTTCTTAGATGCTAGATACTTACTTGGATTGTTATACGATCAACAAGGCAATAAGCAAGCAGCCATGGAACAATTTACTTTTATTGGTAACGTTGTGCCAAACAACCAAGAAATTCCAAAAATTATTGATAACTTAACCAAAGGAAAAACTGCCCTAGACGGACTGGTAACCAAAAAAGATGCTACTCAAGAAGTTAATACCCAAACCCCTCCCCAGGTTATCGATAATATTGCTCAATAGTTTACTTATTTTTATGCAAAATCAGCAAAGACGCTATTTTCTCCTTGTTTTGATTTTTTGCATGTTTGGTTTAATTTCTGGGTTTACTGCTCTGGCAACAACAGGTACCATAGACTCCGTCTATAAATATGCTTGGGGTGAAAACACTGGCTGGATTAATTTTGGTAATAGCTACGGCAATGTTCAGGTTGGCGATGAATCACTCACTGGATATGCGTGGAGTAATAATTTTGGCTGGATCAACTTACACCCCACCCTAGCCGGAGTAACTAATAATCTCGATGGACAATTGGGCGGCTATGCCTGGGGTGAAAACCTAGGCTGGATTGATTTTACCGGCGTAACCATCGCTTCTAGCGGTGAATTTTTTGGCTATGCCACAATTAGTAGTACCAATTCGCACATAAATTTTAATTGCAGTAATAATAACGCCTGTAGCTCTTCTGATTACCGAGTTAAAACCAGCTGGCAACCTTTGGTTATGTTTCTTGGAGTTGATATTATTAATGCCAGTAGCACCCCGGTTGATAACCCAGCTTTCACTATAAATAATGCTCCGGCCAAGTTCAACTGCCAAGCCGCCACCGGAACATTGGGTGTTGTTAATCAAAAAATCAGAATAACCAACACCACTATCAACCCAGCCTGGACACTCACCTTAGCAGCCGTAAGTACCTCCAGCCTGTGGACTTCAGCCAGCTCCACATTTGATTTTAATGATCCAACCTCGGCCGGATGCTCTGATGGCGCTGATCAAGATACAGTAGCCGGCCAACTTTCAATATCTCCGACTAATGCAACGCTAACGCCCAAAAACACCTGCGACAGTGCTGGTATTTCACTGGGCAATTCTTCTAATTTTAGCCAGGGATTTGTGGATAACATAACCCTTGTCACCGCAACCGGAGCTGGCACTAACTGTTATTGGGATATCACTGGAATATCTATGAGCCAAAAAGTGCCCTTGGAGCAGCAATCAGGGTTATATAACCTTGCCATGACGCTAACTATTGTGGCTAATTAAAAAATAATATTGTTGTGCCTGAGAGTTAATGATGTTATAATAATTACATTAATACAACATCATTAACCATGCAACATAATTTTCTTGTCTATTCACTTTGGATAATATTTTCCACCGCAATAGTCTTAGCGCCACTTACGTTATCTAACGATAATCGAAAAAATTTTGTAAAACAAAATTTTGCCTTAGCAGCAGCCACACCTCAATTTCAACAAACCATTACCGCTGGCACCCTGTTAACTGATATCCGTGATAACAGCAGGGTTACCGTGGCTAGTCCTACCGTTGCCATGAGTGCTATTAATGCTAGCTTTGGCTGTGCCTCAACCACTGGCACCTTTGGCTCAAGTACTCAGCGTATTTATGTTGACAATCCTAGCGCAGCCAATAATGGCTGGACGCTCTCCCTAGCCGCTACTGGTGGAGTCACTAGTCTCTGGACTTCGGCTTCTTCCACTTTTGATTTTAATGATCCAACTACTAGCGGTTGTGCAGATGGCGGAGATGCTGATACAAAAATTGGTGACATGACTTTAAATCCAACTGTCGGCACAATCACTGCTGATTATACTACTGGTTCGAGTATTGTTGGCATTTCAAAAGGCGCTCAAGCTTCTTTTAACGAAGGTACGGTCAACTCAATTACCATTATGTCAGCGGCAAACACCGCTTCATCCACTTGGAGAGGATACATGACCGGCATTGGTGTAGTTCAGACCATCCCAGCCGAGCAACAAGCCCAGGCCTACACGCTAGGCATGACATTAACAGTTGTAGCTAATTAAATTATTATATTGCTAATAAGTAACACTAATATGAAAAAAAATCAGGCATTTGCCTTTGTTACGCTGATCGTTTTTGGCCTAACAGTCAACTTCGCCCCTCTAATTTTCTTGAGCAATGAGGCTCAAGCAGCAGCCACACCTCAATTTCAACAAATCATTACCGCTGGCACCCTGTTAACTGATATCCGTGATAACAGCAGGGTTACCGTGGCTAGTCCTACCGTTGCCATGAGTGCTATTAATGCTAGCTTTGGCTGTGCCTCAACCACTGGCACCTTTGGCTCAAGTACTCAGCGTATTTATGTTGACAATCCTAGCGCAGCCAATAATGGCTGGACGCTCTCCCTGGCCGCTACTGGTGGCGCTACAAGCTATTGGACATCTGCATCTTCCACTTTTGATTTTAATGATCCTACTACAGCTGGCTGCACTGACGGTGCGGATGCCGATACTTTATCTGGTCAAATGTCAATTAATCCTTCGGGTAGCACGATTACTGCGGAATATACCTCTGGCTCTAGCATTCTTGGTATTTCCAAGGGTTCAAACAGCGCTTTTAATCAAGGCACCACTGATTCTATCACTATTATGTCTGCTGCCAATACCGCCTCATCCACTTGGAGAGGCTACCAAACGGGCATTGGCGTAGTACAAACTATCCCGGCAGAACAACCTGCACAAAGCTATACACTTGGCATGACCTTAACCGTAACCGCTTTATAATTACATAAGACAAGCAAGGAGGCTAACTTAAACGTATATGAAACAAGTAAGGAATTTAACTGGGCTCTTCTCTGTACTTTTATTGGTCTTTTTTGCACAAACCTCATTGGCTGTGGAATACAGCGGAATTGGTGGCAGGCCAGCCTATCCCCAAGCAGACAATAAACGAACTGAATCAATCTTTGTTCACACGGTAACTCCAGGTGAAGAAGTAAAAGAAGGGGTAAAAATCATAAATAATTCTGGAGTCAAAAAAAGCATTTTAGTATATGCCACTGACTCTGAAGTGGCTTCTGGTGGAAATTTTACCTGTGCTCAAAAAGCAGATCAAAAAGTTGAAGCTGGAGACTGGATTAAATTAGATAAATCCGTTGTCACTCTTGAATCAACCGAAAGTGAAATTATTCCTTTTAAAATTTTAGTGCCAAAAAACGCAAGCGTTGGTGAACACAATGCTTGTATTGTTATTCAGGAAAACAAGAATACACCCGACAAAACAGAAGGCGGCATTCAAATCTCTTTTCGCACTGGTCTTCGCGTGGCCTTGTTGGTACCAGGGGAAATTAAGCGCAATTTGGAGATTGTAAAATACGAGCTAAGAAAAAACCAAGGGAATTCTGTTATTGTTCTCCATCCGGAGGTAAAAAATACTGGTAATGTATCTATTGATACTTCCATTAAAACACTTACAAAAAATATATTGGGACAAATTATTAACGAAAATGGCGGTCAATATCCAATCCTCCGCGATCAAACATCAGAATGGAACTTCGAACTTAACCGACCATTCTGGGGCGGATGGTACAAAACAACTCTCAAGGTTGAATACGATGCCAATCCGGAAGCGACCGTTGGTAAACCAAGCGGCAAAACCATAACCAGTCTAGCAGGGCCAGTTATCTGGTTTTACTCTGCCCCATCAACTAAGGCACTTGGCATAGAAATCGTTCTATTGGGTATCTTAATCGCTGTAATATTCTTAGCCATTCGTGCTCAATTAAATCGCCGAAAAATTAAAAATACCTGGGTTATGTATGAGGTTTTAGACGAGGACGATTTATCCAGCATAGCCGAGCGCCATCATATTAACTGGAAGCTGTTAGCCAAAACAAATCACCTAGAAGCACCGTTTTTGATTAAACCAGGCCAAAAACTGCGCGTACCACCACAACAGCAATAAGTTTAAAACGTATTATATGTAAAACAGCGGTGATTCTTTGCCGCTGTTTTACATATAACCATAACATAGCTTTTCATGCATCTCAGATTCAAAAAAATTGCAGTATTTTTAGGAATCGCCTTTAGCATCGCTGGTCAACCTAACATGACGCAGAGCGCTCCGAACGTTTCATTTCAATTAATGATACTTTCTAGCACCACACCTATTGTAACCACTACCACTCCAACCAGCACTCCTTCAATACCATCAATTATCCCAATAAACTACCCAGCTTGGCCGCAAGTTGCAAGTATAATTTTTTCTGGCAAAGGATATCCAGGTGGAAAGGTAATAATTCTTCGCGATGGTCAATCGGTAATTGAGTCAATGGTTAACAACATTGGTGATTTTACTGGTGTTCTTACCAACCTTGCACCGGGCAGTTATAATTTTAGCGTGATAGGTCAAGATGAACTTGGTAACCGCTCGTCAATATTACCCATAATCATAGTTTTGAATGCAGGTACTACGGTTTATATAAATAAAATTACCTTAGCGCCAACAATTAGCATTAATCAATCATCTTTTACTGTTAAAACTCCAATAATTATCTCTGGTTACGGCCAAAGCGAAACACGTATCGCATTGCACTCAAATTTACCAAATGCAACAAATTTATTTTCAACAAGCGATCACTCGGGGTATTATAAATTTTCTATTTTAAATCAAACCGTGCCGGGAAATTATCGAATAATTACTCAACAGATCATAAATGGACAAGCAAGTGAACCAAGCACACCGATTAACATCTCAATTTTTACAAAAGCTATTACGTCACCATCCAAAAAATGCAGAACTAAAGGTGATCTTAATAATGATTGTCGGGTCAATCTAATTGATTTCTCAATTGCTGCCTATTGGTATAAACGACCTTTGACAAAATCAATCATTATTCTTGAAAAAGAAAAATTAAACGGTGATGGTAAAATAAACTTACAGGATTTTAGCATCATGGCTTATTATTGGAACGGATAATTATGAAAAAAATATTTCTTACTCTTGGTATAATTTTTTGTCTTGGAAAAGGAGTTGAGACGCATGCTGCTCAAATGACTTGGCGAACCACAGGCCTAAACTTTTCAGTAGATCAGCAAATTAAAGCTGATATATTTTTAGCAACTGAAAATCAAAGCGTCAACGCAATTTCAGGCATTATTCACTTCCCTAGCGACAAACTAAGTTTGCAAAAAATTAGTGATGCAAGCTCTCTAATAGGATTATGGATTACTACTCCAACCGAATTAAAACCTGGCGAGATTAGTTTTGCTGGCATTATTCCTGGCGGCAGTGCCCAAGCAGAGGGCAAACTCATTGGGCTTCAATTTGTAGCTAAAACCACTGGAATAGCACCCATCACCATGGATTCGCTTGAAGTTTTACTTAATGATGGTCTAGGATCCTCGGTTAAAACTAAAATTTCTCCGCTAAAGCTTATTATCGGCGATGCCAAGCTAAACCAAGACATTGCCCAAGAAAATATTGTTACCGAATTTAACCGACCAGAAAGTTTTCAGCCAGAAATAATTAAAAATGAAAACGTACTTAATAATCAATGGGCATTAATTTTTTTTACCAACGACAAAGAATCGGGTATAGACCATTACGAAGTTGCGGAACAAGCTGCCTGGGGGTGGCGGAGTAAAATAATTAGAGGAAATATCAACTGGCATCGAGCTGTCAGCCCCTTCCGATTATCAGACCAATTTCGAAATAGTTATATCTATGTAAAAGCAGTTGACCATGATGGTAATGAACGGGTTGTATTAATACCGCCAAATCAAATTTTGTCATGGGTTCAAAAATTTCAAACATATCTTGTTATAATTATAACTATAATAATTTTAAGCCTAGCGACTGTAATTATAAAGAGGAGATAATGAAATTATTCTTCATCGCAATTTTTATAAGTCTGTTTTGTTTTTTACCTGGTCAAAGTCGAGCAGCAACTCTTTCTTTGCTTTCAAACACTAATCAGGCTGGGCTTAAGTCACCGATTGTGGTCAAGGTGACGGTAAATAGCGAGAACAAGCCAATCAATGCTATTAGCGGCACCATCATTTTCCCGGCTAATCTTTTATCAGTTTCAAATATTAGCACAAACAAAAGCATCTTAACGCTTTGGGTAACACCGCCAATTGTCAGAAATAATTCAATCTCATTTGCTGGAGTAATCTTAAATCCTGGATACACTGGTAATGCAGGCACAATTTTAAGCATCACATTTACTCCCAATAAAATCGGTTCGGGGCAATTAAAATTGTCAGCTGTTCAAATTTTAGCTAACGATGGAAGTGCTACTAACGTATTTTATAAAAGCAACACTCAGAATTTAAAAATTGTAGACTTGCCGAAAAAATTAATTTCAAAAACAACCACGAATACTACTACACCAGCTAAAAAAAATGATTTAATTATTTCTCTTGTTTTACCCGTTACCCCAAACGCATTGACCCCCTCCTCGACTAATGAAATGCAAGAATCGGATGAAGAGCGTGTTGAATTTAATACTGACAACAAAGAAGTTGAAGAAAATCAATTTTTTTCTATTACCGTCAACACACAATTCAATCGCTACGTGCTATTGGAGATATTTGTAGCTAATCAAACCACCACCCCCTTGTTTACTTACTTGCGACAAAGTAACAACGAAGGTAATTTACAGTTTACTAATATTAACCTACCTAGAGGAAAATACGTTGCTGTGGCAAAATTAAAAAAAATTGATGGCGCTGATATTTTTAGTGTTTCAAAACCGATAATTGTAATTTCTAATGACAAGTTCTTGGCTAATCAAACAAATACTAAAATTAGTTTTATAATAACTGGGGCTCTACTTTTTTTTATTTCACTTCTTGCATTATTACTAATAAAAAAATAAAAATCACTAACTAATAGCTAGTGATTTTTTTGCATGCGTTATATATTAAACTAGTAATATATTTTTAATTTAAATAAAATTTGTTTACCATAACTTACAACTGGTAACCGACTTTTCAGCACCTAAACCGCCTTTCTTTACTGGCAAGCCAAGCGCATTCCAAGTGAAGACTCCGCCATCCAAATTAGCAACCGATTCATAACCATGCTGAACAAGAAAATTAGCAGCATATAAACTGCGTCCCCCACCAGCGCATGCCATGATCAATTGACGGTCTTTGGGCAATTCACCATATCTAGTCTGAAATTCCGAAAGCGGCAAAACCAGCATTTCCGGCACCTCACAGGAAAACTCCTCAACTTCATACGTTTCACGAACATCAACGAGTAGAGCGCCATTGTCTAATGCCAACTTAGCTTCTGTAGGGTTTAATTCTGTAACCATAATTATTCTATTAAACTTCTTATTCAAAGCTTTGGTCTGTCAGGGTAATTACTTTACTCATACAAATATAAATTATTTATGACTGGAAAATTGCATAAATTATTTTAGCACCTTCTCTGCTAAGTCACAAATCCCGTTATTGTTCTTATCTACAAAACCAGTCCCTCTACCCTCACCAGTGCCGTTGCGCATACCACATCCGCCTTGGCGTCCAGCGCCGTTTTGTAATCCACACCCGCTCGTGCCATAGCCATTACCACGACCTTGACCCAAGCCGAGTTCGGTACGAACTTTTTGAGCCTCTTCATACTTACCGTCAACCATTAACTGATGCATTGCGGTGTACTGATCAAAATTTTGCTCCGTTACCGCTGTAGCTGCACGACCTCCATTATTAGCCATGCTTGTGCGCCATGCGTCGTAATTATTGCTCGCTGCGTAAACGCCCGAAATGGCAGTAATTGCCAGAATGCCAGCCCCCAGACCGGCCAATAGATATGCTTTTTTCATATACTTTTCTTTATTAAATAAGAGTGAAAGTTAAGCCTTTCACTCTTATTACGCAGACCACAATTTTTTTCTTTCATTGTTGCATCATGCCACAACCTCGAACACTCTCTTCTTGCATCATGCCGCAATTACCTGGACCCATCCACGGACGAACCTCTTGGGCAATAAAACTATCACCTTTGGCTGAGCCTATTATTTTAATTTGCAAACCAACCTCCGGCGCTAAGCCATGTCGCCAAATTGTACCGCTAGTCTCAATAGACCAAATCTTGCCGTCAAAATCACGTAAACTAAAATTATTATTATCTTGAATGGCCACAATTTTGCCGGCCAGTAGGCCATTGTCTGGATTTTGCCATACTTGAATCATATACATTGACCGGTTCTGATAAGCCGGTGAAGCGCTAAACGCTGAATCCAGACGCTGGCTTAATCCCCAATAATTAACTAGAAAACCAACCAGTAATACTACTACTGTTAAACTAAGACCAATTTTTAGCCACGAATACCGATACCCTCGACCAGTTGCCCGAAAATCAACCAAGGCTAAAACAGCACCCAACTATAATTAAGCCGAGTAGTAGTAGTGGCATACCCCCAAAAATTCGACCAAAGCCAAAATGGCCATACACAAACCAAGGTCCATCAGACCAAAAATACCATAACAATCCAAGCGAACAAACCGCTAAAAGTAAAAGTAGCCCAAAACCAAACCAACGACCACCAAGACTCAACAAGTATTGCCAGCGAGGCAAAGGTTTAATTTGTCCTTGTTTAATTTTTTGTAAAACTTTTTCAGAGATTGTACTCATATTATTGTAATAATTCTTTTTCAACCAACCCAGTAAGTTGTTTTTTTGCTCGATTGACTAAGGTTGCAATGGTGCCCATTGGCTTTTTTAAAATATCTGACATCTCATTATAATCCTTGTCTTCAAAAAATTTTAAAATTAAAACTTCTCGATATTTTTGATCTAACCGATCCAGTGCCAGAGCAACTTTTTGCGAAAGCATAGCTTGATCGATTTTTACCCCAGGACAACTTTCACGAGCCATTTCCTGCCACGGTTCCAAGTCAGTTAGTTCTACGGTTGGTCGCACATTGGTTTTACGAAACGCACTAATGGTTTGATTATGCGCAATACGGTATAACCAGCTAGAAAATTTTAAATTTTTATCAAAACTATTTAAATGCAAATAGGCATTTAAAAATACTTCTTGTAGCACATCCTCAGCATCTACCGGGTTTGCTCCAAGCCGAACCACATAACGCCCCAAGGCCTCAGAATAGCGGTTGACAAGACAGGCGTAATAATCTGATTTGGTAAGTACGCGTTCAACTAAAGCCTCGTCACTAAATTTTTGACACTCATTTTCCAAAATCATAAATGTTCCTGATACTCCTAATACGCAGGCGGTCTTTTATTTCTTTCGATTTGGTTAGCGTAAAATAATATTAAATAAATACCCAGTAAACATAATACCCAGGCCGACTACGCTGGCAAAAATAAGTATCACCTTGGTTTTCATTACTTTTTTTAAAATCAAAAACTCTGGCAAAGACAAAGCGGTTACAGCCATCATAAAGGCTAAAGTCGTGCCCATACTCACGCCCTTTTCAGTTAAGGCACTAACTAGAGGAATAATGCCAGCAGCATTAGAATAAAGCGGAATACCAATTAGCGTTGCTAATGGCACAGCATACCACTTGTCTGCTCCAGCATATTTGGCTAAAAAATCCGTTGGCACATAACCGTGAATCCAGGCGCCCAATCCAATGCCAACTAAAATATATGGCCAGACTTTTTTAATAATATCCAATGTATAATTCCAAGCAAATTCCCGCCTATCTTTTTTTGACTGAGATAAAAACGTAGCACCATTAGGTGAAATCCTCTGTCGATTAATAAAATCAGCCAACAGATGTTCTACGTTTAGCGCCCCGATAGCTATACCAGAAAAAATCGCGATCACCAACCCGCTGAATACATACAACAAAGCAATCTTCCAGCCGAACATGCCCAAAAGCAGCACCAACGCCACTTCGTTAATCATCGGTGAAGAAACCAAAAAGGAAAATGTCACCGCCAAAGGCACTCCTGCCTCCACAAAACCTAAAAACAACGGTACCGCACTACAGGAACAAAATGGTGTAATGATACCAAATAATGCGGCTAAAATGTGCGCAATATATTTATTCTTGTGCGATAAAATCTGTCGAATTTTTTCCGGTGGCAGATAGGTGCGAAAATACGACACTGCATAAATTATTACCGCCAACAGTAAAAAAACTTTAATCACGTCAAGAATAAAATAACTTACTGCTTCACCGGCCAATGTTTCAGGCGAAAGCCGCAAAACGCTAAACGCCAGCCACTCAGAAAATAATTGTATTGGATAAAATATATTCATTCGATTAGCATTCACCGCCGCCACAGCAACAGTCGCAGTGTCCGACGGCTTTGAGCGATTGGCTGCCCTGAATTAATTCTTTTATCTTTTTCGCGTCCGGTACATGTCCGGACATGATTACCTTATTATCTACCACCAACGCCGGAACAGACATAATCCCCAGTCTTGCGATTTCTTCCATATCAGTTACATATTTCACTTCCATATTTATGGCCAAATCGTCTACTGCCTGTTGCGTTAATGCCAATAGCTTCTTGCAATTAGGACAGCCTGTTCCGATTACTTGGATAATCATAAAAAATACCTAAATAATTAATAATGCTATATTACTCTGAAATGATTATTTATACAAACAAGACGTTAAGAGTTATAACAACTCTTAACGTCTAAAAACCAACTAGTGACCAATATTATATGACAGTCCTTTTCTATTTTTTTAATTATTTATGCTTAACAATATGTGAACCTAAATCAATTATGGTTTTAAGAATTAATAAAATGTTTAGCGCTACCAAAGACATGCCTGCGCCTAAAATAATGGCTAAATGCATAGGTACGATCCGAAGATACGGCGCAAACATAACCGTGCCGATATTTTTCCCTTCGATTTCTGTTTTTAAATTATAGATAAAAGAAAATATATGACTTATTAAAAAGCCGCTGGCAACCGATAATGCTGGAGCCCACTCAAGATTCGATGATCCGGTTATCGTTCCCGAGGAAATAAATGCCAAATACACTAAATGGAAAAGTCCGAAATGAACAATAAAAAACCCAGCGATAAAGTACCTCGTACTTTCAGTGTTTGCTGCCGCACGACCGTTAATTTGAACATTCTCGGTTGAAAAATTTTTTAATAATAAAATACGAACAACATTCACTGCCCCAATAATAATGCTTTGCAACCAATAAATCAACATCACACTTTGCACCGGAACATTATTTTTAATAATAAAATAAATCGCCACCAGATTAGATATAAGAAGCAACCAAAAAGAAGGATCATAAATAAAAATTCGACGAGGGATTGTTGTGATCACATTACCTTGCGTAGATTGAATATCTTTAGTCATATTTTACTTCTTGGGCTGATAGCTAATGATAATGCCCAGCTCCTTACACGCAGCAATAAATTTTTCAATCCGCTGACTGATATTTTTTGGATCTTTAAGCGGATTAATGATATTTTGCGCCGCATATACGGCCTCATCAAAACCCATCATTTCTTTTTCCGTAATTGTACTTATCCACGCCTTGCTTGCTGTTTGTTGGTTAGCCAACAAACGATCAGCGAATTTAGAGGTGTTTGGATTATTTTGCAGTGCTCCGAGTAACTCCTGGGGATTTAACTTGTCTAAATCAATTCCCTCTTTTTTTACCAAAGCCATTTCTTCGGCACTAAGATAGCCTTTTTCCAAATCCGTAATATAGTTTTTTATCTTACCCACAAACGGGTGCTTGTTGTCGAGCGTAAATTCCCAAACACCGGTCGGATCGATTACTTTACTTTTTATCTTTTGATACTGCTCACCTAAATGCACCGCATAGGTTACGCTTGCCAGCATAATGTCATAATCAAGACTTGGCGGATTTGGTAACGCTTTAACCTTGCCCGAACGTATATCAGCTTTCAAGCTATCCGAATAGGGACAACTTGCCAATGGGTGAGTATGAATCAACTCCACTTGATCTGCGCCACCTGTGATTAGCTCGCTCACCTGCTGTGGGGGCATAGCGTTGGCACTCTTATTATTTCCTCCTGATTCTATAAATTTCCATTTTACCCCTCGTTTAATCGCCACCACCATGCGCT
This sequence comes from Candidatus Falkowiibacteriota bacterium, assembly GCA_037137775.1. GTDB lineage: Bacteria > Patescibacteriota > Patescibacteriia > Patescibacteriales > GWE2-39-37 > JBAXJQ01. The sequence continues at coordinate 7,561 of JBAXJQ010000014.1, read as the reverse complement.
CTTCCTGATCAGTCATCATGCCATTATCTAATTTGGCAATCTCTTCCTCAAGCGTTATCTCATTGACCTTTAATTTTTCAGCTGTCTTCGTTTCAATCGCGGATGCTTCGACTTGGCTTTCTTTAAACTCTCCCGAGCTGCCCATGGCCGCTAAAAATACCCCGATCACACCAGCCTTTTTTAAAAATGACGGCATTCCCCAGTCGGGATTATTTAAATTATTAGCATCTTTCTGGTGAAGTTGTTCAATATTCATATGATAAATTATTGATTTAACAACCGCCAAGTTAATAACCCAACTAACAATAAAAATAACCAGCCAACCACCGAACCAAAGGCGACAAGTGCTTCTTTTTTACGTCCTTCAAAATACAACCACAACGGATAGCCAAGCACCAGCAAACCAGAAACCAAAGCCGAAAAAACAAACAACAATAAAAAAGTGGCTGGCGCAATTAATCCTTGCATCTTACCGAATAACCGCTCAGCGTGGGACAAGAAAAAAACTACCAACAGCACATAGACAAACAGACCGATCGCTAAGAAAAAGCCAATAAGTGCGTGTTTTTGATTGTTCATAAATTTATTTATACTAATTAACCAGCACATGCTAGGCCATGCTCGGCGCACCGCTTCCAATATGCTTGAACATCAGCATGTAACACATTTTCTGCTATGCCCGCAAACTGTTCCTGCGTGGCAACAAATTCGATATTACGCCGAGCAATTGTTTCAATCAACTCTTGAGCAATCTCTGCACTGTCCAATCGAGCAATAATATAGGTACCAATCATAATATCTTCTCCGGTTTTCAAAACGGCCATAAAATTTTGCTTCGATTCCAGCGTTACCATTTCATTTAACCAAAGATAAGCTGAAGATGCCATAGCAACTTCTGTACTAGCCGAAAGGTCTTTAAAATCGACCCAAAATGTTTCTGCTCGATCATCCCTACTGGAAAAATGAGCTGGCATGGAACGATCTGAGGCCTCAATCAAATCAACAACGTATTGAATAATATTTTCTGTCATGCAAATGGTCTTATAAACTACTAAAATAAATTACTTGTTCGGCCAATATAAAATTGCTGCCCGGTTTCTTTATCTTCCCATACTTCAACATGACCATCAACACCTATACATTGCATTTTATTTTGAATTTCTTCCATGCCTATTTTATAACTTTTATTGTATAGCGATTGCTCGAAATTCCATTGTGAAGGGAAATGCAAGGTGCCGTCGGTATCGGTAAGATATTTACAAAAAATTATTTCATGGCCATCAATCTCAATTTTTTTAAATTCACACCAATCAAACCCTGAAGTCGGACCGGTTACTTGATCTACTAATAAAAAATCAGCTGCCTGATCTTGTAATAAATGCGCAAAACCAATTTTCTCGAGCGTCCTCACAAAAAACCCAGTATCTGACGGTGACATAAAACCGATGCGGGTAATAAATTGGTCACAACAAGCGGTTTGGTTCGGTGCCCGTGCCACAAAATCATCAACCGTACCAAAATATTTTTCGATTGCCTCGTTTTTAATAATAACGCTAATTCCTTCCACTAAAACTGCCATCTTATTTAATTAGCTTTAATTAAACCATGTAGTTCATAACCAGCTAATTATACCCCTAAACAAAGCCCAAAATCAACTTACCCCGCAAATAAATTTACCCACCAAACAAAAATACTGCCATATTAAGCAGTATTTTTGTTTGGTTATAAATATTTTTATTTATCCCATACAAACCCGTTACCAAAATGGCCATATTTGGCCGTTTCATAGTACTGAGGCTTTAATAACTCCAGTCGTTCTATAATGGCTCTAGGGCGCAAATCGTAGCCGGAAATATTTTCTTGCTGGCCGTCAATGGTGACTACTGCCATCAACGGCTCGGCGACGCCAATAGCATACGCAATATGAACAAATACTTCCTTAGCGTTTCTGGCGCGTAAAAAATCACAAGCGATTTTGCGTGCCATATAGGCTGCACTCCGATCCACTTTGGTCGCATCCTTGCCAGAAAAAGCACCACCGCCAACCGGTATAGTCGGTCCATAGTTATCAACCGCTAATTTACGACCAGTTAAGCCGGTATCAGCCTCGAAGCCGCCAATCGTCCAACTACCGTTTGGATTGTTTAACCAGACTTGTTTAATATCTGTAATTGTCTTCGGTAAAAATGAAATAAACTCTTGATTGATTATTTCCTCTAGATGAACGTCGCTCATGTCGCCACTCTCACATAATGAAGTAAGAATTCGCTCAAGCTTGCCATTGTTTATGGTTACCTGCGCCTTGCCATCGTGTTTACCCATGGCTCGTACCAACTTACGTGAAAGTATTACTTCAAGTGGCAAGAGCTCTGGCGTCTCAGCACAAGCATAGCCCACCATAATGCCTTGGTCGCCCGCACCATCACTATCTACCCCTGCCCCGATTTCCGGACTTTGTTCTACAACATTAACCGTTACACCGATACGCCCGTCATAGCCACACGCTTCATATACCTCTTTGGCAATTTGCCGAATGTTTGGTTTAGCTGTGGTGGTCAGTTCACCGGTAATAGTTATTATACCGTGACCACCCATGGTCTCAATAGCCACGCGCGACCGCGGGTCTTCGGTTAGACAGGCGTCAAGAATGGCGTCTGAAATCTGGTCGCACACCTTGTCCGGATGGGCAAGCGTGACGGCTTCTGCGGTTTTAATCATACAATTATTGTTAATAAATTAAGCATTAAAAAAACTCCTCTCCACCATGGGAAAAGAGTGCTGTCAATAAAAAATCGACCGTTATCTTTCCCCCTTCCGCCCGAGGCGGTTAAAAGGCTAGAGGTAGCACCTTCCGATTGGCTTTCATCGGGGTTGCCGGCAGGTCATCGGGCTAGATCCCTCACTGCGCTCTTGATAATTACTTATTCAGTTGTAAAAACAATATAACAAAATTTATAATGCGGGTCAATAAATAATATAAGTAAAGAAAACAGACAGCGATCATAAAGACTCACTGTCTGTCACAAACAAAACCCATAAAAAAGTACATAATAACAATTAACTGGTTGGTACCATAATAAAACCGTATTCATCTGAATATTTGCCTGGCTTTGTGAAGAAATTCCACACCACTGCGTATTCCCGACCCAAATGATCAACCGTGTCACCATCAGAAATGCGAGAAGCGACAAATACCAATGCGCCGTTGATTACTGTATGAACCGGCACAGCATCATTGTAACCACCACAAATACCAATGAATTTAATCAGTTGGTAACTAATGCCCATTCCGTCAAGAGTCTCAATCGCTGCCTTTGCCGTTGTAAGCGAAAGCAACGAAAACAATTCTTTTGGGGTAAGCTGCAATGTCGTCGTGTTGTCAACCAACACAAATTTGGATTGACTGGCCAAGAGTTCTTCAACCGTTGCATTAACCAGGTGTTTGCGTCGATTAGTATCAGATACTCCGACAATTTTTTTCCAATCTTTTCGCAACATGGTAGTACCTCCTGCCCGTAATTTTAACCCACGGCACCGGGGTGTTATGTTACACTATTTTCACGTAAAAATATAAAGGGCGTAATCAAAAATACCATTTAACAGCACGTTTGAATTGACAATATGACATAAAATAGAAAATAATACAACACCTGAGCGGGTGATGTATTATTTTCTATTTGTTTAATTTTTTGACATCATTTTGACATCATATTTGGTTGCATAACAATTTAATAATAAATATTAAAAATTAAATTGTTTGCTGTTTTTAAATTTTTCCAAATCAGCATTAAATCGCAATTGAGATTGTTTTTCCACTTCTTGAAGCATTTTTTCATTTTCAATTTTTACTGTATAAAAAATAAACGAAACGCCAATTATCAAGGCCACTATCAACCCGATAATTAATCCCCCATTTTTATTTCTTAATAAATAAGAAGTTATCCCCCAGGTAAAAAAAATAAGTATTAATCCAATTATTAATGGTAAAACTAAACCGACAGATTGACCGCTTTTTACTATTAGATAAAACCAGCCGATAAAAAAAATTGCTAAAAAAAACGCCATTTTTTTAATCAGTTTACTCGTGCCTGTAGTTCTCGTATTATTAATTTTTTCCCTGTTTAAATTCACATCAAAGCCATCAGCCTTAATTGTTGAAGTATTATTAGCAGGTAAATTATTGACTTGGACTGAAGCAGAATTACCTACATATTTATAAAACAAATACACGCCGTATAATGCCGATGGTATGATTAAACAATAAAACAACATGGTAGCTATTCGATTGTTTTGTAAATAAAAAACGTTAATAATGAGTGTAAACACCGGAATTATTGCTAAAGCAAAATAGACAGCCCTTGAAGCATGTACGTTATTATTTTCCTTTACTATCAACTCCGCCTGACAATGAGGACACAATATTATTTTATTGCGATTAGTATCTGTTTGAAAAGTAACGCCGCTTAATAAGTAGTTGAATTTTTGGGTGCATTTAGGACAAACCATATAAATTTTTATTATTGAGACATCTTACTTTATAATATCATTTGATTTATTATTCTACAAAACGGAAGCATTTTCATAATTTTTAATCATAACGCATACGCCCCATCACTTAGTAAAAAAACACCCAGCTTTACGCTGGGCTGCTACACTTACTTGAATAGAAGACAATTAATACATGAGAAGGCAGGCCAATCTCTCATTGCAGCTGAATCAAGACAACTCCAGTGGTGAGGGCAATTAGATTTCCGGTTTTCCGAAATTTCTTTATCTCCCTTTAATGGCCTGTTTAATTTGGTAATAACTCTACCATACGTTAAAGTTACGGTTTGCTGAGCCAACAGCCCCAACTTGGCATTCCTTCGGTCTTCTTCCCGAATCTCCCGCTCTATACGAGCACTTTCTTTCTGATCTATCGGCGACGCAGCCTCTTCAACCTCACCATCCTCTTCAGAGTTTTCATCAAACCATTGAGCTAATTCTGAAGTTTTATAACTTACCGCGATGACAAGTGCGAGGCACGAAGCCAAGTCCTCCTTTTTACTTGTTATTGGTGGCTGCTTTTGAACCACAACCATTGAAGTGGCTGAACCTTTTGGCTTTTTTATTCTATCCTTATTCTTGCGCCACTTTTCCATTTCGAGAAGGGTTTTTTCAACTTCCAGTCTTGACTCAGGGGTTAGATTATTTAGTGCAGACCTGTCCATATAACCTCCATTCAATTTTGATGTACGTTTCACAATTTCAGCCTACGTGATTATTTGTTATTTTTCAAGCCTTAAAACAAAAACTAGTCTTTTTGTAGTTTGTGCCGAGGACAGGACTTGAAAGGGCGGAAGCCCTTTTTCGGTCAGCATTCACATTTTCTTATCTTGATGAATTATTCGATATTTAAGCTTTTCAATTTTTTACCTTACTCAAACAAGCTCAAATCAACTTCCCGCCCCACAAACTAAAGCAGCCCTATAATAGGGCTGCTTTAGTTTGTGCCGAGGACAGGACTTGAAAACGTTTGAGCGAACTTCCACTATTCGCTCAGATTAGAAAAAAATATCTATAGTTAGCATTAAAATTGAGATAAATCATTCACCACGATTTACCAATTTAAACCGAATTTACCACTTTTACGGCACAATAGCGGCACAATTTTTGTGACCGTTTGGCAGTATGGGGAAAGTGGTAACATAACTAATTCATCTAACTGTTTCAATTTTTTTAACCCACTTAATTATGTTGGGGTCTTTTTGCGATTGAACTATTTTTTTACCACTTTTTTAAACCCTGCTTTAATGTCCAGTTTAAAATAGTGCCAAAAATGATGCGCTAACTTTTGGTTCAGGGCGTGCTTGCGTAAATAAAATGTGTGATATTGTCCTAAAATTCCTAGATAGGCATTTATGCTGGCTAATATTTTTCTTTTTCTTTCCGTGGTTATTTTATTTTGAGTGAGAGTCGTATTTATTTGGGCAATTGCTTGATAAAAATTTCCCTTAATTCGGTGCCGAATGTATATTCTTCGTGGCTTTATTACTACTCCTAAAAAATTAACGCCACGACTAGCTGGCTGTAAATATATTTTATTTGGATGAAGTTGTAAGCCGAGTAAAGCGAGCTTGTTTTTAATCGGGGCAATTGCCTTGGTAAGGTGCAACTTGTTTTGATGGACAAAAAATAAATCATCAACATAACGACCATAATAGGTAAACCCTAGCTCTCTTTTTATATACTGATCGAAATCATTAAGATAAACATTGCTGAATAACTGCGAAGTTAAATTGCCAATTGGCAAGCCAAGCCCACGCGGGGCGTTAAATAAACTTTTATTATCTGGTAAGCCCAGTCAATCAGTTTTCAAACCTCTAATCGAACAACTACTGGTATAGTTATGAAACACAATCTGATGCACCAAGGCTAAGACTCGGGTTAAATCAAATTGATACGGCCGTCTATTTTTTTCTAGCCCGAGGACAATTTTATCAAACAAAATATGGTGATTTATACTCATAAAATAGCCGGCCAAATCTAGTTTTAACACGTAACATTGGTTCTTATAATTATTTGAACAGGCACGAATAAAATGAGCCAGTCTGGTAATGCCATATGACGTGCCCTTGTTTTGACGGCAACTGTAACTATCATGAATAAACCGTGGCTCAAATAACGGATTGAGATAATTAAACACAAGATGATGAACTACGCGATCACGAAATGAAGATGCGATAATTTCGCGTTGTACTGGATCAAAAATAATAAATGCTACGCTCGGACCAATCTGATACTGACCGTTTTTTATCTCATGGTAAAGTTCAAATAGATTTTTTTCATAATGGAGTTCGAAGGCAAGTGCACCCAAACTATTGCGCTTATTGGTACGAGCACAATAATAGGCGTGAAATAAATCACGTAATAAAGGATCAATCATAGTGTCATATACGTTAAAGGAGGCTACTTAGTTAACCTCCTTTAAACCAGTTCTTGAGACACCGAACGGAAAATCCATTTCCACGATCGTCGGTGTTCCTGTTAATATTAGGGTTGCCCGAGTTCAAGTTACGGTTCCAGGCATTCGGCGCAGAGAGAGAGGCCGACCAAAAGTTGGCGTTGTCACCAAGATTATAAAACGACCCATCGATATTGCGGTAGCCCGCTTTTTAACATAATCACTCACCTCTTCACCTAATTTGATTTTAAAAAAACTAGGTAAATAGCGGATTTGACTGCTTATTACTAAAAGCTAACTTTTAGTGGATTATTGAACTGATTGGGTGCGCTCGCCATGGCCGTAGCTATTGCGATTCTGACCCGACATTACTTGCATGCTTTTGCCAAAAACTGAGTTGTTTGGAAATCGACTCAATTTTTTCATTCAATTGAATAAATTTTGGCAAAGATACTTGTTTTAGATCCTTGAGTAACCGTAAATACAGTCTGACCATTTCCACATTTTCCCTAGCCTGGCCGAGTAAAATTATCTTGTGCTGTGTGCAATTTGCACGGTAAATGTTGGCAATTAAGTGGGTTACTTCTTGTTTAATGTCAGCTCCGATAGAGAATTTAT
>JBAXJQ010000013.1:0-31833 GCA_037137775.1 Candidatus Falkowiibacteriota bacterium | reverse complement strand
CCGGATAGCCATGGGTATTTAAATACTGTTGTAGGGCTTTAACCTCGGTGTCACGTGTGCCTTGACTGAGGTTATGGGAGAATTGGGTGGCGTTAACTGTGTATGTAAAGAAGCCAAAAGCGAAAAGGAAAATAAATAGTTGCCGTTTCATAAAATTATAAAAAATTCTAATAAATTTATTTTATCGTGATAAAATATATTTTCCAAAAATCAAAACCTTACCCCGTCCAATAATATAAGAGAATGGAAAAGTCGGTTAAATTAACTTTGCCGTCATGGTTTTGATCAGCACAGGCATTATTACCTCCCCAATAAAACAAGAGGATAGAAAAATCGGTTAAATTAACTTTGCCGTCATGATTTAAATCTGCTCCGGCACACGTGCCAGCATCAACCGCAACCCCGCCGATGCCAATATTTAAGGTCTGACTAAAATCGCTATAGCCATTATCTGCTATCAATGAACGGGTGCGAAGAGTATAGACGCTTTTTAGTAGTGTTTTAGTGTCAATTGTTAGACTATATTTACCATCTGCCCCCACAACCACTTGCTTTTTAATGGCATCTTTGTCCGTTACGCCGGCTTTAACGGGTAACAACCAGGCCTCAACTGTTGCATTCGGCGCGGTCTGACCCAACACAACCAAGGCTTCGCCAATCGCCACCCCAGTTTTGTTGGTGGCAATAGTTGGTGGGGTAATTATCGAATTTAAGACGGTTTTTGAATTTTCTTTTATCCAAAAGGTGGTACTATAGCCACGTGATTTTCTCCCTTCAGTGTCAATTGCTGATACGCCAAACGTATAGACGCCTTCAACTAAGGTATTTACGTTGAATAAAAATTTGGCCTCGGAGCTAGCCTTCATTTTGGCCGTTTCCTTGCCATCCTTTAATAACGTAACATCGCACGTCGGACAAGCCCAACCAGACAAAACTAAATCAGGGTTATCTGGGGCTGGCGGAAAAGGTAAATTATCTGGTGTTGACGAAGGACCACCCGGACCGCTGTTTGTTACATTGCCTACCCCCGGACCGGAAACACCACCACTGCCGCCTCCGCCGCTACCTCCGCCTGAGCCTCCTCCACCGCCTCCACCACCGCCGCCGCCTCCTCCTGAACCGCCACCACTTGACCCTCCTCCACCTCCACCCGATCCGCCAGTGCCACCAGTATCACCACCAGTGCCACCACCCGATCCACCACCCGTGCCACCAGCACCGCCACCAAATTCAATTGAAAAAGAAATTTCATAATCGTCAACATCTTCATTGCCATCACTATCCTGACAACGAATGTAATATTTATAATACGTGCCATTCTGCAAACCGGTCACCATGGTTGAATGGTATTTTGCCCCCGTGCTAAAAAAGATACCAGACATTAAGACAAACGAAACGCCAGGCGTGGTTGAATACCGACAAACCGCATTATAATTTGTCACTAAAGACATAATGGTTTGAGTGGTGTTGGCTAAAAGCACGCCAGTAGGTTGTCCACCACTTCGAAGCTTATTAATGGTATTACCCACAACAATTGGCATAATTATAGCAACGGAAACATCAGCCCGATCTAACATCGCGCTGCTAGCATCTAGGGTTGAAACCGTTACCAGATACGAACCGGTCAAGCTCGGATTAAGAATATTGTTAGCACCGATGGCGTCAACCACTGCTGTAGTGCCAAGTTTTATGCGGACGTATTCCCCTACCGCAATACCATTTGTTGAATTTAATTCGATAATTATTTGTCCACTCAAGCCACTTATCACGGAAACCCCGTCGCTAGCACTATCAGCTGAAGCTGCTAATATGCGATCGACGTAACCGCCATTACCATCTGGCGCTACCGCCAAATCAACATCGGCAAAATTAAAACCAATCGGAATATCAAACTGGCTATCAGCAGGAGTTACAATTATTTTACCACTCGGCGGAATTGTAACAATGGGAGAAAATTTTATTTCGTGTGTAGTGGCGACCATCGGCCGTGAGCTACCTATTCGATCGCTAACATGAATCAGCGCTGCAGCGTTTGTTTTATTTTTTACTGTCAATAAAACAAAACAAGCCAAACTGATACTGGCTAATATAAAAATGACTAACGTTAACCGATAATTATTTTTTAGCTTCTTCATGTCGTCGATGATAGTCAAAATAAAAATTCAACAAGATGAGTAAAAACAAAACTAAAATTAACAATAAAACAAACATATTACCTCGTTCTAACTTTTGTTCCATCGCCTTTAACATCTGCTCTTTATCGTTAATGACTTGCTCCTTAGCTTTAAGCTGAGCAGCGGCTTTATTGATCGGATTCTCTGATACTTGCGAAGAAAGCACTGCTGCCGTAACAACTGTTGATTGATTAGTTACCACGTCTACACAAAACAAAATACCAACCAAGAATATAATGCAACAACTAAATTTAATACATTTAAAAAACATGCTATTTATTTTACACAACGAAAGCCAATGCCGCTGTCAGCAAACGATGGCGGTAATACCAGGTATGCGGCATCAACACCTGCTGCTTGCTTATTGTCCCAATATCCACCCCTGGCAATTGCCCGCTCCCCACTAGATTTAATATAAAAATAATCCTGATGATAATTTTCATCGGCTACGCCACTTGTCTGACCAGGCAAACCATTATCATTTACACTCGCTACAAAGCCTTGTCCGGGTAAAACAATATTATCAATTTTTCCATCACGTACCGTGCCTTGAACCCATTCCCAAACGTTGCCAATCATATCATATGCACCAGCTGATGATACACAATTTTTGCCAGCGCCGGCATTACCCGGCTGACTGGACCAATTTTTGGCTACTTGGCAATCCTCGCTTGCCCAATTTGTGGCAATATCTGGCGTACCAAGCGCGGCTAAACGCCACTCTTTTGCGGTCGGCAATCGTTTCCCTGCCTTGGCACAAGCCTCCTCGGCTTGATTTTGTGAAAGATACCGCCAAGGAACAACCCCCTTTATAGAAACAGGCCGACAAGCGGCTGTTTCTAGATTTAAGCGAGAATCGGCTTGACTATTTGGTGAAATAAATGGACACCGAGAGTCTGCGGCAGCCTCAAACCGATCAATGCAAAATCCACCACCAGCTGACAAAACTCGAACCATGTCCAGCGGACAGCCATCTGGATTATTTTTTTCAGTCTTTTGGTTAAAAGTCAGGTCTGCTGCCTTGATACCAACCGTAGTTACCATCACCGCCACCAAAATAACTATCCAGGCACTGCTCAACGCTCGCCGAGGGGCTGGCTTGTGTTTTAAATCTATAACATTGTTCATGCCTTAGTCTTTTTTCTTTTTATTAACTAGCAGTTTTGTTTTAACGCTGGTACTTGTCTCCGATGATTTTTGATCAATTGATTTAATATTTACTGTTAGATGATCTTTTTCTTTGTTTATATTTTTATCAGTAGTAATTGATTTTGATTTAACAACATTACCACCAGCGTGTTGAACTATTTCTTCAATTTCTTTGATACTTTTTCTAATATACCGACGAACCAACCACACGAGTAATAATATAAAAAGGATTACGGTACCCAAAACAGCAAGAGTGGGCCTGAGATTAATGGCCCAAAAAGTAACCTCACTAACTTCTGATTGTTTATTTTCATCGCCATAGCTTAACAACAGTTCGGCCCGCATCAAGCCAGCATCATAAATACTGCTTTGCCCTTGCCATTTGAGATTGCTCCACTTTTTTTCACTATTTGGTAAAATGTTGCCAAAATTCGGATCTTGATTTATGGGAATGGTATGTCTTAATTGACCAAACATATTATAAACTCTGATTTCACCCTGAGGGTGTAAATGCACATTACCATCATTAGCAAAACGAACTGTAAATTCAGCATCAAGACTCTTGCCAAAATATCGACTGTTGCTAAATTCCCTGATTTCACCTTTTTCAACAATATCACCAGCTACGCGAACTAACAACAAAGAGGCTAATTTAGACGTAATTTTTACATTGGTACCGTCTTGTTTGCTTCCGTCAGAATTTCCCAATAAAATTGCAGCGTAATGGCCACCGGGACCAGCGTTTGGTGGTAAATTAATCGCGAAAGGAATCTCTGCGCTTGTATTAGCTGATACACTAATCGGGTCGGTAGTAATCTCTACCCACTGGCTTAAATAAATTTTTTCCTCACTATCTTTTTTTATATCTTTTAAAAACTCCACTCCGCCATCTGCACCGGATTTAAAATCAACTACATTAGCTGAAATAGTTATGGCGTAATTATTATTATTAACGATTTTAACCGTGCTCGCCCACTTTTCACCCGGCTTCATGTTTATCTTAAATAATGGCGGGGTAATAGATAGCATCATGCCATCATTAGCTGCTAAACAAAAATTTGGCGTGAAAAAAATTACTGAAACAAACAAAGCTGTGAGTGATAATGCCAAAATCGTTAGCCAATTTTTTACATTCATAATATTATAAATTACTTCCTTTGTTTAAATTTTAAATTAATAACGGGGTCTTTTTCTTGCGCAGCCAAATGACGACGAATTTTTTGTCTAACCAGGCGAATAAAAAGTAAAATTAAACTAAAAATTAAAGCGAAAATAATACCACCAAAGAGTAAAAACATCTGCCACGGTAAAATCCAAAAATAAATCGTATCTTGCAAATCACGTTTACCATTAGCTCCATATTCGACTTCGAGTTTGGCCTTGAATTTACCTAGTTTACCATGACTAGTCCAGCTCATGTTAAATGCCCCTTTTTCTGTTGGAACAATTAATCGTTGTTCTTCATTAATACCCAAAACACCCACCTCCGTATTTTTTCGATCATAAATAATTACCCGTCCCTTGGGCATTAAGTCTTTATTGCCAGCATTTTTAATATCAACATGCAAGTCTGCTCGATCAACTAAATTCAAATTATGGCCAACTGAAAAATCACTATTCTCGGCTCGCTCGACAATATTATCTTCTACGGCTAGGTTTATGATTAACTCGGGCTGTCCGCCTAGTGCGTCTGCCGCTTCTGCCAATTCTCGATTTGCTCCGTTAGCAAACTTAATCGTAGCATAATACTTGCCAGGTAAGGCATACATACTCACTTTAATTTTCAACGGAACCACTGCCTCCTCATTTGGCATTACGCCAATTACACCTCGACTAATCTCAAGCCAACTAGATAACGAACCGGTACGATCCAAACTGCCAACATCAGCCGCAGCCAGCTCGCCAGCAGTCGAGTCAATGTCGTTCACAATCGCATATAGCTGTAATTTGGCTGTAGTTTGATTTTTTATTTTTACATTATACTCAAAAATGTCTCGCGCCTTACCGGAAACATCTATAATGCTGGGAGTTAAAACAGCTATTGGCTCTGCCAAAACAGGCTTATTTACTATCAATAAACAACCGAAAATAAGTCCGACTACCAAACCAATTTTTAGCTGAATATTGTTACGCATATCAAACCGTAAATATTTACCACACGCTTAAGCAAAAAATAGAAAAAAAATCGCAGCACCAATTAAAATTAAGATTAAAACCACAATTAAAGTTATCAAACCGGAGTGCGAAGGCGCGTGGTGCCGATTGCGCGGCAAATGATCACGGCTACCTCCCATTTCTCGAATTGCCCGCTTAATCGCCTTTTGTTTATATGTACGCAAAAAGAAATAAAACAGTAAAAACAAAACCGCTAACACAGCACCTCCAATCAACATTATCTTACCGGGCAAAACCCAAACGTAAGTGGTTGCATTAAGTGACTGCATGCCGGCACCACCCTGTCCAACTGGCGTACCATAGCTTAAAGAAAGCGCTGCTCGGTATCGACCAAAGCCGACATTGCCTTGCCACGAATTTTCATACTTTCTGATTGATTTCGGTAAAACATTTGCATTCTGTTCGTTAACCATCAATGTTTCTATTTTGCGGCCAAACATGTTGCTAATTTCAATAGAGCCGCGCGGCTTTAAGTGAACGTTGCCTTCATTTTCAATTCTCGTTTGAAATTTAACTTCGTATGGCGTACCATAAATCTGTTTATCGGCAGTAAAATCACGGATCGTCGCCGACTCTTGAGCATCACCAGCAATTTGCAATAAAATTAATGACGCAGCTTGTTGAGAAATACCGATTGCCGCCCCCTTATCGCCTGAATCTGGTCGTAGTTCTGGTGGGTTAGTACCAAATACGACTGCTCCATAATACCCACCGGGCCCAGTGTCTTTAGGAATTCGAATAGTGAAGGTAAATTCTTGCTGCTGATTAGGCAAAAAATCATAACTGGTTTTTTGCATTGATATCCAAGAAGATAAAAACGATCCTTGTTCAGTTCCAGGAATAATTAACCTCGGTCTACCTTCCTCGCCCTCTGCAGTAAAGTCTCGTAAATAGGCATAGATTTTTTTTGTGGTTTCCGAGACATTGGTTATTTTTATTGAACGAGTTATCACCTCTCCACCACTCACCAATTCATCAACTCGAGTCGGACTAACGGTTATTGCCTCTTCCGCTCCAAGACTACATTGCGGCCAGATCACCAAAAATAAAAGCATAACAAATCCGAACTTTAAGCAGGGCGTTAAGGGTTTTTGTAACATACAAAAATAATCTAAAAAATAATTAATAATATTGCGATAATATCATTTATCAATAATATTATTATACCAATAAATCTAAGTTTGAGCAAAAAAAGACGCGCCTTAAGGCGCGTCTTAATATGTAAATCACTAACGAATTAGTAAGTTGGGGTAGCAATGTAAGTTAACACATTGTTATAATCGCCTGCTTCTTGCAAAGCAGAGATTTGTACCTGATACCCAACTCTGGTAACGCCCTTATTTGGAGCGATGCCATCGGCTGGACCAGTGTGATACATGACCTCAACTGGTGTAGAGGTAGTAAGACCTTTCCACAAGTTATTGCCATAGGTGTCACCAGCAGCTAAAGTCGCATCTTCGGAAGTATATCCAAAGTGGCCGTAAGTGCTGGTAGCATCAAGAGTGGCGGCTGGACCCTGCCAGGCTGCCGCTGTGGTAGAAGCTACACCATCAATAAATGAATCAATGGTTGCGCCAGAAGCACTGGTTAATACCTGGTCTTGCTCTAGCGTAACCGTAAAGCCCTCGCGAGCGTTTGTAATTACTCGCAACTCCTGACCCATAATTGAACTGGTACCGACCGCCAAAGTACCGAAAGCCATCGAAGAGGTGGCCGCGGCCATGGTAGTGGTTGCCCCATTCACTGAGGTGCTGGTAGCCAAAGGAATAATAGAGAATGTTAAAGTTGAAGCAACGGTAGCGGACACGTTAACACTGTTAACAATGGCCACCATTACATCAATCGCTTCTCGTTCAGTACCACCGGACTGGTGTGTTGAAATTGTAATCATATAGCTACCAACTGTGCTTGGGTTGGCAGTGTTTGCCAATGTAATGGCATACGTGCCAGTTGCAATACCGCCAGCTAAAACGGTACAACGAACTGTGGTAACGCTTTGAGCCGCAGGCGTGGTGTTGGCTGGGCAAGTAATGTTGCCAACTAAAACATTACCAAACTGCTGCGGCGTTGAAGGCAAAGCTACTTCAATATATTCATTTACTAATAAATTGGTATGAGTAGTAAAAGTAATATTGTGAGTAGCTGCTACACTAACATCAGAATCGCTTAAGCGGTCTTTAGCGCTTGAAAGTGAAGCGGCATTAGTGGTTTGAACTAAACCGTTAATTGCCAACAATGAAAAGATGGCGATAACGGCTATAAGTTTTCTTAATTTACGCATAGGGTAATAAATTAATTAAACTCAAATCTAACCTTAATAGCTAGATTATATCAAAACTTTCACGGCTGTCGCCGAAGCGGCACTTTCTAACACTTTTTTAAGTTTTTCGACCTTTTTTCACTATGGATAAGCCCGAATTTTCGAGCTATCAATGAAAACAACTTAACCAAATGTTAGAAATTCATTGATTACTAATCAATGAAACCGCGATGAACGTTTTTTCTATTTATTATTATACCATATTATGGAACTTTTTTATAGATGGCTATTACTGCTGACATATTTATAATTATGACATAATATTAGCCAAAAATTAAAAAAATGCCCGAACATGTTTTGACAAGTCTGGCAAATGTTATCCACATAAAAAATTTTCTAACCAATTATCGACAAAATCCAAGCTCACATACTAATTTTTTTGCCTGATTACAACGTTGACTATCACAGCATGGCTGATTTGCATCTCCGCAAGCAAAACACGAACCATTATTATACAAGTTTTGCGGTAAACACTTATCATTTTTAATGCAAGCAGACTGCCCCTCACCCCCACAAGCCACACAAAGACCAGCCAGACACTCGTTAATCCCTCGAGCATCAGTACTAGTCGCCTGACAATGGTCACCAGCACAGCATGGGTTGTTGGTCACTCCACAAACAACACATTTAGACTGAAAGCAGGTTAACGTGGTGGAAGCCGACGTGTTAATGCATGCCTGCGCTTGATCATTCTGGCAACAAGGTTGGCCTACTCCACCGCACGCTTGGCAAGAACCAACCTGGCAAGATAAACCATCTTGACATTTTTGTCCGGTCGCACAACAAAACTCATCCGCGCCACCACAACTGCATTGATCGGCACACCGATTTTTACCCGTGCCATTTGGATCGCTACAACATTGTTGACCATGAGTACAAGCCGGGTCAGTGGCACAACATTTTAACCCGTCCAAACCACAATCTTGTGCTAACAAAACTTCTGGCTTACCGGAATCGTCTTTTACCTGATTATTGCTCCAACCGCAGCCAGCGAGCACAAATAAAGCAAAAAAAAGCAAGAGGTGAAAACGAAACTGCTGCATATGTTAATAGGTAGGCACAATAATATACTCAATTGAAGTGGCATACTGACCATCCGGTTGTTGTTCGGTAGCCTCCAATCGATAGATTAAATCAATAGTGTCGCTAATCGAAGGAGTCGGATTGTACCCCACTTCTTGTATCGTGGTTTCAAATTTGGCATACGTGTCGTTAGCAGCAAACCGTGAAGGGTTAATACCTGAAAGTGAATCATCACTCGTGTGGTACCCAAACCCGGCTTGATTAGGCGCAATTGTCCACGGTTGAGGATTATCATTGGTTGAGACAATCGGACTAATCGTTGATCCCCGTGGTTCAGCTAAATCAGCCGTGGAAAACACAAATAACTGATAACCACTATCCGCATTGGTCGTAATTTGCAACCGATGACCGGCGGAAACCGGTGCCCCATAACTAATATTACCAAACGGCACACTGTTATACGTCGTATTGATCGTGGTCATTACCCCGTCGATTATAGTGCCGGCAGTAACCCCGGACAACACACTAGCTAAAGACGAGTTGCCAACCACTAAGCTAGGGTAGGTTGAGCTAACATCAGCTAACACGGTTTTGACCGAGGCTTGATCAGTGTAGGCGCGGAAATAATAGGTAGTGCCAGAGGCAGCTCGGTTGTTAAAAATTGTAAACTCCCACTCACCAATCGCGCCGGCGGCCAAATCGTAAGTCGAGGAAGAAATACCTGATTCATTATGGGTGGCCGCCACTGTCGAGCTCGCTAAAATTCGAGTTGAAACAGCACTATTATCAATATCCACACCATCAGCATAGGTCCACAGGGCTGTGCTTGATCCAATCTCACCGGCAAAATTTACGTTACTTGAAAAATCTGAAGCGGTTGAGTACTGTAATCGCATTTTAACCGCGTTGCCAGAAATAGCACTGGTATTTTTTATATTCAGGCGTAATTTTAATTTACTATCGCTTGGAATACCCGACGGTGCCACGTTCACGGCCGCAGCCGATGACGTTGGGGTTTCATTAATTTCGTCATTATACCACTGCCAATTTTGTGATGTAGCTGTAAATAGGGGGCTATCATCCCACAAAATGTACCCACCCGGATCACCCGGATCACTGTCAAAGTTTTCACCAGCTCGATTGCCCGAATGTTGAGTAAACACCCACTGCTCCGTTGCCGCGCTACCAAGATACACATTAAAGCCAGAAGTGACACCTGTAGTGGTAGCAAAAACATTATACCGAGTGATAAAATTAGGATTAGCTGCCATTACTGCTGGGGTTAACGAAATCATGCGACCACCAGTTATGCTAAGTTGATATTCACCATTATCAAGCGAGGCAATTGTGGTTGACCCTGTAAAATTCAAACCGGCCAAACTTGTGCTACCAATTTTATAATATTTGGCGTTAAAAGCACCATAATTCACGCCAAAGTTATAATTACCTACGCCTTGATTAGCGATTGTCGTGGTTGCCGTAGAAGAGCCGATAATATTTAAGCTACCGCCATTAACTGTAATCGAGCTACCGGATGCAATTTTGACTGATACGGCACGGGGCGAAGCTGTTAAATCACTGCCATCAAAGTTCGTGCCGAAATTCCAATAGTCAATCGAACTGGTTGGTATTTGATAGCCTCCAAAAATATAGAGCGAGCCCGTAGCAGTCGAATGATCCATGGAATATAGCGAGGCAGCATTGCCAAGTGTATACGTCGTTGATGATGAATCCCACATGCGCACGTAGGTGCCAGTAGCGATGCGTAAAATATTATACCCATCGCTACCCCTGGTTTTGGAATTTATGGTCTGCGTACCTGGGCCGAATAACGACAAGGTGGCTCCAGTCCAGGTGGTTGAGGCGCCACCTAAGTTGGTAAAATAACTCCCCCCCACTGCTAAAATCATACCGCTACTAACCGCAAACGACGTCCCAGTTGCTACAGTCCAATTGCCTGTGGAGGTTGCATTGGCGCTAACCGTCCAGCCACCGCCAAGACCGTTGAGTAAAACATTAGCAAACGGCGAAGCACCGGCATTAATGGTTTTAGCAGTCGTGGTTGAATCAAACGTCACCATACCACCATTGCCATTATAGGTGCCGCTATTAAGCCAGCTGCCAAACACCAAAAAGTTATTGCTCGGCGGAGCTACAAAACTACCGTTTGCCCGAATCGTAAAGTTGCCACCCACATCGATTATTGGATTATTAGTATTGGCAGATGCTACGACTGGGTTAACGCCATCACCGATATAAAAATAATTTAGGGTTACAAAATTACCACCTAACAATGTATACGTCGGCGTCCCAGCCGCACTTGGCGATAACTCGAGATTGTAGTACGTGGTGGGAGTAACATTGATACTCGAAGTAGCAGTGTAACGGAAAGTAGCAGTTTGGGGTAAAACTCCACCAGTTAAAACTAACGGCGTGCCCCCCCCAGCCAAATTCCATATATTGGTTCCGGCGTTAAGGGTGTGGTTGTTCATTACCGTCACCACCCCATTGGCCGTCACGCTGCCAGAGCTTGTCCTGGTGGTGCTGGCTACCGTAACACCATCACCAAAAGTCATATTGTAAAAAATCCAAGGCGTGGCGCTGAAAAAATTACCGGAATTAAGCATGGTGAAATTGCCCCCGGAAAAATTTATTATCCCATTACCCGTTACCGTACCACCCTTAACCGTAACGCTGCTGGTTCCCGACAACGTACCCGCCGTCATGGTTAGATTGCCATCCAATGTGCTACTGGCAATAATCCAACCACCGTTCGTACCGTTAAAAATTAGGTTTTGAAAAGTACTCGTGCCATTATTAACCACAAATCCAGTTGAGGAAGCGGTAAAGGTAATAGTTTGGGCACCCGACTTGTTATAAGTGCCTTTATTTATCCAATCACCGGGCAAAGAAATGGCATAAGCGGCTGCATTCAGAGTGGCATCTGGTGCAATGTACAGATCACCACCTGGAGAAGTACTCGCCGAAACACCTGCTGAAATTGTAATAGTTCCTCCTGGGGTATAAGTGTCGCTCGGCCAGACAAACAATTCTTCGGTTGATGAAACGGTAAGATTATTTGTCACCACCCGAGCTTTAATTAAAACATTTTGATCTTTATCATACCGATCAATATCAGCATTGGTTATTGGACCTGCATTGTCATGGCGCAGAATAACTCGATTTTGATAAATATCATAATTTACAATATTATCAATTCCATAATATCGATTATAGCTGACGCCGGAAACTGAGGTGCTGGCAATAAAGGCCACAGTAGTACTGCCTGGATTCGGGGCAAAAATATTACTAAAGGCATAACTGCCATCAGTCGAGCTAGCAGTAGTCGAGGCAATAAAAGCATTATTTACCCCTAAATTGATTATTGGCTGTGTTAACAGCGGCGTTACCCCCTCGTCTTGATACACCTTGCCGGAAACAGTTATGACATAGCTTGTTTCCCCGCCATAACTAATTGTTGGTTCAAATAGCGTACCTTGTCTAGCCTGAGCAGCGCCCCACAAATTAGTTTCATCGCCACCTGCCCCTCCAGTGGCTGTATTATCTTCGTAATAGGCATAAAACGGTTTAGGGAAAGAATCGGTCGAAACAATACGCGTGCCAGCTGGAAAAAAATTCATGGCTGTGGTAGTGCCAAAAATCGCCTTGCCAGGATTAGTAGCTGTTGACGCGCAAGTGCTGGTAGCCATTAAGGTGCTTGTCGGACTATACACACTCAAAGCTACCGTGCCACCCCGAGGTGCACACGTAACTGCAATATAAGAACCAGCGGTCGGTAACATATACTCGCTGCTCATTTCAATGTCAGGCAAGTACACAGTCGACTCCAGGCCATCACCATCATTCTGTTGAATTGCCCCGATTTTACCCGAAATATTAGCTAGACGAACAGCTTGTCCAGTGCCATTAGCGCCGTTACCGCAACGAGCATTAGTATATAACGCGCCCCGGTTCTGGGCTGCCACTGCTAAATTGGCAGTAATTGAACAATAAATCGTAAAACTAGAAGTAGCAGCAATGCCGACATAATTATTATTTGACCGAATACCATACAAATCACGATTTGTGGCCGGATACGACACAAAGCTGTTGCCAGGGAGTGCGTCAGCAAAGGAAAGCAAAACAGGATTTGTCGATTCTAAAATGGCATTAGTCGTAATATTAAACGCCGAGGTAGAGGCAGTTGATGTTGGTATTGAGCGTGTTACTGCTAAGGCTATACCGTTATATAATTGCGATGTAGAAGAAGCAAATGGCGCATACTGATAAAAACTTTCTAACGTGCTCGTATTTGAGGGCACGGCAAACTGGGTGCCACTAAAAGAAATTGGCGCGATATTATCGGCATTATTTACCCCGAATATTTTAGCGTTAATCGGACCTTGTGCGCGCACCGTAGTGGTGGCATAAATCGGCGTAAAGGTGGCCACCTGCTGGCGGTTTAACGTAACGGGCGCGGAACTACCCACTTGCACCTGGTTATTATCCATCAAGCTAACGATAGCGACGGTTGAAGTCGAGGTTAAGCCGCCTCGAGTAACGTAATACAAATCCTTCATCGAGCTATAATTAAAAACGCTATACATATTGCTCGAGGTTGAGGCAGCAGGGTTGCCATAATAGAGCCAAATTTGTGTACTGGTGGCCGCTGGTATGGAATCAACCTGAACCCAAATAGCAGACGAGGAACCGGTCTTGGTAAAATATTGAATCCACGTATCAAGTTGTGTTGTTTCAGTGCTATTGAGCACCCGAATATCACCGCCATCACTTTTGACCCGGCTCCAAAATGGCGACGAAGTCGCTATTTCGAGAAGTACCTGATAATCGGTGAGCGCGTTCGGATTAGCTGAGTTGTTAATGGTAATCGGCAGCTTATAACGCCAATACCCATCCCACCACGGATCAAGCATGCCATATCCCTGATTATCACCCAAGGCTTCAATAAAAAATTCGCCAGCGGTCTGTGGTCGATAGTTAATATTCATTTTAAAATACTGTGTCTTGCCCGGGCCGATCTTGGTCTGGTTATTTTTAGTACTGTTTTTTACCCGCATCGAACTCGGCACCGCTTTACGTTTGAGCGGTTTATTAAACGCTTTTTGGAGTAATCCAGGCTCTGGTAATGGTTCCGATGTCAGCACTGCTTCTGTCCAGGCACCCTTTTTCAATCGTTCCAATTTTTGCACTTGGCCGACATCTTCTGGAAAATGCACTTGCAGACCAAAGGCCTCAGTTTGATCGGAAATATTGGTCACACTAAAATATACATCCGCATTAGTCACACCGTAGTATTGCTTACTATCAGTTTTGATAATGATATTCTCGTCCTGATTGTCATCCGTATAAACGAATTCGATTTCACGCCCATCAAGCATCATTTTGTCTGATGGCTCGTAGCCATCATCCGGCTCTTCATCTTTTTGGTCAGGTTGGTATTGCACCGTCACCCAGGCACTATCGACATACAATTCAAATTCCGACTGACCATCGACCCTGCCCTCGATTTTAATTTGTAAATTTTCGATGTCTTGCCAATTTTTAAGATTTGGCGCATCGAATACAAATTGGCCGCCTGCAGTACGATCTAACAATAATCGTCGTACACAAGCATTTTTCGACTCAAAAGCGGCGCAACTGATTTTGCCATCAAGCGGCAGACTAGCCAACTCATGCCAAATTAACGTACCTGGCGAGGTGGTCGCCAAGTTAGTGGCAGCATACCAAAAAACAATCTCATTCAAACCGGCAGCCGTTTCAGATGTTGTTGAGGTTGCATTAAAAATCTCAGTTGTCCTGGTAATATCAGGTGATTCTATTGGTGAAGTTGTTGTGATTATTTCATCAGACGACGTAGCGTTAACTTCTGGACTAATTGTTGAAGACTCGGTCGAACTAGTTGTTTCCGTGGCAACCTGCTCTGTTGTGGTGGTTACTAGCGTTGAAGTCGCCTCTGGTTGATTAACCGAAGAACTTTCAAGTGCTGGTTTAATTGGTTGCGTCATTTCTGCTAGCGAGAGATGTATCTTGGCCGAAGTGAAGCTGCCTAAATCTGCTAATTTTTTAGGAGGCGCCGCTTCAGCAGAAGCTGGTGTAGCATTAGTATTAAAAATATCCGTGACAAAGTTTTTAACATCAGAAATTATAGTATTTACCCCCTCATAG
The DNA here is from genome assembly GCA_037137775.1 of Candidatus Falkowiibacteriota bacterium. Taxonomy (GTDB): domain Bacteria; phylum Patescibacteriota; class Patescibacteriia; order Patescibacteriales; family GWE2-39-37; genus JBAXJQ01. Next base: position 16,806 of record JBAXJQ010000013.1, on the reverse strand, counting down.
ACGGCACCAAGAATCGAGATGGGCTCGGTGGGTAGGACACTTTGATTCTCCTCTGTTATTTCAGTAACAGGCGGTGGTGTTATGGTGTTAACGCCCGTATCAGTGCTTGAATTAATTTGCGTTACTATTGGATCAGTGGTGGTGACCACCACTTCAGTGGTGCTCGCAATTTCTGGCGTAGTGCTAGCGCTTGATTCGCTCTCGACCGATTCAGTCGAGGTGGCAGTTTCACTAGTTGAAGTGACGATAATTACATCAGGTGTGGTGGTAACCATCTGATCGGCCATTTCTTTTTCAATAGTTGAAGTGGCTGACTCCTCTTCAGCTAATTTTTCCAATGAAGTTGAAGCAACTGGTTGATAATGACCGCAAACTAAATTACCTTGACCGCCGAGATAATATGCTGCATTAATGCGAGAAAAAATATTGTACTTGTGCCGAGCCGTCACATCAGGCGCTCCAGCTGCGCCCTCGGGATTTTGCCAACCGCTTTCAGTTGAAGATGCCACATTTTCCGTCGCGCATTCACTCGCATACAGTGTAATTGTTTTCGTTTTATCCTCACCCACAATACCGGCAAAGCTTCGATTCAACAATTCCAATGGCCCTACACCCGCCACAATCCAAACAAACAACAAGGCAACCGCGGACAAGCGCCAGCCAAAGCCCACTAATCGTAAGGCACGACTACGATATGTTTTGATGCCAAATATCTCCCGAGAGATTTGATCAACTTTCGGTGAAACTCGTCGATGCAAAATTGGCGGTGGTGGTGGTTCGGTTAACCAAGTAAAAATCACCTCTGCACGACGGTAAAATCGTTTTTTAAGCGGTCGATATAGTGCCTTTTGTCGACGCCAAAAACTTCGAAACAAGCGCCGTTGTTCCGCGTACCATTTGAGGGTTAAAGTAAAAATAGATTTACTCGATTTTTTTACCATATTTTAGCCAAAAATCGAGATTTTAATTATTCTTTTTTGTACTGCCATAAAATACCAATTCACAGTGTTATTATACCATAATTAGAAAATTTTTCCAAAATAAATAAGTCACTAATAAAGTGACTTATTTAATAAATTTTTTATTTGATTCAAACGGCTAATGCCTGACGTTTGACCAGACCGCGACTATGTAATCGATAAAATATCCGCTTAGCTACCTCGACCATGCCAAGATAAATCACCACATAACTGGCAATAATTGCCATAATATACACAGGCAAACGCTCAAATTGCATCAATTTACCCAACGGTGTAAATGCCAAAGACCAGACAAAAACCACGGCCAAGAAGGTGGTGATAAACAAGGCTTGGCTCGGTCGACTTTGCAAAAACGGAATTTTTTTGGTGCGAATGATATAAATCACAAAAATCTGCGTGGCCATCGATTCGATAAACCAACCGTTTTGAAACTGATGTTCGGTTAAATGATATACATAATAAAGTAAATAAAAAGTCAAAAAATCAAAAATCGAACTCATCCAACCAAAAACAATCATATAACTACGGATAAATTTCAAATCCCAGTGAGCCGGCTTGAGTAAATCTTCTTCATCCACCGTGTCGGTTGGCAATGACAGTTGCGAAGCATCGTAAATAAAATTATTGAGTAGCACCTGAGCGGGTAGCATCGGTAAAAACGGTAAAAATGTGACGGCACCCATCATCGAAAACATATTACCAAAGTTAGACGATAATCCCATCAGCACATACTTTAAAGTATTATGAAACGTCTTTCTCCCCTCCAGCACGCCATCTTTCAAAGCCTCTAAACTTTTTTCCATTAAAATAATATCAGCGGTTTCTTTAGCAATATCAACAGCATTATTTACCGAGATACCCACATCGGCCGCTTTTAATGCCGGGGCGTCGTTAATGCCATCACCCAAAAAGCCAACCACCTTGCCGCTCTTTTTTAATAAGACAATTATCCGTTCTTTTTCCACGGGCGTTATCCGGGCAAAAATATTAGTATTTATTAACTTTTGCTCTAACTCCAAATCATTCATTTTTTTTATATCGGTGCCAGTTAACACCCCGGTCACTTCAATGCCAATGTCGGTACAAATTTTTTGCGCTAACAAATCATTATCACCGGTTAATATTTTAACGGCTACGCCCAAAGTCTTCAGCTCGTTAATGGTTTTTGCTACGCCCTCTTTGGGCGGATCAAGAAAAGCTAAAAAGCCAGCAAAAATCATTTTACTTTCAATTACACTGCGATAAGATGCTGTTGCATCATCAGGTAACTCTTTATAACACAAACCAAGGACGCGAAACCCATCACGGCTCAATTCGTTAAACCGCTTTGTGATAGTAGTTCGTTTGGAGGTGATAGCTGAGGCAACCCCGGTTAATTCGCATTGATCGCAAATAGAAATTATTTCTTCAGGCGCACCCTTGGTAATCAACCAGCGATGACCGTCTTTGCGTACAATCATCGAGCTGCGTTTACGATAAAAATCATAAGGAATCTCATCAATCTTTTCATACGCCGAGACATCGATATCCTTGTACTCATTAATTGCGCTATCAAGTGGATTCTGCGCCCCTTTATGAAAATGACTGGTTAAATGGCCAAATTCCAAAACATTGGCCGAGTCCTGACCAGTGTAATCTTCATATTTAATTAAAGCGATGTGATCCTGGGTGAGAGTGCCGGTCTTGTCAGTGCAAAGAATGTCCATGCTGCCAAAGTTCTCAATCGATGACAACTGCTTAACAATAACTTTCTTCTTTGCCATCATCTGCGACCCGCGACTTAAGCAGACGGTGATAATTGCGGGCAACATATCCGGTGTTACGCCAATCGTAATCGCCAAGGCAAACGTAAATGCCTCTAAAAAAACGGTTCGGTTCAAGTTAGAAGCATTCTTGATTAAATAGATAATAAAGACGAAACTAACCATATAAAACACCACCTTCATAATGAAGATGCTGAATTTGGTGATATTGATTTCAAAATCAGTTTTGGGGTCGGCCTTGTTTAATTCGCTGGTTACCTTGCCGAACTCGGTATTAATGCCCGTTGTTAGCACCTTCACCGAGGCATAACCGGTAACCACGCTTGTACCCATAAACACGAATTGCGGACTGTCGAGCGCTATGTCGGTAGCTGGCTCATCGGCGGCAATTTTTTCTACCGGTATGGATTCACCAGTTAACGAGGCCTGATTAACATAAAAATCATCACTCTCCACCACTTGGCAATCAGCCGGAATGATATTGCCAGCGGACAAAAACAACAAATCACCAGGCACCACCTGCTGTACTTCAATTTCTACTTTTTGTCCATCACGTATGGCCACGATTTTAGTAGCAACCTGCGCCACCAATTTGTCCACCACCTGTTGCGATTTATAGGTATTAATAAAATCCAAAATTGCCGACAAAAAAATCATGGCCAGCACAATCAAGGCACTGGTTCGCTGGCCAACGGCAAAAGATACTAGCGAGATACCAATCATCAGCATAAATAACGGACTGGTTAACTTGCTCAAAAAAATTACCACTGGCCGACGTTTCTTTTTTTTAATCACCGCATTCTCGCCATGCCGTACCAACAACTTTTTTACCTCAGCCTGAGTGAGGCCCGCGTAAGCAATAATATTTTTTTGCAACATATTTCATTTAAACTAATGATAAGTTTACAGACCGTGCCATTCCCCTCTCGAGAGGGGTGGACGCGTTAGCGGACGGGGTGTGTTAACCTCTCGAGAGGGGTGGACGCGTTAGCGGACGGGGTGTGTTATCCCGTCAATTTTTTCCATTAAATCGACAGATTTGGTTAAAACAGCAATTATTTTTTGATAATGGATAATGTCATCAAAGGTTAAAACTTTGCCAACCCGATCTTTTAACCATTTTTGCGCCGGTTGGTAACCGCCAACATAAAATTGCCACGCGCTTGCCGGTACTTGATCAAAATACTGTTCAGTATTAAGCCACACCTTGCCGGCTTCATAACGGACTTTATCCACCCGATTACTGCCCGTAATGGGATAAGTTGTTAACAGTTCTCCAGCGGCCGGACTTGCCAGTAAGTGCAGGTTACGCAATTCCCGACCTAGCGCAACTAATTGCCAAAATTGCTCAACGGATTTTGGATATGGCACGCGCGGAAAATCGATTTTTAAAAAAGCCTGAAATTTGGCCCGATAGCGAGGCGAGTGTAATATGGCATAACAATAATCGAGCACGTCAATCGATGCAAAAACATCAACCTCAACGCTCGACTCAGTGACAAAACGAAGATTCAAACCCCGAGCCAATTGTTCGACAATTGCTGAATTTAAATTCGGGGTCCGTTCTAATGATTGCGCTGAGCTGGCTTGCTTGGTTTTTTGAGGATAAAGATAGAGTGGGCAAATAAAATCACCGCCTTGCATGCCTGGCCTAGACCAGCTTCTAAATTCAGTAATATTTTTTGTAACAAAAACTGGTGATGCCAAATCTTCTATTCCACCACGTTTAAATATCAACCCGTAATTTTCACTAGCCAGAAAGTGTTGCATCACTTTTTCCCGGCCACGTTCGATTAGCTTCGTATCATAATACACCAACCGATTATCAAACGGTCGATAGGCAATCGGTTTTACCAAATTTTCATCTGGCTCGATGCCATAGTGTTTGGCCACATTTTTTAACAGCGCATCCTTAGATTCATTGATTAACACGGCGTCTTTAGCCGTCACAATACCGACAGTATTAAGGGGAAACAGTTCATTCAAGGCAAACCCGCGATCGTATTCCTTTTGCAAACTGAAATCTTTGGGCACAAAAAAATAATTCGGGGCCACATTTTCAAGTTTGGCAAACGGAATATTGGCAAGTGCTTGGCTTTCTAAAAACCCATATTTTGTTTCGCGCTTGCCGAACAAATCATAGTGAAAAAGTTGAGCCAATTCAATATTTTTTTTGCGGCCGGTTTTAATGAAGATGTTAATGCTCACGCCCTGCATAATATCAAAAACATTCTCGTCCTTACTGCCGTCAGGCGCAACTTCTTTTTTCTTGCTGTTGCCGTGCAGGTCGATGGTATAAATTTGATCATAGGTTTTTAACAGCTGCCAGCGCATTCCGCGAAATGTTGGATTATCCAAATAGCCGTGGGGATTGATAAAGGCTAAAATGCCTTCACCATTCTTTTCGATAAAATATTGGCCGTACCGCAAAAATTTTACATAATCATCGTTCAACCACTTCGAATTGCGCTCTTTTAATTTGGTTTTACCGCCCGGTTCGGTCTTATATTCTTCCATTAATTTTGTAATCCATTCCCCCTTGTTAGCACTCTCCCCACTATACGGCGGATTACCCATCACCACCATGACCGGTGTATCGCGTTTAATGTGATTGGCTTCGTTTGATTCAGTCGAGAGAAAGCTGGCAAACAGAGTGCTGGTGTCGGGATGATATTCCTCCAGCGAGTTGGTTAAAAATATTCGCAAGCGCTGTTCCTGCTTTGGCTGGTACCCAGTTTCATCAAGCAACAAGCGTAGTTTTAGATGCGCCATGGCATACGGCGCCATCAAAATCTCAAACCCATTCAAGCGAGGCAAAAGATGCTCTTCAACATAACTACTCCACAAACCGGCTTGTCCCGCAAAACGGGCATGGATTAGGCGCACCGCTTCAGCCAAAAAAGTGGCCGTACCAGTGGCGGGGTCGAGTATCTGCACCTTGTGCACTGTTTTTTCCACGCTCTTGCGTCCACTGGCCGTTCGTTTGTCCGGAGTTTGCGTCTCAACAGTAATCGCGGTTTTGGCCGTATCGGCCAAGCCTTGCGACAGATTGAATTCAGATGTTAAAATATCATCGACTGCCCGGACGATAAACTGCACCACCGGCTCGGGCGTGTACCAGACACCGCGGCTTTTGCGCAGCTTGGGATCGTACTCGGCTAAAAACGTTTCATAAAAATGAATGACCGGGTCATGCTGAGCAGTCGTGTGCCCAAAATTTTTCAATATCGCCTCCACATCGGTCGCCCGAAAGATATCGGCCAAGGCATCAACGATCCAGACGATACGATTGTCAATTTCGGGGCCGGCAATATAGCCAAACAACTTTCGTAAAAACGGATTGGATTTGGGTATCAACTCCGCTGCTTCCTGTCGGGTAAACGTATCAAGCGTGGCATCGTGCAGTCTAGCTGCAAACATACCATAGGCAATGGTCTGGGCATAAATATCAGCAAACTCACGAATGCTCAAGTCGTGGATTAAGACTTGTTTGAACGCCTCGAACTGCTCGCGTATACTGCTGTCGGCCTGAGTGGTCTCGTCACTCAACAAAGCGCGCTCAATCACCATCGACAATAGCTTTGCCTTGTCCGCCATCATCGTGGCCAGCTTGGGCGCAGATTTAATAGTCTGACTGATTTGAGCGCCGAAGGATTTAATAAGGGCAATAAATGCTTCACTATTGCTTTCTTCGGCAATAATTTTTCCCTCGACAATCTTGGCTAAAAAAATTTTTTCTACTAATTCGCCGTTACGATAAAAATGAAAATCCAAATAATTCGTAATAATCAAATTATCCAGTGCCTGGCGATACCGATCGAACTGTTCATCATGATTTTTGCTCAAAATATCAACGTTCAAATCCTTAGCTTCAATATAACCGACCGGAATATCCTTTTTGGCAACGATATAATCTGGTGCCCCGCAGGCAATACGGCCGAATTCGTTAGTTATCTTATATTCCGTTAAAATATTTTCTAGCATGGTCTGCAAAAAACCACGATAGGTGTGTTCAGTAGTGTCACCTTTGCCACCAAGGTAATATTGATCAATTTTTTGCAGATATTCGGGAATGGTCATGCGATTTTACAGTTAATTTATTGTGGAATAATTATACCATATTGCTGAAAAAGAGTAATAATCCGCCTAATATATCTCACCCTTGCCATAACCACTTTTTTCTTCTATAATATCATCGGTTATAAACCACGGGCAAGTTTGCTCTACTATATATAATAACAACTTCATGCCTCAAGCTAACGCCATCGTTATCAAAGGTGCCCGCGTGCACAATTTAAAGAATATCGACGTCAAAATCCCCCGCGACAAGTTCGTGGTTATCACTGGGTTGTCCGGATCGGGCAAGTCCAGCTTGGCTTTTGATACTATTTACGCCGAGGGTCAACGCCGCTATGTTGAATCACTTTCTGCCTATGCACGGCAATTTATTGGCTTAATGGATAAACCAGATGTCGACTCGATTGAAGGGCTTTCTCCTGCCATTTCGATTGACCAAAAAACTGCCTCCCATAATCCTCGCTCCACCGTGGGCACGGTTACGGAAATTTATGACTATCTCCGTCTCCTCTATGCTCGAGTTGGCATTCCTCATTGCCCGGAATGCGGCAAAAAAGTAAAGCCCTACACGGTCGACGAAATCGTCAATCGCATTACTAAAACTTCTATTGGTAAGGATGTTGTTATTCTAGCGCCGATTATTAAAGATAAAAAAGGTGAACACAAACATCTCCTTATTAACATTGCCAAGGCGGGTTACCGTCGTGTCATGTACGATGGGCAAGTGTATTCACTCGAAGAAGCTGAAGATTTAACGGTTGATAAACAAAAGAAGCATTCAGTTGCTATTGTTATCGATCGCTTAACGGTTGGCACTGACAAAGCCGATGCTTCTCGCTTAAGCGAAAGTATTGAAAAAGGTCTAGATTTGGGCAACGATATTATTGAAGTGGCGCTCGCCGATGGCAAAAACAGCACCACCTATTCCCGCAAGTTTGCCTGCCCTGATTGTGGCATCAGTCTGCCCGAACTTGAGCCCCGTAATTTTTCTTTTAACTCACCGCATGGCGCTTGTCCGGACTGTTCTGGTATTGGCACTAAACTAGAGATCGATTCAAAATTAATTCTCAATCAAAACCTAACCATCGCCCAAGGCGCCATCAAGCCATGGTCGCACTCCACTGCCCCCGGCCAAACCTGGATGATGCGCATTCTGGGCACGGTTGCTGCCAAAAACGGTTTTGACCTAAATACGGTTATAAAAGATTTATCCAAAAAACAACTCGACATCGTGCTGTACGGCTCTGGCGACAAGAACTACCAAGTCGAATACGAAAGCAACCGTTTTTCCGGTGAACTAACTACCGAATTTGAAGGCGTTATCCCCAATCTCGAACGCCGTTTTCAACAAACCGAATCTGATTATATCCGCAAAGAAATCGAAGGCTATATGCGTGTCCTGGTTTGCCCCACCTGCCATGGTAAACGGCTCAAGCCAGAAATGCTAGCCGTCACCATTGCCGATTTATCCATCCACGATGTTTCCAATAAGCCGATCGATGTCTGCAAAACCTTTTTTGCCAAACTCGACACCGGCTCACTCTTAACCGAACGGGAGAAAAAAATCGCGAAACTGATTCTAAAAGAAATTCGCTCCCGTTTGGATTTTCTCTCCAATGTGGGCTTAGATTATTTAACTATCGATCGCTCGGCCAACACCTTGTCTGGTGGTGAGGCACAACGCATTCGCCTAGCCACCCAAATCGGCTCGGCTTTGGTTGGCGTGCTGTATGTATTGGACGAACCATCTATCGGCCTACACCAACGTGATAATGACAAACTAATCGGTACGCTCAAAGAATTGCGTGATATTGGTAATAGCGTCATTGTCATTGAACATGACGAAGCCACCATGCTGGCTGCCGATTATTTGATTGATGTCGGTCCTGGTGCAGGTGAACACGGTGGCAAAATTGTCGCCCAAGGCACGCCCGAACAAGTTAAAAAAAGCAAATCACTGACCGGTGAATATCTCTCAGGTAAAAAATTCATTGCCGCTCCAACCAAATACCGCGCTGGCAGCGGCCAATCAATTAAAATAATCGGTGCCAAAGAAAATAATTTAAAAAATATTGATGTTACTATTCCGCTAGGTAAATTTGTTGCCATCACCGGTGTGTCTGGGTCGGGTAAATCTACGTTAATGATCGACATTCTGGCCACCGCTTTAAACCAAAAATTCTACCGCGCCAAAGAACAGCCAGGTAAACACGACCGTATTGAAGGGCTATCCCATATCGACAAAGTCATCAACATTGATCAATCCCCTATCGGTCGTACTCCACGCTCAAATCCCGCCACCTACACTGGCCTATTTACTCCAATTCGTGACTTGTTCGCTTCGATGCCAGAAGCTAAAATCCGTGGCTATAAAGCTGGACGATTCTCATTTAACGTGACGGGTGGCCGCTGTGAGGCCTGTGGGGGCGACGGCATGGTCAAAATCGAAATGCAATTCTTGCCCGATGTCTATGTTGAATGCGAAGTCTGCCACGGCAAACGCTACAATAAAGAAGCGCTGGAAGTACACTACAAAGAAAAAAATATTGCCGAAATCCTAGCCATGACGGTTGAGGAAGCGACCGGCTTCTTTAAACATATTCCCGCGGTACATCAAAAACTATCCACTCTTTGTGATGTTGGCTTGGGCTATATTAAACTCGGCCAATCCGCTACCACCCTCTCTGGTGGTGAAGCGCAACGTATTAAACTGGCGACCGAATTATCCCGACGCGCGACTGGTAAAACCTTATATATCCTTGACGAACCAACCACTGGTTTACATTTTGACGACATTAAACGATTATTGCACGTCTTAAATCGCTTGGTAGAAAAGAATAATTCTGTCTTGGTGATTGAGCACAATTTAGACGTCATTAAATCGGTTGACCATGTTATTGATATGGGGCCTGAGGGTGGTGACAAAGGCGGCTTAATTATTGCTGAAGGCACGCCACGTCAAGTAGCTAAAAATAAAAACAGCCTTACGGGACAATACTTGGCAAAAATATTAAAATAAAAAATATTCTCATAAACGTGAAAAGGCCGACGGATATGTTCCGTCGGCCTTGTTGATGGTTAAATTGAAGTGATTTCCCACAAGGCAGCCTTGTGGTACTCAAAGGTGGCTGTGGACTGAGCTGCTCGAGAACTGGTTGCTCCCAAAATTGGGCCATTTTCCTCAATGGCATGGGCTGTGTTGACGATAATATAAGCGTCAACTTGCCCACTGGCTTCATCCAGGCAAAGTTCTACACCAGCTACAGTGTAGTTTGGTCCGAATCTTTCCTGGTCAATCGAAAGCCAGACACAAGCCTCGGGCTCGACATTTTTTCGAGCTCTGCGCCCGATGTTTATGCCTGTAATCAGCGCTTCAAAAAAATAATCCGCACTAATCTTGGCTCGGCCATTGAACGTGCCATACACCGCGATTACCCGTCCTTTGATGGTGGGTAATTCGAACGATGGCAGTCTAAACGCGGTTAATACCTGTTGCCGCCACGCGCGAGCCTCTACAATTGAGGCAAATGGGGTGATTAGACCATTGCAATCGTCACTATTCATAGTAACCTCCGGCTAGTTGTAGTTGCTTCGAAATACTACACGAGGTGGTAATGGCTTGGTCGACCAAGAGGCAAAATATTTTTCCGCCTCGGAAAGTTCAATGGTTAACTCGCCGTTTCTTTCGAAATATGGGGTTTCTTGAGCTTTTTCCAGCTTTTTAAAATAAAAATACCCGTTCAGAGCCGCTGGTAGTTGCTTGCGATCAAGCCCTCCATACACAAAAAGATTGTGATCTTCTTGCTCCAAAACAATCTTCACCTGAAAAATGTTATTTTCATAAACCGGGTTAGACAACAAGCAGTTACCAGTCTCTAGCATGTCCAATATTTGGCAGATGGTGTCCTGCACAAAATTGGAAACGAGCTCGTCCCACTCTTCTTCCATAACTATCACCTCGCTTTTAATTTGATTTAAAATGACAATACGTTTTTACCCTAGTATATTTTACCATTTTTGTCAAGATTATTAACGAAAAAACGGCTAAAAATAAACAATTTTAAGTTTAAGTCATTTAAATAGTAACAATATTTGCATGATATTGTAATAATTAAGTAATTATTAAATAAATCTTTATGCAGAAAAAAATCATGGGTCGTCGTATATTTGTTTCATTTTTAGCCCTATTTATTGCGCTAACTGGATTTTTATCCGTGAAACAAGTTAATGCGGCAACTTTTAGCATTCTCTCCCTTAACAACTTTCCCTATCTAATGAACGTCGGCACTCCTGTTTCATATCAACTTTTAATCGACAATCCAAGTAATGTAACCTTAAGCTATATTTTATCACCAGCCCCTGCCGGAGCAAGTGTTGATCAAAATGGGTTATTTACTTGGACCCCGACCGAAGGACAGCAAGGTGTTTACGCCTTAAGCTTCACCGCCACTGATGGTGTTAATTTTTCCAACACGGCAGTAATTACTGTTCAAGTTGACAATGCCTTGCCTGGTACAATTTCGCCAATCCCGGTATTTTCTACTCCGGCGAATAATTGGATTTTACAACCTGGACAATCAATTGCATACTATGCTAGTGCTACCAGCCCGATTGGCAACCCTATCACCTTAAATGCCACGTTATTACTCGGAGCAACATTCGACCCAAACACTGGATTGTATAGCTGGACCGCCTCCTCATCCGATGTTGGTAATACCTATACTTTTAACATTACCGCCAGTGATGGCACCAATTCTGCCGTAATAACCAATAGTGTTGCAATCATCTCAACACCAACCCCAACCCCAACACCAACCCATGAGAGTAAATCTGAAAAAACCAAAAAATTAACAAAAGAGCAGAGTCATCCAAAAAAATCTCAAGACAGTCATCATTAACATCTCTCCTGTGATAAAAAAACAGCCAGTGAAACTAATAAACTCTGGCTGTTTTTACGTCTTGTTATAAAGTAAAATTTAGCTTACAATAAGCAAACGGTTAAATATTTGCTAGTATTTGTAACATTTTTTTACTTACTCTGTATTATAATACGAATGTCGGCGACCACCCCACACCAAGAATTCTTGGTAAACTATAATAAGTTTAAAGACAAAATCTATACCTTTTTTTGGTACCGGGTTTCTTTTGATCAAGCAACTGCCGAAGACCTTACTTCTGAAGTCTTTATCAAGGCGTTTAAAAATTTTGCCGATTTTGATCAGACAAGGCCCTTTCAAGCCTGGATCTATAAAATCGCTCAGAATCATTTAATTAATCATTACAAAACCCTGGGTCGCCAAACAGATTTAACCGAGGCTGAAGATAAAACAGAAGATCAGCTTGGCCATATTGAAATAAAATTCGAGCTGGAAAAAGCCATGGCAGTAATTAACGAATTACCAGAATACCATAAGCAGGTCTTACTACTTCGATTCGTTGACGGTTTAGATAATTCAGAAATTGCCACACTACTGCAAAAAGAAGAGGGTGCAATTCGCACGCAAATTAGTAGAGCGTTAGTCGAATTACGCAAACGTCTTGAATAATTTTAATAATCACCATGAACCAAGATTTGGAAAAATTTTTAAACTCCCTACCTCAACAAAAACTATCACATCGTGCAGATGTTGCAATTCAGTTTCTTTTGGAAAAAGAAATGGCCAAGCAAAAATTGGCCTGGTTTAGTTTTTCATTTCATTGGCAACCTGCTTTTGCCCTTGGTATGATTACATTAATCATTATTGGCAGCACTGGCACCTATGCGTATGCAAGTCCTAGTGTAACTCTTGGCTCTTTTCTATACCCTGTTAAACGTGGCCTAGAATCTACTTCATTATCAATTGCAACCTCACCTCAGAAAAAAGCCAGTCTTTATATGCAATTTGCTGATCGTCGACTAGCCGAGGCAAATCACTTATTTAAAATTACTAACACCGCTGTTCAAGGCCAACGTTTAGCAACTACACTAACCGAAGCGACAAAAGAAATCGAACATGCGCATTTAATCGCCGAGCAATCTGGTAATGATTCTACTGAAACCAGCCTGCTCGCAACTGTTAAAACTTCAGGACAACACCAATTAGAACAAATCAACCAACTTGCCAGTAGAATTAATTTTTCTGATAATAATATCATTGTGGTTGATAGCCTAGCTAACGCGATAGAAAATCTACGTGATCAAGACAATGACATGAACGAAGAAATTAATGACCACGATGCGGACAATAATTCAACCACTCAACAAAAATTAAACACATCGACTCAACATTTTATCGAACGTGAAATAACCAAAAATCAGCCTGAAAAAAATACCGCCCAAATTGCTAAACAAAATCTTAAGCAAGCAGAAAGCCAAATTAAATTAATTAAATCAAGTATTAACACTACCTCAAATCAAAATCAAAAAAACAAAAACGAGCAAATAGTAAAGCATTTAAATAAAAAAATCGAACAAGCGAAATTATCAATTAAAGAAGAAGATTGGCGCAGCGCAATTGAACAGGCAAATACGGCAGTAGCTATTTCTCGAAACATTAACGTTTTTTTAAACGATCAAAAAACCACTAGCACCCAGAAACAAAATGAAATAATTGAGCAGGAAAAAAATAAACATGAATATTACAATTCAGATTTAAAATCACCAAACGTTATTAATGATGCCAGCACAACTAGTAAAATTGAACCAAAAATACCACAAAAAACAGAACAGCCTAAAGAAAAAGAAAATTCTGTTGATAACAGTACTTCAGGAAAATCAATTCAGGAAAATTCAAAAAATACTATTACGGAGGAAAATAAAAAATCTGACACTCATTCCACAACGAAAGACAGATAGCGCGTTGAGATATCATTTAGCGATCGCCAAAAACAAATAACACTAAAAAACCACCGACTTTATCGTCAGTGGTTTTTCAATGCAATAAAAAATTAATATATTTTAACTACTAAGGCGCCACTGCCACCATCTACAATTTTTGCCTCAACAAAAGATAACCCTTTTCCCCTTAAAAGAGTTTCAGTTAATTCACGCAGTACGCCGATTCCATTTTCCGAATGAATTCCCTTGCCAGTAATTATGCGGACGCGTTGCCACGGCTTGCTTTCTGCCTCGTCTAAAAATAGCAACAACTCACGTCTAGCCTCTGTTTGTGTCATGCCATGCAAATCAATTTCTGCATCGATTTTTTGAGTGTATTTATTTTGCTTTACCCTTCTCATTATCATAACGTAATTGTAGCGTAATCAACAAAAACCGCAAGAACACAAAATCCCGCCAATGCGGGATTCATTTATAGCGGGATTTTGTGAAGTACTGCTTGTGGGTTTAAAGCACAGCGTCCTTAGCAGCCTTAGCTAAGCGGAACTTAACCACTGTCTTAGCTGCAATTTTAATCTTGGCACCAGTGGCAGGATTAACACCCATGCGCGCTTTGCGCTTGGCCTTAATCAATTTGCCAAAACCTGGGACGACGAATTCGCCGACTTTTTTAACTTCTTTGTAGGCCAACTCCGACAATTCGCCGAAGAAGCCGTCAATCTGCTTTTTGGTTAGACCGGTCTTTTCGGAAAGAGAGGCCACCAATTGCGATTTGGTCATTTTAGCCATAGTGTTAACTGGCTTAATTATTAAACACCTTTATTATAGCGCATTTTAAAAATCGCGTGAAGAGTTTTAAGTGCATTTATGGGCGATTATCGCTCACAAATAGGCAAAACCTATATTTAATGGCTGATTTATCCACCGCTTAGGCAAATTTTTTCAAATCAACCTTGCCTTGTTCAAAATCTGCAATCGTATACCCGGCCAAATATTGAAAATGTGGCCAGTCTTTAAATCGCTTCCACGACCCTCCCCATTCTAAACCAAGACTTTGTCCAATAGCGCCAATCTTTTTATACAGTTCATTATCATTCCAAACTGCTTTGCCTTTTTTAACCGGACAAAAATCAAAGGCGACTCCATAATTATGAAATGATTTTCCGCCTTTAACCTGGGTAACTATTTTACCAGGCGCAGTGCGACCACGAGCATACAATATATCTTGTTCAGCAATGGTTCGAAATCCCTGACTAATAATCAGATCGATTTTTTGTTCGGCGCATTTTTGTAGCAACGCCTCGGCCAAGCGACGCACTAATGGCTGCAATCCATCTATTTTTGACATGCCTTTAAATAATTTTTCACAATTTTTAACTGCTCAATGGTATTCACTCCCAGGCCTTCAATGGGATTTTTGGCGTACGCGCTAACTACTTTTTTCTTTTGATCGACTGCCAATGCAATCATATCGGTTAAATAATATTCCTTGGCTTTGTTGTTGTTTTTTAATGCACCAATATTATCCCACAGCCACTTAGCATTAAAACAATAACAACTTAAATTAAACTCTCCTATGTTCTTTTGGTCATCTGAAGCGTCTTTAAATTCAATTATCCGTACAATTTTACCATTTTTAGATCGCAAAATTCTGCCAAAATGATCAAAATGAGTCATTAATTCATCCTCTGCTTTTATTTTAACGGTAAGAACGGCAACTGCGGCTTGATTTTTTTGTTGGGTTTTAATTAAACTACGGATTGAACTAAGACTTATTAACGGATCATCACCTGGAATAATCACTATTGATGAATAGTCTTGTTTATTTAATTTGGAACGAGCAACTTTAATTGCATGGCCGGTACCAAGTTGTTTACGTTGCCAAACATAATCATATTTCGCCTTTGTTGCGCGAATAATTAATTCACCTTTATAACCAATAATAATTATTGGCTGAGGAAATAATGGCGCAGTGGAGTCTAAAATATGGCGCAATAATGGCTTTCGATTTAGTGGCACTAAAACTTTTGGCCCAATTGATTTCATTCTAGTTCCTTTGCCGGCCGCTAATATCAACAGTTGGTTTTGTGTCATAAGCAAATAGCTAATTTTTGGTAACAAAAAACGCCCTGTAAAGCAAGGCGTTTAACCAAAATTTATATTCCCATACCTCTAGCAGTGGCAGTGGCGACCGTTACGCCATTATAGTTTACCCCTAGTGAATATGGAATAAAATAATCGGAGGTACCAGACGCTCCATACGAATATCGCGCATTAGTAACTGGACTTGTGGGAATTGGGTTGAGATAAGTAATGCCACCAGTAGCCAAAACGCCAGTACTCCAATCTGTTGAAGTTGGATAAGTCCCCTTGTCGTTGTACCACATCTCTAGTGCAGTTCTAATTTGTCTAACATCACCAATCACCTTAGTTGCCTTACTTTTATTTCTCGCAACATTAAGAGAAACCACGGCAATGGTGGCTAACAAACCAATGATAGCAATAACTACTAATAATTCAATTAATGTAAATCCTTTTCTTACGTGCAAATTATACATAACAAGTGTTTATTTTATATAGCTTTATTATAGCAAAATCAATAATACCCTGTCCAGAAAAAATAATATTAAAAAATTGCACGAACATCTTTATAAAATTTAAAAATCTTTATTTAATCAATTAAAAAATTTATTAGATACCAAGGACGCCGGGAGTGGCAGTTGCTGAGGTTGTAGACAACCCAGAAGGAGTAACATATGAACCATCAAAAACATATTTAATAGTATAGGAAGCAACATTTGGCCATGTTCCTTTGCCCACATAAACATATTCTGTTGCAGCAGGTGATTTTGGCGCTGGCTGCATATAAGTTACACCATTTGTTGCGATGTTTGTAGTTCCACCGAAAGTAACTGAAGACGGATAAGACATGTTATCAGAATAAAATAATTCCAATGCATTTTGAACCTGTTTAATATCAGCAACTATCTTAGTATTTTTACTCTTTGATCTAGCCGTGTTTAAAGATACAACAGCGATAGTAGCTAGTAAGCCGATGATAGCAATAACCACTAACAATTCGATTAAAGTAAAACCCCTTGTTTTCATAATTTAATTTACTTAGTTTTTAGAATCTAACGCAACAGTGTTAACTGTTAATTAGTTGATT
>JBAXJQ010000012.1:0-33335 GCA_037137775.1 Candidatus Falkowiibacteriota bacterium | reverse complement strand
CATCCCGCACGCAGTGTTTCTCCACTCTGTCATCCCGCACGCAGTGTTTCTCCACTCTGTCATCCCGCACGCAGTGTTTCTCCACGTTGTCATCCCGCGCACAGTGTTTCTCCACGTTGTCATCCCGCACGCAGCGAAGCGGAGATGCGGGATCTGTTTTTATCATAACCAGATGCCGGATCAGGTCAGGCATGACAAATGAATGCGTTTCAAATGATTAAAAACGATTCGAATTGACAAAAAAACCGTTTTCATTGACAATATTGTCTAATTATGCTATAGATAAGTGATTATTATCCGCCCTTTTCATTAACGGAGCCTAGCTCCACCACCATATCACCACCACAAGGAGGCAGCAAAATGAAGAAACAGCTTTTTTGGCCCGTCGCGATTCTCGTAATCGCCCTCGTCTCCCCCACCCTGGCCACCACCGCCCCAACCAGTGCTGATATTTGGTTGAAAACCATGGAGCTGAAGCTCCAAGCCGATGCTACTGCCATCGACAACTACGGCTACAGTGGCAATCTGAGAATCATCGAAGAGATGATCGCTGAAGATTTCTCCGTTATTCAAAGGGCCAAGGCTAAAGGCGCACAAGTCGCCAAAGCCGAAGCCGCCTTCAAAAAGAGGGTGACCGCAGCACGCGAACGGTTGTTGAAAAAAGCAGTTGCCGACCTGGAGGCCTACGCCAGTGGCAAAGGCGGTGATACTACTCTGCCCGCTCAAGAAGTTTTAGAGCGATCGGAAAACGAAATCAAGCGCCTCAAGGCGCTCGGTATCGACACCCGCATGGCCGAGAAACAATTACCCCGTCTTCGCAAAGAAGTGCGCATTCGCGAGGCCCGAGTTTGGTTGGCTACCTGCGATGCCAAAATTAACGGCTACGCCTTGCCAGTTGTTGGCCTACCCGACCTCTCTGCCGGAGCTGCCTTTTTATCAGCCCAAGAAAAAATTATGGCGGCTAAAAACGAAGGAGCCAATGTCTCCGAC
Source organism: Candidatus Falkowiibacteriota bacterium (assembly GCA_037137775.1). GTDB lineage: Bacteria > Patescibacteriota > Patescibacteriia > Patescibacteriales > GWE2-39-37 > JBAXJQ01. The sequence goes on along the minus strand of JBAXJQ010000012.1, from coordinate 32,345 downwards.
CTGCAAAACCGGCTAGACATGCTCTTGCCGGATGTAAAACTGGCAGAGCTCAATGACCAGTTTAGTCGTCTCAAAGACTTTGTCGAAAAAAAACGGGTCTCAGATTTCTACGATGGCGCCTATTTAGTCGGCGCAGTCGAAAAATTGCTGCTCGAGCTGAACCACCTGGGAGTCGATGTCGGCGAACAGACCGAGGCCTTCTACCGCCTCAAACCAGTGGCTCTGGCTGGCTTTGCCGACTATCAACTCGACAAACTCCAGGCAGCGGTCATGAACCCGCTACCTGCCGCACCATCAATCTACAATGCCAACGAGGCAGACATTAAATCGTTGGCCTATCGCGCCGAGATGGCCGTTGAGACAGCCGAAGCGGTTAATGGGCACAACCCGGAAACCATCAAACTGCTCAAAGCCAGGCTTGAAACGCTGGCTAACTACCAGCCCACTGGCTGGTGGCAAACATTCAAACGCGGTCTAACCAAAAATCTAGGCTTTTAATCGCCTAGACAATCGCACCTTACCCGACCCTGCATTTCGCGATGCAGGGTCTTTTTTTAGAAAAAAGGATAACACACCCGGAATAATAACACACCCCGCCCCTGTCGGGGCACCCCTCTCCAGAGGGGAATAAGACACTGCGGCTTTCATTCTAGAGAAAAACACACCCCGCCCCTATCGGGGCACCCCTCTCCAGAGGGGAAACACGCCGGCTTGGCACTTTTCTCGAAATCACTACACACCCCCATCCGCTAACGCGGCCACCCCTCTCCAGAGGGGTAACACACCCCGCCCCTGTCGGGGCACCCCTCTCCAGAGGGGAATAATACCTGGTATACCAGTCCTTCAAAAGGGGAATATTATGAAATCACCTCAACCGGCTCGGTCTCTTGGTGCTCGAATTTTTCTTCAGGAATATTGCCACAACAGCGATACATCACCGCAAAGGCCATAAACAAAACCAACCCAGCAATAATAAACGGCCAGTGCTCGTTATAGAGATAAATCGGACCGATGGCAAAAGGACCAATGACCATGGCCAAGGTCATCACCGAAGACATAATGCCTGCCACCTCGCCACGCCGACTCGGTTCGGCAAAACCGGTGATACGACTGGTAACCACTGCTCGAATAATCGATTGCCCCATGGCCATGCCAATGATACCAATGGCAAAAATCCAGATTTGGGGCACGGCCATAATTAAAAAGCTAATACCGAAAAACAGATACACCCAAATCTCAAGTGTCGATTCTTTAAAATATTTTAACCAAACATGTTTTAAGAGAAATGCTTGATTTAAAACTAAAATCAAGCCCATGGCCACCATGACATAACCTGTTGCAGCAATACTAAGATTAAACGCATGTTGCATATACAAAGCAAAAATGGCTTGCTGCACCGAGATGCCCAAACTGAATAAAAACCAGGCCAGATATCTCGATTTTAAGAGTTTATCGGTGGCAGCCATGATTATCGGTCGAAACGGATTAATTGAAATCTTACGACCAACGGCCTTGTTTTTATTAGTTTCTGGTAAAAAGAATATGGCAGCAATGGTGTTAATAGTGGCTAATGCACCCACAAAATAAAACGGGGTAGTAATAGAGATGTGCGATAACAAGGCGCCAATCGCTGGACCAATAATAAACCCGATGCCGAAGATCGCCCCCATCAAGCCCATATTCTGCGTTCGCTGTTTAGCGTCTTTAGATAAATCTGCCATATAGCTTTGGGCGATGGGGAAATTACCTGCTGCCGCACCGTCGATAATGCGCCCGGCGAACAGCATCACCACCGTCTTGGCTGCACCAAAGACAAACCAACCCAGGGCCGTACTAGCCAAACTGATAATTAAAACCGGACGACGACCGATACGATCGGACAGGGCACCAAGGATTGGGGCGCTAAAAAAGGAGAATAACGAAAAGATAGCAAATAAGGTGGTGATAATTACCGGCGAGCCACCGACTTCTTTGACAAAATACGGCATCACCGGAATAACAATCCCGATGCCTAATACATCGACAAATACGGTTAGCAGTATGATAATTTTTTCTTTTGACATAAAAAAATTAGATAATATTTAATAGATAACACACCCCGGCCTTTGGCCACCCCTCTCAAGAGCACAACACACCCCGGCCTTTGGCCACCCCTCTCAAGAGCACAACACACCCCGGCCTTTGGCCACCCCTCTCAAGAGGGGAATAAAACCACGGCTTGCCAGCCAACTTAAAAAGGGGAACACACCCCGGCCTTTGGCCACCCCTCTCAAGAGGGGAATAAATTCCGAATTGCCGCAATTTAAAATTCCCCTCTTGAGAGGGGTGCCCCGATAGGGGCGGGGTGTGTTAATTATACTGCGGCCGCTTCTCCTGCCACAAAGCCCGTACTCCAGGCAACTTGCAAATTGTATCCGCCCGTGGGACCGTCTAGATCTAAAATTTCTCCGGCAAAATACAAATTTTCAACTATTTTCGATTGCATGGTTTTGGGATTGACTTCAGCTAAGGCTACGCCGCCACTAGTAATCATGGCCTCGTTAAACCCACCAACCGCTTTAACGGTAATCGGCAAAGTTTTAAGCAGTTTAACTAAGGCCAACCGAGCTTCTCGGGAAACCACATGACCAAAAGTTGTTTCGTTAATATCGGCCAAACGCACCATCATATCTGCTAAACGATGCGGTAAATTATTGGCCAAAATATTCGCAACCGTCCGCTTGCCTTGCTGATGAAATTCGTATTGCAATTCGTGATCTAATTTTTCCTCTGATAAAAAAGGCAACAAATCAAGATGTAGTAAAACGTTTTGAGACACTGCCCGACCGACCGCCCCACTAACCACAAAAACGGCTGGACCACTGATGCCCTCTTTAGTAAAAATCACGCTACCTTTGGCTGTGGCAATCTGCTTATCATTAACCATAGCGGTGATGCCGATGTGCTTCAGACTCACCCCTTCGAGTTCAGCCAACCATGATTCTCGACCAATAATCGGAGTAAGTGCCGGCATGGGTGCCACTACTCGATGGCCGAGCTGACTAAGCCAAGCATACCCATCACCAGTGGAGCCAGTGGCCGGATAAGTCCGACCGCCAGTGGCCACGATATATTTTTCACCGTGCACTTCTTGACCATCGACCAATTTCAGTTTAACTACTCGATTATTGCCGGTGATAATTGATTTAACAACGCTGTTGGTTTTAATCATCACCTTATGTTCCGCGCAATATTCGGATAAGACCCTTAATACATCAGTGGCTAAATCGCTTTGCGGGAAAACCTGATTATCTTTTTCGATTTTAGTGGCCAGACCACGCGATTCAAAAAAGGCAATAGTTTCTTTAACCCCGAACCGACTTAACGCGGAAAACAAAAATGCGCCTGACCGGCCAAACTTGGCCGCAAAAGCGCGAACGTCTTCTGTGTTGTTGGTGATATTACAGCGGCCATGACCCGTCATGAGTAGTTTAACGCCTAACCGATTATTTTTTTCGAGCAGTAGTGCTCGCGCGCCTAATTCGCTGGCACGACCAGCTGCTAAGAGACCTGCTGCGCCGCCACCGATAACCACAACATCATATTTCATACCCTATATTTTAGCCAGCTCCAAATAATCATCAATGCGTAATTCTTTTACAAAGTCGGGCATATGACTAACCAACAAAAATGGTCCTTCGTAATCATCAATCGCCTTGGCGATTACCGGTATATGGCGAAAATTAATATGATTGGTTGGCTCATCTAAAATCAACAACCCAGGTTGCATAACGACTAAGCGGGCAAAAGAAAGTAAGCCTTTTTGCCCTTCGGACAACTCGGCTATTTGCCGACCCATCAATTCGCCAGTAATTAAAAAACCACCAGCAATGGTGCGCATCTCTTGGGTATCCATACCGTCGGCCAATACACTTTCTAGCGAATCGAACACGGTCTGATTAAAATCTAGAGTGGCAAAATCTTGACTGTAGTAGCCAATCTTAACCCCTTCGAGAATCTTAGCACCGCTATTTTTGCCGGTGACCAGCGTACGTAAAAACGTGCTCTTGCCAATGCCGTTCGGGCCAGAAACTAAAACATGTTGCCGCTTGCGGATAATCATCTCGAGCGGTCGCACCACCGGTTCATGATTTTTAATGGTGGTAACCGAAGTAATCGTTATAATCGGACCGGCAATATCTTGAGCTGGAATAATAAACTTACGGATGGTTTTATCTTCGCGGCGGACATCAACTTTGTTCTCTTCCAAATCTTCGGTTTCTTCGCGTAGCTTCTGAGCCAACTTGCGCATCTTACCACCTTTGTTGGCAAAAAAGTTTACCTTTTCTTTTCTGTCTTTGATTTGTTTTTCCAACTGAGCGTTCTTCATTTGTTCACGTTCAACCCGTTTACTGATTTCTTCAACCACGGTTAAATAATCGCCCACATAACTCTCAATTTTATGACTGTGCACATCCAAATATATTACCCCCTCGGTAAAACAATTTAAAAAGTCAGCATCATGTGAAATAACAATGACGGTTTTGTCATAGGTTAATAAAAACCCGATTAAGTGGTCGATGCCTGCCTGATCTAAGTTGTTAGTCGGTTCGTCTAATAATAAAATATCCGGATCTTGAATTAAGGCATAGGCCAAAAGCAAACGAGCCTGCTGACCGCCGGATAAATCTGACAGTTTACGATCGAATGGCACTACTAAATTTACCGCATCCAAAGCCTTACTGGCACGGCTGAGTAAATTGGCAGGTTTTTGTTCAAACGCTTGAGCAAAATAGGCTTCAATTGAGAGGCTTAATTCCTCCCGAGCAATGGTTTGCAGAGCGGTACCAATAGTAGCGCCTTGAGCTACAGAAATCTTGCCACTTTTCGGTGTCAGCTCACCCCGAATCAAGCCAAACAAAGTGCTCTTGCCTGCACCATTTTGCCCCATTAAAGTAATCTTAGCGCCTTTGCGTACGCTAAACGAAGCATCGTCTAATAATGGTTTTTGATAGGTAAATTCGAATCTAACGTCTTCGAAACGCAATACGACTTCTTCGGCCATAGTTAAATCTAAAAATTATATCCTGCTATTATAGCAGAAGCTTAGGTTTTTGTATAGGCTAGGTACTCTTTGAGTCTTTCTAGCTCGTTTTTGAGAACTAATACAATCGGACTATCGAGTCGAGGTAATAAAATGGCATAAATCTCATCATAAAACCAAATACGCCGCTCCGCCGGAGAATTGAAAAAATCCCAAAATTTCTCGCCATATTCGTCATACCCCTGAATCGTTGAGCGAATATTATGTATTTTGTCAGCGGCGCAAATCATGAGTGCACCCTGACTGTCATCGCACAAATTATCAAGGTAATTTTGTTTGCGTCGTTCCCACGTAGCCTTAGCATCTTCTTCGATATTCGGATCTTTGTCCTCACTCACCTCTTTAACTAGCTCGGCCACGCGAGGATTAAAATCACGGGCCAAATCATCAAAGCTATAGCCTTTTACATCTTCCAAAACATCATGCAACAAGGCAGCGGCGATTATTTCCTCATCCTCGGTATAATTGCTTAATATCCAAGCCACCGAAAAAGGATGGCTGATATAAGGTAGTCCTTCCTTGCCTTTGCGTCGTTGACCCAGATGCAACTTGGCTGCCAGGTCGATGGCTTTTTGAATAAGTGGGGTTAATTCCATATTGATAAATTACTGATTAACTAATCGGCTGGCGTACTCGATGGTGGCTGGTAATTTCGCCTCGGCCGTATATAAATATTCTGGATTTGGAATAACCCCAATCCGCCATAAATCTAAGCGATCCGAATCCCAACAGGTTTGCACAGTAATATCATCACTTTGTGCCGAGCGTGAGTTATGCTCTGCACAAGCAAAGCGCAATTGTTCATACTGCTCTTCTGACAACTCCAAGTCACCTGCATTGTAAAGCTCCTCTACCAGCATAGCTGATCGCTTGCCGTGATCGCGGTCGTGATGATCGGTCTCTCGTCGAGCATCATGAAGATAGGCAAACAAAGACAAGACGGTGATATCCGCTCCATTGCGTTTGGCTAAATATTGGCCGAGCTGCTCTACTCTGCGCCAATGCGCAGTACCGTGAATATGGTTTACATCCAGTTTAAAAGCGGCTCGTACTAAGGGGTGATTAATAATATGATTGATTAAAGCCGAATTGCTCATAATTTTTATGAATACACTTATTTTCACTATTATTGTACGTTTCTTTACCCCGACTGACAAGCACAAAAAAATAATCGCTGTAAAAAAAGTTATTCAACTATCTGTTAATTTGGGAGCACTACCCGGGAAAGTTCGATACCGCACTGGCGATATCTTTCTTGCATTTCTTCAAACGTCACAATGCCAAGATTTTCATGAATTTCATGATTAATTTCAGTAATCTCATTGCCGAACCATTCAGGACTAATAAAATTGAACATGTCTTCATCGTTTTCAAATTCAACCTCAACTCGAGCATATCCATCCAGACGATCGAGATAATAATCAATCTCGCAGACATGCTTTTTGAAAGGATAAAAATATCTTTTTTTACGATGAAATTGTACCGTACACTTGACTAAGGCGTCGAACTCCCCCTTTTTGATATCGATAACATGCTCAATCCTTTCATGTGCCGTATTAGTTTCCTTTTTTATCAAATGATACTTATCCCCTTTTTGCCTAATTTTCAATGCATCCGTAGCATTGGATTCGAAAAAATCCCCGACGCTGATTGGAGTTGGAATGTAATTGCTTATATTCTCTGGTAGTTTTTTTACCAAAAAGACTCGTTCCCTTTCGGTTTGTTTCATGTAAATAAATTTTTTATTAATATTGTATTATCACATAAAATCCACCACATATCAAGCATGACCCTGTCTTATTTTTTTCAAAACATTATTAACATTGACTAAACCAGAAAAAATTGGTATACAATAACAAACTTTTTCGCACCTTCAACTAAAAACCAGCCCACCAAAGGAGGGGGCAAACTATGGCACAGCCAACCACAGCGCATGAAACAAGCCGGTATCTCATCTATGTCGTCTGCAATTCACTTGCCGTACTCGAGGAGCTTAAACAGAATCAAACCCTGCTTTATGCCGTAAGGGCAAGCGCCTGCCCAGTAATCTTTTTGGCAGCCGATCAAATTGACCAGATTGATCAAAACGACTGCAATCGCGTATTTCCCTGTCTGATTGATGTCTGTCAAAAGAAAAACTTCAGCACCTTAAGCCGGTGCTGCGGACCGCTTACGCTGTTGTCTCCAATTGTCTGCCCCACTGTTCACATTCTTAACGTGGGCGAAAATCAACAGGCTAATGTCATTGCCGAAAAAATCACCGAAACTATCGCTCCAGCCATCAAACGGCTTTGGGCATAAACCCCACCACAAAGGAGAATAACCGTAATGACTGAAAACAACAGTCCTTTGCAGGTACTGGTTATCTGCACCCATCAGAAACTAAGTCGGCTAATCCAGGTCGATGAAGAGGTTGCCAAAGCCGTGGCGGCGGCAAAAAGCAAAGGCATCAATATCGACTTCCCGAACTCAGTCGCCGCCGTCCTGGAAAAAACCACCTTCTCCCCTAATCATCGGGTGTTAAGTCTGATAATTCATGACGACGATGACCCGACCCGGGTTCAAGCTTATCGTCCTTATCGAGATGTTGTTCGTAAAGCCAAAAAGGCAGGTGGCAACGGCGAATTGGCTACCTGGGACGAATCGCTTGTTCATCCTGGTGAGTTGTTTGACTTCATTAAGTCGCGATTGTTGTCCGATATCAAACAGTTGCGATCAAAGGCCAAGCAACCACGAAAACACTGACAATATTCTTTCTCTTGTCGCGGCACGGAGCCCCAACTCCGTGCCATTTTTTTACAAAAAAAAGAAGCTCATACCCGTAAAGGTTTTGTGCTTTAAATCATTGGAGAAAATAGGATTACTTCTTTTTACGTTTTTTCTTTTTTCTCCGACAAATCGTTTTTTCTTTTGGTGCATTGGTTAAGGCATGCAACTTTTGTAGAAGCGCCGTGCCCCGCAAAGTAGTTGGCTTGACTTGGCATAACGGTTTTTTATCGGAGTTTGCCATGCCGCCAGGGCCAAGCCGCGTAAAATCACCTTTTAATCGTTTCATGGCACACCTCCTGTTTGGCTACCCTGTTTAAATGACCATTGGTTAGAAAAAACAACCCGTTTTAGATATTGGCTGTTACTTGCTCTAGCCAATTACGTAATTGTTTAAAGGCCAACCCGCGATGGCTCATGGCGTTTTTAACTTCTGCCGGAATTTGAGCAAAAGTTGCGTCTGAGCCTTCGGGAATAAATACCGCATCATAAGGTAGTTTTTCATGTGCCTCACCCATTGGCGCCAAGGCAATGCTACCAGCAATTTTGCCAGTAAAAATTTGCTCTTCACCATTCGGCCCAACCAAGGCTGCCACACTTTCAAAATATGCCTGACGTTTATTTTCTGGTACACCAAAAAGTTTTTGTATAGTAAATTCAACCAACTCTTTGCCACTTGCGCCTTTGCCTGCCCATCTGGCCGTTTTTACCCCGGGTTGGCCATTCAGTGCTGCGATACATAAGCCACTGTCATCTGCCACCGACCACTCTCCAGTTTGCGCGGTAACAAATTTGGCCTTAAGCAGGGCATTTTCGGCAAACGTTTCGCCTGTTTCTTCTGGATCTTCAAACACTCCCGCCTCTTCGGCACTAATTACCTCCAAGGGTAACCCGGACAAAATTTGACGCATTTCTTCTAATTTACCGTTATTATGGGTAGCAAAAATTAATTTTTTCATATTTTTAGCTAAAATTAAATATAATATATCATAAGTGTACGTTTCCATTAAAAAAATGTCAAAAAATAAAATTCATTGACAAAAACGAAAAAAAATGCTTATATATTAAGTTACTGCCCCTTCACAACGCCCTATTGGGCTATATATATTAGGAATTATACTAACTCAAACACAACCAAGGAGGTGACGCGAAAAAAGGTCAAAGCATTCACGGGCAAAGTAACCCCAATTACAACCAAGCCCTTGTTTAGACGACAAGGCACAATTCGGAGGATGTCATGAAAAAAAGTTATTTTCAGTATTTTACCCTCTCCCTGCTGTTCGTACTCACTCTTACACTCGTCGGTTGTGGCGGTAGTGGCAGTAGTTCTTCTGCCTTGCCAACAACATCCACCCCACCGTCAACAAACCCAAATAATGGCGACGCGGTATTTCACCACTACACCGGAACTAGGAATGCAAACAACTCGCATACCTACAACATTGACTTACTCACCAAACTTAACAATAAGTCTTCGTTATTCTTCGGCGTAAGTTTCAATCATTTTGTGCAACAGGATGCCACTGCCACCAAACAGGGCTTACAGTTACAGCTCACCAGCTACAACCGGGTTATCGGCATTAATGCCGGAAACCGAAGCCCACTCGAGTGGGTGGACATTTCTCTGTCCGGGTTTTACAACGCTGATGTGAAGTGGCTAGAGCTTGCTCTAGTCGATGGTCGAATTACGACCGCTGCCAATTTCCACAAGCCAGTCCTCCCCGGTGTCGTCAAAGACGTCAAGGGTGCGATGGTTGGTTTTACCGCGGTCGACGCCAACACCGTCGACGTTATAATTGACATTACATTCGTAGACGGCGGCAATGCCGACCCGGCCAGCATCGGCCTGGAAGGTGGTAATGGCTATACCGGTTATGCTCCAGTTAATTTTGACTCTATCAACACCTGGGGTTTTGCCACCAAGCGAGTTAATTGGCGAGTTGGCGAGACTCTGAGACTCAACTCCTTTACCACACTCGCGGGTAAACGAAGCTGGATCTCCTTCAAGCCGAGTTCGTTCTACAATTCGGCTACAGACACCTGCGGAGCAGTCCGCACCTCGGATGGGTTTGTGCCAATCGGTGCCAACCCGGTTCAAGTGTCTGTCCCAACTGCATCTCCGGCCGGTGGTACCTACACCACGGCCCAGAACGTAACCTTGAGCAGCATCACCACTGGTGCAACCATCCACTACACTGTGGATGGAACTACACCGACCACCTCATCGGCAACCTATTCAAATATAATTAGTATAACTACCAACACCACTCTCAAGGCCATCGCCGTTAAAAACGGACTGACTGATTCGGCCGTAATGAGTGACAGTTATATCTTCACTTCCACGCCGCAGACTACTACCCCTACTGCCAATCCAATTGGCGGATCATATAATACCTCCCAACTGGTCACCTTGAATACGGTTACCAGCGGGGCGACCATCCACTACACTATGGACGGAACCACGCCCACCACCTCATCGGCTACCTACACAGTGCCGATTACCATAGCAAGTAGCCTCACACTGAAGGCCATCGCAGTAAAGGCTGGCCATACCAACTCAACGGTAATGAGCCAGGCTTATACCATTACGATGCCCTTCTTTCCGGCTGGCACCGTGGTCGACCCCAATAACGTGGTTGCCGCTTACAAAAGCGGCAGCTCACTAACAATATACTGCAATCTGGCTACCGTACCGGGTGGTGATGTCAGCGCGCCGTTTTTGTTCGGCTCGCCCAATGGTTGGGGAGCAAAATACGACCTTACCAAGATTCCCGGAACAACCTGGGCATCGGTAACAATTACCGTCAGCGATGGCCAGGTTGTAAATTTCGTATTCGGCGGCAATAAAAACTTGCCGAACTGGTCAGATTCAACTGGCTCCTACTACTGGAAAATCGTAGGCGCTGAAAAATATTTATCATTCTTGATAACGGCTACGGGGGTAATTAAAAACTAACCTCCCCACGCCCATGTCGTGCCCTTTCACAAAAACCCCGCTCATCTTCATTGATGGGCGGGGCGTTTTATTTTATAAAATATTTATAATTTTTTTATAACACTTAAAATTTCTGCTTCTACTAAACCATTAGTTGCGATTAAGGTTTTATCGGCTAACCGCCATGGTTGACCTAGTTCATTAACCACTCTTCCACCTGCCTCACGGACTAACAATGCACCGCCAGCCACATCCCAAGCATTCACACCAAACATCACCATCGATTCCATCCGTCCACAAGCAACATAGGCCAATTCAGCTGCTGCACTACCCAACTGCCGACAATCAACATGACTAGTTTTCTGCACTTTTATATACTTAGTGGCGAACAAAATCGCCTGATCGGTTTTGCCATGGCAGAAGGCATGATTAACTGATTGTCCAACAATGATTGAAGGACTAATTTTTTTGTTATTACAAAACGCACCGTGAAGATGCCTGGCGGTATACATCTCTTTAAGATAGGGGATATAAATCAAGCCAAAAACCAATTCGTCGTTATAAGCCAAGCCGATAGAAATCGACCACAAGGGATTATGAATGGTAAAATTGGTTGTGCCGTCAATTGGGTCGATTATCCAACGAAAAGGGGCAGTCTGTCCATCATTGCCACTCTCCTCTGATAAAAAAGCATGCTCAGGAAATGCGCGTCGAATTTCGTTAATCAAAAGTCGTTCAGAGGCCAAATCCCATTTGGTGACGGTTTCGTTATTTTGTTTGCGATTTATTTGCGAGCGATCAAAGCGAGCAAACTCACGCACCAACATGGCGCCGGATTTTTTTGCCGCAGCTACAGCAACCTTCTCCGCCCGTTTTAAGACGTTTTCTACATTTTCTATCTTTTTACTCATAAAAATTACATAGTTTCTAAAATTTGCAGGGCAACTTCACCCGTCTCACTATCCCACACGGCAAACGTGGCTTTTTGAAAAACACCACCGAGGGTACCAGGGTTGATAAGGCGCACACCGTGCTCTTGGCTTTCCCAAGGCTTGTGCGTATGGCCGTAAAAAATAATGTCATACATGCCCTTGGCAAATAAATGTTTAACGTGATACGGCTCGTGACAAAATCCAATTCGCTTACCGTCCATTATCATATGACCGCCTTTGCGATCATAATAACGAATGTTGCGATAGTGGGTTAATATACCGTCATCAAAATTATCAACATTGCCCATGATTAAATGAATCGTGCCAGCAAAATTTTTTGCTAAATAATCGACCGTGTCACTATTGGTAATATCACCGCAACAAATCATGGTGGTAATGTTTTGCGCCCTGCAATAATCAAGACACTTGGCCAAATTTGCGAGGTTATCGTGAATATCAGAGATAATTACCGCCATCATACGCGCCGCATTTTTTCCTCTTCGGATAAATTATCAAGCAAAAAATAGGTTGGAAATAATGCCGAAAACACCACAATCGCATTGACTAAAAAAAGTGTCTTTAAGTCAACCCATTGCAAAAGAAAACCTGAAACCAACGCGGCCATAATATACCCCACCGGCTGAGCTGTTCGAAACACATCGATTAAATCGAAGTCGCCTTCGGCAATTCGTTTATAAAAGTATGAGTCACGTAGAATTTGCACCGAAGCAGCTCCGATGCGAGTAATTAACAGGCCAATGGTCCATAACCAAAAATTTTTGACTTCGAAAAAATACAAAATGGCTGTAAAAAAGCCCAGCCAGGTTAAAAAGAAAAAGGCCATTTCCCGCTCGCCCCATTTTTTATCGGCCAACCAGCCAATGGGATACTCAAAAAACAAAAATGGTAGTAGCATAATGAAAAAAATACTACCTACTTCCACCCAGCTAAAGCCAAGCTCACGCAAGTATATGGGCGTATAGACAATCATTAACCCATAAAAAAATTCTAATACAAACGATACGTAGTAAATCCGGCGTAAGTTGCGATGATGCCAAAATTTATGAAACAACTCGAATACTTTTTCTTGCTGGGGAAGTTTGCCATTTTTTACCTTACCCAAATAACGGATTAAAATATATAATACAAACGCCTTTAGAATAAAAATAAGACCGAAAACTGCATAATAACCATACTTGCCACTGGCATCCATTAGTAAACTCGAAATCTTAGGGCCGAAAATAAAACCAATATTCCACAAGGTGAGATACGACCCGCGAATACGACCGATATTTTTTTCGTCGGACAAGCTCTCCAAAACGATATCCATGCTAACGCCAATTAAGGCGTCAAATAAAAGATATAATATAAGACCAATCAAACTAAACCAGCTGCCCATAAATGCCAACAGCAAACCCAACGCCACCACCTCGCCAATTGCCACCAGCCAAAGGGTTTGAGCTTTGCCGATTTTTCTGATTAACTTGTGAAAATTTAGTAATCCAGCCAAAACCAGCAGATAAGCTAATACATAAAACAAGCCGACATTATCACTGCCGGTTTTCTCCTTGAGAAAAGAAGAGTTTAGATAGGTGGCCAGCGCTTGTGAAAAACCGATTAAGCACGCCACTACATTGACAATTCGAAGCTTGGTAACAGTCTTGTCCAACATAAGTTAAGAACGTTTTAACGATAGCTCATATACCATCTGCTCAATTTTACGCAGATTGCCTTTAGCCTGATCATACTTGGTTCGCAGATAGGCAGTAAGATTAAAGATTACGAGTTCACCTAAAATATCAGTAATAATATCACGAATCCAATAGACTTGTTTCATGTCGCCGGCAGTAGCGGCGAGCGTTGCTGAGCGGATCAACTCGCCAGTTACGTCGCATAAGCCAGCTAAGTAGCTATCAAATTCTAATTTCACTGCTTTGATTGGTTTTAAGGTTTTATCTACTAAAATACCGTACAGTAATTTTGCCTCGGCATATTCCTCAATGGCCGCTTTATAGCTCCCCTCATACCGCAAGCCAGGGCTTTTTTTAAAAGATGGCTCAAGTTTAGCCAAGGTTGATTCAATTTCGACTAACAGCTTGGCTGCCTCCTCAAATTGCTGCCGATGAATGGTAAAGATAGCAATCTTAGATTTATGTAAGGCATCAGCCGATCGGCCAATTATCTCCCGACGTTGCTGATTAAAAAAAGTGTACTCTTCCTTAAGTTTACCAAAAAAGGCTTTATTCATATCAATCAATTTTAATAAATAATTCTTGCCACACCCTACTCTGCCACACGGAAGACCTCATCTAAGCTCGTTAAACCTTCAACCGCTTTAACCACGCCATCCTGCACCATAGTCACCATGCCACCCTTGGCAGCGATATCACGCATTTGATATTCACTTACTTTACCCGTTAAGATAAGCTGTTCGATTTCCGCATTCATGGTCATAATTTCATAAATACCCAGCCGGCCTTTATAGCCAATGCCCTGACATTTTTCACAGCCAGTGCCAGTATAAAAAACCAATTTATCTAAATCATAATTGGCCTGTTCTTGCGCAGGTAAATTTTCTAACAATTGCTTGGCTTTTTCCAAGTGGTCAGCACTGGGCTCGACCACATTTTTACAGCCATCACAAATTTTACGAATCAAGCGTTGGCCAATAACTGCATTAATGGCTGGTGCCAGTAAAAATCCCTTAGCGCCCATCGATAAAAAACGAGGGATAGCACCAGCCGCATCATTGGTATGAATAGTCGATAACACTAAATGACCAGTTAAGGCGGCTTGGATAGCCACTTCGGCGGTTTCTAGGTCACGGATTTCACCAACCATGATAATGTCTGGATCTTGGCGCACAATCGAACGGAGCGCCTGACCAAATGAATAAGTCGGATTAGTTTGCGACTGGTTTATGCCCTTTAATTGATATTCAATCGGATCTTCAATGGTGATAATTTTGGTCTCCGAGTCGTTTAATTTTTTTAATATGGCATACAAGGTGGTGGTTTTACCAGATCCGGTTGGACCAGTCGTAATAATCATGCCATTGGGCCGTTCAATTTGCTTTTTTAAAAGTTCGAAGGCGTTCGAACGCAAACCTAATTGTTCAAACGTAAGACCGACTGAGCTGGAACGTAAAAAACGCATAACTACGCTCTCACCAAAATTAGTGGGCAAAAACGAAGCACGAATATCCACCCGTTCTCGGGCAGTGTTAATGGTGATACGACCATCTTGGGGCTTGTTGCCAACGTTTATTTTAACGCCGGCCAAACTCTTTAGCCGCGAAATAATTTTTTTCCACAATTCCGCATCAAGTGAAGCAACATCATGCAGCACGCCATCTAAGCGAAACCGGACTTTAATATCTAGCTCTTCCGCCTCAATATGACAATCCGAAGTGCCAGACTTAACACCAGCAGCCATAATGGCGTTTAATATCTCCGTTACATTACCGTCCACAATCTGTGTTTGCAGATCAGTAAAACTGGTAAATTTATCGGAATATTTTTCCAAATCCTCTTGGGTAATAGAAATGCTGCGCCTTACCTCGGAATGTTTTGGCAATCTATTATACGCATCGAGACCATATTTTAGACTATTGATTGAAATAATAAACAACTCACCTTTGCAATGATACCGTTTATACATTTTATCAATCACTTCCTTAACCTCTGGGTTGCTTGGATCAGTGGTGGCAAAGTTGAGTTTAGCGCCGTCATAAAAAAAGCACAATAAATTTAATCGCCGTGCCTCGTCTTCAGGTAAAATCTGAAGCGCTTCTGGACTAATTGGAAATTTGACCAGATAAAAGTAAGGCTGCTTAACCTGCTCGGCTAGTTGTTTGGCCTCATGCTCAATATTCTTTTTGGTGATATCGGCCTGTTTGGCTGCTAACTTAACTTGAGCATTTTGGTCATCATCGGTCACCACCCCTCTGGAGGCGGAGATAAGGTCTTCTACTGATGGTAAATCTTTGGGCATATATTTTATTCAATTCATTCATTATCATACCAAAGAACGGCTAAAGTATAAAGCGTGCCCCGAATAGAAATCGGGACACGCTTTTTTTATCTAATCTAAAACTATTTTACCGCAACTTGATTAAACCAGCGCGCCAACTTGCTCGACCCACCTTTGCCGGTTAATTCTAAAAACAGATATGTCCAACCACTGGTCTGAAACACCGTCATCAAAGAACCAAACCAGGCAATTAAGAAAAATAAAATCAAACAGCCAAGTACAAAAAATGACCAAGAAGCAAACACCATGCCTAGCCCACCCATAAAATAGAGCAAAAGCAGATAAGGCACAGCAATGGCGGACATGATTAGCAAAAAGAGTAACGAGCTGAAAAAGAAAATAGCTAAAAAAACCAAGGCCACCTCTAAGCTAATCAACCAATTATCAGTGAATAGTAACCAACCACGTCGCAAGGCATTGCCCCATTTTTCTTCTTTAATTATTCGATAGGCAATGGCATATTTCGCCACAAATAGTAATGAAATAACTATCGGCAAAAAAACAATAACCGAAATTAAATATACCGCAGCCACATAAAGTGTGTCTAAACCATTAATCCCTAGTATCAAGGGCCAGCTCAAAAAGGCTAGCGCTAACATAACGATTATTTTTATCATTATGTTAAAACCTAAAATCGGCCAAAAATGGGTTGCTCCAGATTGAACGCCAATTTTAACCGAAGCAGCTTTATCATTGGCAATATTGGCTGTGTTTTGAACAATGGCAGTTTGAGAAACAACAGACAGCCAAAGTAAAAATAAAAATAAAGCTAAAAAAATCAGCAATAATATCAATAAAATAAAAAAAGCATCCGGCCGCTGAACCATAAATAACTTCATCCCTTCCCAGCCCTGAGCACTGAAAACGTTTGTATCTTTAAGCGTGGTAAAAAATCCGGACATGGAGATTTCAGAACCGCCAGTAAAAACATTGGTTAAAATCTCTAACTCGCCAGTACTAATAAAGGCAGCAAAAAGGCCAAAGAACCACAAATACTTGTGATCCCAGGTAACGCGCCAGGCCTGACGCAATATTTTGCGATAAAATGGCATAAATTCTCCTTGATTAAATTATGAATATAATTTGATTATACCATTTTTTCTAAAATAGACCAAGGGTATAAAAATTAGACTAGTCCTTAAGACAACGAACAGAATCACCAAATCCCCTATCATCAAAAAATCGACTAACTCCGATATAGCCATTATACATATCACGCACCCAGGCATACTGACCGCTTAAGGTAGACATCCAAAACACATTATCAAGCAACGGATTGGTCCAGAATGTGCCATTAATTCTCCGAGAACCGCCAGGTCTACTATTAAACCCAGAAATATTGGTACCATCCCATGTACTAGATGATTTTAATTTAGCGCCAGCGACGGCCTCGCCACCTAAAAAGGTTGTTAGTGTAGTAAATTCTGGGTCCGAAGGCAGATGCCAGCCGCTCGGACAGGCAGTCAAAGCAGCTGCGTGATTATATAAAGTACCGTAATTAATATAGTTCGAGGTCAATTTGGCAGCAGCAACATCTGTGCCCTGATAATTATATACATAATAATGTGGCGTGCTTGTCCCACCAATAGCACTTGGCTCAACTATTGGTAAATACGCCATATGTTTGGCCGTCCAACACTGAGTACCAATCAGCACCGTGGGATAAGTATTGCCATCGCGCGCATCAACTAATGTTTGGCCGCAGGTGATAAACGGAGCAATACTAAAGCTGGCAGTGACCGATTTGGTAGAAGTAACGGTTACATCGGTACGACTGGCAGTTAAATATCCATCACTCCAACTTAAAAACATATAACCATCGTTACCAATCGCTACTACCTCCGTACCGGTACTACCATGGGTTACGGTCTGAGTGGTAGTACCACTCAAAGTACCGTTAGCACCAGCGGTGTAGGTGAGGATATAGGTGTTAATAGAAAAATTAGCCGTATAGGTTTGATTACTTCTGATATTGATATCGGTTCTCGTTGGATTAGTGAGCCCATCATTCCAGGTAGTAAAGTGATAGCCGGTGTTGGGGGTAGCAGTCACCCCAGTTCCATTGGTGTTGAGCGTAATACTCTGGGTGGAGGAACCAGTGATGGTACCATTACCATCAGTAGTATACCTGAGCTCATGGATAGTGGGTGCACTACTGGGGATAATGGGATTGGTAAATGGGTTTACTGGAGCAGTATCGGTTAGTGTGGTACCACAGGCAATCTGAATAGTCGTAATATTGGTACTGGCCACCGTACCCGAATTATTAATGAGATAGCAGTGTTCGCTCATACTTCCCGGGGTGGCAGTTACATTATATGGTGCTCCGGTGGGGAGTGCTGTTGGCAAGGTAAATAGACTGGCACTAGCAGGCGTGAGGATGAGTTGGTCAGTGCTGTTATTCCTGAGGTTCACCGCACCCGTGAGTCCCATAATGGTACCGCCGATGGTGTAGGTGTTAACCGGAGTAACTTCTGGAGTAACTGGTTTCGATACTTCTGGGCCGACTGGTGGGGTTACTGGTTTGGGATTAGATAATGAAGTAGATGCGGGAGTTTTTGGTTTTGGCGTAGTGCCTGCGGCACTCCGCCCTGTAGCCATGACCTTGCGGGTGGTTGGACCAAAATAGCCATTGGCTGGAGTAATATTATTAGCCTTTTGGAAGCGGATGAGGGCTTGTTTGGTGGCCGGACCAAATACCGTAGTTTCCCTACCCCTAGATCCAGCACCAATTTTAGCCACGGGATAGCCATGACTGTTTAAATACTGCTGCAATACCTTAACTTCAGCACCTTGTGTGCCCTGGCTGAGATTACGGGAAAACCCCGCGGCATTAGTTGAATAAGAAACGGTAACAAAAGAACAGAAAAGTAAAAAAACTAATAAATATTTTAGTCGAGTAAACATAGGCATTGCTTGTTATTTCATTACTATTTTAGCATAATTATACATAGCTTCAAATATCACTCACTTTAAACTATAAAAACAAAAAAACCCGGTATTATCCGGGTTTTAAGTCAATTATTTTACTATGCTGCGGTTACTTTTGGACCAACGATTTCTTCAAATAATTCTTTTTCAATTGTTTCTGTTTTCATCAACTGTTCTACTAACTTATCCATTAACTCACGATGATTTTTGATAATACCATGCGCTTGATGCACTGCTCGTTCCACAAAATTAGTAATCTCCTTATCAATTTGTTCGGCAGTACTCTCACTATAATCACGATTTTCATGAATCTCCCGACCCAAGAAAATCATATCCTCTTTCTCGCCAAAAGTCCGCAGTCCAAGCGTCTCACTCATGCCATAGTCGGTAATCAGTTGACGAGCTAATTGTGTTGCTCGGCGTAAATCAGAGCTAGCACCAGTGGTAACATCACCAAAAAATTCTTTTTCCGCTACCTGCCCAGCCAATAACACGGCGATTTCTTCAATAAACTCTGCTTTACTGCGCAAATGTTTATCTTCAATTGGCAATTTTAAAGTATAACCCCCTGCCCGGCCTCGAGCAATAATCGAAATCTTATGCACCGGATCGGTATGAGGTGAAAAATGTGCCACCAAGGCATGCCCTGCTTCATGATAAGCGGTAATTTTCTTTTCCTTGTCTGTTAATATTCGGCTACGACGCTCGGGGCCAAGCATTACCTTTTCAATACTTTCTAAAAGTTCTGACATCTCAATCAACTTGTGATTGCGCCGAGCAGTTAAAATGGCAGCTTCGTTGAGTAAATTGGCCAAATCAGCACCAGAAAAGCCTGGTGTTCGTTCGGCTACGCGATGCAAATTAACTTCTTTACCTAACGGCTTCTTTCGCGCATGCACTTTCAAAATTGCTTCGCGATCAGCCAAGTCTGGTTCATCTAGCACTACCTGACGATCAAATCGACCCGGGCGAAGTAAGGCTGGATCTAACACATCCGGCCGATTGGTGGCGGCTAATACAATAACGTTAGTGCTTTGATCAAAGCCATCCATTTCAACTAATATTTGATTTAAGGTTTGTTCCCGTTCATCGTGAGAACCGCCCAAGCCGGTACCGCGACGTCGTCCGACTGCATCGATTTCATCCACAAAAATAATACATGGAGCAATTTTTTTAGCGCGTTTAAACAGGTCGCGAACCCGAGAAGCGCCAACACCTACAAACATTTCCACAAATTCAGAACCCGACATGCTTAAAAATGGCACACCCGCTTCCCCGGCAACTGCACGAGCTAATAAAGTTTTACCCGTTCCCGGACTACCTAATAATAATACTCCACGAGGAATACGCGCGCCTAAATCCAAAAACTTTTTCGGATGTTTTAAAAACTCAACCACTTCCTTTAATTCCTCTTTGGCTTCTTTAACGCCAGCCACATCTTTAAAGCTGATATTTTGTTTATTATCCTTAGAAAATTCCTTGGCCTGCGATTGGCCAAAAGTCATGGCCTTACTATTAACCCCTTGCACCTGACGCATCATAAAAAAGAGGAACAAGCCAATAATTACAATCGGTAATAATAAAGGCAAGGCGACGGTGGTCCAAAAATTATTACTCCCGTCATCTTTTACCTCAATTGCCACGCCTTGTAATTTATCAGAAGTTACGCCCAGGTTAGTTAACAGCTCCGATAATGGCTGACCTGGCTCTTTTCTAACGGTTTGCTCTTTGCCGTCTTTCAAGGCAACTTTAATCTCGCTACCAACCACGGCCATGCTTTTAACCTGCTGTTGATTTAATTCACTTACTAACGTTTCAATGCCAACTGAGTTTGAGGTGTTTTTCGTGGTTAATGCACTCACCGCTAAAGCGGCCAAAAGGATTAAACTGAAAAACAATAAAATATTACGAACTAAATTTTTCATAAATAAAATTAAATACTTATCTCACTGATTATAATACAAAACGGCTTTTTAAACAAGGCGATTTAAAAATTAATCCTTGCTCAATTTTTGCCTAATCAACCACCCCACCACTAATAATATCATTCCACCTAACGACCAACCACCATAAAACAGCCAATCACTAGTACGATTTTGCATTGGGATTACCCAATCTGTGGAAGTATTTTCATTACTTAAAAAATCAACGGCCTCTTTT
Source organism: Candidatus Falkowiibacteriota bacterium (assembly GCA_037137775.1). GTDB lineage: Bacteria > Patescibacteriota > Patescibacteriia > Patescibacteriales > GWE2-39-37 > JBAXJQ01. The sequence continues at coordinate 11,506 of JBAXJQ010000012.1, read as the reverse complement.
TTATTCGCCACTATATCAAACTCACCTCTAGGTAAAATTCGATTCACTCCTGCTTGGCTTTTTTCAATAACACCGGCCACAGTTACTGCCTGTCCCAGAGCGACAGCTTCTGATAGTGCCCGCTGATTAGTTTTTAAATAAACTAACACCTCTCCCTCGCCATCATCAACCGTTAATTCACTAACGGTTTTTTTGGTTACCTCTCCGGTAACTTCTACGAGCGCTCCAGCTATAGTTTGCGCCACTTCGCTACTCCGTAACTGCTCCGGCTTAACCACACGGCCAGTAGAAACAATGGTTATGCCTTTTTGCGAGGCAATTTTAACTCTCGTCATATCGTTAATCACCGAAGTTGCTCCAACTACCTCAATCTCATTACCCAAGACTAATTCAGGAAAATCCTTACGATACTGATACACCTGCCAAGGTTGGTTGCCTATTATATAAAAATATTGGCTTGATAATTGGCCGGGCAAACTAACAACCTTGCCAACAACGCGAATAGTTTTTACTGAAGCGGCTTTGGCTTTTATTGCCGAAAATGGTTTGACTGAATTTTTTGCTGACTTCTTGATTGTTTTAGTTGTAGTTTTACTTTTTGCCATTACTGTTTTTGCACGTTGGTTTACCATTCCGGGAGTCGTCTCCGCTAACCACGCCCAAGTACCGTTCAGTTGCCGGGCATAACTTAATCCTTCTTTGGCATTTTTATATTTGACCAAGTCGGCCAGCTCACCCAGCGAATTAAACAACCGCACCTCATCACCACCATTGTTCAAGGCTATATTACTAACATCACGCGTGACTAAATAATATTGATTCGGGGCAATAACAATATTTTCAACGAACCGATATGGTTTGCTTCCTCCGGGAGCATCATCGACTTCCCAATTATACAAATCAACCGTTTCTTTCGATCGATTAAATAGCTCAATCCACTCTTCATCTGCGTCCTCACCGACCGGATTGGGCAAAAATTCATTAATAATAATCGGGCTGACTGTGGCCACGCTCATTTTAATTGGCGTCTTGGCAATACCTGGTAATCGAATCTCAATTTTACGATCTTTTTTAACAGTATGCCGTCCATCACTGACGCTTAAACTGACGGTAAACTTGCCAGCAGTAGTAAAGGCATGCTCAGGACTCGATTCGGTTGAAGAAGCACCATCACCAAACAACCAACTAAAACGCAAAAGATCATCTTCGGGGTCAGTCGTATCAGAGCTATCGAATAATATTTTTTCCCCGACCAATGCCACCTCTTTGGCCGACCAATCTATTTGCGGGGGTTGATTGTTGCGCTCGATAGCATTGCTTGAACCAGGCGTCGGTGTTTCACTCCATTGCCACTCACCGGAACTGTTTTTTGCAAAACTGAGTCCAGATGGAGCGGTTTCATACCGAACCGAATCAATCGGCTGATTTTGATTCGGCGACCATAACGAAACCGCGCCCTGATCATTGGGTAGTACCAACTTTGTCCGTTTGCGATCTAGTAATAAATAGCCGTTACCAGCCAAACTCCAGTTGGTTGAAGTGGAAATTTCAAACACATATTGTTTAGTGCCAACGCTTATTTTCCAATTAGTCAAATCAATGGCCACGCTACTTCGATTATGTAGTTCGATAAATTCTCCAGCTAAATCACTACCGATTGGATTAGGCAATATTTCGCTGATTTCCATTTGCCAAATATCATTTGTCGAAATTGCTCCACCGCCAGAAGTGATTACTGGCGTAGTAGTGGCTGGCGCTACTGGTGTTGTCGTAGCTGTAGAGGTTGGGGTAATTACTGGCGGGGTTGAGGTTGGGGAAGAAGTGGCTGGCGGTTCTATGGGCACTGATATCCACTGGCTGTTTTCTTTAGCTGGTGTGCCGCCAGGCAGTAAACTAGAAACCCAACGATCGTCAGCAGTTCGCTCCAACGTTTGTTTAGTACTATTATCGCCTGCCAGCCAGCCAGTTAATGCATCAATACCGTCTATGGTAGTACTAGCATTATCATGCAACTCAAGTTTTTCCCCACTATTGCCTAGTGCTCCACTATATAACTGATTGGCAGTGATTTCCGGAACCGTCTGATCATCAGTTCGTTCAAGCAAATAATATCCGTTAGGCGATAAAGCTCCTGATAATAAAATAGACGGCGTGCCATCTTGCGCCGTCAAACTCCAGCCCGTCAAATCGATTGTCTCCGCGGTCGTATTAAATAATTCAATCCACTCGGCGTTACTGCTCGAAGCCGTACCCATCCAGGCCAATTCATTAATAATAACCCTGGGCAAGCTTGCCGCACTAACCGGGGTACTGGCTACGCCATTACTGATATAATAAAAACAATATAAAATTGCAAAACAAAAATATGCAAAAATTATTTTTTTCATCCTCCTTGATGAAATAATTATTTAACCATTATACAAAATTTTTTTAATAAATCAAAATATTTAAATTAACTCCATTTAAAGGGTGTTTGTTGATAGACATAATAGTTCAACCAATTGGAAAATAACAAGCTGGCATGCGAGCGCCAGAGCACTTCTGGCTCTTGCGTGATGTCGTTATAAGGAAAATAATTCACGGGTAAATTAATTTGCAGCCCCTTATTAACATCACGTTCGTATTCGGTTTTTAGTGTAAGCGCATCATATTCCGAGTGGCCAGTGACAAAAATTTGTTTATTGTTTTGCGAAATAATAATATATGGTCCTGCCTCAGCCGAATCTGCAATCAATTGAAGCTGCTGATTATTCATAATATCTTCACGACTCACCCCAGTGTGGCGGGAGTGGGGTGCCAAAAATCGATCATCAAAACCTCGCGTCAACAAACATTTCTTATCATTGGTCTGGTGCCAAAATACCCCGAACATTTTTTCATCTAACACCTGTTTGTTAACCCCATAATGATAATACAAGCCTGCCTGAGCGCCCCAACAAATATGCAAAGTAGAGGTAACATGACTTTTACTCCACTCCATAATTTTTGTCATACCGTGCCAATAATCAACTTGTTCGAATTGCAACATCTCCACTGGTGCGCCAGTAATAATCAAGCCATCATATTTCTGCTCTTTAATCTGATCAAAGGTAACATAAAAGCTTTCCAGGTGCTCGGGTGAAGTGTTCTTAGATTGATGCTCAATCATGTGTACTAAGTCCACCTCGATTTGCAACGGCGTATTTGATAACTGTCGCAACAATTGTGTCTCAGCTAGAATCTTCATCGGCATGATATTAACAATCGCGATGCGCATGGGACGAATGTCTTGATGTGAAGCCAGTGAGCGCTCCATCACAAATACATTCTCTTTTTTTAAGGCATCGACCGCGGGCAGGTTGTTGGGAATATTGACCGGCATAATGTATACTGATTATTTTTTTTCTCATTTAATGTAGCAAGTATTGGCAATTTAATCAAACAAAAAAACAGCAGGCCGCTGTTTTTTTGTTTATTGTAAAAAAGATTATTCTTTTTCTGCGACTGGTTCTTCTGGAGATTCTTCTTCTTTTACCTCTTTCTCTTTTTTCTTGGTTTTCTTTTCTGCCTTTTCCTCCTTCACTTCTTTTTCCTCGGTCTTTTCTGCTTTTTCTTCCTTTTCTTTGCCTGGAGCGGCTAAGCCTAAGCGATGTTCTTTTGGCTCAATGGAAATAATCTTAAATTCTGATTCTTCATTGGCTTTGTACAAATCCTCAATCTTCTGACCAGGTGCCAAACCAAGTTGACTGACGTGAGCTAAGCCATGAATGTCATCATCCAGCTTCACAAATAAACCAAATGGATTAACCTTTAAAATTGTGGTTTTAATAATCTGTCCCACCTGGAACTTCTCGGTAATATTATCCCATGGATCGCGAGCCAACTTCTTGGCAGACAAGAAAATCTTGGCACCATCGATATTAATAATTTCGGCTTCAATTTCCTGACCATTCTTAAAGAGATCGGCTGGATCTTCAATACGTTGCCAAGCTAATTCAGAAATATGAATCAAGCCTTCTAGGTTGTCACCAAAACTTATAAACACACCAAAGTCCGTTACTGCCGTCACTTTGCCGGTTACTCTGGCACCTACCTTATATTGAGCAATCACGTCTTTCTGTCGTTCATTCCAGGCTTCTTTTTCTGAGAAAATGATTTTCTCGCCCTGTTCATCCAAGTTCATAACACGCACCTCAAAATCTTGACCCACAAAACTCTTTAATTTTTCTAAAATTCGAGTCTTGTCGCCACCGGCAACACGTGGATAATTTTCTGGAGCCAATTGTGAAACTGGTAAAAAACCAGCGATTTGACCATAACTGGCCAACAGACCGCCACGGTTAGCATCAATAATGCGAACCTTTAAGGCTTTTTTATTTTCAAATGAATCTTCCAATGCCGCCCAGGCTTTTTCCTGACCAGCGTAGCGGAAAGATAATTCAATCACACCCTGCTCATTTTCCTCTTCAATGACCGTGGCCTCAATAGTATCACCCGGCTTCAAGCTAGCATATTCTGGTGCCTCATCATACAATTCACGACCACGAACAATACCAATGAACATGCCATCAATATCAAGACGTACTTCGGCGCGAGAAGCGGATAATACGGCGCCGGAAATGGTGTCACCCACTTGAGGCACTTTTACATCGCCTTTGCCCTTGTTTAATAAATCAGCAAATTCTTGATCTTCCGGCGCCACAATTTCTGTTTCAGCGGCTGCCATTTTGGTTGATTTTGCCATAGTTAGATGAAATTTTTTGACTAAATCTTATTTTAGTCAACAAAAAAATCGCTTTATCCCGCACTCTGGCGAGCCCTCTAACCACTTCACCATTAAAGGCTAATATTAGAGAATTTATAATAAGTGTGAGCTAATTTGTACTTATCTTAGCAATTACCCTAAAAAAAAGCAAGGGTTGCCAAGAGACAACCCAAATAAATACAAAACATCACTTACGAAGAGCGAGACCGGCTCTAATTTCAGCCTCCACATCACCAATTTGATCAGGCATAATATTATCCACAATAACCAGGTCAGCACCATAACCAACCACCTCCTCAATTGAAATTGCGTTCTGCCCGCTTTGGAGCTGACACTTGGCCTTTGCCCCAAAAGCGATGAGTAGCAAGCGATCAAATTGCTGGTCTTTGGCAATATTGCCGACCAAATCTGCCGGAACAATGATTCCGTCAAAATTATGGTGGACTGCTTGCAGTGCTAGCTTTCGAACAAAAATATGTCTGGGCTCGTTATAGCGACCCCGACACTCACCATCCTCCAGATTTTTAGGGACAGTAAAACCAAATTGCAGCTTCTGGGCCTTAGCTTTTGCCACCGCAGCCAGGGCCTTGCCCATCATCGAAAGATGAACTGTGTACGCTTGTACCGAGAACATCTCGGCGATATTGGTGGCTGCACCAGTTACTACGCCGGGCGCGCCGACCAATTCGAGGTCAAAAATCAATGAGTGGGCAGTGGCAGTAGCTAAACGCCGCGCATACTGAAATCCGTTCAGCGCAGTCGCTTCGTCCCTTGAAAAAATTTCACGCAGTGTTCGGACGATTAGCGGCTGACCGAAGATGAATTGACAGCCATAGATTTTTGCTTGTTGCTGAAAATCATACGCGCTATAAAGTGATGCATGTGGTAAATTCAGTAACAACCGACGTGAAAAACTCCCTTTTTCTCCAAGAATCCGTTTTAACCTACCCTCTCGTGTCGATTCCATAGCGCACCTCCTCTCCCTGTAGATTTAAAGTAACGTAGCCAAAATTGACTAGTGTCTGCACTTTATCAAAAAAATCAATAAAAATCAATAAAAAAACAGGGGACATAGTGCCCCCCTTACTTCATGCGATAATGATTACATTTTCGACAAGTCTTTTTTAGCTTGACGCACCGGCTTTTGTGCCTTTACGCCCCTCTGTGGGTTATGCCGTCGCATCGCGCCTTTACCGTCCGGAACAAAAAACTGAAGATGCATCCGGGTGTCATTTGCCGCCTGCTGCTTCAAACCGTCATAGAGTGATTTAGGTACTTGCCACACCTCAATCGGCAGTGGTTCGTCAGTAATCATAACCGACATCATTTGACAGCTCGCCTCTGTTACCTTGGTAAGGTACTCAGCAATCCGTTCGTTGGCAAATTCGTTGACTCGGACATAGACCCAGGGCTGCGGTGGTACATTCTGTTTGGACATAACGATCTCCTTTTTAAAACGAGCAATATGATACACCTTCTTTTACCCCAAATCAGCTAATTTTGCAAGTTATATTAAAATCGTAAATATTCCTGCCAAATTTTATATAACTCGGCCGTGGCGATTAAATCCCAACTATTATATTCGGCAATATCCTGATATCGGCGTTCTTGAAACAAGCGACTGATATCCTCGCCCGTTATACCCTGCCCCTTTGGGCTAGTAACATTAAAGGCTCGACAATACAAATGCAGACTGCCTTTACGCCGAACAGCGCCGTAGTATGAAAGTTGATCTAAGAGATCAATATGAACCACCTGCGACGAAGATGAAAGATAGCGACGTGCCATTAAATCACGGGTTGGACGAAGTTGATGCACGGCTGAACGAATATTTAAAAACGGCACATCAAAACCACGGCCATTAAAACTGACAAATTCGGTATACTGACTAGCGCCCTGCCAAAACTCAGCCAGCATTGCCGCTTCGGTTCTGGGTTTAAAAATAAAATTTTCTTCTTGGTAATCTTTTAATGCCAAGGCCGGCGATTGGAAATACACTACGCCCAAATGTTTTTCCGTATCATATACCCCAATCGCTGCAATTTCTCCGGTTAAGGGTGATAACCCCATGCTAGATTTTACCTCATCAAGTAATGCGGCTTGACGATTGGCGTCAATCGCACCGTCACGACTAATCCAACGAGTTAAACTCGCCTTGGTGGTTTCGTCTAGTTGGTCAAAATCCAAACCAACGGTTTCAATGTCAAAAACTAAAGCCATAAATATAAAAGAGGGCGTTACCGCCCTCCTTAATTGATATTGTTAAATCCAGGTAACACTCGCTACTTTGTCACCGCCAGCGTTCAAGCGCATCAAGCGTACACCTTGCGTATCGCGACCAAGCTCTGGTACGCTCTTAAACGGTAATCGGATAACCTGACCTTGTTCTGAAATAACCACCAGGTCACGATCTTGCATGTTGTCCTTGTCGAGTACAAAGGCATTTACTAATTTACCAGTCTTATCAGTAATCTTCGCGGTATGGATACCAGAGCCACCGCGACCCTGCACTTTATACAGATTAAGTGGTGTCCGCTTGCCATAGCCATTCGCCATAATACTTAACACCTGATAGCGCTTTAGCTTTTCCTTATCACCAGTAATAATACCCATACCCACTAAGGCATCGTCCTTTTTCAAGCGAACGCCAAAGACACCAGCCGCGCCGCGTCCCATGTCGCGCACATCGTCTTCGTTAAAACGGATGGCCTGTCCTTCAGCTGTAATTAATTGAATCTCATCCTTACCACCAGTTGGCTTGGCCCAAATCAATTTATCATCTTCCTTAATTTTTATCGCAATCAAACCACTCCGACGGACATTGTCGAAGGCATGCAACTCTACTTTTTTAACCAAGCCTTTTTCAGTAGCAAAAAAGAGATATTTTTTATCAGCAATCTTGTCGAGTGGTAACACAGAGGTTACTTTCTCATCACTGGAGAGTTGCAAAAAGTTGACAATCGCACTGCCTTTGGCGGTTCGACTTGAGGCAGGAATATCATAGCCTTTAAGTTGAAAGACTCGACCCTTCGTGGTAAAAAACAACACGTCAGAATGAGTCATAATGCTAAACATAAACTCAACCATATCCTCTTCTTTGGTGGTTAAGCCAATCACGCCCTTGCCACCTCGGGCTTGCTGACGGAAGGTTTCCGGTGGTACGCGTTTGATATACCCATCGCGTGTCATTACCACTACTGCGCTTTCATTTGGTACTAAATCTTCAGTTGAAAACTCCTTAGTGCCACGTTCTACGACCTTGGTTCGACGATCATCGCCAAACTTTTCCGTTAAATCAGCTGTTTCTTTTCGAATGATATTTCTAATCTTGGTAGCTGACGCCAAAATAGACTCAAGCTCTTTAATTAATTTTAACTTGTCTTTATATTCATTTTCAATTTTTAACCGTTCTAAGTTGGCCAAATGAGCTAACCGCATCTCTAAAATTGCCAACGATTGCAACTCTGACAGCTTGAATCGCTTCATTAAGTTTTCCTTGGCTGTTTCACGATCCTTGGATTCTCGAATCGTCTTAATGACCGCATCAATGTTATTTAGCGCAATCATAATCCCTTCCAAAATATGCGCGCGATCTTTGGCCTTATCTAAATCATGCTGGGTTCGGCGACGAACTACCACTTCGCGGTGCTTGATAAACTCTTCTAGCACCATTTTGAGGGTTAATACTTTTGGCTGAATCCCATCAATTAAAGCCAACATGTTGACATGAAAAGTATCCTGCAATTGAGTCATTTTAAACAACTGGTTTAAAATCTTTTTGGGATAGGCCTCTTTTTTCAAATCAAGCACCACGCGAATACCATCTCGATCCGACTCGTCGCGTAAATCTTTTATCCCTTCTAATTTTTTCATTTTCACCAGGTCCGCAATTTTTTCTACCATAGTGGATTTATTTACCTGATAGGGAATCTCGGTGATAATAATTTGGAACAGGCCGGTTTTATTTTCTACAATTTCAGCTTTACCGCGCATTACGATACCGCCTTTGCCTGTGGCATAGGCTTGTAAAATATCTTGTTTGTTATAAATATAGCCACCGGTTGGAAAATCTGGCCCCTTCACAAATTGCATCAAATCCTCGACCGTTGCGTCGGGGTTACTAATCAAATGCTCAATCGCAGCAGCCAACTCGCGCAAATTATGTGGAGGAATATTAGTCGACATGCCCACGGCAATACCCATGGTGCCATTCATTAATAGTTGGGGCAGCTTGGCTGGTAAGACGCGCGGCTCTTTGTGTGATCCATCGTAGTTGGGAATAAAATCAACGGTATCTTTGTCAATGTCAAACAACATTTCTTCAGCAATGGCCGATAATTTCGCTTCGGTGTACCGCATAGCAGCTGCACTATCACCGTCAATCGAACCAAAGTTACCCTGACCGCGAACCAACATATAGCGCATCGCAAAATCCTGAGCCATACGAGTCATAGAATCGTACACGGCTACATCACCATGCGGATGATATTTACCCAACACTTCACCAACCACGGTGGCTGATTTTCTAAATTTCGCCGTAGAGCGTAAACCAATTTGCCACATCGCGTATAAAATGCGGCGATGCACTGGCTTCATGCCATCGCGAACATCTGGTAGGGCGCGCGAAACGATCACGCTCATAGCGTAATCTAAATATGACTTGCGCATTTCATCAACGATGGGCTGAGGCGTAACCAGGCCATACGCGGTCTGACTTAACCCCTCAATATTAGTTCGATTCGGTTCTTCTTGTGGTTCTGGTTGCTGTTTTTTATTTGACATAATCGTGTGTATAAAAAAGACCAGCCAGTCGAAACTGGCAAGGTTGGTTTATTATGATAATTTTCAAAATTTTTGTTACCTGGTTGTGCTCGCTGAAGACGTAACGAGTCGAGCTTCAATTTCGGCAATGCGCTGACGCAAGGCCTCTAACTCTACATTTTCCGTACTGTTGGCAACTACTACCAGGTTTGTTGGCGGCGGTGCGCTAAATATTTGAGCGGATGTGGTATTGGTGTCTACTAAAACCGGCGTGCTCGTGGTCATCTCTTTCAATTGACTCAAGCCATCGCTTACTTCTTGCATGGTTTTTTGGAAGTCGTTCTGGGCTCTAGCTAATTCAATCAAGCTTTTGTTGTCCGCTGGCGGCTTATTTGCTCCCAGGCTTGTTTGCAAATTAAACAGCCAGATGCCAAAAAACATCAGCATGAAAAAACTAACTCCGCTCCAGAGCATTACCCGCTTTTCGCGTTCTGATCGTTCCCGTGATATTGGCATACGATGTTGTGATAAAGGTTCTTCAGAAATAATTCTTGCTACCGGCTTAACCGGAGCCGGTTGCTCAGCTGGTACCATCACAACCGGTTGCTCAGTGGCTGGCTCAACCACCTTTGCCACTTCGACTAATATTTCTGGCTTACTTTTAGCCACTCGTACTGCCACGGTTTTTTTGCGTGGCTTAGGCTTTACCACTTCTCGACGCTTAACACGTTTGGCAACTGTTTGTTTTTCAACGGTTGCTTCAGCTTTCCTCCTTGGCATAACTATGTAAAATTACATTAACAACTTAACAATACTAACTCCATGTCTTCTTGAGGTAAATCACGCTTACTGATTTTTAATTTTTCTTCCTCACGGGGTTTAATGCCTAGCTCTTTCACAAACTTTTCTACCCCCTCGATATCAACTGTTAAGCCTGGAATTTTATAATGCATGGGAATAACTATTTTCGGCTCGATTTGACTAACCACCTCAACTGCGCGCTTGGCATCCAACGTGTAACCGCCGCCAACCGGTATTAATAAAATATCCGCTCCAACCAAACTCTCTAGTTGTTTTGACTCTAGTGAGTTTTGTCCTAAATCACCCAAGTGGACAATTACAATATCATCAAATTCAATGCGATATATAATATTTTTGCCTCGCTCGGCGCCCTTTTTGCTATCATGAAAAGACTCTACACCCTCAATGGCCACGCCTTTAATTTCATATTCTCCGGCAGCATCAATGGTGTAAGGGTCGCCCTTAATGGCATCACGATTGTTATGATCGTAATGATCATGAGAAATGGTTAAAATATTAGCTTCCATCCGAGGCGCCTTTAAGCCAATTTTTGGGTCAAATGGGTCAGTAACGATAGTTACACCATCGCTGCCAGTTTTGTCCTGTAATTTAAAGCATGATTGTCCTAACCAGGTAATATACATCGGTAGTTTCGTTAAAAATTATCGCTCGATTATCGCCTTATATTATGCTACTTTGAGCTAAAAAAAGCAAATTGAGCTATCTTCAGTATAGAGAAAATAGCTCAAAAATGCAAGGGCTTAAGTGGTTATAAAGTTATTTTCCTGTCAACACTCCTGGTACATATACTGACTTCCGACCATTCAAAATTCCAGTATCTTCACTATTTTTTGCCATACCTGCAATCTCCACCAGGGCCGAATTTATATCGGAGCGAGGCAATGTTGTGTTCCGAACCGTAGCAAATAATTTTTCAATTTCTTTAATAATAACACTCCCTTTTCCTTTTTGTAAAAGCTTAAGGTACTCCGCAAAACCCTCCGCTGTTGTTTGAGGTTTTTTTATAAGCGACTCAAACCGAGAAGCGCTATACCCGTAGCCCTTCATATGTTTATTAATACTTTCAACCTGTGCTTTTAGTTCAGGGGAAAGATTTTCTACTACTGGTGCAGCCACTGTCTTCTCTGGTGCAGCCACTGTCTTCTCTGGTGCAGCCACTGTCTTCTCTGGTGCAGCCAC
>JBAXJQ010000011.1:0-36958 GCA_037137775.1 Candidatus Falkowiibacteriota bacterium | reverse complement strand
AAATTATACAAAATACTAAAGGATAATATTAATAAATTCACCAATCTGCTTATTTATTGCTAATTAATTTTTTTATGCTAACCAATAAACTATAGTCGTCGTCTGAACACCTAGCTAAAGCGCCCCCATACTTTACACATTTTTTATTGCTATCAATTGCAATTACGCTAGCCTTGTTGCGCAGTCCAAAAATCCAATAGCCATTTCCAAATTCATAATACAACCACAAGTCATTATTAAAATCATCAAACACCGCATTAGAGCTTGAGCCTACTTGTTTATTGCCTTCTGGATCATTTACAACCAACTGATCGTGGTCGATATTGACCCCTAGCAGTTCTACTTGGCCAGGATAATTTCCAATGAAAAATGCTTTGAATTTAATTTTAGCATGGTCAACCTTAAACTGACCTATAAAACGGTTAACAATTACTGCCTCATTAAAGTCAGTAATGGTCGCCGGTGACCAGGCCATGCCATCCCAAAAAAACCAAGTCTTACCATCATCATCTGATATTTGATAATAAATGTTGCCCCCCCCATTTTTGTTAGCCATCTCATCAAATGAGATCCATTTAACAACGCTAGTGGCCATCAATGAGTCAATCGGTTCAATGGTGGTCGTGGTCGTGCTGGTTGTGGTTGCCGTAAAAACTACCTTGTCGTCAATAAACTGCAGTTGGTTGGCATCATAATAATAATCTGTTGATTTTTGAAAACTCCAAACAAGTGATACTGCTCTGGCACCACCAGAACCCCAAATAAATATTTGTCCGATCAGGAAAGTTTTGACTAATATTAAAATTAAAAAAATGGCAACCCCGGCCAAGGAAAATTTTCTCTTTAATTTATATCGCTGAACTTCACTCTTGTCTTGACTATATTTTTCAGGAGTGACAAAAATATAAATCGGTAATGACACAATCAAAAGAAAGAGTTCTAAAAAAATTAAAATCACCGCTAATCTTATGGTCTTAAAGACATTACTACTGGCTAGCTCTTGTTTTAGACCATAAATTAAAGATGAAATTTTTAAAATAAAATTTAGCCACATAATCAATTTATTATTACCAATTTTATGTATACGTATTCGTTAATAAAGCTTAAATTTAACATGAACCTGATTAAACTTATAATACAAACCTATTGACTTAGGATTTTAAATATTTGACTGGATAATTTAACCAAATCAGTCGCTGATTTTTTATAATAAGCCAACGCGCCTAGCGCCAGGCATTTTTTTATCTCCTCGTCTTGCCCAAGATTACTTAAAATAATAACTGGAATATGTTTAGTTTTTTTATTTTTTTTTAATGATGCCAAAACTTCAAAGCCATTCACTTTTGGCATCATTAAATCAAGCAAAATGAGATCTGGTAACTCTTTTTTACTAAGAAGTAGACCAATTTCTCCATTTGTGGCCGAAATTACATCAAAGCTATCGCTAAGCAACTCAATATTAAGGGCTTTTAGCAGGATGTCATCATCCTCCATGACAACAATTTTTTTAAGTTTAGACATTGATTATTTGCTTAAGTTAGAACATTTTTATTATATCATACATCATCATCCTTGACTATCTAATCGCTCGCCCATGACATATGTAACTCTACGAGTACAAAATATAACACATTCTTATAATATTCCTAGATTTGGCCAAATTGTCGGTCAACCAAAGGTGGATATTAAATAAAATCAGACATCGTTTGTCACCAGAAGCGAAGAAGAGGCCCGAGTGGATGTATGTGATCAAATTTTAGCGTAATAACAACATTTCTAAAGCAGCCAAGAAGCTAGGCGTTTTGCACCCCTGGCTCTCACAGATTCATAACAAGTGGCTAGACTACAAAGCTAATTAGACAATCTAGCTGAGAAGGCTTTTATTTTTACTACACGAGCCAGAGAGGTCATTCATTAACGGAGACTCTGAGACCAAGCGCACAAGCCTTAGAAGCGTGGGTACAAAGTTTGTTTTGATGGATAAAATACTAGTATTTAAGCCACAAAAGTGGCTTGCCCTAGTCAACAATATTTGCGAAGAACAAAATGTCATATCTGCAACCTTCGAAAGAATAGGTTTTGGTCTAGGTAAAAGAAAAACAGCTGATAAATCAGCTGTTTTTCCTGTTTGGCACGGAGCGAACCACTGGACTCGAACTAAAGTTAGCCAAGTTATACTCGATTGGGCGACTCTGATGCCTATTATTATGCCCTGGAGGCCGTATTTGAGCGTTACGATTTCGAGGGGGATATTCTACCCGAACTAAATATTAATTAATTTTTTATCTGTCCTGGATGTTAGTTAATATTTAAAATTTATATAAATATGGTGCCACAATATTGACACGCATTAGTGACGGCGGTTAGAACAAATTTCATTGAGAGCACCGAACACATCTATATTCCTGACTTAAGTGGTGATGAAATCAAGTATTAATTCAATTTACTCTACACCTCTACTCACTACATCCTCTCTTCTGGTCGAAGATATTTACTAGTCAATCTTAATGCCACCTTCTTATATAAAACATAATATCCCATACACCCCATTGCCAACCCACCCAGGAAACCAACAACAGTGTGAAATTTCAACACGAACGTACCAATCGCTCCAATGGATGCAAACGGCAAAAACATCCAGAACAATGAACGCCATCGCTTATAAAGAAACAGCCCCATTAAAACAAGCGGTGCAACATGAATACTAGGGAAATCGCCAAGAGGCGTACTTGAAATATAAAAATCTTGTAAGTCCCTGAACATTCCCTCGCTTACGAATACATTCGAATTGGGGTCAAATGAAGTAAGCATAACCTCAGAAGCCGTGGTGGGAAAAACTAAATAAATTGCGTAAGTAACTAAAAATATAAGTATAACAGAAACGTAAAAGGATATAACCTGTACCGCACTAATTCTACGATTAAAGGCATATAATATTCCAGAAAGTGGCACGTAAAAAAGACAAGCTACGTATGGCCATACTATATAAATATTAACAGGAGTCCAGGCATCAATAAATGTTTTAAGTGAAACTGCCTCCGTGAGCCTTCCCCCCAATTCGCAAATAGCTATATATTGCATCATTAGCAAATATAATAGATAGCAAAGAGGAATAAACAAAAGAAGTTTGAACCAAGTACTTTGATTTAATTTATCTGATATTTTCATACTCTCAATTATAGCACGAGTTGCATGAGCAAAAATAGTGGAAATAAAAAAAGCTCTAAATTTGAGCTATTTTGTGATGTGCGTATTAATTTCACTCCACACCCCTGCTCATTATATCTCCGTTGTGACCGCGTAATTCCTGGCAGCAAAATCGTATTGGGTGATGAAAATATTTTTGAGTGGCACAACTGAATTTAATTCGTAGAACACCAAGGTGGACTCACGATATTCTCGCTCATCGACACTGCGATAAGAAAGTGGCGCCAAGCCATGCGCCATTAAGACTGCATTAGCCAAGAGGCGCCCTGTGCGCTTGTTACCATCTTCAAATGGCTGGATGTAGGAAATACCAAGCACAGCCATCAAAGCCTTTGCGTATGGCGATTTTAGTCGGTCTATCAATATGATGAGGCTATCTAGTGCTTCAGCAATCTGAAATTCATTATCCAGTGGTCTATAAACGGATCCGGTAATACCTACCGCTCTCTTGCGAATATTTACACCTACGCCCAAATCCTTGACCATAATCCTGTGCAGCTCCTCAATATTGGCACGCGAGAGATTCCTGAACTGCTCAGCATTGGTGCGCACATACTCAAAGGCGTCCTTGTGATTTAAGATCATTCTCGTTTCATCCTTGCTATGATTTGGGGCCGCAATATTGTCCATAATCAATTTCTCGGTATCAAGCAAGGTGTAGGTATTGCCTTCAATTTTAGACGACTTCCAAGCTAACTCAATGATTAAACGCTGGAGCTCTTTCTTGCGAATACTCTCTGGTAAATCATGAGTCCTGCTGTGATATTCTTTGGTAGCTAGATTGAGTTTGGCTACTTCCTCATCTGTCAAAATATCTTCTGGAAAATCAACGAGTAAAGAGAAATTAAAACCTTTCTGCCCATGACGTTTGTCGGGCTCAATGGCGCAATAGTCTGCCACGCTTATATCAGCCAAAACACGACCCATTATGGCCACTGAATACACTGTTGAGCGACCAGAACCAGCCACGGTCAAAAAACCGACGCTGGCCATGTCAGACAAAAGTCTCTTAATAGTAACCAACGAAATCTTTTCTTTAATGCTTTCTATTTCAGCATGTATCTGAGAAGAAGAAAGTTCATTATTTTTTAGCAAAATATCAATGATTTTTTGCTGTTTTTGGCTAATATTTATCATATTCGTATCATTTAGATGCTTTTATCGTATCATATTGATACGATTAGGTCAATACTTTGGTGATATTTGTGTATCATCCACTGACTTATTGTATATCATTTTTAATACAAAAATCGAGTTTGCGTATCAATTAATTAATTTGGCACCACCGTAATCATCATCATAAACCAGATTATCAGACCTTCTTTTTTCAGTCACCGGATTAAAATCATCAAGCGAAAATGACTCTAGCGGTCTCAATCCTCTGCCCGCATATTCGAGAGTTCTAAATAAATAAACATAAAAAGAACCAGAATATCGATAACGCCTAATACAACGTTCAATATTTTGTTCAATTTTATCATTATAACCACGCCAATTTTTCAGCTTCTGATTATCGATCCACTGATTAGTGAGCCCTGTTAATAGACTTATGAGTCGTTGCTTGGCTAACAGATTCCCCTTCTGCGCGACCCTGACTAACTTAATACAAATTAAGTTGCATATTATTTTATCTTCTTTATTGATTTGAACTAAAAATGTATAAAGCTTTTCCCTGTATCTTGATAACGCAATCTCAACCTCGGCATTGTTATTATATAATTCGATTCCTTGCTTTATCTTTACACCCTTATACCACAGTTTCTGATGTTTATAATCCAATCGACAAACAACAGCATCCCAATCTATACCACCCAGCTCAGTTATAATATTTTCTTTTATGAATTTATACGAAACCTTGAGGCGATGTTTAATCCAAACATCATCAAAAGTTATCGGTTGTTTTTTACTTAATGACCTGTTGATATTTTTTAAAGCTTGATCAAAATTCATATTGTGTATTATAAAATACACTAAACAAATATGCTAATAGCCCAGAAAACCAAAAACTGCCCCTTTGGACAGTTTTGGCTCTAATAATCTTGATTGGCACGGGATGAGGGAATCGAACCCCCGCCAAAGGATTTGGAGGCCTTCGTTCTACCATTAAACTAATCCCGCAATTGAATTGTAATTAACTTTTGTATTATATTCTTTATTTCATTATACACATTTTTATCATAATACTTAACATTTAAGCACCCTTGATAATTTTCTTTTTTGTTTTTACCAGTATTTGATTTTAAATATGGTTTATTAAATTGCTTAATTGGAATATTTGTAACTCCGGACCAAAACTGCATCTGTGCTTCACCATCGTGATACTCGTGTAAGTGAATTAACCCCCGAAATTTTTTTTCATCAATCTGAAAAGCTTTTCTAAATACTGATAAAAAAAATCGAATCATTTCTGGATCAGCATTGGTATACGACACTGCAGAATTACTCTCATGCTTTGTGCCTTCACACCAATACAATAATGCGCAATGGGTTTTGCAATCTAGCCTGTTAAAAAAAATATTACGATATAACTTTTCAACCTCATTAACAACCAATAACTCTTTCGCTATTCTTTTTCTTCGATTTGAATCAACTCCCTTTTTTCTGCCCGCATCACCTCTATCGACCAAACGCTTTTCAGCACTAGCAGACAATTTTACATTTCTTGTCCATACGTTGGCCGTACTTTTTGAAATTCCCAGGGTTTCACTTATTTCTAGATAAGATAACCCCTGAATTCGTAATTCAACAGATTTTTCTCTCACATCTAACTCCTTCATAAAAAATAAACCAAGAAACTGGGTTACCTAAACCGCTCTCTTAGTTTAACAAAAACTCACTAACGGGTCAATTATTTGGTTTCTTTGTGCATGGTGTGCGTCTTGCAATTCTTGCAAAACTTTTTCATTTCCAATCGAGTTTTGAGCGTCTTCTTATTTTTCCGGGAAAAATAATTAACCGTTTTGCATTCGGTGCACTCCAACTTGATCATGTTGTCTTGGCTCATGTTCGTGCTAATTAATAATAACAGTGGGTGGTGAAGGATTCGAACCTTCGAAGGCGAAAGCCAACAGATTTACAGTCTGTCCCAGTTGACCGCTTTGGTAACCACCCTAAATAAACCTGAGCCGATGAGCGGATTTGAACCGCTGACCCCTTCCTTACCATGGAAGTGCTCTACCAGCTGAGCTACATCGGCATAAAAATTAAAAAAGCAAAATGCGTATTAACTTCCCTGCATTTGCTTGGGCTAAAAATACTCAATTTTTGTCAATATAAAAATTGAGCTAAAATTAATTACAATTGATCAACTTCTCGCCTTAAATCGGCCAATTTCTGATTTTCTGGATTAACCGTACTTAACCGTTCATAGGCATCCAAGGCGGCAATTTTGTCTTTTATTATTATACTGATTCTCAGCTTGGTGTCAAGAAAGCGAGGACTATTAGCTTCCAGCTTCAACGCCGCCTCAATATACTCCAAACCACCGGTATAATCCTTGGTTTCTTCGCAAACAATAGCCAATTCATAATACGTTTGGGCACGTTGATTGTTTAATGCCAACATTTTCAGATACTCCTCTTTGGCGCCTGCCCAATCCCCTTCTGCCTCAGCCACCATTGCAAGACTCTCATAAGATTCTTCATCATCGGACTTCAACTTTAAAACATGCTCAAAAGTCTGTTTGGCGGTGTCAAAATCCTTACGGTCAACATACAACTTGCCTAATTCTTTAAACGCTTTAATGTTTTTGCTGTCCAAACTAATAACCTCAATTAATCGTTTTTCTGCATTTGGATAATCTTCTGATTTACGCAATTCATCTGCTTCATTAAACAGTTGTTTAAGTCGCTTTTCCAAATCAATCGGACTTTGCACTTGGTCTTTCTTGTATTTTTCCTTCATCTCTAATAGTCGCTGATATGCCATTCGCGAGAATTTCACTAACCAAATTCCCACTGGTCCAAGTAGGCGAGCGATTCGACCGTACCACTTTAATATATTTCGCTTCAATCGATTACTAAGAATTCGCTCTTTAAAGCGAGCTTCTTTTTCAGCTGGAATATTGTTTACATCTAAGCTGGCCAGGGCAGGAAATTTCTTAATAGCAATACTTGCCAGTACCGCAAAACTAAACAGAATTATAATTAAGGCAACTAAATCGTACATAATAATTAGGTTTCAATACTTGAAGGAATAATGCAACCAGCACTTCCAAAAACTTTAATCTTGCCGGCAACTACTGCCTCAACCGCAGCAATCGTTGGCTCGAGTAATTTGCGTGGATCTGTTTCGTTCGGATTCGCTTTGCAATTTTTAATTAATGTTTCACAAAACGCAACTTTGATATCGGTACCAATATTGATTACGTTTATGCCCTCTTTAATACCGCGAATAATATCAGCATCTGGAATACCTGAACCACCGTGCAGTATAAATGGTATACTAATCTGTTTTATAATTTTATTCAAGAGAACAAAATCTACCTCTTCGTTTTCATAATAGCCATGGGCTGTGCCGATACCGGCTGCAATTGTGTCAACACCGGTCTGCCTTACAAACGCAATCACATCATCAGGATTTGCCTTGGGAATATCGATTACGCCGCCGCGACTGCCGTGTCCGCCGACCATCGCCCCCACCTCACCCTGAACCCATACATTTTTAGTATGGGCAAATTCAACCACTTGTTTAGTAATTGCAATATTCTCATCAAGCGGCAAGGAAGAAGCATCGATATGTACAGAAGTAAAGCCAGCATTAATGCACTCTAATACCGAAGCGAAACTAGAGCCATGATCGAGATGCAAAGCAATCGGCACGTTTTTAGCTACATTCTTGGCCACCGTCGAGACTAAATGGGTGACTGGCTTCAGGCCCATATATTTAATCGTACTTTCTGAAACTTGAATGATCACCGGCGAACAGGTCGCTTCGGCTGCACGCGCCACGCCCAAAGCCGATTCGACATTGTGAATGTTAAACGAGCCAATGGCATAACCATGTTTATCTGCTTCGGATAATAAATCTTTAATATGTACTAACATAGATTATTTTTTAGCTTAACATGGCTTTTGCCACTTTATAAAATTCCTTGGCATCAAGACTGGCACCACCCACCAGCAAACCGTCGATATTTTCCAAATCAATAAAGCCTTTAACATTTTTACTCGAGATACTACCACCATATATGATGCGAAAATTGCGACTTGCAGCCTGAGGACCAAACATGTCGTTTAACGTCAACTTAATAATCTTATGAGCATAGACTGCTTCCTCTGGATCAAGAGCGATGCCAGAGCCGATTGCCCAAATTGGCTCATAGGCCAAAATAACCTGCTGATTGGCTAACAAATTAATACCGCCTAACGACTGTTGTAATTGATGAACTAAGACAAAATCACGCCGATCAGTCTTGCGCTCATCATCGTTCTCACCCAAACAGACTACTGGTGTAATTCCATCCAAATTTAAAATAGCTTTTAATTTCTGATGGATCATTTCATAATTTTCAAGCAAATATTTTCTGCGCTCGGAATGACCGATGATGGCATAATTGCACCCGACTTCAGCCAACATACTCGCAGCAATCTCACCAGTGAAAGCACCCTTCTCTTCCCAAAATACATCTTGGGCAGCCAAACCAACATTAGACCCTTTTAAAATTTTCTTAGCCTCGAGTAAAGACAAAAAATTTGGTGCCACTGCAATTTGACCGCCTTTAAAACCAGCGAACACTTCTTTCATTTGTTTTGTCAGAACGAGAGTTTCCGCCAAACTTAATTTCATTTTCCAGTTGGCAATTACTACCTTGTCCTTACTTGGATTTGGGCTAACCATATAGTATTTTTTACTAATTAACTGCTTCAATTATAGCGAAAATTGATTAATTAGGCAAATTACGGCCACTGATAATTTTCATACCCCCAATTAACCAATTTTTTGGTTTCCGTGAAACGGGCATCCTCGCTGCCCGCACCTAAAATCACGGAAATTACCTGATTGCCATCCTTATCGGCAAACAACCCAACAAAGCAATATCCTGCAGCCTCCAGGTGTCCAGTTTTACCGCCCAAAACAGTAAATGTTTGCTTTTCTCCATCTAATAATTGATTAGTGCTTACTGCCGATACACGCTTACCTTGTTTGGTGGACAAAACATAGGCATCTTGACTGGTTGCTTTTAAAATTTCCGGATGAGCCATTGCCGTTTTCACTAAGATAGCTAACTCACGAGCGGTTGATTGATTTTTTACATCCAGGCCGACCACGTCGAAAAATTCGGTTTTTTCCAAGCCCAAATCCTTGGCCTTTCGATTCATCTTTTCTAAAAAATCAATTGTCGATAAGCCGGTTGAATGAGCCAGGGCGACCGTCTCGCTATTCCCTGAAGCAACCAGGCTGACATTAAACAAATCTTTAATTGTTACTTTGTCGCCACTATAAAAATAAATCTTACCCCCATCACGACGGTCAGCGGGAATAATCTCATAGACCTGATTCCAGCCCGGATTGTTTTCCAAAAAAACCAGAGCAGTCATTAGCTTGGTGATGCTGGCAATCGGTCGTGGCTCAGTTGCCGCTTGAGCATAAAGTTCAGTTTCGGTATCGCGGTCGAGCAAGTAAGCGCTTTTTACCTGAATTACCAATGGCGTGGTTGTTGCATTTTTAAAAACTGGGAGTCGTGGCATTGCTGTTGGTAGGGCGGCACCGCTCTGATATTTAATCGGCTGACCAACCAAACAAAGCGGCTCACCGCTAAACAGCCGATTGCTGGCTAAACGAACCAAGTGATTGGTATAGCTTTGATGCCAATGAATTAATGGCGGCATGGAAGGCCAACGCCATTCAGTAATATGCCAACTGACATTAAGGTAAAAAAAAGCCGACAACAGTGTTCCAATTAGGCTAGCAAAAATCATTTATATAGGTATGTTAGAGGTTAGGTTCTGCTCCGGCTAACACGCGATCGATGGTATCATCTTGATGTAACCGATCATAGTCTGGCAATTCCGCTACATCATTCAAGCCTAAAAAGCGGATAAAATCTATGGTAACGGAATAATAGGTTTCTTGGGTTTCTTTTTTAACTTTACCCTCAATCAAACCACGCAACATTAGATTGCGCAAAATCAAGGAACAATTAACCCCGCGAATACGATCAATATCCAGTTTGGCAATAGGGCCACGATAGGCGATAATGGTTAGTGTCTCAAGGCTTGGCCGTGATAGCTCACCAGTGGTTTCATCTTTAATAAACTCCTGTATCACCTTGGCATTTTCGGGTGCGCTCACCATCTGCAAACTTTGCGCATGCCGAATAATTTGCACGCCGCTGACAGCACCTTTATAACGCTCCACCAATTCCTCAGCTGCATACTCCACTTCTTCAAGCGGAGCTTTAACCACCTCGGCAATATTTTTTAAGGACAACGCCTTGGCAGAAACAAATAATAACGATTCGATTTGAGAAGATAAGGTATTCATAAAAATATAATTATACTCGTGAAATTTCAATTTCGCCAAACAGCTCACCCTGTCCAACCGTCACCTCACGCATCCGCACCAACTCGAGTAAGGCTAAAAAACTAACAATGATTTCCGTATTGTTTTGCGCTTCAGCCACTATCTTGTTAAAGCCAATGCTAGCTTGTTTGATAAGTGAGTTTTGAATTGCCAAGATGCGCTCTTCAATGTGAATTTTGCGCTCCAACGTTTCTTCACGCAACAGCTCTTGAGCTGGTCGGAGTCGCGTTAATAATTCACTAAATACACTTCCCAGAGCGTCTTTGGTTAAGAGCTTTGGTGGGCTAAACTGTTTGCCAATACCCACGATTGCCTTGCGGTTGAACGGTCGCGCAAACATGAAGCGATGTTCGCTCAACATGGCTTGAATCTTTTTGCTGGCTTCCAAAAATTCTTGATACATGCGCAGCTGTTGCTCGAATTCCTCAATCTCTTCCTCTTCTTCTGGCTGCAAAAAGGGTAATAATGCCTTAGCTTTAATCAATAATAATTTAGCTGCCACAACTAAAAAATCAGCCATCTCTTCAGGATTATTGCACTCGACCGTCTTCAAATAAGCAATGTATTGATCGGCGATCTTAGCCAAGCTTACCTCGGCAATGTCCATCTCCTCCTTTTCAATCAATTGCAATAAGAGGCTCAAGGGGCCTTGAAATTTATCCAATTGAATAATCATGAATATTTTACGGTTATATCATAAATAAGCCCAAACAAAGTTTGTGCTGATTTCAGCTTTATTATACCCTGTTTTATTATTTTGGCAAAGAAAAAGGGCCACCGGTAAAAGTGGCCCCCTCGAGATGTAAAACGGAAATTATCTATTATTCGCCCAATAGTAACTGGTTAATTACGGCTGTTTCGCCAATATTAACCACAATGGGCAACTGGTTGGTGGTGGTGCGGTGAAGAGTAAATTCCAAGCTGTTGTTGGTATAAATCGGCCAACTAGCTTGAAGAAAACTGAGGATTGGTATGGTTTTATACCGTGAACCGTTTACTGGCGGAGGATATATATCCTTTCGCTTGGCATAATTTCGGTTGAAGATCGAAATTACCGCCGTAATTTGTTCATGGCATAATTCAGTCAGATCATGTAACGTGGAGAGCTCGTTGGCCACATTCTTTACCAGGAATACAAAATCAGATTTTCCAGGCAAAGTTGCCTCTGTTTCTACACTCCAAGCCTCATCACTAAAGACTAATTTTACCAAATGTGGACGAATGTTGGTCAAGGATGCGAATATTTCAATTACCTGTTCTGCGAGTTGTTGTCCATTTTCTGGCGTAGCATAAAAGTAAACTTGTCTGTCATTTAGCCACGTGGCTAAATTGTCAATCCCCAACTCATTGCCTGAACTTCTGGCAACTCCATCAAATACGGCAAACACCTCATAAAAAAGTATTGAAACGATTTTATTTAGAACCTCCTTATTGGCAAAAATTGCCTGTAGGTGCACATACTCAGACACAATAGTTGTTTTCGGCACTTGCCGGTCCAATCCCCTGATAATGGTTGGCTTGAGGTTAATAAGGGGGTCTACCCAGGCAAAACCATCCATATTACTTCTAACCTTGTTTGTTTTTGCTCTGTAGTACGCCGCTGCCGATTTCAGTACCTCGATTGCCCGCTTCCGCTCGCTCATGTCATACTCCTTGTGTTGGTTTTTTAACTATAATTGCCGTTGTTTTCTGAAATGAACATTTCTTAAAAAAGTATGATACAATTTTTATAATTTTTTGTCAAGGTTTCGACGATTTTTTAATAATAGCAGCTTGTCTTAACCCTAATTTTTTGCTAGAATAAACTTAGTTTAAAGGCCACCTGCATGGTCTATTTTTAAGGTTTATATTCAATCCAATATA
Source organism: Candidatus Falkowiibacteriota bacterium (assembly GCA_037137775.1). Taxonomy (GTDB): domain Bacteria; phylum Patescibacteriota; class Patescibacteriia; order Patescibacteriales; family GWE2-39-37; genus JBAXJQ01. The sequence goes on along the minus strand of JBAXJQ010000011.1, from coordinate 24,364 downwards.
TGGCTACTGAAGAAAAAAAATCAACAGTTTACGATGCGAGTTCGATAACGGTTTTAGAAGGTTTAGACCCGGTTCGCAAACGTCCAGGTATGTACATCGGCTCCACGGGTGCTGCCGGCCTTCATCACTTAATTTGGGAAGTAGTCGACAATAGTGTTGATGAGGCTATGGCTGGGTTTGCAACCGATGTAGAAGTTACACTATTACCCGACAGATTGATAGAAGTTAGTGATAATGGTCGCGGCATTCCGGTTGGCATGCACAAAGTTACCGGCGTCTCTGCATTGGAAACAGTTTTAACCAAACTGCACGCTGGCGGTAAATTTGGTGGCGGCGGTTATAAAGTTTCTGGCGGTCTGCACGGTGTTGGCGTATCAGTTGTTAATGCGTTAAGCGATTATCTTAAAGCGACCGTTTATACCGATGGCAAAGAATGGGTTCAAGAATACAAACGCGGCATCCCTCAATCAAAGATTAAAGCCGTTGGGCCTAGTAAAAAATCAGGCACCACCATCACTTTTAGACCAGATGATACCATCTTCACTGAAACAGAATTTAATTGGGGTAAAATTTTAGATCGTCTTCGGCAACAAACCTACCTAACTAAAGGAATTTCCATTCGCGTTAACGATAAGCGCGAGGGCCACAGCCTCAAGGAATACAAGTTCCATTTTGAAGGTGGCATTAAGGCCTATATCCGTGCACTTAACCGCAATCAAGAGGTAAAAAACGATACTATTTTTTATGTAGAAAAAGAAGTTAAAGACGGCAAAGTCGAAGTAGCACTGCAATACAATAACGAATACAATGAAACATTATTAGCATTTGCGAACAACATCCACAACCCTGATGGTGGTACCCATGTAGTTGGCTTTCGCACCGCCCTAACTCGCACGCTCAACAGTTATGCTCGCGAGCATAAGTTGATTAAAGAAAAAGATGAAAATCTAACGGGTGAAGATGTACGCGAGGGATTAACCGCGATTGTGTCGGTTAAACTGACCGATCCGCAATTCGAAGGCCAAACCAAGGGCAAGCTGGGTAATACAGAAATGAAGGGCTATGTTGAACAAATTTTCGGCGAAGCCTTTACCTCTTTTCTTGAGGAAAGCCCCAAACAAGCCGAAGCGATTATCGGCAAGTGCGTACTTGCGAGCCATGCCCGCATTGCCGCCCGCACTGCTCGAGCTAATATTTTACGCAAAGGCGCCCTTGATGGCATGACCCTGCCAGGTAAATTGGCTGACTGTTCCAGTCGCAAGGCCGAAGAATGTGAACTCTATATTGTAGAGGGTGACTCGGCTGGTGGCTCTGCCAAGCAAGGTCGTGATCGTCGCTTTCAAGCCATTCTACCCTTGCGTGGTAAAATCTTAAACGTCGAACGGGCCCGCTTAGATAAAATGTTAGCCAACAACGAAATCAAAAATCTTGTTATCGCCCTAGGCACCAATATCGACGACCAATTTGATCTAGAAAAACTACGTTATCACCGTGTTATTATCATGACTGATGCTGATGTCGACGGTGCCCATATCCGCACCCTGCTCTTAACCTTGTTCTATCGCCATTTTACTCCCATGGTTACTTCCGGGCATCTTTATATCGCTCAGCCACCACTGTATCAACTTAAAAAAGGCACAACAGTTCAATATGCGTATTCAGATGCAGAAAAAGAAAAATACATCAAAGCTATGGGCGGACAAGCCATAGAGGTTGAGGCCGAAGAAACAGACGAAGAAGCTGATGAAGATAATCTTAAAGGTAAATCAGCCAAGCCAAGTCGCATTATGATTCAGCGCTACAAAGGTTTGGGTGAAATGAACCCAGAACAACTTTGGCAAACCACCATGGATCCTGCCCGTCGTATTACCAAACAGGTTAATGTTGAAGATGCGGCCATGGCCAATGAAACCTTTGAGATGTTGATGGGTGATGAAGTCGCTCCACGTAAACATTTTATCCAAACGCATGCGCGAAAAGTAGAAAATTTGGATTTTTAATATTCCTCACCGACGTAAAAACGCCCCGCCAATTGACGGGGCGTTTTTGATGTATACTATTTTTTTGTTGGCTTATCTTTAACCACCACGATCGTGCACTCCGCAATTAATGCTGCCACCGCACCAATAGCGGCTGCCACAGGAGCAATTAAGACGCCAACTGCGCCAATGGTTAATGGAATTTCGATAATCGATTTACCCTTGGCGTTTTGAATGATTATCCGACGGGCATTTCCCTCTTTAATCAATTCACGGACTTTAGCCATCAGCTTATCGCCGGAAACTTTAAATTCCTTGCGCCACTCTTCTTGTTCGGTTTGTTGTTTTTTTGTAGCCATATATTTGATTTATAATACTTCAACATTTGCCTCGGCAATTGTTATGTTGTCATTATTAAACGTGAAAATTGCCTTAACCGTTTTACCATCCAAAACATGAGGTAACCAATACGGGTCATCTGCCCACATTTGCTCAAATGGCAATTTATCTATTTTAAACCATTCTGGTTTAACCTCGTCGGACTCAAGCGGATTGTCACGCCACTCGCGGGTAATAAAAACATGGGCTAAGACATGTCGCATCAGATCGTCTTCAGAACGGCCAGGATAATGAAACTCTAACTCTCCAGCGTGGATTAAGTCCTGAGGCATAATAATAATGTTCAGCTCTTCGGTGGTCTCACGAACTGCCGCCTCTACGGCACTTTCACCCGCTTGCAACTTACCACCGACTCCATTCCAATACCCTACCCCGAAATCACGCTTTTTAAGACCAAGAAGTACATTATCATCTTTTTGCAAGAATACGAGCGTAGTTTGTGTTGGCGGCATAATAACATTGTTTATGAATATACCTTTATTTTCGCATAAAATTCAAAAAAAATAAAGTAAATTTGTGATATTTACCCAATTTTTATTGAAAATATTCTGAAAATTGATGTTGAAAAGACTCAATTTTTGGCCGCACTACTAATTGACAATATACCCTGCCAGCGTTTTTCTCAAAATATCGCTGATGATAATCTTCTGCTCTATAAAATTTAGACAATGGCACTACTTCAGTCACGATCGGATCACTGAACATTTTTTCTTTAGTTAACTCTTGTACTACTTTTTTGACTATTATTTGCTGTTGTTCGGAATTAAACAGTACAATTGAGCGATACTGGCTGCCAATATCGTTACCTTGACGATTTATGGTTGTAGGATTGTGAATGCTAAAAAATATGTGCAGCAAAGTTTCAAAAGGGATAATGGCCGGGTTATAAGCAATTTGTACTACCTCGGCATGACCAGTATGCCCTTGGCAAATCTCTACATAGGCCGGGTTTCTAGTGTGGCCACCGGCATAACCAGAAACCACATCTGCCACACCCTTAACATTTCTAAAAGAGGCTTCTAGGCACCAAAAACAACCACCACCAAAATAGGCGATTTGTTTTTTTTCAGCCTGTTTAAAATCATTCATATTTTTAATTTATACTTATCATACAGTATTACTCGCATTTTGTTTCTTGCTTGTAACAAATTCAAAAATTTGACGTATTATATAAGATAGCAATAATCATAAACATGAATAAACCACAGATTAAAGTAATTTTAGGCAGTATCCGAGAAGGTCGGGCTGGCATTAAAGTTGCTGAATGGTACATGAAAACCGTAAAAAATCTCGATACGGCCGACTTTGAACTACTCGATTTAAAAGATTACCCACTACCCCTATTCGCTGATGCTGAGCTACCTGGTATGCGCCAAGGCGACCACGCTAACCCAGAAGTAAATCGTTGGCTAAAAAAATTAGAGTCGGGCGATGGTTTTATCTTTGTTACTCCCGAATACAATCACAGCTACACCTCTGTGCTAAAAAATGCCATTGATTACGCCTATAAAGAATGGGTTGGTAAACCGATTGGTTTTGTGGGCTATGGTGGTTTTGCTGGCGGTGCCAGGGCAGTTGAACAGCTTCGTTTAGTCGCTGCTGAATTACGAATGTATAGCGTCCGCGATCAAGTGGTTGTCCCTGCTGTCTGGGCAGCTTTTGATCAAGACGGGCAACTAATAGGTGCCGAGGCACACGCCAAAAACGCTTTAGCACTAACTGAGAATGTTATTTCCCTTGCCAACAAGCTTAGAGCTTAACATATTTTATAACATAAACTAATTATATGAACCGTGTAACACATTTTGAAGTCCAGGCCGACGATATAGAACGAGCAAAAAAATTCTATCAGGAAACATTCGGCTGGAAAATTGAAAATTGGATGTCCGCCGCAAAAGGTGACCCAATGGATTATTGGGGTTTGGTTTCTGGTGAACCAGACAAAGGCCCAGGCATTAACGGCGGCTTGTATCAACGTCCACCTGATAATAAACTATATACTTTTGATTGCACCATTCAAGTCGATGATATCGATAAAGCAATTGAAGCAGTCAAAAAAAATGGTGGCATAATCACCAGAGAGAAAATGGAGTTGAAAAATATTGGCTGGTTCGCTAGCTGTAAAGACACCGAAGGCAACCGCTTTGCCTTGATGCAATCAACAAATAAAAAAGGAGTGTAAAATTGTAAAAATAAATAAGATTAGCCCATATAGGCTAATCTTATTTATTTTATGCTGCGGGACCAGGACTCGAACCTAGATTAACAGGGCCAGAACCTGTCGTCCTACCTTTAGACGATCCCGCAAAATGTATTTTGATTTTTCTATAATAACTGCTTTAGCCATTTTTGACAACCCCTACTCGGTTATCTTTGGCCAATATTGCTAATTTTTCTTTAATATAAGGTAAAGCCTCGGTCGCCGCTTTTCTACCCGCTTTAATATAAGCCATGCCATCATCGAACCGAAAATTACTCACTACATTCAATTGTTTAAATTCTGGTTTAATACAAATCACCTTGGGCGAGGCCACACACGTTCTGGCCAAATCACCTTGCGTGCGCATAATTTCATACGCCAAGGTTAATGTCTCGGCTAATTTTGGTTGACGATCCAATTTTATATTTCGACGATAAAAAAGATCGATACCGATAACCAAATCCGGTTTTTCTGCCAAAGCGTATTCGATCGGCGTGGGACAAACCACCCCGCCATCAATTAAATATTTCTTGCCCATTTTAACCGCTGGAAAAATACCTGGCACAGCGGAACTCGCCAATAAAGCCGGTATCAATCTGCCGCGCCTCAAAACCACGGCATCACCCGTTGCCAAATCAGTGGCAATCGCAATTACTGGCATCTTTGTTTTACTAAACGGCTGATCGCCCACTAATCGAATTAAAAACGACTCAAGTTTTTTTCCTTTAAGCAACGCTCCGCGTAAAAGGCTTACATCAATCAATTGACGAAGTGCCCAACGGTGTGATGCCCGCACCACCTCATCCTCTAGTTTTTTCAAATCATGCCCGAGCGCATAGTAAGCACCCATACAAGCTCCCACACTAGTACCCACAACCAAGCTTGGTTCGATACCAGCTTCGTGCAATACTTGCAATGCTCCAATATGGGCAATGCCTAGTGCCCCTCCCCCACCAAGCGCGAATGCGATTTTCGGTTTTTTATTTTCCTCCATAGATATTATTAAATCTAGCTCACAACTTTTCCGCCAAACGTTTTTAACAAATTATCAATTAATTGCTCATTGTTATCAACTGGTTGGTTGGACAGTGGTAGTTGCTCGTTTGTTGGTGGTGGAACAGTGCCTGTTGGTGGCATTTCTGTATTTAAGTTTTCATCAATTACTGCCTCAACTGTTAAACTCGTATTAAACGTCTCGCGCAGCACGCGTTCAATCAATCCTTTAACCGCGGGGTCAGCGATACGATCTTTATGAAACTTATATTTAAACGCTAAACACACTTCGCTACCGTTCACGCTCTTGGGCTGGCAGATGCGAAGAATAACGGACAAGGAGTGATTTTGTTGTTTTACTCGCACTAAAAATTCTTCCCATCGCGACATTAATTGATTAATATCAACGCTGCCGTCAGCCGACAATGTAACCGGCGGCACTGTTGAGGGAGTAGAAAATGTTTGAGCAGATTGCTGGGTTACGTTTATTGGCATTGCTGCAGTCGGCGTATTTTTTTCTACGGCTCGCAACAAGGTTAATTTAACTATAGCCAACTCCAATGGTAATTGAATAATAAAACTGCTCTTTAATTCTTGGCTCGTCTTCATTAACTGATCGATATACGCATTTATTTGTTCAAGTGATAATTGATCGGCTAATTGACTCATGCGCAATTCAAGGTTAGTGCCTAATTCTCTTGTTAGCCAATCTGCTAATTCTTGATTAATTTTTAACAGCATCAGCTTGCGCAATATCTCCACCGCATCACTCACAAATATGCGTAAATCAACACCATCATCCAACAATCGATTAACTAAACGCACGCCATTAGCTGCATCTTTGTTAGCAAGCAGTTCGATGAAAGTAATCACCTCGGCTAAATCATTTCGGGGAATAACCAAGTCCGCATCGGCCTGAGTTATTTCCTTGTCACCCAAATTCACCAGCTGACCGAGAAGGCTTTCCGCATCACGCATGTGTCCATCGGAATGCCGTGCGACAGATTCTAAAATTTCTTTCGAGACTTTTACCCCTTCCCGTCCGACGATATGACTCAATTTCCGCACCATATCACTTAAGCCGATGCGCTTAAAATCGAAACGTTGACAACGAGATATAATGGTAGCTGGCACTTTGTGCGCCTCGGTGGTACACAAAATAAACAACATGTACTCGGGCGGCTCTTCCAATGTCTTCAATAAGGCGTTGAAGGCCTGGGTTGAAAGCATGTGTACTTCATCGATAATAAACACCTTACGCTTTGACAACGATGGTGATACTCGTGATCCGGCAATAATATTTTCGCGAACATTATCCACACCAGTGTGGCTGGCGGCATCAATTTCTATAATATCCATCGCTCGCCCAGCAGTGATATCGATACAGCTTTGACAAATGCCGCAGGGTTCAAACTGATCCGGTTGACGATTTAGACAATTAACCGCCTTAGCTAAAACCCGAGCCAGGGTAGTTTTACCCACCGCCCGCGGTCCACAAAACAAATAGGCATGAGCCAGTTGACTGGAAATGAGTTCATGCTGCAGTACTAATTTGATATGATTTTGGCCAAAAACCTCAGCAAAATTTTGTGGCCGATATTTACGATAAAGTGTAGACATAAAAACAAAAAGGCTAAGCCAAAAGGCTTACCCAATTGTATCATTATATGAGGATAAATCAAGCTAAAAACGAATCGGGCACACTTGACTCAAAAGGTAAATCATGTCCTTTTTTAACAATATGCTCCACGGCAGCCCATTTGGACGTACCGTTTTTTGGCACCATGATCACTGCTTCATCGTCGAACTCACCCTTAAAGTAGGTAACACTCGCCGTTAACACTCGCCAACTCTGCTCACCAACCTTAACTGCAAATTCATTCTCACTGGGATGATATAATTTACCAACTAAACGCTGCCGCTCGGTTGGTCCGGTTTGCTTATAAATAAAATTACCATTGTGTGTAATAATCAATTTAAGCGCATCGCCCTCCACTAATTTTGATTTGGAGGCATAATTTGCAGATACCAAGTAGGTTCGGCCATCTGGGCCAATCATTTTTTCGCCGTCAAATATGCCTATCACTACGTTTTGTTCGTTTTGACTATCGGTATGAAAATCAGATTTGGTCTGATCAAAAAAAGTACGAGTGCCTTGGGACAATATTTTTTCGTCTAAATTTAACAGATGAGCTAACTGATCAGTGTTTTGTCTTATATTTTGTAACAACTTCCGAGCGAGTTGTAATTTATTATCGTCAGCTTTTAACAGCTCAGTTGGAGGTGGAGTGGTTTGATTTTCACCTGCGATTATTTGATTGTCAGAATCAGTCGTTTCGTCGTCAGACAGAAACGGTAAGGTTGGATCGAACATAATTTTGTCTTATTTTATTTTTGATTTTGTTATAGTACTAGAATGATACTATTTTGTAAAGCCTAAGTACTTTTTGGCGGTCGACCTCGTTTTTTGGCAATTTTTACTGGCGATGTAGAGACATTTTTTCGCAATTTTACCGTTGTTTTCTTTTGTTCTGACTTGGCTTTGATAATAGTTTTTTTAGTTATTACTTTTTTTGGCTTGGCGTCAAAATTTTTAGATCGCAATTCAACTTTTGTGCGCTTGATTGGTTTTGGCTTTATTTTAGCGATGAGCTCGGCTCGGGCAGAAATAGCATGTTTAATTTTATGTATTATCTCCACTGGCGTTAAATCGGCCTTAATAAAAAACCCATCACCGCCCAAACTCAAAAATGCATGACGATCTTTAGTATTTGAGAGATTGCTTAAACCAATAACCGGAATGTGGCGTAAGACTTTATCTTGTTTAATTTTTTTGACTAGCCAAAATCCATCCCCGCCTGCCATTACTATGTCCGACAAAACCGCTTCAGGCTGATATTTTTTTACCAACCTAAGACCCGTCTTACCGGAATGCGCCACCTGCACCAAAAATCCTGCTCGGTGCATCCGCTCACTGTATAAATCCGTAATCCATTTATCATCATCTACTAAAACGATGACTTGTTTTTTTATTGCCATAAGTATTTTTAAATCGCAGCCCGCTGCATAATCTCCGCTTCAACAATGTTTCGATCTTGGCCATACTTCAAACGGCTCAGTGTACGAATTCTGTCAGCCAAGCCTGGCTGAACCACACCTGGTAATGGCCAGATAGTATTCATTGAAAAAGGTCGCGCGGCGCTGTTATCAATCAATAATTTAATATATGCGGTAAACTTTTCAACATTGATAAGATCGTATTGATTAAATACAGGTGCGAATTCCTTTGCCATTTCCTCGGCATCTTCCGAGCCAATCTTAAAATTAACCCAAGTGCCAGCATTACCAAATACCGCATCTTTAATTGAAGAATCTTGCCCTTTAACCAATTGACCGAGATATTGATGGGCAATAATCAAATTCAAATTATATTTACGCGCTTCGGACAAAATTGAGTTAATCGAATCAGTTGTGAAATTTTGAAACTCGTCGATGTATAAATAAAAATCTTTGCGTTGCTCCTTGGGTATATCCGTGCGTGACAACGCACCAACTAAAATCTTGCCAACCAAAATCATACCTAATAAATACGCATTCATCTCACCCACCTGCCCTTTGGGCAAGCTAACCAACAGAATCTTCTGCTTATCCATCACATCGCGCAAATTAAACGAACTATGTTGCTGGGCAATAATCGGCCGCATCATATCATTGGAAATAAATTGCGTCAGCTTGGAGGTAATGTACGGCACCACATTAGCCAAGGCCGCATCGCCGCCTGCTTTTTCTGCTTCCTTGCGCCAAAAATCAACCACGGTCGGATCTTTACACATACTAATCTTGTAGCGTCTAAAATCTGCATCAGCCAAAACTTTTGGAATTTCCATTAACGTCGAGCCGCTCTCTGGATGAGACATTACCAAAAGCATAGCGTTGCGCATGTATTGTTCAAAAATTGGTCCGCCGGTCGATTTTAAATCATACAACTTATCAAAAATCTTAATCATCTCGTTGATCACAAATGTTTTCTGCTCGGGGTATCGCGGATCAAACTCCATTAAATTCAAGGCCATGGGCCGTTCAATATCTGCTGGCGCAAAATGAATCACATCTTCGGCACGCTCTGGTGGTATCCGTTCTAAAATATCGGCAATTAAGTCGCCGTGTGGATCAATAACGCCTACACCCTCGCCGTTTAAAATATCCTGGATCGCCATCGAAGCCAACAAGACCGATTTACCCACGCCAGATTTACCAATAATATAGGTATGCCGACGGCGATCATCACGTTTAATGCGCACGTCCTTGGTGATACCCCGATACATGTTGCGACCAAGAATAATGCCTTCCTCTGGTAAGGTAGTTGGTGCTGGTGCGTTTTTGGCTGTTAACCAAACGATGTTTGGTGTTTCGGTCCACCGTAGTGGCAAATGGAACAAACTAGCCAGCTCTTCGGTATTCAATAAAAAACTAAACTTCTCATCAAAGCGGCGATAAATATAATCATTAACTAAACGACGATGGCGAAATGTTTTGGTAAACGCATTCATCTTATTATTAAAAACATTACCATATTCATAGAGATTGTATTGGGAAAAAGCACCGATAATGTTATCTAAATACAATTGACAGTGCGATTGATCTGGTGCACTAATAATCACTCGAATATTAACATCTAGCCCTGCTTTGGCATTTTTTTCTTCCAAGTTTTTCAATATCTGCTCATCCATTGGATTCTGTTTGTACATATTGCTCTGCATCTTCTGCTTGTCGGCAGCACTGGGAGTATTCCACACACTAGAGAGCTCGTGCAGCCAACCATCATTCATTGCCTCAGTGATTGGCTTGCCTTTTCTTACTTTGCTAAATATTTGGCTGGCGCGTCGATGCCAGGACCCCTTAGCACTACGAACAATATACTGAATTGCCAGGGCTTCGTTTTCTTCTAACTTAGACAAAACATTAATAATAGAGTTCATCGGATCAGTCTCCATTTTGTTGTACGTACGAATGGGGAAAACGTAATTCTTCTTGGTCTTAAGCCAGCCAATAGCCACCTGATTATGTGGTAAAAAAATATTGTAATCTTTCACCTCTTCCATTACCGCTTCAGAATAATGGGCTTGCACTTGCTGTTCGATGTATCGAGCAGAAATACGCGGTGCAGAAATATAAAAAAGAATTTGCTTGTTACTGGCTACCACTTCAAACGCAAAATGATCCTTACGGCCATACAACCACGGCGTAATGCCCCGCTCTGCTCGCAAGCCCCCGATTGAAGCAAATAATGTCTCCCCTCGTGCAATTTCTTCACGCACCATTTGTACGGTCAGATTTGTTTCTTTATCATTTGGTTTTTCTTTAGGCAGACGGACTTTAAAAATAACATGATCAAAATACTGAGTGTGCCGCGCGCGATACCGAATAATGAACCGAATTAAAAAAATTATACCGATTGAGCCAAAAATAATACCAAAAAAGACGCCAAACGCAATTAAGAGCACCATGCCCTGATTTGGTCCTGCGGCCGCTGCCTCAACTGGTATTTGTCCGAATTGATCCATGGATTATTTTTTATACAACCGCAATAATTCGTCGGTTTTTATTTTAGCCTCTTGCTCTAGAAAAAAACGGTTAACGCCCGGTATCACCTTTAACCATTCAATCAACAACTTTACAATTTTTTTTATCTGCAGTTTTGATTCATGCAACAAAACATTTATTTGCCTGGCTGTCTGCTCGCCCAATTGTCTAAATTTAGCCTGGCTGTCTGTTGGCATCTTCATATACAAATCAGCCAAGCCATCCTCCATGACATGTTCAATCGCTTTTACTTCTGCCTCGGTTACGGGGTTAACTGGAGTAATCAAGGGGGCAGCTGCTTGCTCGCTAGAGCCACCACCCTCATCAATAGTAGGCAATGCCCGATCCAAACCAACCCCTTCGATAGATTTTTCAGGAGTTGGTGGTAATTCAGGAGTAACAACCTGCTCTTTTGTAGGCAAAACTTCTCGCGATTTGGCTAAATCGATTTTTTCTTGCTGTTCCTTTTGTGTTAGCTCTGCCACCATGAATCAAAACTAAAATTTAGTAATATTATTATACCACAAATTAACCAAAACATAAAAACTTGTTAACCTGCTTTGCATTGATAGTAATTTTGTGCGATAATATAGACAACATACGTACTCTATGGCAAAAGAAATCAAGGAGGAAAAAATCACCCGCAATATTCAAATTGTGGAAATTAACAATCCCAGAACCGTTAACAAAAAAACGACCTGGATTAATATTACTAATGCGGGCAAGCGGGAAATTGAATTCTTGCGCAAGCAGTTTAATTTTCAATTACCACATCTACATGCCTCATCGGCCAATGTCTTTGCTCAGCGGCCGGTAATTCAACATACTGATGACTATATTTTTGTCATCTTGCAGTTTCCAATATATTTAAACGGCACCGTCACCTCAACTGAGGTGGATATCTTTTTAAAACATGGCTACATGGTTACCATTCACAATGGCAACTTAACCGCCTTAAACGATTTTTTCAGTCGGTGTAAAAAAGACGGGGACTCACTATTAACCTTTCAATTCGAATCAACTGCCGTATTGTTATATGAACTTTTAGAAAAGTTGATGATTTCTTGTTATCCCCTGTTAGATGAAAATAGTTTGGCCATTAACAAGGTCGAAGAAGTAATTTTTAGCCAAGACCAACGCCAAGCCGTTTCCAACATCTTAACTCTGCGCCACAACATTGTCAGCTTCCATAAAATCATGCATAGCCACAAAAAAATCATTACCAAATTTATGGAATTAAAAAGCCGGCTAATACCGGCCGAGCAACTGAAAGGCTATTATAAAAACCTAATTGAACATTCAATTAATATCTGGGAAATTCTTGAAAGCCAAAAAGATATTGTAGAGATACTGAACAGCACCAACCAGTCGCTCATGAACAACAAACTGAACGACACTATGAAGTTTTTGACGATTTTTTCCTTAATTAGTTTTTATCTTACCTTGTTTGTCGCCATCTTTGGTGTTCATGCTGTTGACACACCTTTTATTGATAGCCCTGGTGGCTTTTGGATACTACTTACCATGATGATGGTTGTCGCTTTGAGCATTATCCTGGTCTTCCGTCGCAAAAAATGGTTATAAAAATATTCTCCTAAAAAAAGAGGCTTAGGCCTCTTTTTTTAATATCGTTTTAATTTCATCAACAGTATTCACCTGCACCAATTGCCGCCGTAATTCCGTGGCATTGGGCAAACCACTTACATACCAACACAAATGCTTACGCATTTCTTTTATCGCTGCAATGCCACCGTATGACTCCATCATTTCTGCTTGGCGCAATGCTAACGAAAAAATCTCCTCCTCTGTAATTGGGTTTCGTTTGCCGGATTGTAATTCCGCAAAAAGCCATGGCCGACCCAGTGCGCCTCTCGCTATGCCGAGTCCATCTGCACCGGTTTCGGACAATAACGTTTGCGCCGAGGTAATATCCGTCACGCCACCATTGGCAAGCAAGACTCCCTTTACCAGACTTCGAGCCTCACGAATTACGCTCGTATCCACTGGACCGCTATGGCCTTGCGCCATTGAACGACCATGAATCATTACCGCGGCAATAGGCAGACCATCGAGCGCGGTTAAAAATTCTAAGGCATCAATTCTTTTTTTTACATCACCTTCTCCCTTCTCCATTCTAGCGCGAATTTTAATCGAGACTGGCAGCGTAGTGTTTTCGATTACTGCCTGCACAATTTCTCGAGCCAGTAGTGGGTCACCCATTAAAACTGCTCCCGCACCTTGTTTTTGAACCTTGGCCACTGGGCAACCAAAATTAATATCAAACCCGTCAACATTAAGTTGCTCTGATAAATATTTTGCCGCACGCGCAAATTGTTCTGGGTGTTTACCAAAAAGCTGTACTACATAAGGCCGCTCCTCTGGCAAAAAACGCAACATAGCCATCGTTTTATCCGGTTTATACTGCAGTGCTGCCACCGAAGCCATTTCAGAGTAGACAACGTCGGCACCGAACTCACGGCACAATAAACGAAACGGGCTATCGGTGATGCCCGCCATTGGCGCTAACGCATAAATCGGTTTTTTAAGGCTTTGCCAAAAATTAGTCATCTGCAACAATTTTAATATCTTGTGGTAGCTCAGCTTCCGCTGTTGCCCGACTCAAGGCCATATAGAATAACGAGGCAATGGCGGCAACTAAAAAACTCCAAAAAAACGGGTTAATATTGATAATAAATATCAAGATTACAAATGGTATAACAATTACCCGACTTAAGTCAAATATAATTTCCCGCTCAACGATAAATTTAAAATGGTTGGTTTTGGCGGCTAAATCATACGAATAGGCAGACCATGGCACCTGTAAAGCTTGACCGGATATTTTTTTATAACTATCAATCACTAAAACCGAGCCGAATGAATTGGCAAACATCCGTCCAATCCAGCCTAAAAAATAAAGCCAGGTGGTAATTTTAATCAAGCTTCGACGATCACCTCGGTCTGCCAAATGTCCAAGCAAATAAAATAGTAAAAAACTAATAATCGCAGTTAGCGATGAGATTAACCCGATAGATTCAACTTTTACCAAAATTACCGTTAAAAATATTGGCCATAAAACATATCCTATCCAATCTTCAATGGCATAGCCAGAATAGCTATATGCCAATGGACGCATTTGTTTTTTAAAAATATTAGAAAACAACGAGTATTTGCTAAAGTTTACTTGAGCTGGTTCAGCCTTAACACCAGTAAGCGGTAGCATAGAGCTAAGTAAAATCAGGCTGCCCAAAATAAACAACACGGAAAAACTACTATAGTAAATGACTAAACCGCCAAACATGGGCGCTAACAAATTACCGGCCAATGCGGCAAATTGCAACGCAGAAACCTGACGGCCACGATGTTGCTGATCTGAATGATCCAACACATTCAGATGAAAACTATAAGCAAAAAACATCGTCTTTAAGGCATGGAGAGGCGGCAAAATGTAAAACAACATCGGTTGATAATCAATCCCACGCCACCCCAAAAATAATACGATTTCCATGACAATTGAGGCCAACATTGCTCGCTTCACCCCCAAACTGGCTACTAACTTTGCCCCGCCATAGGCAAAGATCACAAAATAGATTGGCAGAAAAAAATAATACAGCATTACCATTGGTATGCTGTAACCCAGTTTATACAAATACACTGGCACGAACAGCGAAATCAACCCAGCTGCAAAACTCTGGATACCGTATGATAAATAAATGCCGTTCATTTCCTTCTTCTGCAAGAAGTGGTGAAACGCATGGTCATGAGCGCTGTTTCGCATGATAAAAAAATTTATTCAGCTCGGCGCACGCGACTGCCCTCCGAGCTGTCCTCCAAAATAAAACCTTGCCCCTCGATTTTTTTTCTTAACTCATCTGCCCGCTGCCATTCTTTATTGGCTCGTGCCCGCTCCCGCTCTTCCTTAAGTAAAATAATTTCCGCTGGTACTTGGTCAATATCATTTGCCAAATCGAGCCGCAAGCCTAACACCCGATCAAAATCATAGATTGTAGCTAGCTTATCTGGCAGGATTGCGTCTGATTTTAGAACATCCTGAACCACCGCCATGGCCTTTGGCATATTCAAATCATCGTTGATTGTTGCTAAAAACTGCATTTTAAAATTTGGGATAACTTCATTAGTTTCAGTTCCAAGTTGGCGTACTTGATTATACAAATGTTGCAAGCCACGCGCAGCAGCCGCTAACGCTTCTGGCTTGTATTCCATTGGCTTGCGATAATGCGTCTGCAAGGCGGCAAAGCGATATACTAAAGGATTTAAACCCTTTTCAATTATCGCTTTACTCAGAGTTAAAAAATTATCATCACTCTTAGCCATTTTCTTACCACCAGCAATATTTAAAAAGGCGCCGTGCAACCAATAATTAAAAAACTTCTTCCCCGTGGCGGATTCGGCTTGGGCAATCTCGTTAGTGTGATGAATATTAATATGATCAACACCCCCGCAATGAATATCAAGTTTGCCTGCTAAATATTTCAAACTCATGGCTGAGCATTCGATGTGCCAACCCGGAAAGCCAACGCCCCAAGAACTTGGCCATTCCATTTGCCGCTGTTCGCCTTCGACCGAAAACTTCCACAAGGCAAAATCAGTCGCATTTTTTTTCTCTTCATTTTTTTCTACGCGAGCGCCTTCTTGCAACTGTTCCAAGGGCAAATGAGAAAGTTTGTTATAATTACTAAATTTACTGGAATCAAAATAAATGCCATCGGTGGTCCGATAGGTGTAGCCTTTAGTTTCGAGTTGTTTAATTTGTTCAACTTGCTCAGCAATATGGTCAGTTGCTTTGCAATATATATCAGGTGGTAAGATATTTAATTTCTCCGTATCGGCTTTAAATGCGTTGGTATAAAACTCTGCTAGTTGCCATGCGTTTTTGTTTTCGCGCTTTGCCTCCATTTCGAGTTTGTCCTCACCCATGTCCATATCACCAGTCAAATGACCAACATCAGTAATATTCATCACATGCTCAATCGCAAAGCCATTATATTCAAGGGTGCGTCGCAAAAAGTCTTCAAACAAATAAGTTCGTAAATTGCCGATATGGGCATAATTATAGACCGTTGGGCCACAGGTATACAGCCCCACAATTTTACCAATGGGCTTAAATTCTTCTTTTTTTCGAGTAAGTGTATTGTAAAGTTTTAGACTAGTCATAGCTAATATCAGTTTACTTGATACTTAACTTTGGTGCAACCCTAAAAAATATCTCCTTTTTTGCTATATTGATTTTTATTCAACTTAGGCATAGTATTGTATTATAGCCATTACAGTCACCCCAAGGAGGATGACATGAGAAATCCAATCAGATTCGGCCCGAGTATTAAGAAAAAAATTGTCATCGCGTGTCAAAAACCAACCTCAAAAATCACCCTTAACCAGGACGGCACAACTTTGTATCTAGAGATTGGCTACAGCGACCCCTCGTACAGGCTCTTTCTTGACAAGTTCATCGTTCAGTTCTTCGACGGGAAGAATTGGCAAACAACCACGCTAAATGCTCAGGACAAAGAAAGTTCACCAATATCATGCTTAAAGATTGTAGGCATCAGCCCTGGTATGTACCAACTCATCTTGAGTGGTATGTTCAAATCAGGTAATGCGGTTTACCAATCTGCCAATGCCTCAGTGAATCTCACGTCCGAAGGCATTACCAGTCGGGTTGGTAACTACTGGCTTACCACTCTGCATCCCATCAAGACCACCTATCTTAACCACGACCTGGCCGATGATCACAAAACCTTGATTTCGAGCTATGAAACCAACCGGAACAAAGGACAGGTGCTAGATTGGTCCGTGCCCATTACGATCAGTAACGGACGTACCTTCTATCGCGCAGTAAAGGCTCGAGTCATCGATTACAAAGGCCGCCCGCAAAACTGGCACTTCGTGGATGTTAACCGCGCCTTGCTGGATGCCTCCCAGAATAAAAAATATCCCCTGAGTCAATATTTGGCATAAACTGCCACATCGACTCAGCCTAACCGCCCTGGACAACCTCCGGGGCGTTGATTTTTATTGCTAATTATGATTTAGTTATTATGTGCTGATCATTCTACATGAGGAGGTATTTTAATGCGAGTGAAAAATCGTGATCGATCAGATGAGCTAAGTAAAAAGCTTCGAAAAAGCTTAACTAATCCAACAGCCACTCACACACTTAACCAATCCGGCCAACAATTAGTGGTGTCATTACATTTATTCGATCCATCCTTAGCACTGATGCTAGAAACCTGGGCAGTAAAATTAGTGCCACTAAGCTACCCCCAAGAATCCATCTCCATTACCTTAAACGCCCTACATCCCATTAGCTCTGCTCCCATCAACACGCTTTTGATTAATGGCTTGCCACTTGAGACCTTTGAGGCCAGCGTTCGTGGCGTCATTTTAAGCGGGCATTCGATTTATTGGAGTCAACCTCAAACGGTTTGCATGAGCTCTATTTTGGCCAAAAAAGGGGTTAAATTGGTTGAGGTGCCGATCATTCCCTGTCGACACATCCGAGATTTTAACACCTCACTAAAGCTTTCTGCCAAAGAAATCAGCAACCGTAACGGACGCTTTTTAACCGGCGAACATTCACCGCTTGATGAAATAAGAAAACTAATTTGTCAGGCGCGAAAAAAACCCAGAATTTAACAATTCACACACACTCTTTCCGCCTCGGGCACCTTGCCTGAGGCTTTTTTTATAATATTAGCCAATAAATATCCATTACTATTGACATAATTAAACTAATATGCTATGGTTATCGGTATTTTGTTAAACAATTCAACCCTGCGCTTTTGCGCCAATTCAAGAGAAAGGAGACTTTAACAAGAGAGATTTTTAAAAACTCAACAATCTACCAAGTCCTCGTACGTCAACGAGGCAAACCCACAGGAGGAAGTTATGGAAAACAGGACAAGAACAATGTCGGCGGCCGCATTTTTCGCGGTAATCGTAACAATGTTGGCCGGTCTTTTGAGCGGTTGTGGCGAAACCACTTCTGCTGCCCCCACCTCCAACACAGGGCAAACCACTTCTGCTGCCCCCACCTCCAACACAGGGCAAACCACTTCTGCTGCCCCCAAAGGCACCATCCCAATCAACATCCAGCTTTGGCAACCGACTAATTCGACAATAAAATCAGCCGGAAAGACAGTGGCGCTCGTGGCCTATTCAGACGAACTCAAACTTCGTCAGAAAATCGACCACGTTACATTCTGCCTGACAGATGAGGTGAACTTCATCATCGCTGACACCACCACGATGCCAGTGCAGAATGGATCGGTATTCGGCAACATTTTTGCCCAACCGGGTACTTACGCTCTCTCTGCAAATTTCTACAGTAAAGGTGGGGCAATTCTTTATGAAGCCTCTGCCCGAGTAGTTGTTAATGCCGGCGCCATTTCCAGGGTTACTCTGGTCATCCAGAACAAACCCTACGTTTGGCTCAATGCCAGACCGACCAATGTGCCTGGAGTATATAAACCAGGTCAACAATACGTTATGGATTTCACTTCCAGCAATCCCAGTTTTGCCACTGGTGATGGCGGCGTATCTGTTGACAACGATGGCCAAATCTCCTGCCAAGTCCCAATAAATACGGCAGAGTTTGTCAACAAGACCACAATCAGAATTACCGACCACAACACCAACCAATATTCGGCTACGTTCATGTTCGACCTCCTTTCCTTGGTGGACGAACTCGACACTAAGGGCTATATCGAAATAGCCTGGCCGCCTCCTGGGGTAATCAAAATTGACGCCATCTTCGCCTCCGATCAAGGCGCATGCTACGTTATGGCACCACCTGCCAGTTTTTCGCCGCAACCCACCCGTGGGGCGGCCAACACCGCCATTGCCATTGTCAACATCGTGTCAACCTGCAAAAAACCGGTCACGATTTCATCGATGACAACCAGGGTCTTTGACGCTGCCTACCTGTCGAACTTCATTGCGATGCAGAATAATGGCGCCTTCGCCATAAGCGACACCGTAACCCAGGCAACGGGTGAAACCTACTACATTGACAATCAGCCGCACATGAGCGGCGTGGTTACACTTAAAGCCAGGACAACACTGCCGAGCGAGTCGATATTAACTGTCTCGTTAAAGTCTGACATCACAGGAAACTACCCTGCCCATGGGCAAATTCAGACGTTAATAACAGACATATCTGCCGTTGATTCAGACGGCAACTCCGTGCCGTTCCTCCAGGGACAAAACATGCTCGTTTGGCTCCCGTAACTGTTCCTTCAACCCCCTTCTCGCACAAGCTATCAGCATAAACGATAGTAAAACTGCGAGGAGGGGCAGTTTTTTTTCTCTGCTATTTCAATGCTTGCCAAAATTTTACTTTTATCAAATCGCCAGTTTTTACATCCGCTTCGCTTTCAAACTCCACATCAAAATAATATTCACTCTTGCCCCGATGCTTATTACCATCACTCCGCGCATCCACTACCACTTCAATCTCTTTATTTATAAAACTTTTTAAATACGCTTTTTCTAAGTCGTCACTCAATGTTTGCAACGCCCGGGCGCGTTGTTTTTTTATACTATTATCAAGTTGCCCAGGAAAACTGGCGGCTGGAGTTTTTTCATGCGCTGAATACGGAAAAACATGAATTTTAGAAAAATTAATTTGATCGCAAAAATCCAACGTCTCGGCAAAATCTGTTTCGGATTCACCCGGAAAACCAACAATCACATCCGTGGTAATTGCCACCTCAGGCATTGCTATTCGAACTGCCTCAATTCTTTTTTTAAAATACTCTGTCGTATACGGCCGATTCATTGATTTTAAAATCTTATCATTACCCGACTGTAATGGGATGTGCAAATGTCGACACATTTTTCGATTCGTCATCATCAACATAATCAATTCATCAGTCACTTCAGTCACCTCAATTGAACTCATCCGAATCCGGCCCATGCCGGGCAAGGCTAACAGTTGCTTTAATAAATATACTAAGTTAATTTTTTCTGCACCGATTACATCTACACCGTACAATCCAAGATGAATGCCACACAACACAAATTCCTTAAAACCATGAATAATTGCTTCTCGGGCTTCAACCAAAATTTTATCCAATGACTCGCTCCGTAACGGTCCGCGATTATG
The DNA here is from genome assembly GCA_037137775.1 of Candidatus Falkowiibacteriota bacterium. GTDB lineage: Bacteria > Patescibacteriota > Patescibacteriia > Patescibacteriales > GWE2-39-37 > JBAXJQ01. The sequence goes on along the minus strand of JBAXJQ010000011.1, from coordinate 4,086 downwards.
GGCGATAATACAATAAGAACAAAACTGGCGGCAGCCGTCTTGCACCTTCATAAAATACCGCGAGCGATCCGATTGGTCCGAAAGCAAATTGACACAATTTAACACCTCTTCCAATTTAAAATCTTTCTTTATTTTTTTAAGCAACACCTCACTCTGCCCCACGCCGGCAATATAATCCACCCCGGCCTGTTCTGCCTCGGCCAAATAATTTACGGGCAAGCAACCAGTAATCGCAATTTTAGCGTTAGGATTTTCTTTGCGTGCCCGCTCCACCATCCGCAAATCTTTTTTAACCGCCGTTTGCGTTACCGTACAAGTATTTACCAAAACCAAATCTGCCTCATTTTTTGCCGACTCAAAACCAAGGCCTTCCAGTTGACCAATCAGACTACCAGCATCGTATTGATTTACTTTGCAGCCAAGATGATATAATTTGTAGGTTAATTTCGACATAGAAACAAGAAAAGTCCAAAGTAAAAATTTGGACTTTTTTAGTGAGCCAGCTACAGGACTTGAACCCGTAACCCATGCTTTACAAAAGCATTGCTCTACCAATTGAGCTAAGCTGGCAATATTTCATTAATATAATTCTCAATCAACCCATTTATCTCTGAAAGTAATTTTTTATCAGAATATCGCAAAGAAAGTGTACCATATTCTGAAGTTTTTTTGTAGCTTCCGCTATGTATACTGTGTAAAAATGATTTACAAAATTGATTTTTATTTAAACCAATTACTTTTGACCAGTGACTAATTAATTTTGACTCATCTTGGTTGGAATAATAATGCAGAACTGCTCTTACTCGTTTTTTATCCACCCCGCAAATACTAACCAAAAACCGCATAAACATCTTTATCATTTTTGGATCACTATTACTAATTGTTACGGTTCGTCCCGCCTTTGTGCCCTCGCCCCAATATAACATAACGCCGGCAATTTTCAAGAGCTGTTCAACATCAGATAAATTTTTTTTAAAATTGTATTCTTTTTTATTATATTTTGTTACATTTAATTGTCTTATTGCCTCGTTTATATTTCTTCTGACAATACCATTTTTATCTAATATATACTTTATTTTATGATAACTAAAACCGCTTTTGTCTGCAATTTGCTGAACTGACAAATTATTTTTTAGATAATAATTGATTATCACTGTATCGATTTTGTCCATAACCCAATTATACCAAATTTGCTGTTACATAACAACCACTAAACTACCGTCGAACCGGTGCGCTAGAACGGATTGAGGCGCCAGTAGAACGAAATTTGCGACCACCCCGCATACCAAAGCTAACTCGCCTTGGCGCTGGCGCGGTTTCTAACTCGGCAAATTTTGTCAAAGATAAATCTTGTTTAATCAATTTTTCAATATCCTTAATTTCTTTCCATTGACTTGGAATAGCAAATGAAATTGCCCGACCAGTCTTCCCTGCTCGACCTGTCCGGCCAATGCGATGGACATAATCTTCGGGATTATCTGGCAAGTCATAATTCACTACCATCTCAATACCCTTTACATCAATACCGCGACCAGCAATATCTGTTGCCACTAAGACGCGAAACTTGCCAGACTTGAAACCAGCCAACGCTGCCTTGCGTTGTTCGAGTGTGCGATTCGAATGGATTTCTGAAACTGCCAAGCCGTCACGATGTAGATTGCGGGCTAAATTTTTGGCAGCATGCTTGGTGCGAGTAAAAACCAAAGCCGAGCCAGTTAATTCACCCAAGATATTTTGTAAATGTTTATATTTTTCTTCGCGCAAGACGACATACACTTCTTGATCGACATTTTCTGCTGCTGTGCCTGATGGCGCCACTTCGATATGAAGCGGTAAGTGCATATGGGTACGAGCCAACTTAACGATGCTTGATGGCATGGTAGCCGAAAACAACATAGTCTGACGATCGGTAGAAATTTGATTAATGATTTCATCAACTTGTGGTAAAAAGCCCATATCAAGCATCATGTCCGCCTCATCCAAAATCAAAACGGTAAAGGTGTTCAGTTTGACTAATCCGCGCTTGGCAGCATCGATGATGCGCCCTGGCGTAGCAATGACAATTTGTGGCTTGGTGTTCAGTTGTTGAATTTGTTTGCCAATCGGTTCACCGCCAATCAAGACCGCAGTGCGCAAGCCGAATTCGCCAGCTACGCGCATCAAGCTGTCGTTTACCTGCTGTGCTAACTCGCGAGTCGGTACTAAAACCAAGCCTCTGCCCTTGCCGCCAGCAATACGCTCAAGCATGGGCAAACCATAGGCAAGAGTCTTGCCGGTGCCGGTTTGGGCGATACCAATTAAATCCTGACCGGAAAGTGCGGCCGGAATAGCTTGGCGTTGGATAGGTGTTGGCGTATCAATGCCAAGTTTGGCAAGTACGCCCAAAAGAGTGGCGCCAATGCCTAACTCTTTAAATAAAATCTGTTCGTTTTCAGTTTGTTCTGACATAAAAAATAGGTGACCCGATTTCTCTGGGACCACCTATGCCTTATGGATAACACGGATATAGTAAGAGATTCGAATCTGATTAAATTAATACTCTAAAAATAGCACAAAGCCATTCTTTTGTCAAGCATGGCTGTGTAAAATTGATTGCACCTAAAATTTTTATCTCATTAATCCAGATAGATCAAAGTGTCATTTTGAACATTATCACGCGATTTACACTTAGGACACATTGGTGATGTAATTTTATTACCCATTTTTCCACCACACTTTTTACAAATCGCTTCTACTATTTCAATCTCTGAATAGTAATGTTCATCACAATCCATACATCTTACCTCGTATGCACCGCGCAAATTGCCAATTGTTGCAGCAAATATATTACCACATTTATTGCACGTAAAATTAGATCTTACTCCCATATATTTTTACTTATTTATTACCTTATCGGTCAAAAAAACTACGTTTCTTTGACAAACGGGTTGGCTTTAAGTTCAGCCAAAAGTTCTTTCATGCTTACCTTGGCCACAGTAATACGGGTGTCTGCTGCACCGTAATAGATATACAAATCATCACCGAATTGAGCTGTGCCAGTTGGGAATACCACATTATTCACCATACCTGTTGATTCCGCTTCATTAGTCGGCGTGAACAATGGTGTTTTTAATTTCGCAATTAATTTGCCTGGATTTTCCAAATCAAGCAAGGCAGCACCGGCACTGTAAATTCGGGTTTGATTAGTTTCATGCACGCCATGATAGATCATCAGCCAGCCGTCCGGTGTCTTGATTGGTGGACAGCCTCCGCCGACATTACGTTCTTCAAACGTGTACTCGCTCTCTAAAACCACATTGTCACCCAGTTCATCTAAAAGATAATGGATCCAAAAATACTTTTCTTTCAACTGACTAAAATCATTAAAGCTAATAATCTGAATGTCTGGTAAAATCCGCTGTAACATTTTAAAGTCACCATTCACTTTCTCTGGAAAAAGAACACAATCTTTGTGCCAAATTAGCACATTCTTACCACCAAACTCTTTATAAAACGCTTCGTAAAAATAATAATCGTCTTTTAGTTTTTGATAGCGAAAAATCTCACCCGCCTCTTTGTACATTATCTTCGGGCTGATGCAGTGCTTTCGCTTTAGCTCGAACAGGCTCGGACCTTCAGCATAATACGATACCGCATTCTTGCCGTCATGAGCTACATAGGTCATATAATACGTATCCTCGATTTTAACAATTCGGGGATCCTCCATACCCTTGCTCTCCGCTTTCAGCTTTGGCGACATAAAGGGCTTGTTCCAGCGCTCTACCACCGTGGTTGGCCCAGACAAGCGAGCATAGCCAAGGCACGATAAATAATTTTCATCTAAAGCGCGATATATAATATGAACATCATCGCCATTTTGAAAAACAGCTGGGTTCAATACTGCCCGCGTTTCAAACACATTCTGTGTTGGTTCTAAAATCAAACCCAATTTTTCAACTTTTACCATAAAATCAAGATTATTAATTATCTGACCTAATTATAGCATTCTGACAAATTAGAGCCAGTCTTGCTAAATATGAGAATTTATAAAAAGCTGGATTCAAGAAATTATTGCTTTTACTCCGTCTGGGCTAAGATATGACCATA